>JAEYNR010000089.1 GCA_023412475.1 Fibrobacterota bacterium | reverse complement strand
TCTGGGAACTCTTCAGGGGATAGGCTGTTTTGATGGAATGTTTGAGGATTGGCTGGTCGAAAACAACGTAATAATCACAGATCATTGGCATGGTATCACTTTGTCGGCTGCAATTAACTGCATTATCATTAACTATACTGTAGTAGATATCAATCAGGAAAAACCCGGCCCACCCTGGATCAGATTCTGTGACCATAAAAGCGGAACACCCTCCACTCGTTGCATCGTGAGAAACAATCTGACTACAGCGATAAATGTATCGGCGCAGGGAGTAATTTCGGATCATAATATCGTAGTGAAAAATTACGCTGACTTTTTTGTCGATTACAATGCCGGTAACTTACATTTGAAAAATGGTTGTGCAGCAGTTGATGCAGGTGTGACCGATCTTGCTCCCACTATAGACCGGGATGGAATTGTCCGTCCCAAAGGAAGCGTTATCGATATTGGAGCATACGAATTGGCTACCAACAAAATCCTCATTCCCACTTCTTCAAAAAGGACTCCAAACACTCCGGTGCTGTTTTTAAATTCCAATGGTAAAGGATCTTTTATTTTTGAAAAGCCTTCCGGTTTTGCTCTCACGGTGTTTGATCTTAAAGGGAAGCGTCTTCATTATTCACGCGGAACTGCAAGTCCATATGTGATATGGCAGGGAGATGGAGTACCAAACGGAACCTTCATTTTGCGTCTGCAAACGCAGGGAGAAACATATCTAACGCGAATGATTCTGAATCGTTAATTTTATTCCTTCTTCACGCAGAAATTGGAATGTCTCACGCAGAGACGCTAGGTTAAAGCATTCTTTCCAGTGAAAAATCCCATATACCGGAAGTGATGGTCTTTTTCGAGAGCTGCCCAACGCAGACGTATCATTGTAAATGATACATCGGAAGCGCGCACATTGCCATTCAAATTGACAATTCAAGGGAAAAAGCAGTTTCCATTTATCGGATAATTATGCTTTGAAAATATTTGATAGTTCCGTTAGATGTGAAGGAATTTTTCACGATGTCATAATTTAATTGATACTGTTGCTACTCAGGTAACTGATGGCAGAAAATAACGGAATAATATCAAATATGAAAAAATAGGAATTAATATCAAAACAATATCTAATCAGAAGTAATCTGAATAGAATATCTAATCTAAACAAAGAACCGGAAATGTTAAAACCGCAGTTAAGGTTTCAATACATGAGTAGTAACAGAAAATTTTATGAAAAGAGTATAGTTGTGCTTTAAGAAATTCAGAGGTTCACAGGTGTTACATCATGGTGATCTTAAAGTCCCCCCTCGGGGGATTAGGGGGCGGGAGATCGGGGGATTCAGGGCTCGAATTTAGGACACATATTGCATATTATCCCTAAAAATACCGTCTCTCTCAAAATTGTTGAACAAAAAAACAACCGGTCCGCACAGTTTGTCGAGATAATAATTGGCAGTATTACGAATAACTCTTATATTTTCACCTGAATCGTATGAATCAGGTTTCAGGTACTTTGAATGCTGAAATTTGATATTTCATAATTTGGGGAGAATTTCCTTTACCAGAAACTACCCTTAAATTCTTTTGAAGAGGTTTAAACAGCAAGATAAGGAGAGACCCATGGTATATCTTGAAATTCGAGATAGAACGGGCAATCAAATGTTTCAATATGCATTTGCCAGATATTTAACAATTAAATATAATGATGAACTATCAATTAATTTCAATGAAATATTAAGAAAGTACGATGAGGAGAATGGGTGGAGAAACTCCCTGGCCGATTTTAATGTTTGCAAACATAAAATAAATGTAAAGAATAAAAAATATTCTGTTGTGCAAAAGCTGTTGCTGGCTTTAATGCAGAAATATCTGCGTCATAATGATCCCCTGACAGTATACAGGAAACAAAAAAGATTCGCTCCGATATTGAGCAAATTCGGAATATTTTTTCTTATGGATGGATATTTTAAATTTAATGATCCTTACAAGTTTATCAGACATAAAATTGTCATTGGCTATTTTGAATCTCCCAGGTATTTTTCGGAAATAGATGACTTGATAAAAAATGAATTTACACCAAGATATCCGTTATTAGCCCGAAACACAGAATTGTACAAAACAATAACATCTTCGAATTCCGTCTGCATTGCAATCAGGAGAGGAGATTTTCTCAGCGCCGAGAACAAAGACAACGTGTTCATTTGCAAAGAACAGTATTATTACAAAGCTGTTGAAATTATAAGGAAGCAATTTCCTGATGCTGTTTTGATTGTTTTTTCAGATGATATTGAATGGGTTAAGGAAAACATGAACTTTCCAGGTAAAGTATACTATGAATGTGGAAAGGATCCTGTCTGGGAAACATTGAGACTTATGAGCTCTTGTAAACATTTTATAATGTCTAACAGCACTTTCAGTTGGTGGGCACAACATCTTTGCTCTAATGAAAACAAAATTGTTATTGCACCTAATAGATGGAGGAATGATGGAAGAACTGTTGATATATATGAAGATAATTGGACTGTAATTGATGTGTAGTTGATCGTCCAGAAATAGTGTAATGCTCTGCTATCTGAAGAAAACATTTATTAGTATCTGATCGAAGAATCGGAAATCTTTGATCAGAGTCTATTAACTTAAAAAATCAGAATTGCACATCCAGCAATCTTTATTCACCTGATATCAAAACCTCTTTACCTCTATATACATCACTCTGTATGAAGTAAACTCCAGCAGCTTTTTTTATTTCACTGCCTCTGTATGAATTAATTCTGCCCAGCAGGTTATAGGCGGCACACTTTCTCTTAATTTCATCTTCAAACAGCACACGGCTATTCTTCGAACGGGAAATACTCACCGATCCTTCCCCTACATCAAATAACATGGTATCCTCAGGTTCGCTGATATTTGATATTTTCAAGCCCCAACGAGAGACTGGGTTTGATGATGATGAGAACTCATTATTATTTCCTTTATAAAAAAAATCCTTCGAAGAGCTTCCCGGATTAGGCCACTGCTGTGCTGCCATAGCATTATTTCCATCTGCCTCTACAACATACAAACATCTTTTGGTTGCAGAACTGTTGTTTCGGATCGAATAATCGAAATGATATAAAAGAAGTCCTTTGCCTTTAATATTGCTCCACCGGCCGGTATTTGTAATTACTGACCAGAAAAGCATTTCTGTTTTTTTTGCAGGATTGACATACAGATATCCGTTTCCATTATGGCAGGCTTTAAAGGATTTATTGGTAGATACGCTTAGAGTCTCACAAGGAATCCATCCCTGGTCAGCCCTGAAAAAGTCATTGATAGCCTGTGGATTGACATCGCTCATCCTGTTCCCCATCAGGCAGTAATCACCAAACCAATAAAGATCAGGCCACCCGAAAACCATATGTCCAGTTTCATGACAAAACACATATAACGATAAATTCGTGCCCATGTCACACATATTATAGCGTCCAATTGTCACGCCATCTTTTTTGATTCCAACACTCCCGGCATGTGGCCAGAGTCCTTTTCCCCATGTTTGTCCTGAACCAGCATAAACGATACTGATAGCTTCGGTGGTCCCATTGCTGTCGTTGTCATATTTTGAGAAATCAACTGTAGCATCCCAGAACTCGATCAATTCTTTTACTAGTTCGGCTGCAGTTTCATAACCACTAGCGTTTTCATAATAAGATTTGGATTTGTTCGCCCGGTAATACCCTACTATATGATTCTGAAGATCAACCTGTCCGTTGGAGCATTCATAGAAATAGTCCCGCACAGATCCCTTTGTGCCCCCCATCGAAAACCCAGGCTTATTTAACCAGTCCGACACCTGTTGCTCTGTGAAGATTGCAGGTTGATCACTGAAATCTACGATCATTGTAAGCCCATAGATTGTGCCTTTGGGATTTGGGTAAAACCCCAGACCATCCGTCGACAATGAACCGGATGATTCAGATCGTTTTGCCAGTCTGCCCGGTAACTGATCAGGCCACTCCGGAACGATTTTTCCTTCCCATACAATAATTGGATAAGCTGGCGAAAGCAGGCTAAAAATTGTCAGGAAAGCAAATAATACTCGAAAAGAGTTCATATCATAATCCCTCAAAGCACGAAATTCGAAAACCGAAATGAGAAAAAAGGCTCAACTGATAAACTAGTTGCTTAAAACCTCTTATCCCTGTTTAGAAATTAGGTTTTGTAATTTGGAATTTGTTTAGAATTTAAAAATTGTGATTTGGGATTTTCTTCTGATTAGATATTATATCCAATTCTGTCTGATTGTTTTTATCTGATTATTTCTGATTTCTCACCAGATATTTGTTAATTAATATATTGCATTTTCCTCAATTATGCACATTTTACAGATTAAATACCGGAGCTGCTGTAAATGTCAATGTTAAGATGGAAAGCAACAAAGCAGGATAAGAAGAGGTAGTTTATTTCTCGAATGAAACTATCAATAGTAATATTAGCGCAACGCTGGTGGTGTGTATCTTTTAAGCAGGAGCGAAAGAGTAACTACAGTTACAGAACTCATGGCCATGGCAAATCCAGCCAGTTCGGGCCTGAAACTTATTCCCCATAAAGGATAGAGCATCCCGGCTGCCAAAGGAATAAGTGCACCATTGTAGGCAAATGCCCAGAAAAGATTCCACTTTATTCTCTGCATCATTTTCCTTCCCAGTTGTATCGCAGCCACCGCATCGAGTGGATCATTTTTAACCAGAACAATCTGAGCACTCTCTACAGCTACATCGGTTCCACTACCCAAAGCAATACCCACATCCGCCTGGGCCAATGCCGGAGCATCATTTATCCCATCACCGACAAAAGCAACAATTTGCCCCTCAGCCTGCAACCTTTTTACTTCCGCAGCCTTGTCCTGAGGAAGCACTTCTGCCAGAACCCTGGTTATACCGGCCTGGGAAGCGACTGAACTGGCAGTTCTCTTATTATCACCAGTAATCATGACCACATCACATCCCATTTTTTTCAATTCAGTTACTGCCTTCTGTGAGGATTTTTTTAAAGGATCGGCAATTGCAATAGCCCCCAGCAGTTTTTCATAATCAGCTACCAGAATAACCGTTTTGCCCTGCTGTTCCATTTCAGTGATTTTTTTGTCGATGCGGGAAAAATCGATTCCGGATTCGTTAAGAAAAAGTCGGTTTCCGATAAGAATCATCTTTCCATTCACTTCAGCCCGTACTCCCTTTCCTTCAACGGTAAAAAATCCGCTGGTTTCTCCAAGGGTTATTCCAGCCTTTTTTGCGGCACTCAGTATGGCATCGCCCAGAGGATGTCCCGAATTTTTTTCCACTGATGCGGCATAAAAAAGCAATGTGTTCTCCGAAATCTCAAAAGCAGACATATCTGTAACCACCGGATGTCCTGCGGTTAATGTGCCGGTTTTATCGAAGATTAAAAGGGTCACCTTTTGGGCAAGTTCCAGCGACTCTCCGTTTTTTATAAGGATTCCAAGCTCTGCTCCTCTACCAATGCCTACGGTCACAGCGGTTGGTGAAGCCAGACCAAGGGCGCATGGGCAGGCGATCACTAACACTGCCACAAAAGTCGTAAACGCAAAAAGCAGTGATGCTCCAGCGTAAAAATACCATCCAATAAAGGACAGTAATGCCACAGCTAAAACAAAAGGGATGAAAAATTCTACTGCTTTATCTGCAATTTTCTGAACAGGTGGTCGCGAGCCCTGAGCCTCCCTGACCAGTTTGATTATTTGAGAGAGCACAGTATCTTTTCCAACCCGCTCCGCTTTGAACTGGAGTACACCGTTGCGGTTAAAAGTTCCTCCTATAACCGGGCTACCAGTTTTTTTCACCACTGGAATTGATTCGCCGGTGATCATCGATTCATCCACAGAACTTTCGCCATCGGTAACATTTCCATCAACCGCAATCTTCTCACCAGGTTTAACAACGATTCTATCCCCTTTAACCAGAGATTCAACAGGAATCTCAATCTGCTCATTGTTACGGATGACAGTTGCGGTAGCAGGCTGCAAACGAATCAGTTTCTTTATTGATTCGGAGGTTTTCCCGCGTGCCCTTGCCTCCAGAAAGCGTCCAAGAGTTAGAAACCCTGCAAGCATGATTGCTGTCTCATAGAACATGAACTGGTGAGAAAATATGATTCCGAAAGTAGCGGGAACGCTGACTGAAAATGCAGTTACAATTCCCATGGCATACATTACATCCATGGTCAGAGAGCCATTTTTAAGGGCAGAATAAGCAGCAGTTAAGATAGGAGAAGATACGTAGAGAAAAACCGGTGCCGAAACCAGAAGCATTATTAAAGGAGTAACACGGTGATGCATTACTGCAGGCAGATACATCGCGATCATCATGGGGAGACTGACAGTAAAAGCAGCAATCATTCGATATAATCTGCCCTGCTGCTCCCTGGCTTTTAACTTTTCGGCTTCTTCGGCTCCGTACTCGTCAATAATACCCCGGTACTCAAATCCAGCTTCTGATATTACCCGGCCAAGTTCTGAAGAATCAATCATCTGAGAGCTTAAGCTGATAAGTGCACTTTCGGTTACCGGATTTACAGAGGCATCGGTCACTCCCTCTATACTGCATAGCGCATCTTTTACTTTAGCAGCGCATGATGCACAATGCATTCCACCAATGGTAATCGAGATCTTCTTTTGAGGAGTCTTGAACCCGGCACCTTCAATCGTTTTTTTCAACTCTTCGAATGTTATCTTTGAATTGTCGAATTCGACAGATGCAGTTCCGGTTTCAAAATTGACCACTGCAGAGATCACACCATTTTTTGATGACAGTGTTTTTTGCAGCCTGCTGGCACAACTGGCACAGTGCATGCCAGTAACAATTAAATCGGTCTTTTTAATATCTGGATTCATCTGCACATTCTTCTTTAAACCGGGTATTTATACTTCGTTCTGTAGAAGGATAATATTTTCGGATAAAAGACAAGCTTATTCTATGAATCAGAATGCTGAAGACTGCAATTTCTATGGAGAATAAGCAGAATCGCCAATATAGCCAGTGCTGCGATTGTGTAACAGGAATAAAATTTAAAAAATTCTCCGACAGGTGTTCTGGAAAAGAAGTATGGGATTCCCATAAGAATTACATATATAAATAACAGATAGCGTACTAATGGAGTAGTAACTCCAGGAATCATGCGCATACAATAGTATATCGAGACGGTTGCAGGTAATAGCAGCACCCAGTAATGCCTCCAGGCGATCGGTGGAAACATAATCATCATGACACAGATGATTGAAAACTCAATCATACCCGATACTGACCCTCTTTTATGTGGAACTTTTAATATGGATGAAAATGAAAAGATAGCTATTAAAGCAATGGAACAATAATTGGCTATATTGATAAGCCTGGATGGAGCGGTTTCTACTATATAAAGCTGATGAACCAGCAGTCGCTCCCAGAACGCATACAATGACTGGTTGTATGTACTTACGTAATCGGGTCCCAGAGGTTTAAACAGGCTCATCGAAATCCATTCAGTCATCAGAACTGTAAACTTTTCGAAACCATAGAACAGCATTGGTGAAACAGTGAAAGCGATACTCCAGAGCAGAGTGGCTATAGCGGCTTTCCATTGTTTTCGTAAAAGGAAGTAGATCAGAAACAAACCCGGATATGCTTTAATTGAAGCAGCAAGACCGAAAAAGAAACCGGCTTTCCACTCTTTTTGGTTATTGTAAAAAAATAAACCGGAGATAATCAGTAAAAGTAACAGCATATTGATCTGTAGCCAATAGAATGTGGCTATAAAAGCAGGGAGAACCAGAAAAAAGGGCACAAAGATCCGATCAGAAGTAAAATCGAAACCACCACCCGGAAAGAATGCTGCTCTTTTTTTGTAAAGCATCAGCATCATTATCTTCATTGAGAAAACAAAAGCAATGAAATTAAGAAAATACCACAACACCTTGGTTAGCGGTAATCCCAGCAGATCATTACACAAAGCCAGGGGTATAGAGAAAAATGAGAAGAATGGCGGCCAGGTGTTGGCGGGGGAAAACTTATAAAGTTCCCCAACTTTGAGAGCATTGTGCCCCGCCTCGATATATCCATGAACATCCTTGCCCCTGACGCTATTGGGATTAAAATAAACGGTTATTTCGGGAATTATCAGGGCTGCAAGGAGAAAGAAAAAAATTACTTTTCTGTATTTTTTAACCAGCGTAAGGATTGCGGGCATTATTCTTGAACTAATAATCATTGATTTTCTCCGGTGATCAATTCTGGGAATTTACTTTTTAGTAGTTGTTTCAATCAGTGCTTTAGGTCTTCTGATACATCAAGGCTGATATTTCTATGCAGGATAACCAGGGCGGTTAGCAGTACAAGTCCAGAGAGCATACCACTTGAATGCATTTTTAAAAATATGGCGATTGCCGATTTAGATAGAATGTAAGGTACTCCCGTTAACAATATATAAGTAATGAAAAGGTACTTAACTGAAGTAGTAAATGTCTGCGGCATTTTCTTCAGGCAATAGTATATAGAGACTGTTGCTGGTAATAATAATACCCAGTAATGTTCCCAGGCGATTGGAGGAAAAATCATCATCATAATGCAAATCATGGAAAATTCGATAAAACCGGATATCGTCAATTTCTTATATGGAAATCGCATAATAGATGAAAATACGATTACGGATATGGCAATAATTGACGAATAATTAAACGCTTTAATCATTATGGATGCCGGTTGAGTGATTTGAAGCTGATGTGCCAGCAGACGCTCCCAGAATGCATAAAGGGATTGATTCGAATGGGAATGATATCCAATGACAAATGGTTTTAAAAAGCTGATCGAAATCCATTCGGTCATCAGGCCAACGAATCGCTCATAGCCATAAAAAATAATGGGTGAAAGGGTAAATCCTATAGCCCACAAAAGGATGATACCAGCGAGTTTCCACTGTTTTCTCAAAAGAAAATAGATCAGAAAAAGTCCGGGAAATGCTTTTATCGAAGCAGCAAGTCCAAAAAAGAAACCAGCTATCCAGTTTCTTTCCCGGGAGTGAAAGAGAAAACCGGCAATCGCCAGAAACAGAACAAACATGTTTATTTGCAGCATGAAAAAATTCTTGATAAAACCGGGCAGAATAAGAAAAAAGGGAACAAAAACCAGATCAGAAGTAAAATCAAACTTGTCTTTACCTGGCAAGAATGAAGGTTTCTTCTTATATAGCAGCAAAGAGATCATCTGCATGGCCAGAATAAAGGCAATAAAGTTGAAAACATACCACAGCTCCTTTGTTACAGGCAATCCAAAGGTTTTTTGAGATAGTGCAAGTGGAATCGAGAAGAAGGAAAAGAATGGAGGCCACGTGTTGTTACTGGCAGGCCCGGAAATCCTGTAAAGATTTTCCAGTTTTAATGCATCGTTACCTGCAGCTAAATAACCGTATATGTCGGATCCTCGATTGGGCTTGTGAAAATAAACGGTCACCTCTGGAAGCACGATTGCTGCAAGAGCAATAAAAAAAATGGGTTTTCTATATTTTTTACAGAAACTTATTAATACCTGCTTTAACCTGGATGCCGATATCATTGGATTTTCTTATACGGTCTGAGATTGTACTTAATTATGCATACAAAAGCTCTGAAAGCATCTCTCAAGCCGATTTTCTTTCCCTCATTATAGGTTCTGCCAAAATAGGAGATCCCCACTTCGTACACCCTCACTTCTTTTAACTTGGATATCTTTGCAGTAATCTCAGGTTCAAAGCCGAACCGTTTCTCCTCGATGGAAATCTGGCTTATAACAGTATTTTTAAAGACCTTATATCCGGTTTCCATATCGGTCAGGTTGTGATTGGAAAACATGTTAGATAGGAGAGTAAGAAGTTTATTACCCACAGAATGCCAGAAATAAAGCACTCTATGTGGCCCTGCAGTTAAAAACCTGGACCCGTAAACCACATCTGCATGTCCATCAATAATAGGTTGAAGTAACACAGGATACTCATTTGGATCATACTCCAGATCAGCATCCTGAATTAAAACGATATCTCCTGTGCAATTGGAGAAACCATGTTGAAGAGCAGCACCTTTACCCCTGTTTTTTTCTAAATGAAAAACCCGGATAACATCGCTTTGCATGCTGTTTAACAACTCAGCAGATCCATCACCTGAACCATCATTAACCGCCACAATCTCCCTTGAAGAGATCCCTGTAGGTACAGGTGCATTTAAAACCTTCCTGATAGTGGTTTCGATGGTCTTTTCTTCGTTAAAAACCGGTATTACAATACTTAGCTTCATCGGGCAGCATACTCCTTAATACGACCGTATAAAATATATAAATACAAAATTATAGTATAAAAAAATTATCCGGAACTGCCAACTACTGTTTCCATTAAGGATAGAAATGGCGTTTTGCGAGCTTTCAATGCATTTTTGACTGCCAGATAGTGAACAAAGATCAGCGACATTGGCTTAATAAATCGTATTAATGTATATTTTTTCGCTTTGATAAAAGCAGGCCTGATATGGAAACAATTTTTCTATTAGTGGTTTCGAATATTTTCATGACTTTTGCCTGGTATGGGCATTTAAAATTCAAGAATACGCCACTATGGACAGTAATAATTATCAGTTGGCTGATCGCTTTTGTAGAATACTGCTTTCAGGTGCCAGCCAACCGTATCGGCCACAGTCATTTCAGTGCTGCGCAACTAAAAATTATTCAGGAAGTAATAACCCTGGTGATCTTTTCTCTTTTTTCCATCTTTTATTTACGTGAGCAGTTTCGCTGGAATTACATAATAGGATATTGTTTCCTTATCGGAGCGGTGTTTTTTTTCTTTAAAAAGTAGTTTTTGCGGTTTAGCTTGAGTATATATTCATGATAAAATCATTAACTGTAAATGAATCTGGGGAATACCTTTACTGGGCCACGCCTTTTGTAAAAATACTTAACATGATTTTGGCGATCTTCAGCCTGGCAGCCATCTCCAGCCTTGTTCTTCAATATGGTTTTTACTTAACAGAATCAATCTCTGCAATCCTGAACCGGGTTGATCTTTTAGTCGTACAATTTTATTTATGGCAATTTATCTTTAAGCTCCTCTTCAGCCGCTCAAAACTTTCCTTTCTAAAGCGGCACTGGTTCGAAGCTGTTCTGGCAGTACTGATATTGTCAGAAATCGCTATAATAATCCACATTGAGGGAATAAATGTCATAAGGAAATATTTCCTGGATATCAATATCACCACAGTTACAGAAATATATGTAGGCTTTGCCCAGATACTTATCATTTTTTCTATTATGATTGAAGGAATTCGTTATAATACCAGACTGGCCTCACTGAAGTTTAACCCTGCTCAAACCATGATGTTAAGCTATATAGTGGTGATTTTCATAGGTACAGCTCTTCTGATGCTCCCCAAAGCAACCTCCAGTAGCGTCTCTATCAGTTTTATTGACGCACTATTTACAACCACCAGCGCCACATGCATAACCGGGCTTACTGTGCTTGATACTGCGAGTGTATTTACTTTGACTGGAAAACTGATAATCCTATTTTTAATACAGATAGGTGGTCTGGGTATCATGACTCTTTCAAGCTTTCTGGCCCTTTTCTTTGGTCAGGGTGTAGGTATAAGAGAAAGAGTCATGCTGCACCAGATGATGAATTTAGACAAGATTGGAATGATTTCCACTGTATTGCGAAACGCAGTAATCTTGACATTGAGCATAGAGGCAGCCGGGGCAGTACTATTAATGTTTTTTTGGGCAGACCAGGGATGGACTGTCAACCAATTGGTTTTTAATTCAGTATTTCACTCAATTACAGCTTTCTGTAACGCCGGTTTTTCCACCTTTTCAGATAACCTGACTTCTTATCATCACGATATAGGAGTCCTGATAACCATTTCATCGCTGGTTATTCTTGGCGGACTGGGCTTTATTGTGATACTGGAATTAATTGGTGGTACTGTTAAGATAAAAAAGACACATCACCACTCCAGGCTTTCGATCCAAAGCCGTATGGTTTTAATAATCAGCGGACTGTTATTGTTGACAGGTTTCGTTCTTTTATATTTGCTGGATGGTCATGAGAGTGGATGGAACAGGGCATTGACTGCATTTTTCAATTCAGTTACAGCACGCTCCTGTGGATTTAATACTGTGGATTTCGCAGCGCTCAATAATTCATCGATTCTTATTATGATGATACTTATGTTTATAGGTGCATCTCCGGGATCAACCGGAGGTGGAATTAAAACCACTACCCTGGGAATACTGTGGGCAAGTATAGGGGCAATTATTACCGGCCAGAACCGTATAGTTATTTTTAAACGCAGAATCCCATTTCTGGTTCTTAACCGGGCTCTGGTCGTTTTTGCGTTCTCAGTAATGGTTGTGGTAATTTCTGCCTTTCTCTTAAGCATCACAGAAGACGCACCGATAATAGACATAATTTTCGAATCAGTCTCAGCATTCAGTACAGTAGGGCTATCGCGGGGGCTTACACAAATGTTAACCACATATGGAAAGTTAATAATTATATTAGTGATGTTTATCGGGAGACTGGGAGCATTGACTCTGGCCTTTGCCATTACCGCGCCCACCGAACTTCCTTCTGTTAAAGTCGAGTACCCATCGGAATCTGTGATGATTGGTTAGAACAGGATTTTTCTTATGGATAAATATGTTATCATCGGTCTGGGAGTTTTTGGCCGTGCGCTGGCCGAAAATCTTATCCAGAAAGGTACCGAGGTAATAGTAATAGATAAATCTATGGATCTTATAGAGGAGATGCGGGATCTGGTAACATATGCAGTTTGTATGGACAGTACCGATGAAAAAGCACTGGACACCCTCGGTTTAAAGGATGTGGATGTGGGCATCGTTTGTATTGGTGAAGATTTCGAAGCGAATCTTCTGACTTCAGTTCTGCTCAAACAGAAGGGGGTTAAAAAAGTTATCTCCAGAGCATCAGGGCCTCTTCATATCAAGATCCTCAAAGCTGTTGGTATACATCAAATAATAACTCCCGGTGTGGAAGCAGCAGAGAAACTGGCCTACAGTTTAGTTCATAAAAGTTTACTCGACATAAGTTATATTTCAGAAACCACTGCGGCTGCCAAGATCAGTATACCTCCCAGTTTCGCTGGGAAAACTCTGGGCAAACTGAATCTAAGGGCAAGATTTGGCATTAATGTGGTTGCGATTCACCGCATGACCGAAAAAATGGAAAAAGATGGCCCGGTAATTCATGAGAAGGTCGTAAGCAATATTCCGGGCGCAGATACCGTAATAGAAGCCAATGACATCCTGGTGGTTATTGGAGAAACTCAGGATCTCGACAGAGTTATGAAAAGTCTTTAAGAGCTGTTACTTTCTACAGCTTAATTAAAACTTCAAACCACATCAGCACAAAATTAGTTGCCTTCTACGGCAATAAACCCGCGAGAAAAACGAATTCTGGTTCTGGAGGAAAAGAGCAAATGGAAAAACGAATGATTATCCCCGATGAAAACTCGCTGGAGCTTTATTTAAAAGACATCAGCAAAAATGAAGCACTTTCTGCTGAAGAGGAAGCGCGCCTGGCCATAAAAATCAAACAGGGCGATAAAAAAGCTCTGGAAAAACTGATTAAAGCAAATCTTCGCTTCGTGGTCAGTGTAGCCAGAAACTATCAAAACCAGGGCCTGCCTCTGGGCGAATTAATAAGTGAAGGTAATCTGGGTTTGATACAGGCTGCAAAACGGTTCGATGAAAAACGTAACTTCAAATTCATCTCTTATGCTGTATGGTGGATAAGACAAGCGATATTGCGCGCACTCGCTGATCGCTCCAGAATCACCAGAGTACCTCTGAACCGCATTGGAATTATTCACAAAGTCGGACGAACCCAAAGCAGACTCGAACAGAAATTCCGCAGGGTGCCTTCAATGGCGGAAATCGCTCAGGAACTGGGCTTGCAGGAAAGGGAAGTACTCGAGATCCAGAAAATCGGAAACCGTTACCTTTCACTTGACACACCTGTTCAGGCCGACGACAGCTCTGTACTGATCGATCTCTTACATGATGAAGATCAGGAGTTGCCCGACAGCAAGCTTATCGAGATGTCAATGCAGAAGGGAGTCAATAAAATCCTTGACACCCTTAATGAAAGGGAGAAAAGAGTTCTCAAACTGTATTTCGGTGTTGGCGAAGATACTCCACACACCCTGGATGAAATCGGCAAAAGACTTCATCTCACCCGTGAACGGGTTCGCCAGATAAAAGAAAAGGCTATCCACCGACTTAAAAACTCCTATCGCAGCAGATGCCTCAAGGTTTTTACCGACTTTAACGGCTGAAGCTGCCTTTAATGGTCCTGTTTTTTGCTTCTTTTAAACAGGACTATCTTTTCTTACTCCCTCTCCAAACCGCTTTCAAAAGCAAAAATTAATACATACCATGTTTGCAGATTTATAGTTACTACTAGCTATTACTTTCCGGTAATTTTTCTAAAAATTGTCCGACTTAGGCACTGGGAAATGAAATCCACTGCTGGAAAGCGCCCCCTTAATAAGGGGGATTAGGGAACAGGAGCGTTTCAAATAGCTTTTTTTTTTGATTAATTCAAGCTGTTTCCAAGTTGGATATTTCCAACAAAATTTTTGTCTCACAGAGCTGAGTAGTTACTATTTATATTTCTCTTCTCTAACAGAATTTTCATCACCTTTTTCCAAGCTTTCATGATGAACCCACTCTCTAAACTTAAAAAGGTTAAAAAAAGAAGAGTTCTTATCATTTCCGGGGGTGGAGTTCAAAGCGGAATTCAATGCCTCTACCTCAAATTCAATGGGAACTGGGATATACTGGCCTCCTCCTTCTCACCTTATCCGCAAAAAGTCTCTGATTTTATTGAATTTTGTGCTAAACAAGATGGGTCTTTCAAACTTAGCGACCTCTCATGGCTCGATTATAAAGTCTCCACTCTTCTGACTGAATCTGCTAAAACAGCATTGAAGGGGCTGCCGACTGCATTACGCTCACCACATTACATCATACTCAATAAACCAGTAATATGGAGAGGCTCCATTGAAGAGAGTCAACAACAATCTCATTGGGACTTCTCTCTGGGTGATGCCCAATACGTGGCCAGCATGTTCAATGTTCCAGTACTTACCGACTTTGTCCGTCATAATATTCTGGCTGGCGGCAATGGTACTCTGCCCACAAATCCAGGAAACCAGATCATCGCCTCCCGAAGCACCGGAATTTCTGTGTTTCTTAATATCGGGGCAATCTGCAAAATGACCATTATCGATGTAACAACCTCCACCGTGCTTGTAGATTCGGACTGTGGCCCGGGAAGCTGTCTTCAGAATAAATTCATAAAAGAAAACCTTAATACAAAAGATGGGTTCGACAGAGATGGCTGTTTTGCAGCAGAAGGCAAAGTAGAAGGAGACTGCCTCAACAAACTGGCTTCTACCGAATGGTTTCTTAAACCAGCACCAAAAAATGCCCTGTTAAATCAATTCGATGATCTGCTTCTGTTCCCTTCCCTTAAATCCCTTCCTGACGCAGATCAGGTTGCCACTATCACGGCCCTTTCTGCACGTTCAGCATATGATTTTTTCCGAAGAGAATATAAACTCAAGATAGCACCCAACTCTATCTATGTTTCTGGAGGCGCAGTTAATAACCTTACTCTTATGGAATACCTGAAAACCTACTTTTCTCCAATACCAGTCCTTAGTATCGAGGCTCTGGGAATTCCTTCAGATATGAGGATACCTCTAGCCCTTGGAATTACATCAGATGCTTACATAAGCGGTGTTTCAATTCCATGGGAAAGCGGTAACTCTCCCAAAATTGATCCGCTGGCCAGATGGGTTTTGCCCTGAGACCATTTCCCTAATCAAAAAAACAGTTGCCAACCCTACCTTTTCGGGCAGACCGAACAACTCAGCCGAGTTTCTTTAATGGATAATCCTAAAAACCGCTGTAGGTGGCGATGGATAACCGTAAGATGTTGATGCAGCCTCCAAACTATAACATCCCTGTTTTGTCATATTGCTATCTGCAAATTAACAATAAATCTGTATGATAAGTACTTTCCCCCCAAGAGTAAGGTCAGGAAATATTTAATGCCTGTCGGGCTGATGAAAGGTTGGCTATCAAAATATTTGGTATGCATTGAGAAGCTTGAAGGGGGGCTAAACTCTTGCATGATACCCATAGAACAGATTCATGGCCAGTCAATATTATATTCAAACCCTATCGGCCTCATAAACATTAAGTCAATAAATAATTTGGTATCTACCTGGCTGCCTGGAAGGGAGCTAACTTCTTGTATGGTAATCATCAGGCAGTCTGGGGGTTATCCTGCAACCTGTCAGCTCACTCTCAGTTTGGAAGATGGATAGCATGCAATTTGCCAGCTTACTCTCAGTTTGGAAGGTGGGTAGTATGCAAATTGTCAGCTTACTCTAAGGTTAGAAGATGGTTAGCATGCAATTTGTCAGTTTATTCTCAGGCTTAAAAAGCAAACAGTCTGCAGCGTGGTTAGCTTTTGGTCTGGATATTTGCGCAATAGATTGTGTTTATCCGCACCAATCTACTGCGGAAATTTAGGTATAATCGGACTCAGAATCCTTCATTCTCATCAAACCCCGTGAGCTTCCTTTTACAAAATTTGACAGAACCTCTATATCCTTATCACCCGGGAAAGTAAGAGAAAGCTTGTCGATGGCTTTATTTAAGGTAAGATTTTCTCTGAAAAGAATTTTGAATGCCCGTTTTATATTCTGACGCCTCTCAACAGAAAACCCGTGACGTTCCAGTCCCACCTTGTTTATTCCAACAATTCGCGTCTCACCTTCCCCACTGCATATAGCATAAGGAACTACATCCATAAAGGGTCGGGAAACAGCGCCGATAAAGGCGTAATCACCTATTCGGGTGAACTGATGTACCGGGACGATACCGCCGATAGTCACATAATTTCCGACCTCTACATGCCCTGCCATTGCCAGACTGTTGGAGATAGTGACATCGTTTCCCAGAACACAGTCGTGTGCGATATGACAATAGGCCATTATCCAGCTATTGTCGCCTATTCGGGTTTCACCCCGATCGATTGTGCCCCGGTTAATAGTCACAAATTCACGAATAAAGCCATTTTTCCCGATAAAGGTATATGTTTTTTCACCAGAAAACTTTTTATCCTGAGGGACCAGACCGATAGCAGCACCTTTGAAGATCTGTGTTTTTTCACCTATTCTTGTACCCTCTGCAATCTGGACATGTGGCCCGATTGTACAACCATCCCCGATTTCTACATCATCTTCAATAACGGTATAGGGACCGACAGTGATACCGGTTCCCAAAACAGCTCCAGGATCGATAACGGCCGTGGGGTGAATATTATTAGACATAATAATCCTCTATCTTTAACTTCCCAGCATCGCCAGCATATCAGCTTCGCAAACCAGTTTATCACCCACATATGCCTTCCCCTGAAATTTACCAGTACCCCGGCGAAAAGTGATCATTTTGACTTCCAGACGTAAAGTGTCACCCGGACGCACAACACCTCTGAAACGAGCACTATCAATACCAAGAAACAGCACCTTTTTCTCAGCCGATCCGCTTCCAAATAATCCCATAATGGTAGCAGCCTGAGCCAAAGCCTCAATCTGCAGCACCCCAGGCATTACCGGATTTCCAGGAAAATGCCCCTCAAAGAAATTATCGTTAAAGGAGACATTTTTCTGTGCAACGATTTTTTCCCTTGGAACAATTTCCAGAACTTTATCCACAAAGAGGAAAGGGTGGCGATGAGGAATTGTATTGAGAATGTCATCATAGGTCATCTCAATGCTGGTATTAGTTTTTTCTTTTTTATTTAAAGCCTCACGGATGTCTTTTGCTACAGCAATATTTGCAGCGTGACCTGTTCTGGCACCTATGATGTGTGCCTTAATCGGTTTACCCAGAAGATAAAGATCACCAATGAGGTCCAGTGCCTTGTGACGGCATGGTTCATTCCAGAACCTCAACTCTGTAGTGTTGAGAAAGCCATTTCCCCCCGACTCAATGGGTCCTTGCCATGAAAAAAGTCTTCTGATGTAATCTATGTGATCTTTTGTTAAATCTACATCCTGAACCACCAGTGCACTATCCAGAGAGCCACCCTTAATCAGGCCCTGTTCTCTTAGTTTTTCAATCTCCGAGAGAAAACAGAATGTACGTGCAGGAGCAAAATCTTTTTCGAAATCATCCAGAGAGAAAAGAGTAGTATATTGAGCTCCCATTTTTGGGTAGTTATAATCTATTTCCAGGGTAAGCCTGAAATGATCCAATGGGAAAGCGGCCAGAGCCACATCACCTTTAACAAAGATTGCCGGTTCATCGATAGTGATATATTCACGTTCAGCCTGCTGCTCTACGATTCCGGCCTCTTTTACCAGTTTCACATACGGCAGTGAAGAGCCATCCATTAATGGGATCTCCTGAGCATCCACTTCAACCCGGCAGTTGTCAATTTTCATACCGGCAAAACAGGCCATGACATGCTCGACAGAGTAGACCCTTATACTGTCCATTCCAATGGCAGTTCCCCTGGCCAGATCAACTACATTATCTATATCTGCAATTATTTCCGGTTTATTTTCCAGATCAACTCTTACAAAACGGATTCCATAATTTTCGGGAGCCGGATTAAATGTAACTTTAGCAAGAGCACCGGTATGAAGTCCAACACCAGTAATAGAAACACTTTTGCCGATTGTCTGCTGCAAGGCCATAGTGCTTAAGAAATCCTTTCTGAACAAAACCTATGAATTAGTAATAACCGAATTTTTTAAATCTTCGATCTCTTTTTTGAGTTTTTTAATTTCCTTAAGCAACTCAGGCAAAGATGCCTGCGCGGCTTCGATTCTTCGCATAGTCATAAGATCTCTGGCAGGATAGCCGGTTATCTTTGCTCCAGGGGCCGTTCCCTTAGAAACACCAGCCTTGGCACCGATAAAAGTACCATCCCCTATCTCAATATGGCCAACCATTCCGACCTGTCCAGCCAGAATCACCTGCTTACCGATCTTTGTGCTTCCAGATATCCCCACCTGAGCCGCCATGGCAGTGTTCTCACCCACAGTGACATTATGTGCAATATGGACCAGGTTATCGATTTTTACACCTTTACCAATAATGGTGGGCTCAAAATTACCTCTGTCGATTGTGGTGTTAGCACCTATATCTGCATCATCTTCTATGACTACATTTCCAAAACAGGGAATTCTTACAAAACGCGGTCCCTCCATAGCATTTCCAAAGCCATCGCTTCCGATAACCGCGCCAGACTGCAATATTACCCTGTTATCGATTCTGGTGCCCCATCGAATAATTACACCCGAGTCGATACGGCAATCAGAACCGATTACCGTATCCTTTTCGATAATACATCCGGCAGCGATTCGGCATCGGGGCCCTATTATGACATTGGGCCCAATAATAGTACCAGGTCCAACAGTTGTGGAAGGATCAATTTGAGCAGTCGAATCGATAATACTGCTCTCAGATACACTCTCACCAAAAAGCGAAGATACATCCTCGAAAAGCTGTGCTACTTTAGCATACCCCAGGTATGGGTCATCTACTTGCAGACATATTTTCTCAGGAACAGAGAGCCCCTTTTTAACGATTACAAATCTGGAGCTGCATTTTTCTACCTGCGAAAGATACTTAGGGCTGGAGAGGAAAACCAGTTCAGATTCAGAAGCGTTTTGTGGACTATTGATTCCGCTGATAGTAAAATCGGCAGTTCCCTCCGGAACTACCGCATCTATAGCCTTAGCCACAACCGAGAGCTTAAGCAAGATTATTTCTCCTTATTTAGGAGGTCCAATACCCGTTTATTCAAATTGTAAGCAGGCTTGGCATGAACCATCCCACCAGCCCGAGCATCAAATATAAAATCATAATTCTCGTCAGCTGCAATTTTATCTAATATTTTTTGAATTTTTTCCAGAATCGGTTTTGTCAGCTCTTCATTTTTAACAAGAGCTTCACCTTTCTGTCCAAATTTCTGCTGAAGGAATTCCTGATAAGCTACCATTTTGGTATTCAGAGAATCTTCAAGTTCTTTTTTACGCTCAGCACTCAGAAGAAGACTTTGCTTATCAAGCTGCTCTTTGAGATCCTTCAACTCTTTTTGTTTTTTGGATGCATCCTGCTCCCATTTGGCGACCTCTTTGTTGAATTTGTCCTGAGCCAATTTTGTACCTTCGTATTGGGTAAAGATCTCCTCAGAATTTATATATCCAACTTTCATCTCAGCATGCAATGCAGCTACACTCACACAGAGAGCCATAACACCAACGATAAAACCTTTGCGCATATAATCCTCCTTTTTCTTAAGCATTTCCACCCCCGGGCAGCAGCGCATCCTGCTCAAGAATTAGAAACTCTTAAAAACCTCTATTCATTAAGAAATGTACTTCCCATCCATTTGGTTTCTTCTCAAAACGGTTGTTCTTATTAGGATCATCCAAACCATAACCGAAATCAAAACCCATGATCCCCAACATCGGAACATTCAGACGAATGCCAAATCCAACCGATTTATACAGATCCCCGAAATTAATTTTTGATAAGCCGCTCCAGGTATTCCCTGCATCAGCAAAGACTCCCAGATAAAGCTGCTGATCAAGCAGAGGGTAACGTAACTCCAGAGACGTAGTAAAAAGAGTCAAGCCACTTTCAACATCGTCTCCATACCAGCCACCAAACTCATATTCAGGATATCCCCGCAAATCGCCATCTCCGGTGAGAACTCCACCAAGATTAAACAACTCAGCACGTCCGATTCTTATATCCTGGCCCAGTCCGGTAATAAGCCCAAAATTCGTACGGCTTCCCAATACCAACTTTCCAGCCAGAGGAAAATAATGTTCGTATTTAAGTTTTCCTTTGAAAAATCGAAAATATTTATCACCAGGTCCCCACGCAATCTGAGGCTCGATAGAAAGTCTGTCACCCTTTGTGGGGAAAAGAGGTAAATCCAGATCGTACCTGGAAACGTTAAAGGATATTAGGTTGAGATAACCCTCTTCAAGCACCTCAAGATTGTACAGTGGTCTGCTTACAGAGGGGATGCTACTTTTTTCAAAGCTGAACTGATAGGAACCCTGGAATTTAAAATTATTGTCTGGCCACTTCAGTCTCGAGCGTCCGGCAGTAAGTCTAAATCCCACACTTTTATTAGTCTCTCCTTTATAATACTCGTGCATAGTATAAAAAGCCTGTCCTGCAAGCAGCAGTGGTATATCGAATGCCCACGGCTCAGTAAAGCCAAGTCTGAAATTCTGGTACCTTTTTCCAAATTCGACGTTGATGTCCAGCAACTGCCCCTTGCCTCTGAAATTTGGAATAGAGGTGGAAAAAGTACCCACAAAACTCTCGCTGCTATAGGCAGCACCGACCTGTAATTGACCGATATTATCTTTTTCAGTAATGTCAAAAATAAGATCAATTGTGCCATCTTCATTGGGAATCAGATCTGGTTTTACATCACTGAAATAATTAAGAGCCATTATCTTTTGTCTGCTGCGCAGCATCAGTGATTGTTTATACTTTTTCCCTGGATAAAGGTCGATTTCACGGCGTACCACCTTTTCAAGGGTTTTATTGTTACCTACGACATCGACCTTACGCACAATAGCCGGTCGTCCTTCGCTGATATTGAAGGTAACATCGATTGTGTCCCCACGATAATGACGCTTCTCATCTACCCGAACCCACAAATACCCTTCCTCACGAAATGTATTTTCGACCATGTATTTGGTCATTTCATAGAGGTTTTTCTTGAATGGTTTGTCTTTTTTCAAAGTTATTTTTGAATTCAGGGAATCTGTAGGAATGATACGGTTGCCTTTGAAGAAAAAATCGCCCGTATAATATTTTTTACCCTCATCAACAGTAATCTCTATAAAGATATCCCTTTTGGAATCACCATACCAGACGCTGTCTTTCACAATCGATGCGTCCAGGTATCCCAGGTCATTGTAGAAGTAGACGAGAGTATCCAGATGCTCACGATAGAGATCTTTGTTAAATTCAGCACCCCGGAACCAGCGTTTTTCCTTAGTTTTAAATTTTCGGGCAAGCTTGGATTCTTTGACCTCTTTATTTCCCTTAAACATGACACTTACTACCCGTACTTTAGGCCCTTCCTTGATATTCACTTTAACAAAGGCATTTCCGGGTATTCTGGACTTCACCAGTTCAGTATTTATTTCAGCCAGATTATACCCCTTTTCGATATATAGTTCTTTTATTTTCCTCTTCAGATCAAAAAGAACATCATCGGTTATAATCTGCCCCTTCTTTAAAAGAGTAACCTTCTCTTCAAAATCCTTGTTTTTCAGCTTTCTATTGCCTTCATACTCCACATTCTCACAAACCGGATACTCTTCGAGTTGCAATTTCAGATTTACAGTGGAATCACTTTCAGATATCACATAAAAGTCCACAGAACGGAAAAGATTCAAATTGTAGACACGGCGTATTGATTCCTGAAGATCATTTATATTCAGAGGCTTTCCAACTCTGATATCAAGAGCATTTTTTACAATGGAAGGCGAATGTGTACTGAGCCCCTCGATAGCCAGAGAATCAAGGACCTTTACCCCGCTAGTCTGCTTGGCGGTATCAGGATCATACTCTTGAGCATAAGCTGCAGGACCATATTCTCTGTCCATAGAATCAGGTTGCTGAGCCCAGGAAAACCCGCAGAGAAAAGTGAGTGATAGAAAAATCGCCCAATACCGTAATATCATAAAAACCTCTAAAAGCAAGTTAAGATTTAATTATTCTGCTCAATCGCGCTAAAGGCAGCCATATTTTTTGCAAAAAAACGGAAAGCGGAATTCCATTTTTATTTTCTATATAAACAACGTTTCTAAAATAATGATCAAATAAACGGTTGGCCTGAAAATCCATCCCGATATTGTGTTCAACTATCAATATCGCGTCTCCTTTGAATCAGTTCTCCCCGGGCTTTTAAAAAAGAACGTCGCGGAAAAAAGTAGAGGCCTGTTGTATACCCACGTTTGCAGAGAGAGATAATCGTACTGATTCACAATTCTCGAATTAATGGTTTTAAAAGTTTAAAAAAATAATTCGATACAATGCTCAATTCAATGCTATTAACCACCAGCTACTCTCCCATACTTGCGCCTGCGACTTGAGAGCACAGGATATTTTCCTGACAAACACTCAAATACGTTGAAAATACTGCCGGGTAAGACCGCACACAAAATTATACTACTTATTTTCAGGTTTTACTTTCTCACAAAACATCCCAGGCAGACTTCTAAATACAATAGCATATTTTCGCTTGGGCAAGGCAATTATTGGTTTATTGAAAAAAATTTCGTTCAATGATGGCTTTATAATTTTCACAAAACATAAAAAGCCATTGGTTTTGCAATTGATTAGGATTATGGACGTTTCACTCTGTATCGTAAGGACTTCAGATTCTGCCCGATACAGAGTGAAAAAACATTAAGATAGATACTTTTTATTTTTCTTTAGAAAAGAGTATCTGATCATTTTCCAAATCCAATCTGATGCTGTCTCCATCACGGAAACGATCATTGAGAAATTCCTCAGCCAACCGGTCCTCAACTAATCTCTGAATAGCCCTTCTAAGTGGACGAGCACCCAGAACCGGGTCAAAACCCTGATCAACGATATAATCCTTAACCTGTTGAGTAATCAGAAGATTAATGTTTCTGTCCACTAGCCGGCTCTGAACATCTTTAAGCTGAATTTCCACTATTTGAGAGATCTCTTTTTTGGATAATGGATAAAAAACAATGCTCTCATCAACTCTGTTTAGAAATTCGGGATTAAAAATCCTTTTCAGCTCATCAAGAACTTTGGATTTCATGGCTTCATAATCAGTTGACGTGGATGTCTTTCCGAAACCAACAGTGCCGCTTTTTTTCACATCACGGGTGCCGGCATTGGAAGTCATAATAATAATTGTGTTGCGGAAATTCACATGACGTCCATAGGAATCGGTCAGAAGCCCATCATCAAGAATCTGCAGTAAAATATTGAAAACATCCGGGTGCGCCTTCTCTATTTCATCGAGTAAGATGACAGAATATGGTTTTTTACGGATCTTTTCGGTGAGCTGTCCCCCCTCTTCATATCCCACATATCCCGGAGGAGCACCAACCAGCCTTGAAACTGCAAACTTTTCCATGTATTCAGACATATCTATTCTAACCAAAGCATCTTCGGTATCGAACAGTGACTCAGCCAAAGTCTTTGCAAGCTCAGTTTTACCTACTCCGGTAGGGCCCAGAAAGATAAAAGAAGCAATAGGTCGTTTAATATTATGCAATCCTGCTCTGGAACGACGAATGCTTCGGGCAATGGCCTCCAAAGCAGGATCCTGACCAATAACCCGCTTTCTTAACTCATCTTCCAGGTGAAGAATCTTTTTTGATTCCTCTTCGGCCAGACGTGAAAGCGGGATTCCAGTCATGGTGGAAACCACCTCTGCAATAATGGCTTCATCAACCAGCAATCGCTCCTCTGCCTTTGATTTTCGCCAAAGAGCTTTTTTCTCCAGAAGAGTTCCCTTGAGCTTTTCCTGTTTATCACGCAACTTCGCAGCCCGCTCAAACTCCTGCTGCTCAACGGCCTTCTCTTTCTCCTTAACCACATCCCCGATCTCTTTCTCCATATCGCGGATTTCTGTGGGAATCTCCATACTGGAGAGACGCTTACGAGCACCAGCCTCGTCGATTACATCAATTGCCTTGTCCGGCAGAAAGCGATCGGATATATACCTTTCGGATAATTTAACCGCTGCATCGATAGCTTTTTCGGTATAAGTAACCTTGTGATGATCTTCATATCGGTGCCTGAGACCAGAAAGAATCTGAATGGTTTCGTTGACATTGGGTGGATCGACCATAATAGTTTGAAAACGACGGGCAAGAGCTCCATCTTTTTCTATGTATTTACGGTATTCGTCTAGAGTGGTAGCACCAATACACTGTATCTCGCCTCTAGAAAGCGCAGGTTTGAAGATGTTGGAAGCATCAAGGCTGCCCTCAGAACCACCAGCACCAACAATGGTGTGAAGTTCATCGATAAAGATAATTATATTCTCATTTTTCTGCAGCTCCACCATAAGCGCTTTGAGCCGCTCTTCAAATTGTCCCCTGTATTTGGTACCGGCAACCATTGAGGCCATATCCAGGTTGATTACTCTTTTATTTTCCAGTACCTGTGGGATACTCTTTTCGTATATCTTCTGCGCAAGCCCCTCAACTATTGCAGTCTTACCAATTCCAGGCTCCCCAATAAGCACAGGATTATTCTTTTTACGACGGCTAAGAATCTGTACTACCCGCTCAATCTCCTTCTCCCTGCCAATAACCGGGTCAAGTTTGGATTCCCTGGCCATAGCGGTGAGATCTCTGCCGAAATGATCAAGAAAAGGGGTCTTGCTTTTCTCTTTTGAAGCTCCTACAGTCTCACCCCCCCGAAGAACCCGGTTAATTTCATCTTTAACCCGTTCGTACTCCAGGCCTGCAGCCGCCAAAGCATTGGCAGCTGAAGATTCGGTGTCTTTCATTAATGCCAACAAAAGATGCTCTGTTCCAATATATTTATGAGACATCGAACGAGCCTCATTTGCTGCAATCTCCAGCACTTTTTTAGCTCTGGGAGTGAATGGAAGCATCTGTCCGATAGTCATCATTCCGCCAGTAGAAGTAATAGTTTTCTCGATACTGGCAGTAAGCTCATCTAGATCCACCCCCATGCTGCGCATCACTGCAACAGCTACCCCATCACCTTCTTTAACCAACCCCAATAGCAGATGCTCAGTTCCTACATAATCGTTTCCCAGACGAACTGACTCCTCCCGGGCAATCTGCATTACTTTTTTTACTCGATCTGTAAACATCCCGTTCATCATCTATTATTCCTTTTTAATTGCACATTCAGTAAATTAAGAGCACAAATCTTTTTCTTCTGAACGTGGAGATCTTTTCTTTCTCTTTCTCTTTGTTAGCAATTCTCTGACCAATTCCGCTCTGGCCACCGAAATTTCGGTTTCATCCAGATCCTTTTTGCGAAAGATCTGAAGATGAGCAGGCATGGAGAGCAAGGTTATTCGGTTTAGTTCCTCAATGGTTAATGTTTCAAAAATTCCGATATTAATTCCTAATCTCAAAGCAGAAGTGAGATTTAAACACTCTGCCACGCTGAGAGTTCTGGCGTGTAGAAGAATCCCATAGGCACGATAAATCTTATCAGTAATCTCCAGGTGCGCTTCATTGCACAATCGTTCTCTGGAATCCCGCTCATGTTTAATGACCTCACAGATAATCTTCTCAGTAGTACTGAGAAATTCACTCTCATGGGCCCCCATGGTCGCCTGGTTGGAGAGCTGGAAAAAATTCCCCACTACCTCAGAGTGTTCGCCAAAAAAGCCGCGGGTTGAGATGCCCATCTGACTGGCCCCCTGCAAAACCGCATCTATGGCCTTAGTAAGCACCAGCCCCGGTAAATGCATTAGAAAAGAGATCCTTAACCCTGTGCCGGAATTGGTAGGGCAACATGTGAGAAAACCCCGCCGCAAATCGAATGCAAACCGCAGCCTGCGTCCCAGGGTATCATCTAGCTTGTTGAGCATCTCCCAGAGTATCTCTGGTTGGTAACCAGAATCCAGCCCCTGAATACGCAGATGATCCTCCTCATTAATCATAATATTGATCCGTTGAGTAGAATCCAAAGCAACCCCCCGTTGCCCCTCCATATTCATCAGATCAGGGCTGACGACCCGCTTTTCCACAAAAAACTGCTGCTCAAGCTTCTCCAACTTGCTAAAGTTTACTAACTCGAAATGAGGAATCTTTGTTTCGCTATTCAATATGCCGGCGATTTCATTGTAAACCAGCTTACGTTCATTAGCAGAAGCATGATAAGGAAATGTCCTGTGAACTAAATTTCTCGCCAGACGAATACGGCTGGAAATAACAACATCCGAATCAGGTCCACTGTTATTAAACCATGCCGGTAATTTGCTTGCTGTATCCAGAAAAGATCTGGTCATTCTCAACTACTCCAGACTATTCTTTTTCAAACTGTGAATAGTATCCCTGATCATGGCAGCCTGCTCAAACTCCTCGTTCTTTATCGCAATGGCAAGCTCATGACGCAAACGCTTGATCTGGCCATTGACACTCCCTCCCGCAGCAGTCAAACCAGAATACTTTTTGCCTTTATGCATCGAAGAGCCATGTACCTGAACCAAAAGTTCATCTATCTCAGCTTCAAAGGTATTATAACAGCCCGAGCAACCTAACCAGCCCTTGTTTCGAAAATCCGAGAATTTCAGCCCACACCGGGAACAAGACTTCTGAAGGATTTTCTCATTGGGATCACTTTCCGAAATAAGCTCATCCTCAATAGAGATATTGATCCCCTTTTTGCGGGCACACTCATCACAAAGATGAAACACGTGAGTTTCATTCTGTTGTATCTGTGTCAGATGTATATTTGCGGGGTTTATCCCACACTCATCACACATATTCATTTTTCTTTATTCCTCTAAAACTGCTACCAAGGTAAATTTGTTCTATAAATATAATTTTCTGATACTGTTTTGAGGCTTTAAAAAGGCTCAGACAGAATCCAAAGAAGTTCCTCAAGAAACTATCATACTAAAATAACTGTTGCGGAGCCGAAAATGGAGGGTTCAACCCAAAGCCTCTTCCGCCACCATCTTACCATCATCGATGGTCAGCGTTCGATGCAAACCGTCAGTCAACTGGCTGTTGTGAGTAGCTATTAAAAAGGTCTGTTTCAGCTCGCGATTCGCCTTATTAAAAAACTCCAGCAGCATCTCCCCATTACCCTTGTCCAGATTACCAGTAGGCTCATCTGCAATAACCAGGGCTGGATCGTTAAATAATGCTCTGGCCAAAGCCACTCTCTGCCGCTCTCCTCCAGAAAGTTCTGTCGGATAATGGTTTAATCTTGAAGACAAGCCAAAGAGCCCCAGAAGCTCTCTGGCTCTCTTTAAACATTCATTTCGTGGTTTCCCCATTATCAGACCAGGAACAATTGCATTTTCCAGTGCCGTAAAATCAGGTAAAAGATGATGAAACTGAAAGACAAAACCGATATGACGGTTTCTGAACTCTGCCAATTCTATCCCAGACATTGACCCTAACATCTTTTCACAAACCACAACAGTGCCTGAATCAAACTTGTCCAATCCACCCAAAATCTGTAATAAAGTGGTTTTCCCTGCACCAGAAATCCCTATAAGAGCAATCATCTCACCTCTATTAATGGTAAAAGAGATCCCCTTTAAGACCTCAAAGGCCCCCTGATCATCAGTGTAGGTTTTCCGCAGATTGCGCACATCGACTATTGCTTCTGACACTTTTTTATTCTGCTCCTACTCGTAACGCATTGATTCAGCCGGCAGCATTTTTGATGCCTTGTAAGCAGGGTAAATGGTGGTCAGCCAGGCGATAACATTTGCAGCAACATAAACCATTAAAATATCTGCAGCCTGAATTATCACCGGCAAAGTATTAATAAAATATATATCACCAGGCAAGCTAATCAGTCTCCACTGATACTGAATGTAACAGAGAGAGACCCCAAGCACCGTCCCCACAGTAGACCCTACAAATCCCACAATTATCCCATATCGCATAAAAATCTTCATTATCGCCGAAGAGGTAGCCCCCATGCTCATCAGTATACCAATCTCCCGACGTTTTTCAGAAACAGTAGTCACCAGCGACGATATTATGTTTAAAGCTGCCACAAACATGATCATCGATATGACTATGAAAATGATCAGTTTCTCAAGCTTCATCCATTGAAATATAGACTTGTTCTGCATCATCCAATCAACCACCCGGTAAGGGTATCCACCCAGAAAATCCCGCAAGTCTGAAGCGATACCGCCAGCCTTGAAAAGATCTTCAGTTTTAATCTGAATCCCCTCTACACCCTTAATATTTAAGAGCTGCTGCGCAGAATTGATAGATATGTAAATCAAGGTCAGATCATACTCGTACATGCCAGTCTCAAATACCCCGGTAACAGTAAAACGACTCATCCTGGGTACCGGATCTGCTTCACCCTCAATATTAGCCAGTGTCATTACCACCACCTCGGCACCATCACGGATACCAAGCTTATCTGCCAGCCCTAACCCGATACATATTCCGGGAAATTTTCTTCCCTTATCCGATTCTGTGCTGTCCAGATTGAATGTGCCCCATTTGACAGTCGTACCCAGATCCGTTACAGTGGGCTCCAGTTTGTCATCGACAGCGGTAAACATGACCCCTTCCTGAATCTGATCATGCTCAATAGCAGCTTTACCTAAAATATAGGGGGCTGCACCAGTAACTCCTGGGAATTCAAGGATCACCTGCCGTAAAGAATCAAAATTTTGAATAGGTATAGAGTGGTATTGCATAATGCGGGCATGGGCGTGAGTACCTACGATCCTATCCCGCACCTCTTTTTCGAACCCGTTAGCAATTGACAGGGCGATTATCAGAACAAAACTGCCCAGACAGATCCCCATAGCAGTAACATAGGTTCCCACCTTGCGTTTTCCGCGCAGATACCGCCAGGAAATAAATGCCTCAAAATAACTCATAAGCCCTGGTAAACTCTCCCCCCGAAAAAGGCTGACTTATTCCGGACGCATCAGTGGAAATAAAACCACGTCACGCAATGTCGCTGCATTTGTTAAAAGGGCAATGATCCTGTCAATACCCATACCCCATCCGGAAATCGGGGGCATCCCAAACTCGATACACTGAAGAAAATCATTGTCCACATCCATTGTTTCCGTGTCACCTTGAGCCCTGGCCTGAGCCTGCTGTCTGAAACGCTCGGCCTGATCAACCGGATCAACCAGCTCAGAATAAGCATTTACCACTTCCCAGCCATTGACCACCAACTGAAAACGATCCACCACCAACGGGTTCGCATCGTTTTTACGGGCCAAAGGAGAAAGGTCCAAAGGATGATGGGTAATAAAAGTGGGGTTTATAAGCTGCGGTCTGGAAACTTTCTTGTAAAGAAGATCAATTAAAGTTCCACGTCCTGCACTGGCGATCTCCACATCGGTTTCAAACCGAATCCCTTTCCTGTCAATCTCCTTCATCAGCTCTTCTTTTGTACTGAAAACGTCTATATCGATACCGCAATCTTTAAGAATAAGCTCCCGGAAAGAGTATCTGGGCCACTGCCCCTCAAAGGAGATCTCAGTTCCCTGATATGTCAGTTGAAGACTTCCATTAACCTTTGTCAGAAGATCCTTAAACAGATCTTCAGTGAAATTCATGTTGTCCACATAATTCCAATAAGATGCATAATACTCAAGCAAAGTGAAATCGGGAAGATGCGAGGCATCCATCCCCTCGTTTCTAAATGATCTTGCGAATTCATAAACCCGGTCAAAACCACCGGCAATCGCACGCTTCAGATAAGTCTCCGGAGCTATACGAAGATAAATATCAATATCCAGAGCATTATGATGAGTCTTGAAAGGACGGGCCAGCGCACCAGTAGCCTTATTGGTCAAAACCGGTGTGTCAATCTCGGTAAAACCATTATCATCCAGAAAATCTCTGATTGTCCTGATGATCTGAACTCTTTTTTTTAACCGCTCTCTAGACTCTTCTGACATAATCAGATCAAGATACCTCTTGCGCAAACGAAGCTCAGGATCGGTAATCCCGTGAAACTTCTCAGGTAAGGGCCTCAATGACTTGGAAAGAAAGGTAAAACTGGATATGTCCACAGTTTTTTCACCGGTTTTGGTAGTAATGACTTCCCCCTCAACTCCAATGAAATCACCTACATCCACCAGACGCTTCAGATCATCAAACTGCTTACCCACCTTGTTTTTCTGTACCGAAAACTGCACCTTCCCACCAACATCATACAAATGTCCAAATGCCAGCTTTCCAAAATATCGTAAAGCAATTATTCGTCCAGCCACCCTCACACCCTTGGTGCCATCGGGAAGCTTCGATGCCTCACTCAATCGGTGCGTACGCTCGAAACGCTCTAAATAAGGGTGATATCCAGCTTCTATAAGTTGAGGTACCTTATCCAGGCGAACCTTCATCTGCTCATGCAAATCAGTTTGTGTATCCACAGATCCAATCTCCAAATAATAAATTCAATGACTCCGGCCCACCACAGGTGAAAAAAGCAATAACTTTCGAATACGTATCACACCGACAGTTATTTCTTTCCCAAAGACAGCCAGTTTCGCAAACTTATAAAAATAGTTCATTTATCCGGGATTTCAAAACAGGATTACAACAAATTTCCTCTGACATCCAAAACGAGCAGAGCACAAACTTGCACTTATTGGACACCGGATGTTGCAATTTCCTTTTCTTTTTGCATAAAACTAAACAAAACTATTGATATTTAAACAGATATAAACGATCTTATTATTTGATTTTTTTAGTTTTAGGAAGACATTTTGTTCTATTAGACAATCAGTTGGTTTATTCTTCTGAATCTTCTCAAACCCATTCAGGAGTCGATTTTGACAAAATCATTCATAACGGTGTGCGCAATGGCTGCAATATGCAATTCTGCGAATCTGATCCCTCCTGGTGACTCAAATTTTCAATATTTTGGCAGATTCGACTTTTCAAACCCTTCAGAAGCGGCCTTTGAATGGCCCGGGGTTTATATCCGGGCTGCATTCCAAGGGACTTCCTGTAAAGTTATACTTAAAGGCAATGATCTTTACGATCTATTTATAGATGATAAACCGGTTGCAGTTATCAAATCACGACCACAAACCGATACTATCATCGCTGCTAATGGACTTGAAGATAAAGTTCACCAGTTGCTCCTAAAAAAACGCTCTGAATCCAGCTCCCCTTCATTTTTTAAGGGTCTTATACTGGATAGCGGAAAAACACTTCTCTCCCCTCCTGCTCCACCAGCACGTAAAATTGAGTTTATCGGTGACTCCTATACAGCAGGTTTCGCAAGTGAATACACTTCAAGAGAGTGTCCAGCTGATAAAGCAGATTCCATTATCACTAATTTTACCAATACCAATAAGGCTTTTGGCCCTCAGCTCGCCAGCTATTTTGGTGCCCAGTACCAGATCAATGCCATATCGGGCAGAGGCCTTGTTCGCAACTATAATGGTTTGAATCCGGGCAAAGAGCTTCCCTTCTACTATGAAAAAACACTGCTTTCATCCGATGGCAAAATCTGGGATTTCTCTAAGTGGAAAGCAGATGTGGTAGTAATAGGTATAGGTATTAACGATTTCCAGGCAGATCCACCCTATGCAGATAGTACACGGTTTGATTCTGTATATGTTCAATTATTAACAAAGCTTCGTAAAAACTATCCAGGAGTAAAATTTATCTGCTGTGCAACAAAGGTGTGGCCCACAGATGCTCTGATACCACGGGTTAAGAGTATCGTTAATAGTCAGAAAAAAAGTGGACATGAAGATGTCTGGTACTATGAATACGTAACCGGAAATAACGCTCTTTATGGTCATCCGGGAATCAAAGATCACCAAAGTATCGCAAAAGGACTTATTCCACTTATTACCGAAGCAACTAAGTGGAAAAAGTAACCCTTACGTTTTTAGATATCAGATTTTTTGTGATAAGATATAAGGTTTATATTTTAACATTTATTATTTCTGAATTACAGGGAGATTTGTGAGAAAGCTGCGAAAACTTAATTCATCCATCATGGAAATGAGATGAAAAGTATATGTGTTTACTGCGGTTCCAGTGCCGGAACTGATATAATTTATCGCAAGTCAGCAATTGAGCTGGGAAAAGCGCTTGCCCGCTACAATATCAGACTGATTTATGGAGGCGGCAAAATTGGTCTTATGGGTGAACTGGCAGACTCTGTTCTTAGTAATGGCGGAGAAGTGATTGGTGTTATCCCCCAATTCCTGTATGAAAAAGAGGTCGCCCATACTGGACTTACCAGACTGGAAGTAGTGGCAACTATGCACCAGAGAAAAGCTGCTATGATAAAAGAAGCCGATGGGTTCATTACTTTACCCGGTGGCTTTGGAACTCTAGATGAAACCTTCGAGGTAATCTCCTGGGGACAACTTCAACTGCATCAGAAACCCTGTGCATTCTTTAATATCCAGGGTTATTACGATGAGCTAAAAAATTTCATAGAAAAAGCCATAAAAGAAGGCTTTGTAGATAATAAATTCAAGCAGCTATTCTGTTTTGAAAGTAATCTGCTCAATATTATGGATTTTTTCTCTACCTACATTCACCCATTCTCCGATAAAGCCACAGAAGCCTTGAATGAGCAATTCAACAGTACTACAAACAACTGATTTCAGCATTCACAAATTGTGTTAAAAAGAAAATTTTTCCCAGTGAATATTTTTTGACACAATACCACTACTTTTAAGATCTTTAATAACACTCTTTCTCATCAAATCCGGCCCGCAAACATAAACAGCAGTATTTTTGATTTCTTTCTTTCTGAGCAGCGGATCCAAAACGGTTTTGTCGATTCGCCTGCCTCCGGTAATTGATTTGGCTGATCTGGTGATTATCGGTACAAACATAAACATGCTGTTTTTAGATTCGATGCGAGTGAAAAAATCCCGGTAAACCATCTCCTCAGCAGTTCTGGTACTCCAGATAAGAGTCAGTGGGGTTTTTATATCTGCGAAATCCCACTCAGAAATAATAGAGTGAAATGGTGTAATACCTATTCCACCTGCGATGAATATGTGGTGTTTGCCATCCTGCTTAGGAGTAAAGACACCATACGGGCCATCAAAATGGACAGTTGTTCCTGCTTGTACATTATGGAGCTTTGAAGTATAATCTCCCAAATTCTTTACAGTTATTGACAGCTCATCAGTTCCGGGCTGCGATGAGATTGTGAACGGATGTTCTTCTTTACTGAACATCTTAGATATAATGCGGAAATAGCCGAACTGTCCAGCTCTGTACTTAATAGCAGTATCCTTATTGTGATGCATCCGGATTTCCACAATATCACTACTTAATTTTTTAACATCTGTTACCGTCAGCAACTTTGCGGAAACAACTATTCTGACAAACTTATGATAAAAGTAAAATGAAACACCCGTAAAAGCCCAGACACTTAAGATTATAATCCGCCAGTTATTCTCCTGGGTCGAGGAAGCCAGCAAGAGGTGTATTGCCGCAAGGAATGCAGCCACAGAAGAACAATTATGAAAAAACTTCACTTTAGAATAGTCTGTTCGCAGCCGTTTTTCAACTTCTTTTTTCAAGGTTCTCATTAAACCAGGCCAGAATGGAATAATATTCACCATGAATAGTAATGTCAGAATAATGACAATGAGAAAAAGAGCTGAAGCGGTAATTCCCAGCAGAGTCTGAATAGTGAGGTCAAAGCCGTAAATCTGTTTGAACAAAAAATGCGCTACTACAGCAAGCATTGCGCTCAGAGCCATATAGCCATGAAAAAGCAAAACCCTGTCGTGGCCAAACACTCCGTCAAAATAGCGTATCCTGGAGCCGATTATTAAAACATTAAAGAAATAAACGTATCCAATTATCCCCATCACCATTCCCAGAGAGTAACTGTGGAAAAACGAGTACCAGTTGCCCCAGAAATAAAAGAGAATCGGGACAAGTGGACTGGCTAGAGCAAAGCTGATCCAGAATATTTTTTCAGCTCTTCTGTTATTCATCTGAGGATTGAGGTTCTTGAGTAGAAGTAAGCCGTTTTTTAACCATGTCCACATATTTTGCAGCAAATTTTTTCATTTCTTTTCTGTTTGAAGCAGAAGTTACTGCATCGACAGGGGCTTCAACTTTCCAATCCCGGATCTGGGTGGTATGAAGAATTGTTTTTGAGGAATATTTTTCATTTTTTTTGAGCCACTCATTTATCCAGGGCCGAAGCTGCGAATTTACTCCTGAATTGCTGATAAATATTGCTCCATAATTTAGGGGATCTTCCTTATCGAGTGCTCCATTGGAGTGCTCAATAACAGCATATTCAATTGAATCTTTTTTAAGGATAGCAGCCATTTCTTTAATCAAAGCAGTCTTAAATTCGGTCTTCTCATAGGCTAATAACACCTTTTTCTTTTGAACGCTGACGCTATCAGTCTGTGCATAAGTCTGAGATCCCGATACAAAAAGAAATGTGAATAGCAAAAGATACCTGAGCATTATGTTTCCTCCCTGACATATTTAAGATGACAACTAAACAATTCCCATGTTTAGAGCTAAAAATTTATTCCCGTTATTGTCAAAATTTATGAAATGTGTATGCATAATGATTGATTGCCGGAATAATTGTCACTTTGAAAGTTTATCACTCCTCGTCTTCCATGCCACTGAGGAAAAGGTCTATATCACTTTCCAACATCTCATAATAACTCTGGAAATTCTTCGACGAGTAGCTTCCATAATACCAGGCTTTGTATACTGCATACTCATCCATGGCTATAAAGGAACCTGCACGAGCCTCCTGGTTAAGCATATTAATGATAGATAGCAGGGTAGGGTCTTCAGGATTATAGCTGTCAGCCCCCTTGAAGGCAGTAGTAAACATAATCCCATTATTCTCTTCATTGAGAGCAATCCAGACTTTTTCAGGATGCTCAAAAGTGTAGACACCTTCTTCTGTAGATTCCGTGTACCCGATTTTTGCCAGATGCACTCTTATCGAAATCAAATCGTTTTTATCAGCCATTGTTTGCTCCTTCATGATTTTTCCCTCACCCCAGATTTTATCCAGGATTCAATTGTAATTTTCTGGGTACTGCTCTATCAATCTAATATCTTTTTTCCTGGTTTGAAAATTTTCTGTTTAGAAAACTCAAATCTCAAATTATTCTAAGTCCTTTAGGAAGCTGTTCACCGAAGATTCTGCTCTGATCCTCTTCATCGAGAGAACCCCCACTTTGAACCAGCTCAATGAAGTGTTCACCGGCATTGAACTTATTCATGTAAGCTAAAACTCTGCTTCTGCTCTCTTCATCTATATCACGATACCGGTCATTTGTTTTTCTACACAATTGCATTAAAGAGAGCATAACCGAAGGAGTTGGCTGTAAAGATGAAATGATCTGTTGAGCCCAGGATGCCGCTGTTTCTGAAGAGACGAGTTCATTGAGAGGACCATAAACCGGTATCCGTGTACCAAGTCTTCCAATGGCCCATACACCTGCATCGACCAATGAATCAGACCTGTTGGCTATCATATTTAAAGCAATACCGGCTATCTCCTCTTTGAGGGAGACCCGAAGATATTCCAAAGATGCAAGCAGTCGCCAGATCTCGGCCAACTCATGTATACCATACTTATCTGATTTAACTTTCTTTTTAGAATCAGTAAACTGAGACCGCAGACTGGCTATAAGGTTCTGAGCAAGTGTTCGCTGCTGACCCGGAGTTAATCCTCCGGCGATCCTTCTCCAGAAAATCCACCACTCTGACCTGCAGGCCTGGTTTCTATAGTGAATGACTCCTTTTTGGAAAATATACCAGGTTTGCTTTACCCTCCAGTCATCCACAGCATATCCATAGCCCGGTCTCAAGGAGAAACCCATGAAATTGAGCCATCGCAGCTCATGCAGGGGATCTATGGAGCGACCAGACTCAACTTCCAGCAAAATTTCCCATAATGAGCGCAGAAGCGATGGCGGCCAGGCGTTACGGTCCATGCCGATTTTCTGCTCCAGCATTTTCATCAACTGTGAAGGATCATCTGTCTTTCCCTGTTTGGGACAAAAAGTATCTATTATTATATCGCGGCATTCTGAGAGGACTGTAGAATCAACAAAACCCATCTGTTCCCCGATGCCTTCGTGAACAGGAAGATCGGTTCGGGTTGCGGATCGCACATCGAACTGCAGTTTCCAACTACGATTTCCAGATACTTCTGAGCACCACAGATCAAGAGTACCAATCTCGGTCAGACGGGTGTGAAGCATTACCTTAACCTTATCTGCCTCCATCTTGCGGCCCGAACGAAGAACTGTGCTTATCGGTGGAAGTGCAGACATCTCCAGAGGATCGATTGTAACAAGATCTCCGGGTTTATCGGTTGTCCTGAAGCTGGAAACAAAAAGAGGAAATTCGACAGGCTGACGGATCAGTAAGTCAAATGTGCGATTACTGAGGTCAACACTCTGGCCTTCCTGAAGACCGGCTGGAGCCAAGCATAGCGCCATGGTTTCCTCACCGCTTTGTACTCCTATGTAATAGGAACGGGCGAGCCCGGCAGTTATCCTTACCCCGAGTCCGCGACGAACCATGCCAAAATAGGAAGCTCCCCTGGAAACTGCAAGTTCAGGATGCTCATTTTCAAATAAGACTGGCTCCCAGGGATGTTCTGTAGTGCTGAACCATCTTTTTAACACATCAATTATTCTTTGACGAATTGCAGCAGAGGCCAGAACACCGCCATTAAAAAGAACTATATCCGGTCTGGCCGGATCGACTTCAGGTTCATTGGAAAGTTGATCTTTAGTATTACGATGTGCGGTCAGAAATAAAGCCAGGTGTCTGGTAACAGCAGGATCAGATGCATAAGGTAAACCAAATTCCTGAAAACCGGATTGACGGGCATTCGGCTTTTCTGTCAAATCTGCAAAAGGGAAAAATCCTTCCAGAAGAATCTGTTTGACTTTGTCCAGAGTTATTTCTGTTTGTATACTTCCACCGATAAGAGAAGAGCCGGAACTCTGAATAGCTACGCTCATTTTTTGAGGCGAGTCATCTCCCAGAAACGATTCCTTTGCCCTCTGGCAGTTTCTCAAAAGGGAACCAAATTGACGAGGAACAAGTTTTTTGCCTCCCAGTTGCTCCGATTCAATAAAATAGGCTAATGCCAGATCCAGATTATCTCCACCAAGAATCAGATGGTCGCCGACTGCCACACGATGAAACTGGACTGAACCTGCAGATTGGGCAGGCCGAACCTGAATCAGTGTGAAATCGGTTGTGCCGCCCCCGATATCACAAATCAGAATCTTCTGCCCTGGACTGACCTGGTTTTGCCAGTTTTTTGAATGCTGATAAATCCAGGCGTAAAAGGCGGCCTGAGGCTCTTCCAGCAGCACTATTCTGGGAATGCCGGCTTGCGCTGCTGCAGTGACTGTAAGTTCGCGTGCGATTTCATCAAATGAAGCAGGTACGGTTATGACTACATCCTGCGCTTCAAACAGGTCATCAGGGTGAGAGTAGTTCCAGGCATGCCTTATGTGGGAAAGATAGCGGGCAGTGGCCTCAACGGGTGATATCTTTTCCACATCCACTGCCCCATGCCACGGAAGCAGGGCAGCAGTGCGATCAATACCGGAATGACTCAACCATGATTTAACTGATGCAACCAGCCGGGCAGAAACCTGAGCCCCATGGTCACGGGCAAAACTGCCGCACACAGTCTTCTTCTTCTCGACGATATCCCAGGGCAGATTCAAAGAACCGCTTTTGAATTCCGATTCCGCCGCTTCATAATGAAAGGATGGGAAAACCGGTAAAGCAGCAGTCTCATCCGGAGCTAACAGTTGTAAAACCGGAAAATCCTCCACTTTAAAAGGTTTATGGAAAGTATCCACAAATGAGACCGCTGAGTTTGTGGTCCCAAGATCAATACCAATAATAAAACGAGCCTGTTCCTGTTGCTCTTCTATATCGTGTTTTTCCAAAATTATTTCACTCAGTCTTTCTTTTCACGTACACTGAATTCCAGTTTCCATGAATCTTCAGAGATGGTACTTTTGCACCTTAGTTCAAAAACTCCCAGCTCGGTTATTTTGGAGAGGAAATGCACTGGTACATATCCTTCCACAAAGCGCTCATCAGCAGGAAGTTGGGACTCAAGAGAATCGGTTTCCTCAAGTTCGTTTTCACCCCACCGAGTCAACAGATCACCGGGTTTATCTTTTTTTCTCACCGAAGAGCTGAAAAAACGGAATTTGACCGATTCACCTACCACCAACCCAATCTCATCACTTGGCACCTCGATTTCGCTTCCCTCCTCCATACCAAAAGGTACTACACACAATGCATTTAAAGGGCGCTCGATTCCAGGAACTGCTGGTCCTGAAGTCTCTATCCCCACATAGTAAGAGCGGCCAGTTCCTCCACGGATACGGATTCCATGCCCCTGTTTAATAAAGGAGTAATAAGCAGCACCTCTGGCAACTGCGAAATCGTAATCGGGTGTAGCTTCCAGAGGTGAAGTGGTGTTTTTGTCAAACCAGCTTTGTAAGACTTCCAGTAATCTTTTGCGAAACTGGGCGGCTTTAAAGACTCCCCCGTTAAATAACACATGTGAGGGTTTGAGAGGAGCCGATTTATTTTCATTATGAGCCCTGAGAAATTGAACCAGATGTCTTGTAATGGCTGTGTCGTGTTCGAAGAGCAGACCTAGCTCTTTAAAACCTGAAGCTGGTTTTCTTGAAGCAGATGCATCGGGGGGGCAGGTGGGAAAAAAGCCATCCAGAAGAAGCGAAGAGACTGCGCCAGATTCAAGCTCTGCCGAGATAGTTCCTCCGATAAGCTTTGAACCTCTTCCAAGAATAGTTACCGGATGACTTTTGGGTGGTTTTTCCGAAAGTAGCTGTTCTTTGGCGATTCGACACGAATGCCATAAAGAAACTGCCTGCCAGGCATCCAGTGTAGTACCTTTTTCAGAAAAGATATTACGGGCGAAATGGGCAAGTGTGAGATCCATATTATCTCCGCCCACCAGTATATGATTTCCCACCGCGATTCTTTTTAAGATCAGATCTCCCTCTTCCTCAGCTACACCGATAAGGGTAAAATCGGTCGTACCACCTCCAATATCACAAACCAGAAGAGTGTCATCGATAGAAAGCCTCTTTCTCCATCCCTCACCCGAATCAGCAAGCCATGCATAGACTGCAGCCTGAGGTTCCTCAAGGAGCAGCAGGTTGTCTGGAAGACCAGCTTTGGTAGCGGCTTCCATTGTAAGTTCACGTGCGCTGACATCAAAGGAAGCTGGGACTGTCAACACGACCTGTTGCTCGGCGATTGGGTCATCAGGAAATTGAGTATTCCAGACAGTGACGATATGCTCCAGATATCGACGGGTGGCTTCAACAGGAGAAATTTTTTTGACATCCGTTGGTGCATTCCATGGAAGAATGCTCTGGTGACGGTCCACTTTTGAATGAGCCAGCCAGGATTTTGCAGCAGCGATGGTTCGAGTGGGAACTTCTGCGGCCTGTTTTCGGGCGATCTCGCCTATTGCAAAATCTCTTCCTTTCTCCCAGGGCAGGTCATAGCTGCGTTTCTCTTTTTCTGCATCAGTAGCCAGATAACAGAAAGAGGGCAGCGAAAGGCGGTTTTCGATAGTTGCAGGACCTGTGAGCTGCTGGATGTTGAGCAACTCGATTTTGGCATTTTCGTCCTGCAGTTTAACGAATCCAACAACACTATTGGTGGTGCCCAGATCAATTCCTATGGAATATGCAGCCGCCATAGCTAAATGCTCCTTTTTTAAACAGATTTTCGAAATACTTGCGAGTTGTTTTTAAGCAGAAATCTGCTCCTAAAGAAATAAAAAGAGAAAGAAATGGACCCAGAATGCCAGAGAGAGGGGCTTCTGAGTTTGAAATTGCTGCCTGATTTAAGGTAATTCCACCTCTACGGGAGCAATAATATCCGCAGATTCTTCATTGCCGTTCCATACGGGAAGTTCGGTTTTTAAGGCCCGCCATCCATGATGACGTACCGTGCCTTCATAGGGAGGCTCTCCGGTGAGATTACCTGTAAGCCGGAACTGCTCCGGATCAAAACCGGATACCACAGTCAGACACGACCCTTCATCAGTATCTACAAGAGGCTGGATGTCAAAGGCTCTTTGCAGAACGGCTGCACAGTCCCGATGGACATCACGAACCGCTGCTCCGATTTGGGCATCACTGTAGCTGTCGATGGGTTCCTTTAAAAAGTCAATCAATCGACCTTCACGCTGCAGAAGGGCCAATATCTGAACAGCATCATTTCGGCCTTTTTTCTCTTCCACTTTCTGAGGCTCTTTGTGCTCCAGCAAAGCTTCCTGAGGTGGTACTTCAAAAAAAGTCTCGATTTTCTCTGCAAATGATTTCTTGAAAAAAATCCAAAAGAAGGTCCGGAATGCGAGTTCAACTCGATTCATATGAAGTATCCTTTCGATAGTTTATCCGGGAGAATTAAGCTGATTCAGATTTTCTATAAAGATACAAAATGGTAAATAAGTTTCAGAGTCATATTTATAGAAGCTCTCTAATGGTTTGACCATCTATATAGTATTCCAACGTAACTACTCAGGTATCTGAGTAGATATTCTATTTCTGATTCTATTCTTATTGTTTCTGATTTTTTACAAGACGTTTGTTTCAAGAGCTGAGTAGCTACATTCCGGCAATTATTTATTACTCAAGTATCTAAGCCGGAAAGAAATTCCAAATCATAAATCTTAAACAACTTCCAAATTACAAAACTTAACTTCTAAACAGGAATAAGGGTGTTTCAAATAATTAAAGTATTTCAATTTGCCTTGTCTGCCACTTCCCATTTTCCTGTTTTTATTTCGGATTTCGGTTTTCGAATTTCGCGCTTATTCTGTTATTGGGATTTGTTTGGATATCGTAACTGACCGGAATCCGAAACAGGTAAAATTTAACTTCGGATTAAAGACTGAATCAGTTCTGCGGCAACCGGTGCACCGGAAGAAAAGAGCGGAGGGCAATTTTTCTTTTGCTCAACGTTTTTGAGAGCATTATTCCATTCTAAGCTATAATACTGCTCTTGGGACAGACAGTAGCCCATTCCCCATTTCTGTACCGCTTTTTCCAGAACCGGGTATTCGGCAAAGTGATTTCTGGGTAGATAGATAAGAGGGGTTCCGTTTAGAAAACATTCTGAAACCACCCCGTAGCCTATTTTACTGATAACACAATCTACAGTTGAAACCAGGTCCTGATAAGGAAAGCTTTTCTTATCCATAAGGTGAAAATTGGAAGAACTGGTGGGTAATTGGTAGAGCCCCAAGAATTCCCAATCGGAAAAGCTGCTAAGTTTCTGCCAGGTTGCGCTATTCATGCCAAAATCACCAGTATAGATAAGTCCAAGATTCTTATTTTTATCTATACTATAATAGGATAAGACATCGTCTTTTCTGCTACGTCCAACTCGCCCTGTTACCGGTACTTCTGTTTTATTAGGAAAAAAATTCATCTCCATTGATGGTTGCAAAGCGATGAGAAGGTCTGCATAAGAATACTGTTCCAGGATTTCCTCAAGATATGGCTTAAAAGATGGAGAGCAGCCAAGGTATTGCTCATATATATCATACCACGTGAAATTCGAGACAGCCACAGAGGGGACATTGCTATGCTTTGCTATTTCAAAAGCAAAAGGGGTTATATCACTGACAATCATATCCACCTTTTGTGCAGCACACCAATTGACCTCTTTTTGCAGCTTTTCGCGATTTTTGTGGGCAATTTTCCTGTAACAATCCAGTGTAGCTTCAATATCAACAGTTATACCATCAGATTGAAGACAACCGCAATCGTAACGGGCTTCCAGTACCGAATACGGTCTGTTGAGTTCCTCAGAAAAGAAACGCTCTGGCAGCATTGTTCTGAAGGTTATCTGGACATCGGCAGAAAAGCAGTTGGCAATAGCGGATGCACGAACACCATGTCCGTATCCGTGTGAAGTAATAAAATATGCGATATGCACAATACCCTCCCCTGATTATCGTAATACTTGCACTAATTGCACTGTTTTTCCATATATTTCGAATAATTCAATTAAAAAATACAAAATAGGCATTCGAGCGGTCTCAAACTTCTGATAATTTTCTTGTAGGCATCCAAATCTACATTTATTATATTTTTCGGCCGTTGAAGATTAAAACTTTGCCACAGTAATAATCTCCTTGGATCCAGGCATTACAGCCCCCGGAACAGTTTATTGTATTCTAAAAAACCACAGTATCTAATAAATTGTTTTTAAAAGGTGATTTGTCTGGGTATTTCAGTATAAAAAGTGACTATTGTAGTCAGTTTGAAGACAGAACGCTCGTTTTTTTGCACAAGACCCAATTTTCAATGAGAGGTTTTAAGTTATGGCCAACAACATCCTAACGATGCGCAATATTGGAATAAGCGCACATATCGATTCAGGAAAAACGACACTGACAGAACGAATATTATACTACTGTCAAAAAATTCATGCTATCCATGAAGTAAAAGGCAAAGACGGTGTTGGAGCCACCATGGATTCAATGGATCTTGAACGTGAACGTGGAATAACCATTTCATCTGCTGCAACCAATGTGGAGTGGAAAAATCATCAAATTAACATTATAGATACTCCGGGACACGTTGATTTCACTATCGAGGTTGAACGCTCACTGCGAGTACTTGATGGAGCGATACTGGTTCTTTGCTCTGTGGGCGGTGTTCAGTCTCAATCGATTACGGTTGATCGTCAGCTCAAAAGGTATAATGTACCCCGCCTTGCGTTTGTTAACAAGTGCGACCGTTCCGGAGCCAATCCGTTCAGAGTTAAAGACCAGCTTCGCGAAAAGCTGGGTCACAATGCTGTAATGGTGCAGATACCTATAGGTTTAGAGGAAAAGCTGGAAGGGGTTATCGATCTGGTGACCATGAAAGCGAACTATTTTGAAGGAAAAGGCGGAGACATTATCCGTGAAGATAAAATTCCTGCTCATCTGGAAGAGCAGGCAAAGGAGTATCGGGAGATAATGCTGGACGCGCTATCGATGTATTCCGACGAACTTGCAGAGTCCTATCTTGAGGGAACCGAGACCGAGGAGCAGATTCGTAAAGCGATCAGAACCGGCACCTTGTCACTGGATCTCACACCGGTTTTCTGTGGATCAGCCTATAAAAACAAAGGCATTCAACTACTGCTCAATGGCGTTGTAAATTACCTGCCTAATCCTTCGGAGATCGATTACCGTGCTATAGACAAGGACAAAAACGGTGAAGAGTTCCCTGTTGATACAAACAATGATGCGCCACCGATTGTTCTGGCGTTCAAACTCGAAGATGGTCAGTACGGGCAGCTTACTTATATCAGAATCTATCAGGGCTCGGTCCGTAAAGGTACTGAACTGATAAACAGCAGAACCGGCAAAAAATTCAAAGTCGGCAGACTCATAAGAATGCACTCCAATTCAATGGAAGACATAAGCGAAGCGGGTGCAGGAGACATAGTTGCCCTTTTTGGGATCGATTGTGCTTCCGGAGACACCTTCTGTGCAGAAAGCCTCAATGTAAGCATGACTTCGATGTATGTTCCCGAACCGGTTATCTCTCTGGCAATAAAGCCTATTGATAAAAAGTCTGCGGACAACATGTCCAAGGCACTCAACAGGTTTGGCAAAGAAGATCCTACATTTAAAAGCTTTGTAGATCCCGAATCCAATGAAACTATCATCAGAGGTATGGGAGAACTGCATCTCGATATATATATTGAAAGAATGAAACGTGAGTATAAGGTGGAGCTTGAAACCGGGAAGCCTCAGGTGGCTTACAGAGAAACTATTACCCAAACAGCTACCTTTGACTACACTCATAAAAAGCAGACCGGAGGAGCCGGCCAATATGGACGGGTCGCGGGAATCATGGAACCATTATCTGAAAAAGATTATGAGTTTGTGGACTCAATAAAGGGTGGAGTGATTCCAAATGAGTATATTCCTTCCTGCGATAAAGGCTTTAAACAATGTCTGCCTAAAGGTAGAATAATAGGGTTTCCAATTGTGGGAGTAAAACTTACCATTAATGATGGTAATTATCACCCTGTAGATTCATCCGACATCGCTTTTCAGCAAGCAGCGATCGGCGGGTTCTGGCAGGCTTTTGAAAAGGCTAAAGCAGAGATACTGGAACCGATTATGAAAGTGTCGGTGGAAGGTCCAAGTGAATTCCAGGGAAACATCCTGGGAAGCATTAACCAGCGAAGAGGAATTATTGTAAGCACAACTGAGGAGAGTAATTTCACCAGAATAGAAGCAGAAGTTCCTTTGAGTGAGATGTTTGGCTACTCTACAGTGCTTCGTTCTCTTACTCAGGGAAAAGCCGAGTTTACCATGGAATTTCTTAAATATGGAAAAGTACCAGCTTCTATATCAGAACAATTGAAAAAACAGCATCAGGAAGATAAAAAAACCGATACCAAGAAGGGTAAATAAGGAGACAGCTAATGGTTAAAAAAGAGCTAATAACCAGGAGCCCATTACGTATCCTGGAAAAGTCAACCGGTGGCGGAGTCGGAAAAGGAAATATCGGTGTAATAGCTGCATGCAAAGGCGTGGGTAAAACTGCCTGCCTTGTGCATATCGCTACAGACCAGTTGTTTCAAGGCAAGCACGTTATTCACGTTTCCCTTAGCGACGACACAAACCATATCGTCACCTGGTATAAGGAGATATTTCAGGAAATAGCCCGCCGCTATAAACTTGATTGCACGATGGATGTTCATGATGATATAATCAAACGCAGAGTAATCATGAATTTTTGTCAGGATGGTACTCAGTCAGAACAGGTACAAAAAGGTGTACGATCCATGATCCAGGAAGGAAACTTTTCTGCAGACCTGGTTATAGTCGATGGTTACGATTTCTCCAGTGTTTCCGATGAAGAGTTTTCTGGTTTTAAAAAACTGGCAGAAGAGATGGGAATAGAGATCTGGTTCAGTGCTTCATTACACAGAGACAGCTCTTTTGTTAATGACATACCCACGGTTCTGACTCCTGTGATGAGTCATCTGGCTGTCATTATCATGCTTGAGCCCAGAGAAGGTCACATTCAACTGAAGCTGGTGAAAGATCATGAAACAACTTTGTCAAAAGACTTACATCTGAAGCTGGATCCTCAAATCCTTCTGATAGCAGAGGAAGGCTGATAATTTTTGCAAGTACAGTTGATTCTGTACTTGCAGTTCTTCTCTGAAATCAAACTTTAGAGGTATCCAGCAGCACAAGGGTCCGGAAAGGATAACGCGATGAGAATACCTCTAAGCCTCTTTATCCTCTTTCAACTGTTTATTTCTATCAGTGCAGATGATAGTCAATCTGTTAAAAAACTGCCCCGCGACCCTTTTGATATTCAGCTAGCCAATCTTTCTGCTACCATCAATGAAAAAAGCGGCGAATGCGAAAGAGTTAGAATCACATATCCTGATTCAAAAAACCAAGTAATTATTACTGCTACAGATGATATCTTTCTCAAAGTTACGCGCAACGGAACCGAAAAAACCGTCTATCGCGAAAATATTTATTATGCCTACAAGATCTCAGCATTTGAAGCAACACATCTTAGACAGGTAACCAAGTCACTTCTGAAAACACTGGAAGATTTTGAAAAGGATTTACAAAACAACAGATGGGGACGCTGTCTCTATCTTGATTCTTATTTTCCCAGATTTCTCAAAGGTTATTACCACCTTTTCTGCCTCGCACTGAACACCACCAACGTTTTGCCGGAGAGTGTGAATGTTTCTGATTCACTCTATGACATTTCTCTAAATTCAGACAAATCCGACTTGCGGCTTAATAATTGGAAATCAACTAACGATTACATCGTTAAATTACGCATAGCAACCAAAGAACTTATTCACCAGATCAGTTTGTGGCAGCAGGATATTTCCAAAAAAGAAAAAAACAATTCAGAAATAGTCATTAGCAAAGAATTTGCCCGCTCTCTGGGTTTGTTTGCCAACATATACTTTAACGACACTTTGCAGCAGAAGAAAACTTATTTGAAACGCTAAAGTTTCCCAAATGAAGCTCTCCAAATATTAGGCAACATTCATAACAAAATGTTATTTTGTTTCTTAGCCCGAAAGACAATTCCAGATAAAGTATCGTTTACCCCTTTAATTCCGAGGCCTTGATGCATTTAAGAATTGGAGATGCCTTAAAAAAGAAACTGTTTCTGCAAGACTCGGTTCTGGACGATGCGGCTTTAAAGGCCAAAGAATTAGGGAAAAGAATCGGTGAAGTGCTAATTAAAAACGATGCAGTCTCTGAAGAGTTACTTTTCCAGACTCTGGCTCAACAGTACTCAATGGAATATATCCCCAAGATTGAAAATCATATCGATATGGATCTTCTCAGGGAACTTCCGGCTGAGCTTTTCAAGGAAGGGCGCTGTTTTCCTCTTGGAAGTAATGAAACTGTTATAAAAATTGTTATCGGAGATCCACTCGATCTTGAAATAGTTCAACTTGCAGAGCTTTATAGTGACCTTTTAGTACAAACAGCTCTTTGCACACCGGCTGAAATGGAAAATGTCTCCAATCGACTCTTTGAGGGTAATACTCTTTTCAAACAATCTGCTGGAAAAATCATTAAAGAATATGAAAAACAGATACAAGCCGATGAAACTCTCTCGCTTGAGGAGATAAGACAGAGAACCGAATCGGAGCCGGTGGTAAGAATGGTGTCTTTGATTTTTGATGAGGCAGTGAAATTAAACGTTTCAGACATCCACATTGAACCATCTGAAAATGATGCCGTCGTACGGTTTCGTATAGATGGAATGCTGCGCCAATACACAGAACTCTCCAAATGGATGTTTACCCCCCTAACCTCCAGAATAAAAATTCTAGCAGATCTGGATATTGCCGAGAAAAGAGTACCTCAGGATGGCAGAATACGCTATGTACAAAATTATCAGGCTTTCGATTTCCGGGTCTCAACACTTCCCACCCATTTCGGGGAAAAAACCGTAATTCGTATACTCAAACATGATAAAACCCTTCTTGATCTGAAAAATCTGGGAATCTCACAGATAGAGTTGGAGAAGTTTTACGAACTGGTAGAAAAGCCGCAGGGAATGATCTTTGTCACCGGCCCCACCGGAAGCGGTAAAAGCTCTACACTTTTTGCCTGTCTTAATCGCATAAAACACAAAGCCATCAATATCACAACCATCGAAAACCCAATTGAATACAAACTCGAAGGAGTCAATCAGGTACAGATAAATGAAAAGGCAGGAGTCAGCTTCGCAACAGCACTGCGCTCTATTCTCAGACAGGACCCTGATGTAATCCTGATAGGAGAAATAAGAGATAATGAAACAGCGCAGATTGCCGTACAGGCATCACAAACTGGCCATCTTGTGTTTTCAACCCTTCATACCAATGATGCGGTTTCAGCTATTACACGTCTTTTAGACCTCGGTATTCCTGAATTTCTTATCTCCTCATCACTGTTGGCAATTATCGCGCAACGTCTGGTGCGAGTACTGTGTGTTAACTGCAAAAAAGAAACAGAAATGTCCGATGATCTTAAGAAAAAATGGACCTCACTTCTAGGAACAAAATCTTTCCCCAGAACGTTTTCCGCTCCCGGTTGTGAGGCATGTAACTTTACCGGCTACAAAGGCAGAGCGGGGCTTTTTGAAATTGTATCAGTTAATGAAAAAATCCGCAGCCTTATCTCAGAGAACATTTCCGAAACATCATTGAGAAAAAAATTGCGGGAAGATGGGTTTAAAACGCTTTTGCAGGATGGTATTTCAAAAGTGGAACAGGGAATCACTACTCCTGAAGAGCTTCTCAGAGTTGTTCTGGTAGAAGATCTGAATCATAATGAATAAAATTAATCCTGAACCGATCAATTCTTTGGTGATAAATAACACTTTTCATTTTAGATTAGCAGGCAGCACGTTTCTCAAAAGTGATAAAGAAGGCGAAACAAGCCGCTCCATAAGAAGTGCCTGCTTCTGGCTAAACATTTTTCAATTTGTAAATCTCATATAGGTGCCTCCATGAACATCATAGCGCTGTTTTTTCTTACCATTATCAGCTTTTCCCCTGCAGTCTTTTCTCAGGACACAACTAATTATCCTGAAGAACAAAGAATGTCAATCGATGTAAAAGATACTGATCTGCGTGATGTGATCAGAATGATCTCTAAAGGATACGATATAAACATTCTTCTGGATAATGATGTATCAGGAAAAATCACATTACATCTGGTAGATGTACCAATAATGGAGGCTTTGCACAGTATTACCCAATCCAATGGTCTTGAAGTAGTCAAAGAGGGGATGGTTTATAAAATCAAGAAAGCCACCGCAGAACAAAAATCGCTCATACGATATTTAGATGGTAAATTAACTATCGATGTTCAGAATATCGAGGTAAAAACATTTCTCAAAGAGCTCTCTTCAAAAACTGCGATCAGTATCGTTCCGGATGCAAAGGTGGAAGGTAACATTACCGGTAAACTATATCAGGTTGACCTGGATGACGGTCTCAGAGTCTTACTGGAAGGAAATGGATTCAAGGTTATTAAAAGAAAAAATATTTATCAGATAATAAGCGCCACTCAGGATAAATCGGGCTCTCAACCAACTTTTCCTGGTAGAACCAGTTTCCCTTCCTCCAATTCTAATTTCTTTGTGGAATATAACAACGGTCTGATATCCCTGGAGGTAAACAATGCAGATCTGGAGGAGATAATAAAAGCAATTGCCGAACAGAGCGATGTAGAACTTATCACTTATGGAAGCATTAAGACAGAGATAAATGCGAAATTAAAGGATATCCCGCTCACAGAAGCTCTTGCACTACTTCTTGGAGGAACCAGATTTACCTTTGTACAGAAAGACAAAGTTATCCTTATAGGTGACAGAAACACCGCCACCCCTTCAGGACAAACCCTTTCCAAGTCAGAACTGATACATCTTAAACATATTAAAGCGGATAACCTTCCTTCCGTTCTGCCTAAGGACATTCCCCCTACAAATGTACGGGTGATTAAAGAGCAGAATGCTCTTCTTATTTCAGGTACTTCAGAGGATATCGTTACAGCAAAAGAGTTCCTCAAAACCATTGACATCCCTACCCCACAGGTTCGCATTGATGCAGTAATTGTTGAATTTAAAGATAATATCGACAAAGAATTCTCTTTCCGGGCAGGAAGAAGTAGGGGACTTCGGGACAGCTCCTACAACATCACTCCTTTTCCTCAGCACAAATACAACACAACCGCTTCTCAGATTTTTGAGCTGGGGGTAAGCGGAAATGATCTCACTAAATTATTTAAAAAGTTAAATCTGCCTAAGATAGAACATATTGATGATCTCTTTGCAATACTGCGTATGATGGAAGTTGAGAACAAGGCAAAAGTTCTGGCACAACCATCTATTTTGACACTTAACGGGAATAAAGCATCCATCGATGTAAGTGAAACCCAATATTTCACAATTGTTACAGGTGTTGGAGAACACCAGACTTCCCGATTCCAGCCAATTAAATTCGGTATTACTCTGGATATTGTTCCCTGGATTTCACAGAGTGGTCAAATAACTGCAGAAATAACTCCTAATGTCTCCAATTCTGATAAGACAAACAACGACGGCTACCCAAATGTTTCAACCAGATCAATTACCACTACTGTCAGACTTAACGATGGACAGACACTAGCTCTGGGCGGCCTCATTAAAAATCAGGAATCGGAATACAGCTATAAAGTACCATTCCTGGGAAGTATTCCCATTATCGGAGCACTGTTCAGACAATCCGGAAAAATGAGACAGAAGTCAAACCTGGTAGTGTTTATCACTCCACATATCATAAATGAAAATGAGAGTGTAGTGCTGGAAAAAGAACTTGAGAAATATGATCTGAACGACAAGAGTTTTATAGAACGGGGAATCTACTCGATAAAAAAGAAACGGCAATCAAGATTGGAAGATAGAGATAGTACAATCTCGCTAAATCCTGATTCATCTTCAGAAAAACTGCCAGTTGCAAAGCATCCCCAAGATACATCTGTATCTGTTGCTTCAAGCCCCAGGCCCGAACTTTCTGACAGTTCCGTGCATAAACCTGCAAGCAAAACTGACAGGAGAGAAAAGAAATCCAAAACCGAATTTTCAAATCCAGAAAAAAGACAGAGAAAAAATCGTACTGAAATAGAGCAGATTAAACAGAATAAACCAGATTCAACTGATAATCAATTGAAAAAATGAAAAAACTAATTGGGATCATAGCCTCAAAGGATGGCAGTTACACACGATCAACGATTGTAAATGACACTTCCGGTTGGCAATTGCATAATTCTGAAACCTGGAATATCAATAAAGCATATAAAAGGCATTTTCTTTTTCACAATGGCGTGCATCTGGGTACAGAGTGCCATTGGATAAAAGCTGATTACCTGGACAGTGAGAAATACATCTCCACTGAAAATGAGGGCCCTTTTGTGGCTTGCCTTCAACCATTTCAACTGCAATTGCATATCGATTCTTTTCAATATAATCTTCTTGGAACCCATCCTGATGATTTATACCTCTGCACCATCCCCTTGTATATGCAGAAAAGCCCCAGAGAATCATTTGTCTCTATCTACCAGGAAGAGCTTTGCTGGAAAATTGCAGTAGTTATTGAAAGAAAACTTATCTCGATATTTTCGTTTCCCATAGTTCAGACAACCAGTCTGCAGTGCTGTATGGCCCGTCTTGAACAATATTGGGCCACATTGAAATCGGGAAAAGATTTTCCCAATACAGTTAATATTTTTGATGATCAGAAACTTGAACCCGGTGATCACTATACTGTATTTAAAGTAAAAACATCCATCAAAGATCATAATGCTTTAAAAGCTGCAGGTATAGCATTTTGTACGATTAATACCGATACACACCGGTTTACCGGGCCTACTGAAGCCAGTAGATCAAGAAAAAAACGGTCTATGGTTTACTTTTTTTCAGTTGCACTGGTAATTCTCTCCCTTATATCTTACGGAACATTGTTTCTGGTGAATACTCATAACCAGTCCAGAATACGGGACTGTAAATCCGAGTATAACCGTATTCTGACAGATAACAAGGAAATAAGAGATCTGTTTTCTCAGGGGGAAACCCTGGCTACCAAGTTAAAACGAATAATAAACCTCTCTTCAAATGTAACCTGCTGGAGCCGTTTTCTTCACCAATTAGGCCAGGAGAAACCGCCACGGCTATATTTCGAACGTCTGGGTTCAGAACCTGTTGCAGGTGAAGAGAAAGTAAAAATTGCCCTCAGTGGTTGGGCTGACAATGAAAGCACTGTAACTGAACTGATAAAAAAACTCAATTCATCAAAATTGCTCTCTCAGATTTCATTATCATCAATGGAAAGAGATAGCAAACAGAAAGATTATTGCCGGTTTAAAATATTATGCATTCTGACATTATCAAAAAACTGAAAAGAGAGGCAATTCCGCTGCTAGTTCTCAGTATTGCTGTTTTCATAACCGCAGTAGCCTTTCGACATCTGATAATTCCTACATACCTTGAACTAAAAGCAGGTAATCTTGAATTAAAAGACTATCTCAACATGATTTCATCGGAAAACGGTTATCAGACGATTAAGAATGAAATCATGGAAAAAACCAGACTTATGCAAAACCGGGTGGATACAATAGCCGGAACATCCAATGATTCACGTGATTTATCGTCATTTCTCGAACTTCTGATAAGCAAGGCCAGTGCATCCGATATCCGTTTCGTTAAAATGCAGCCCCAGGCGGAGACCAGAAATGAAGACTTTCAATTCTTCCCGGTCTTACTGGAAGTCACCACAACTTACCATGCTTTGGGACAGTTTCTTTCATCACTGGAAAAACTTCCTCACATGTTCAGAGTTGACCGACTGGCATTGGAAGCACTTTCTGAATCATCTATAAATGGGAAAATATTGGTCACCTGCCTTATTCCTATTACAGGTAAATTATGAAGAGCAATTCAAACAGCACTATGTTAATACTGGTATCGGTTGTATGCCTATCAGCAGGGATATTTCTTTTCATGGAAATACCAGAGCTTCTGATTCAGAATACCTATAGAAAACAAACCAGCAAATCAATAATTGATAATAGTATAGCCAGTATAAATGATGTTCTGTCCCTGTCAATGAATCACGACTTTTTCACCTATACCAGCGGATTCGAGAGCCCGTTTCGCAAACAGGGAGCCGCGCGTACCCATGCCCGAACAAAAGAAGTCTCGCAGAAGATCACTCCCAGCAGGCCTGAACTTCTATTAAAAGGTGTATTATTAAAAGAAAAAAGCCTTGCAATAATCGAAGATGGACGGGGACAAACCTATATAAGAGGAACCGGTGAAACAGTGCTGGATCAGCAGATAGTCTCAATAAATGCAGATAAGGTTGTACTTCGTGATCGCAAGGGAACCTATGAGCTTGCGGTTGAAGAAAATTGAAAATATCAGAGGGAGTGCCCTGCCGGTCGTACTGTTTTTTTCAACAGTCGCCATGATCACTGTTTTAACTTATCTTCTCAATCAGACTTCTCTGGCAAGGCCCGTCCTCAGATCCCCTTCTTCTGTACAGGCTCTGCTTAATGCCCGGTCTGGTATTTACAAAGCTCACTTCAAGATGACCGACACCTCAAAAAATGATATTATCGATACTCTTGAAACCATCTCAACTCTCGATTCACTCTTCGGCAGTGACCTTATCGAGATAACCGATACAACAGATAATCTTTTCGGTCCAGATCCTGAACCAATTGCCATCTTTTCCAACGACTCCTTTGGCACATGTGAAGTGTCTATGCTCACCCAGGGTTCTTTTTTTATACTTAACTCTGTTGGAAAATTCAACAAAGCACAACGGGTGGTTACTGCAAAACTGGGAAGCAAAATTCCAGCTCTGCCTGACACAGTACTGCTTTATTATGAAAATTCACCATGGGAAGGAAATATGCCTGATGGTGAAATTGCACTACTGCCAACTCCCCCATCTGATTCTACTACATCACTTCTCTCCAGAATGCTTTCAGATTATCAGGAAAAACTGCTGGTCGATGATTCTATTATGTTTGACCAACCTCTGACAATCCAGTCTCAGCGGGAAATGGATAAAATCACCGATACCATTAATGGACATCTGCTCATCGATGGCTCTCATTTTGAGCTTTCGTTAAAAGGAGATCAAACCATTTCAGTTTTAGGTGATATTCAGATTACCGGTGAGGTCCTTCTGGATGGGCTATCTTTAATTGCCGGAGGAGAGATAAAGCTTTTCGACCAGTGTCAATTAAGGAATGTAAGCCTTTTTTCAAACAGCCGCATCTTTATTGGGGATTACGCCAGTTATAATGGAGATGCCCTTGCCTGTCACAGTATCTCCATCTATGGAAACGCGACTGTAAAAGATAAAAGCACAATAGTTGTTTGTGGCAAGTCATCTGCAATCTCTTCTTCTGGCAGCGACTCACTCCAATATTCAATAATCATTGCAGATAATGCCAATGTTGATGCAACCTGCATGGCTTTACGAACTCCAGGAAGTATCAAGACTGAACACAATACAGTAATTAAAGGGATACTCTGGGCAAGAAACACTGTTTGTCACAGAGGACGTATGCAGGGGTTGATCAGTGCTTTAAAAGTGATAGATTGCGATGATCCGGGTCAGCTTGCACCTATAAGCACTGCACCCAAAGACAGTGCTGCCGGAGGAAATATTATCCAGAAGTCAGCAGTGCCCGGAGAGCTCTCCCCATTAGCCAATATAAGCGATTACCCCATGCCTTTTTTCACAGGACTCCCCTCGATTATTGATTGGAAAGAATATTGAAAAATGAAGCGTCTCTCTTTTAAAGGATCTCAATCAGGTTATACTATTCTAGAATCGATAGTAGCACTGTTTATCTTCAGTTGTATTACTGTAGCAATTCTCAAAGCCATAGGTACAGCAGACAAAATACGCTCCCGCGCATCGGTTGTAATGAATGTGAGCAGAATTGCAGAAAACCATTTCGAACTCATCCGTCAAAAAGTCTCCTTTTCAGAAGAAATTCAGGATTGCACATGGGTAATGGTATCCGGGGCAAGGGAATACCAGATTGAACGCAAGGTACTTCTACCAGATTCTGTTGTATACGGAATTGCTGAGAAGCCATCGCTACTGGAGATTGAGCTGAACATAAAAACCGGAAATACCAATCAGCAAACATACCGGTTCAGAACGCTGCAGGGTTATTCATGGTGACCAGATATCAGAATCGAAACGGTTATTCACTGGTAGAACTGGTCATCTCGATGGTACTGGTTTCAATTGTAATCTCAAATGTTTATTTCTTCTGGAGATACATGGACAAACACGTTCTGGTTCACTCAGAGAATGCATCTTTGCAAAAAGAAACTGACAGACTTATCCATCTGGTCACATCTGCAGTTCGCAGAGCTTCCTCCATATTGCATTACGACCAGAAATCGATCACTCTTCTGGCAGAGACAGATGAAGACACCATCTCGTACTCATTTTCCGAAGATACACTTTATAAAAACAAAATCCCATTGACTATTCTTGCCAGAAGAGCTCATGTGAAAAATTTCGAAATTAAAGACTTAAATGAAGATCCCCAGAATACATCTGCATTTGTTTTTCTTGAATTCAGTCTTACCCTGATAAACCATTCCGGATATGAATCGGAAGCTAAACTGGTAGTAAAAACCAGACGCCCTCTTCAGGAATTGGATCCAGCTTTTGGGTGGTAGTTACAATAGCTCATCAGGCTCATTCTGCTTCTCATGCTGATCCAAAATCTCAAAGAGCAGATATACCCATTGATCGTTTTTCAACAAGTGAAAACCATTTTCATGTGATTATTCATACAGAAATGACAATTTTTTTCATAATATCCACGATTCCAAACCAGATCAATATCTTTGAATGTCCGAAACTCTAATTTCATCGATCTTTCCGTTAAAATGCATGCTTTGATCAATACCTATTTCGTTCAAACCAACTTTTGATTTTTTCCCGATAAAGAAAACATTCTCGGGTGTTGATCGAGGGGACATTTGATATGATGAAGTATCCTGATTGGAATTGATACATGCCCCATTAAGAAACAGGCGCATTCCATTTGTTCCCCATGTTCCGGCAACATGGTGCCATTTACCCTTTTGAACAGGTGCGAAGGCTTTCACATATTTGGTAATATCGGAATGATTTTTCAGAAAATATAATGTGTCTCCTTTATATAGTAGATTACATCTTGCCCCATCATTGCCAAATAAAATATTGTTACCAGTATTAGCACTATCCGGTTCAAAGGAAAAATAAAGCTCAACGGTTCCATTTGGGGTATTATCCGGAATAATCGTACCGAAGGTTGAATATTTGCCAGTAGAAAGTGATAAACATTTACCAGCAATACCAGCTGTTGATCTTACGCTATTATCAAGTGTACCATTCCAATGGCCGGCTTCATCCAGCAGAATCGTATCATTATCTTCATTTAAGTGATAGAGAGCAAGAGTGTTCTCATCCAGATTGAATTCTTTTGACTGGTCTTCACCATCTACTGGATTTTCAGAACAGCTATGCAGTATCAAGGAAACAAAAGTGATAATCATAAATACATTTGTTTTTCTGCTCATGTAGTCTCCTGAAAAATAATTTTCTCCTGAAAATATCCGATTGCTAAATAACCTGCGGATTCTCAGGCTTAAATATATATTACAATGCCCCTCTTTACAATAACATTAAAGAGGATCCAGATTTTGGCCCTGATTTTTGAAATCTGACGAATAACAGTTATACTGGGGTCGGACCTCCATCAACTTCAGTAATTTCAGATAATTAGCCAGTTGTGCCAGTCCAAATTATAAAGCGCTTAGATAATTCCTAAATTCAGAATCGGTTTCTTTTCTTCTTTCTATATTCACTCTCGACTATTCATCAGGATTCATTTTCATATTTTTTTCCAGTTCATCTATCTTTTCGGCAGGTAATCCGGTTATCTCCTGAATAAGCTTCTTACTCATCCCCTTCTGAAGCATACGATGAGCATCCTCGATCTTACCTTCATTTTTGCCTTCTATCTTCCCCTCTTCTATTCCCCTTTTTATACCTTCTTTAATGCCCTCTTCATGACCTTCATTTTTCAGCATCTGAAAAAGTTCTGAAACTTCCGGCATATCCATCCTCCCTTCCCAACTCCTTATCCTCTCTGCCAATTGTTTCCTGAAATTCTGAGGTGCAGCATTTTCTACATAATGCGAAAATGTATTCAGATAGATTTCAATTTTCCCCTCAGACATCTCCTTGAAAAGTACGGCAAAATCATCCAGTTTATTCAGTATCTGCTCATCAGGAACATATTTCAGGGCGAGAAAAACTATTCTTAAAAAAGCTGAACCTCCGATCTGATTATCGGGCATATGGGAAACATCAAAAAATTCACATTCAGGACCCAATGCATATTTGGAATTACTGCTTAATTTATTGTCAGAGGTAAGATTACAGTTTCTTTCACCATTATAAATAATTATGGGGACGACATAAACACTGTTACCAGAATGGGATCTGATCAGATTCTCTCTTAACATGTGCAGATATTTTTCCATTTGTGTATCTATATGAGGATCGGGTGTTCTCTTGTGTTCAAACAGCAGGTATACAGGTATCTTTTCCAGAATAGTTTCAGTTTTGTAGATAATATCGGAGAATGCTTCCTTTAAGGAGCTATCAACCGAATCGTTCTGAAACAACTGAAGATTATTCAGGTTGATCTGAAAATCGATACGAGGCTGAAGATATGTTTCGACAAAACTCCTTACCACCTCAATATGGCTGAATGCCTCCTTGAAAAACTTATCGTGAGGATTGTGTATCAAAGGATGATTCATCATACCTCTTATCAACAAGTGATCATTTGTCTTTTCAGTGTACCGCCTCTGAACCGATATGGTTTCAGGAAAGAAAAAATAAAAAAATATCGAAGTGAAAGAGAGCCGGAGTATCCACCCGCACAGCAGTAGCATTAGTTGAGCGCCCCTTTAAGGGCGCGAAATCAGGGAATGAGATCTAATGTTTTTACAATAAAGTTAAGAAATTCTGCCATCAGAGTCAGAGCCTCTTATCTGATCAAGAATTCTGCATGAAGCCCTTACATATTCGTAACACCGCTCGATAAGCTTATTCTCCTTAAAAGTCTTTTGACCTTCCGAATCGAGCAAGCAACACCCATCCAGAAGACCTTTGCAGTTAACAGTCCCGAATTCATTTATAAAAAAGTCAATGAACAACTGGACTTTTGAGTATGTGGTTTCCTGTTTGTCTTTTCCTTCTTCATCTCCTCTTCCGTACATCAATCCAATAACCATCAAAGCTCCGGTAACAGCACCGCAAACTTCCTGCTTTCTTCCCATTCCACCACCAAAACCGGTGGCAATTTTCGTTGCCAGATCTTTTGATAAACCAAACTCATCGGCATAAGAATACAGAACCGACTGCGCACAATTAAAACCCTCTTTGAATTTATTAACTGCCTTTTCTTGTCTATTCATTTTTCTCTGTTCATTTTTTGGGCAACCACAAGGGTTGCCCCCTCCTAATATCCCTAATATCCTGTTTCTCCAAAATCTAAAATCTAAAATCTTAAATCTCAAATCTCAAATCTGTTGCTCCAGTCATGCATCACCGGCTGATATCCCATTCTGTGCAGATCTGCTCTTACCTGTTCCAGTGTCCTGGGGTCTGCAATTTCAAACTGGGACGTGGATCCATCTCCGACATGGCCACCCACTGCGGTGGAGACCCCTGCTGAGATCTTGGTAACACCCATAGGGATAATTGCTCTGCGAAATTTTTCTGATTCTCTGGTGGAAACGGTTATCCCTGCAAATGGTAAGAAAAGGCGTGCAGCAACCATCATGCGTACATACTGGCGGTCATTTACCAGATGAGCAGCATTGAACTCTCCAGCCTGTGGCCGCAAACGGGGAAAAGACAGGCACAACTCTACTGAAGGGAAACTCTTCTGAAGATAGGAAGCATGCAATGCCGTGAAGAAAGCTTCAGAGCGCCAATTGTACAATCCAAAAAGAGCACCTATTGTAACGGCTCTTATTCCCTGAGCAGATGCCCGCTCCGGAGCTTCCAGTCTGAAACGGTAATTTTCCTTGGGGCCACCCGCATGGAGCTCTTTATACAGGGGCTGGTTGTAGGTTTCCTGGTAAATTGTCAGACCGTCAATCCCCTCTTCGATAAGTTCAGCATAGGCCTCAGAAGTCAGCGGATAAATTTCAATTGCAATAGAAGAGAAATACTCGCAGAGAATCTTTACAGCATCTTTTATGTACTGGAGAGTAACCAGAGAGGGTGCTTCACCGGTAAGCAAAAGAATATGCCGTATCCCGCTATTGCTGATTTTCTCCGCTTCAGCTCTGATTTCATCAATATTCAGATGTCTGCGGTCTATGTGATGCTGGCTGGCAAAGGAGCAGTAGGCACACTTATTCTGGCAATAATTTGATATATACAGTGGAGTGAAAATCTTTACTGTTTTACCGAAATATTTTTGGGTTTGCACCACAGCTTTCTGCGCGATCTCTTCCAGAAACGGATCAGCCGCATCGGAGAGCAACGAGAGAAAATCATATTCGGTGAGATTATCTTTTGCAAGGATAGCCTGAACCTTCTGAGAGGTCACTTTAGAGCAATACTGCTCAACGTCGAAGTCGTTGTAAGACTGGATCAGGTCATAAAAACTCATAATAAACCTGATTCTCCAAGAAAACCAGTCAGCGGAGAAGATGCGCTGGCGGCTCTGGTTTGTCCAGCCATTCCGGCCAGAAATGCGAGTCTGCCCGCCTCAATAGCCAGCTTGAATGCCCTTGCCATAGAAACCGGATCATCACTGGCTGCAATCGCTGTGTTTAAAAGAACTGCATCGGCTCCCATTTCCATGGCCATAGCTGCATGAGATGGACAACCAATACCGGCATCCACTATCACCGGGATATCGATTTCTTCGATAATAATTTCCAGCATTTCTTTGGTTTTCAAACCTCTGTTAGAACCGATAGGTGCTCCAAGCGGCATTACTGCTGCAGCTCCGGCATCCACCATTCTTCTTGCGCTGGACAAATCAGGGCACATATAGGGCAACACCACAAACCCTTCCTTTGCCAGAATTTCGGTAGCAACAACCGTTTCTGAGTTGTCAGGAAGAAGGTATTTGGAATCACTGATCACCTCTATTTTAATCCAGTTTCCACATCCCATCGCCTGTGCAAGACGAGCGATTCTGACCGCTTCCTGAGCATTGCGGGCTCCGGAAGTGTTAGGAAGCAGTATCTTGCCTTCTGGTATGTAATTAAGGATACTATCATCAGGTCTGTCAAAATCTATTCTTCTCAGAGCAACAGTAATAACATCACAGCCTGCAGCCTGAAGAACTTCACCTATAATACTGTCATCCCTGTATTTTCCAGATCCGGTTATCAGACGGGAACCAATTGTTTTCCCTCCAATAATCAGTTGATCATTCATATTTCACCCCCCGCCTACAAAACGGAGTACCTCAAGCGAATCACCGTCCTGCAGAATATATTCTCTGAATTGATCTCTTTTTAATATGGAATTATTCACTTCTACCACAACCCGCTCAGGGTTCAGTTCCTTGTCATTGAGCAGATCGAATAATGTTTTGGGGGAATTGATCGATTCGGCTTTTCCATTCACCTTTATATTAACATTCATAATGCTATATATCTCCGGCTGCAAACTTTTTTTTATCATCCCCGTTTCCGGCTTTATTATAAATTTTTGATCCCGGAGGCACAGATCTGGTTATCCACGTATTACCTCCGATAACAGATCCTTTACCGATCACTGTGTTTCCGCCAAGGATAGTGGCATTGGCATAGATCACCACATCATCTTCGATATCAGGATGACGTTTTATCTCTTTAAGCAGATTTCCCGCTTTGTCGACTACCGACAGTGCACCAAGAGTAACACCCTGGTAGATCTTGACATTACGACCGATTCTGCATGTTTCCCCAATAACCACACCTGTTCCGTGATCAATAAAAAAACGGGGACCGATCTGAGCGCCTGGATGAATATCTATACCGGTTCTGGAATGAGCCCTTTCAGACATGATTCTGGGTATTATTGGTACATCAAGCTTATACAATTGATGTGCGATCCGGTGAGTGGCAATAGCCTCTACAAAAGGGTAGCTGAGAATTATTTCATCTATATAGCGGGCTGCAGGATCACCATCGTAAGCTGCCTGAAGATCCTCCATAAGTGTTTCCCTGATGTGTACCAGAGATTCTATAAGACTGGTTAGTGCATTTATGGCCCGTTCATCACAATTGCAGGTTGTGCAGTTATCCTTTTTACACCGATATTTGTAAACTTCCCGGATATGTTTTACCAGTTTAAAACTTATATGACGAAGGATATCGGAAAGAAAAAAGTTTACATCATGGTTCAGTATTTTATCTCTGCTGTAGCAACCGGGAAAAAGTGCCGCAAGAAGATCATCGAGGATTTCATAGATCTCGTTTCTGCCGGCAAGATCCAATCCATCACTTTTCTGTAGTGTGTTAGACAAGAGAATGTTTTTTTCCAGCCTGTTTACTACTTCTGGAAGCTCCGTGTTCATCCATGCTTTAAGATCTGTCATTATCGCTTGCCGTGCAATTAATATGTGGTAGATTCGTGGATATACTTGATCCATTGAGAGAAAAATTCTGTCCTGTGTGATCTCCAGGTGTTAATAGGGTTGTCGAGATCCACATTCAGCGGAGCCTTAACATCACTTCTTCCCTTATTCTTATCCCGCAGATACTCTTCAACCAAACGATGAGGCTCATATTCCGGATGCCCCAAATGAATCAGAAAACGCTGATCAGTACTCTCAAAAATCATATATCCGGCATCTTTGGCATGAGCTAACATATGAATATTTCCCTTATCCCGTTCCAATTCCAACAACTCATCAGGAATGCCGGCGTGTCTGCTTTGGGCACACCAGAAAACATCATCCATCTCACCGGTAATCGGATGAGTTCTGTCCAGATTTTTTGTCTTGAACACACCGAAAACCTTCTCCGGATACACCTCTTTGTCGATTCCTAAAAATTTGGCCAGTGCCAGCCCCCCCCAACAGATCCCCAAAGTAGAGGCGATATTATGCCGGGCATACTTTAGAATACGGGTTATCTCCTCCCAATAGGACACCTGCTCAAAAGGGATCTCTTCTACAGGAGCTCCTGTAAGAATCAAACCGTCCAGATGGTTTTTCCCAACCGCTTCCTCAAAGGGGACATACATCTTTTCCAGGTGAGATTGATCGCTGCTTTGATATTTGTGTGTTTTCAGTTTGATCCAAACTGGCTCGATCTGCATAATTGAGCGCCCCAAAGGGTGAAGAAGGCTAAATTCATAGGTCTCCACCTTTGGCATAATATTTAAAATTCCAATCCTAAGAGCCCGAATATCTTCACGAAGAGCTTCATCTGTAGAAATGCAGATAACTCTGCTTTTCTCTAATGCAGTCTTAGCGTGATAATCCTGGGGAAGAACTATGGTCATTTAACAAAACCCCTTGAAAACTGATGATGTCACTTCAAACACTACACTATCCTTAGTGGAAGAACGGTTAAAATACATATTCTAAACAGCGATTACGAATAAAGTTATTCGCTTCTTCTGTTCCATCAGATGCAGTAATCAAAATTCTGCGCAGTGTTTTCCTGATCGACCAAATCCTGTAATGTCTTGGCTGATAAGCTTTTCCGCAATAATTCCGATAACTCCCCCCAGACCATCCTGGCAGAACACCTGTCTGTTTTTTCACAACTATTGCTTGAAGAAACACACTCCACCAGATCAAGAGGCCCCTCCAAAGCTTCCACTATTTCTAAAACCGAGATCTCTGAGGGTGCTCGGCATAAAACATATCCACCATTACTGCCTCTGGTAGTCTCTATAATCCTGATATTTTTTAATACAATAAGAAGATTCTCCAGGTATGAATCAGAAAGCCCCTGCTTCTCAGCAATCTCTTTTCTTTTCGCAGGGGGTCCACCATAAGCTTTAGCGATTTCAGTGATGGCCCGAAGTCCGTAACGAGCTTTTGTAGATAATTTCATAATCTCTCTTCTCTTAATGTTTATAAACTTTGTATAAAAATAATAATAACGAAGATAGATTATCGCCTGTTTTTTTCAGTATTAAATCAGGTGAAACCGTTGGCACTGCGAATCTCTTTTATCTGTTTTACGTATTGGGAGTCTATTAACTCACTGTGCTCCATCAACCATCCGGTCAAAAATATCTTTAATGCAGCCGGATTAAGCTGCCCTGCATCAAAATCATTAAGGTACCTGATAAACTGAGAAGCCATTATTTCATGATCCGATTGATGCTCTGCAAAGCCAGCTATCTCATAGATCCTCATCAGATGCTCTTCACTGGTGAAATGGAAATTTAGATACCTTTCGATCTCTTTAAGAATCAAATCCATAGAAAAAGTATCAGTTACTTCTGTTGATTGCTCGATTGAATCAAACAACCTGTAGAGATAATCATGCTGAATATCCATCTCTGCAAATTCCAGTTTGTAGCGGATGTTATGATCTTTCATGCCATTCCTGTTCCTTAATTCTGGTTAAGTCCGGTTTCTGTTTCAGATGTCAGAACCCTAAAAATAATAGTTTCATTAAAATTATCTTCGGAAAAAAACAGACTATGCAGGGAAAGACTCCTTGGCAAAGGTGATCCAGATTTTCGTCTTTTCATTTGCGGGAATTTCTGCTGGCTCCCGTATCCGTATCCCATATCCTATCGCACAGGACGTTGCCCTGTGCTAAGAAAGAGCGGCCATTCGGGGCTAGGTAGGATAAGAACATTTTCCACATTTTAGTCCATTCCGCTATAAGTCCCCCTATGGGGACAATAGGGCGATTACGGGGATTATGGGGGATTAGAGTGCAAATATTATTTTATATAACTTTTTATTGAAATTGCTATAATGTGGCAATAAGGAGGTTTCATAAAAGTCATGAAAACGGTTGTGATCAAAATTGGTGGTGCAACTGTTGATGCAGAGGGTCTACTTCGCGAGCTCGGACAGAGCATTCAAAAACTTTTGCCCGATTCTTTTCCGGTTGTTGTACACGGGGGTGGAAAAGACATCGCCAAACAGCTCTCTTTGCTCAACAAAGAGTTTACATTCATTGAAGGGATGCGAGTCACCGACAGTGAGATGGTAAAGATAGTGCAGATGGTTCTCTCAGGTGATGTCAACAAGCGCATAGTTAATGCACTGCAGCAGGAAAAGGTAAGAGCCTTCGGATTCAGCGGTGTGGATAATAACCTTTTTGTGGCCTCCAGAATGCTTTTAAGAGGTCAGGATATCGGGTATGTGGGAAAAATCGAATCCGTAGACACATCCATTATCGACATGTGCAGAGATAATAATCTTATTCCGGTAATTTCTCCTATCAGCCGCGACAACGATGGGAATATATACAATGTTAATGCAGACCTTGCTGCCAGCGAACTGGCCATGGCCTTGAAAGCAGATGATCTTGTCTTTGTTTCCGATGTTCCCGGGGTACTAATTGATAACACTGTCCGAAAAGAGATCCCTACATCGAAAATTGAAGAACTCATAAAGCAAGGGTTTATCACCGGAGGTATGGTTCCTAAGCTTCGCTCTGCAGCAGAAGCAGTCGAGCGTGGTGTTAAAAGAGTTCATATCTGCGGATGGAGAGACAGTGAAACCTTACGCAAAGAACTGACAAGCTCAGATTCAGAGGGTACAGTCATCTTTAAGCAAGTCTGAAAAGATTACAGACATCAACAATTACAAATTCACATAATGCAAAGTGAAAAACAAAATGAATAAAAAAGATTATAACAAACTCTTTGTCCCCACCTACAAACGGGACGGAGCGCCACTGACAGAGGGTAAAGATGTTTACCTGTATGATGCAGATGGCAATAAATATCTGGATTTTGCCACCGGAATAGCAGTTAATTCTCTGGGCCATGCTCATCCCGCTCTGATTAAAACACTTCGGGAACAGGGCAAAATGTTACTACACGCCTCCAATCTTTATTTTTCTCAAACTCAGATAGACCTTGCCAAGCTGCTTTTGAAAAAAAGTTTTGGTGACCGGGTATTTTTCTGTAACAGTGGAACTGAAGCCAATGAAGCTGCTATTAAATTCTGCCGGAAATGGGCAAAAAAAATCTCTAATGACAAATATCATATATTGTCATTCACAGGAGGGTTTCATGGCAGAACCTACGGAGCACTCAGTGCCACTGCACAGGAGAAATTCCATGCAGGCTTTGAACCCATTTTAGAAGGTTTTCATTACGCAGCTTTCAATGATATCGAAAACACAAAAAAACTGCTTGATCAGTACTCTTTTGCAGCAGTCATTGTAGAGCCGATACAGGGTGAAAGCGGCATAATTCCAGCCACAAAAGAATTTCTGCAGTTTCTGCGGGACTACACTCAACAAAATTCCATCGCGCTTGTCTTTGATGAGATCCAGTGTGGGATGGGACGGGCTGGAACATTATGGGCATACCAGCAGTATAAGGTAATACCCGATATGATGACTCTTGCCAAGCCTGTTGGCGGCGGCCTTCCTCTGGGAGTAGTTGTGTGTAAAGAAGATATCGCACTTGAACTCTCTCCGGGAGATCATGGAACCACGTTCGGAGGAAATCCGCTCGCCTGCGCACTGGGCACTACTACACTGGATATAATCTCACAGAAGCCATTTCTAAAAGAGGTCAAACTCAAAGGAGAATACCTTAAAAAGAAACTGAACGGATTAAAGGAAAAGTTCGATATCATTCAGGAAATCCGGGGTAGCGGCTTGATTATCGGAATACAGCTCAGTGAAGATCCACTGCCATTTATAAGTAAATGCAAAAAACAGGGACTTCTGGTGGCAAAGGGCGGTAATAATACTATCCGGATGCTGCCGCCTCTGATTGTAAAGACAAAAGAGATCGACAAAGCGGTATCAGTACTGGAAAATGTTTTAAACTCGGGCTCTTAAGCCCGTTTTCAACGTAGATTTCTGATTATAAGTCACAATAAAAATAAGGACAGGTTATGGAAAAGGTTGTTTTACTGTACTCCGGTGGTCTTGATACTTCAATAATGATTAACTGGCTGAAAGAAAATTATCATTGTGAAGTAATAGCCATGTGCGCAGACTTGGGACAGGAAGAGGAACTTAGCGGTCTGGAGGAGAAAGCACTTAAAACCGGAGCATCCAAACTTTATATTGAGCGGCTTACCGAAGAATTCATTGTAGACTACATCTACCCTACTCTCAAAGCTGGTGCGATCTATGAAGGCTCCTATCTGCTGGGAACTTCATTTGCCAGGCCTCTGATTGCTAAAAGAGCTGTAGAAATTGCCCACAAAGAAGGGGCTACCGCTATTGCACACGGTGCTACCGGAAAAGGTAATGATCAGGTAAGATTCGAACTTTCGGTTATGGCTCTTGATCCAACTCTTAAGATCATCTCTCCATGGAAAGATCCTCTCTGGAATCTTCATTCACGTGAAGACTGCATTGCGTATGCAGAAAAACACAATATACCAGTTACTCAATCAAAGAAAAGAATCTATTCTGAAGACAGAAATATCTGGCATATCAGCCATGAAGGCGGGGTTTTGGAAAGTCCGGCAGTAGAACCTCCCGATGATGTTTACACCATAAGCTCGACAGTTGAAAATGCCCCTGATAAGGCAGAGTATGTGGAGATCGCTTTTGAAAAAGGCACACCAGTCACAGTTAATGGTAAAAAACTTGATCCTGTAGAACTTCTTAAGGAACTTAACAGAATCGCAGCTTTGCATGCAGTAGGTCATGTTGATATGGTAGAGAACCGGCTTGTGGGAATCAAATCCAGAGGAGTATATGAAACTCCGGGTGGAACCCTTTTATACGCAGCCCACAGGGAACTGGAAAGACTTGTTCTTGACAGCAACACCAGTCATCAGAAAGAAGCCCTGGCTATCCGTTATGCTGAGCTGGTTTATAACGGCCAATGGTTCTGTACTCTTCGCAGTGCACTGGATGCATTCGTTGAAGTGACACAGCAGAATGTGACCGGTACTGTCCGTCTGAAATTATACAAAGGAAATATTATTCCTGCAGGAACAAAAGCAGAAAAATCCCTGTATCTCGAAGATCTTGCTTCTTTCAGCGATACCGAGCTGTACGATCAGAAAGATGCTACCGGTTTTATCAAAATCTTCGGTCTGCCAATGAAAGTTGCCGGACTGGTGGAAAAAAAGAAGGGCTGATCCACTTAATGAGCAGTCTTGATGTCATAATAGTTGCCGCCGGGTCTGGTACCCGGCTTGGCCTGTCTGTTCCCAAAGCGTTTGTCCCACTCATGGGTAAACCCATCCTTTACTACTCTCTGCAAACATTCCTTTCTCATCAGGCAGTAAACTCCGTTATCCTTGTGGTTCCCGATTCGATGTATGAATCTGCAAAAAGTGATTATGCCGGAAATCGTGTAAAGGTAACAACTGGTGGTGAGCACAGATGGCAGTCGGTCTCCAGAGGCATCGCTCTTTGTGATGCTGAGTGGGTGATGATCCACGATGCAGCCCGGCCTTTTGTTAATGACCTGGTCATAGATCGTCTTCTGACATTAAAAACCAGTTATGATTGTGTTATCACTGTTACTCCGGAAGTCGACACCATACGCATGTATTCAGGTGATCAGGCAGGAGAAACTGTTGACAGGGATAAGCTGGTAAGGGTGGGAACCCCGCAGATGTTTCGAAAGGAAACCCTCTGTCAGGGTTTGATCAGGGCGAAATCCTTGCAGACTCCACCAACCGATGAAGCTGTGCTGATACAGCAGATGGGTGTAAAGGTGGGAATAGCATGGGGTGATCCAGGAAACTTCAAAATCACTACTCCTTCAGATCTGGAAATTGCGGAGGCTCTGATTGCAAGACGTCAACAGATGTCCCTGGGCGGGAAATGATCCTGATTACTGCTATTACCACGACTTTGAATGGGGAGTACCTGTCCATGATGACCGCAAACTTTTTGAAATGCTTATTCTGGAAGGATTCCAGGCCGGGCTTTCCTGGATCACCATCCTAAAGAAGAGAGAGAATTTCCGCAAAGCGTTCGCAGACTGGGATACCCACAGGATCGCTTCATTTACCTCTGATGATGTAAACAGACTGCTTGATGATTCAGGTATTATCCGTAACCGCCGTAAAATTGAGTCTGCCATCAATAACGCCAGGCTTTTCATCGAAGTGCAAAAGGAATTCGGCTCCTTTGACAAATATCTCTGGCAATTCACCGGCTGCAAAACATTGTTCCCCAAAACTCCTCCAACAGCTATCAGTGATCTTCTCACCCACTCTCCCCAATCGGATGCAATGAGCAAGGATCTTCAGAAACGTGGATTCAAATTTGTGGGTACAGTCATCTGCTATTCCTTCATGCAGGCGGTAGGCATGGTTAACGATCATGTAAAGGGATGTTTTAAGTTCAAGGCGGAAAGCCGCCCTTGATGTGAAAAAATTGCCTTAATAAAATTTGAAAACCATTAATATTGGTATACCTGCTATAAAACTAGACTTCACCATTAATCAGATTATTAATATCCGAAACCGTATATTCCCGATACATTTTAATTTACACTCCACACATTAAAAATAAAAAAATTACACACCTCACCAGGGCTCACTGAGCACCTTCACGATATCTTTCCTCGACAGAACCTCTGAACACAACTCCCACCTGTTAGCTTCAGGATCGAGTGTGCTCCTGTATTTCACAGAAAACGCATCTTGCGCTTTTTTCCTCTCATGAATGTAAATATCCATCCGTGCAGCCAGTTTCTCTTCATCCTCAATCCAGTCATCTTCTATAGTATCGGGTAAACTGCCAAAGATATCGTAGGTATCCTTTAATCGCTCTGATAAAACTGTGTATATTTTCTCGTCCTGTGTCTCGTGGTAAACAAGATTTAGCATGTCCACTGTCTTTCTGGCTTGTCCGAACCGCTTTATTCTTCCAAGACGCTGCTCCAGCCGTGATGGATTCCAGGGAAGATCTATGTTTATCAGAGTTCCAAGGGTTTGAAGATTCAAACCTTCGCAGGCTGCATCTGTAGCCACTACCAGTTTTATCTCCCTTTTGCGAACAGCAGCTTTTATTACTTCTCGATCTACCGAATTAAAAAGCTCACCTCTGAAAAGACCACTCTTGCCAACTCCTGCATAAACAGCAACGACCTCTCCCTTGTACGCTTTAGCAAGCTCGCCGGCGATCCATTCTGCAGTATCATAATACTGGCTGAAAATTATACAGCCATGCTCTAGCCAGGTCTTGCCATCGGTACGGAATTCAGTAAGAAACCATTTTACTGTGTCTAATTTGGAATCAACTGCTTCCGGACGCGACAACTGTGTCTCTATCTCCCTGAGACAGGCTACTTCAGCAGAAGACATCTCTGATAATGCAATTTCAAGCATCTCGTGATTATCTTCATCTTCGTAAGAAACAACGTGTTCAAGCATCTTTCGCGCGGTCTTGAGTCCGGATGCATAACTGGAACAGAGACGCTGAAGCATAAGGGTTTTCATGAATCCACCGGACCTGGTTCTTTTCTGAAGCAGTTTACAAAACTCTTCTGCCTTTTCGTAAGCAACACGGAACGGGGTGTTTGTCAATATTCCCAATCCAGAAAAACGGGATTGATAAAGATGATTTTTTTTCAGTATTGGATGAGTATCAACCCCTACCCGCTCCAAAAGCCCGGCATCCTCCAGTTGCTTGCGTTTACGAAGAACGACATGGCGCAGAACAGGATTGTATCTACGGAAAAATTCTTCATTTATACATTCATTGGGAAGCAACATTTCACGTATGACATAATCAAGATCTTCGAAATGATGTGCACATTGAAATTCAGCCGGTGGAATCGAAAGCTGATCCCTTATTTGTGAAATCGTGTAATTCTCCTGTGCAGGAGGCAATGGATTACACAGCCATTCCCAGGCTTGCTCTGCTGTTTCTGGATACTCTTTCCCGGTGATTATTGGAACAGCACGTTCATGATCCCTCCATGCAGAGAGTGCATCACCAATCACAAAGTCGGCTCCACTTCCCAGTATCTCTAACAGATCCCACAATTCACCTACATCAGTCTGAATAGGAGTAGCAGTTCCTAAAACAAGATTTCTGGTTTTCTTTCCCATTTCTCTCATAAATGCCAGAAGGTTGTTTGGTTGCAGGGCTTTTTCACCAAATCCCCCCTTGGCTCGTGCCTTATGTGCTTCATCAAGAATTAGTGTACCATACCGGTTTTTCAGAAGCATTCCTGCTTCTTTTACAAATTCACCATTTTCCCTCTGATGCATTATCAGGCCAGTCGAGATTATTGCGATCCGATAAGGGCATTTCCTGATAGAAGAAGGTATTCCCCGTGGCGAGAGAATCTGCCCCTCAACGCCAAACCAGACTTTCTTTTGCGATGACCATACCGCCGCAGGAATCCCCAGCTTGTCCTTCATCTCTATTTGCCATTGCAAAGTGAGCGTTGATGGAGCAAGAATCAACACCGGCCCATCATCCAGAAGTGCACTGACAAGAGCACTGGTTGCCATGGAAAGCGTTTTTCCAACCCCGACTTCATCTGCAAGAAGCAATCTGGCCTTACCGTAAATCTCCCGATGTTCCATGAACATGGTCACAAAGGAGCGTTGCCATGGCTGAAGCTGTTCTCCACCACGATAAATCGGAGCTTCTGCCAATGCTGCTGCCGGAACCTGCTGAGGTTTTAAAACCTCTACTGTCACCTCACGACGACTTGCAACACGGGAAATCTCCGATATAATCGCTTCAGGAAGAGCGATTCCATCACTCCATAATGCCCAGAACTCTTTTTCCACCCAGTCTGCACTCTCACTGCCATCATCCTGCCAAACCAGTTCATAATTATTGGCAAAAGCGCTTTTTGATTCATTGACCGACCCTATAAAAGATTTCCTGCTTCCATCAGGATAATGGATCGAGCCTGCTTTGCCATGTAAGAAAAGCCGTTCCCGAGGTACTACACGGATCTCTACATTTCCTGATTTCAGCAGTGTATGGAGAAGCTGGTACTGCTCTTTTTTCAGGAATGCTTCAGCCTCTACATCCACCTCGTTCCAGCGCTCTTTCAGTGCAGTAATACGGCCACTTGCAACCTGAAAATCAGCCATGTCAATTTCGGAATTGCAGATGATTTTTACTTCAGGAATTCTGGAGATCTCTTCACCAACCAGCTCAAAAATGGAACTTCTGAAATATCCGGCAATACGATAATACTTAACAGCCCCCTGCAGTGCCTTGGCCAGAAACTCGCTATCCAGTCTTTCGGTTCGTGATGAGAAGCGGCGGATTGTCATGATTATAACCTCTGGTTTCCAATTGCATCTGCCAGAACACGTGCGCTGCTTGCTTCCGTATCGGGCTGAAATGTTCTGGTTCTTTTTAATGAATTCCTTTTATCAGAGATATATTGAGCCATCTTTACAAGAAGATTTCTGTTTGCCATATAGTTGGGACAGTTATCACCCAGATGAGAAAGCACATCCTCGATTTCCACATTTTTCGTATTCTCATACATTGCATACAGAAGAGCACGCAACGGAGTACCCGAAATTTCTGATTCCCCGGACATGAGAGAACCTTTGAACTCTGCAGAGAGTTTTAACCGTGAGTTGTTTGCCCTCGAAGAATCACTCATCAACTGGTCAAAATGATGTACCTTGAAAGCTTTGGCGAAGTTCTGGTAATTATCCAGTGTTTTATTGCCCTGGTGCTCCATCTCTACCATCTTGAGGTAAAACCTTTCGACAGGAGCAAGCTTCTGCCATTCGGTTTTATCAAATCCCACAGGAACCAGAAACTGTACTGCAGTCTGCACTGCAAAGTCTATAAGTTCATCGACAAAGGTTTTATTGCCTTTGATTCGCGGAGCTTCTGCCTCGGTTACCATATTTTTACCATCGATTACCGAATACGCAGTCAATACCTTTAGAGCGGCAGCGTAGCCTGCCATCTGAAGATCAGCATCATTGTATAACCGTTCCGATTCGCGGGCTTTCACTTCGTTATTCAATCCGGTAAGGGATTCCACCTGTTCCTTAACTGCTGTTTCAATTCCCCACCCAAGATCATCACGGTAAGCATCTTTATGTGAACTTCTTTTTCTCAGTACAAGCATTACTGTTCCTGTAACGTTTGCACCCTGGCGGAGTGCGGAATCGGTTTCTGTGACTACATACCATGCGGCAGTCACCTGTAAACCACTTGCCCAGATGATATTTGCCATATCGGCCCAGATGCTTCCGCTCTGATGGGTAAACATGAGCACCTGGATACCGTTATCCGGCATTTTCTCTGCCATTTTACTGTAGGCAGCAATCATCCCTCGTCTGAAACCCTCATCTTCCCCCTTGATAGCGAGTGCCCTGCGACTGTCCCATGTCCAGTGCGCGAATTCCGGTGGTGGATTCTTTCGCAACCAGGCGATAAAAAATTCGGTGATCTCTTCGTATTTTACGGCATCGCCGTATGGGGGATCTGTTATGTAGATGTCGTTTTCGACGGTAAGTTCTTGGACTGGATGAGAATTTTCAATTATTCTAATATCGCTTAGAAAATTAGTAACGCGAGATGTTGTACAAATTTGCGATAATGCTAACGTGCTATTTCTACAACCATATGCATATAATGTATTTAAAGCTTGGTTGTAAAAAGTATCCTGAATACTACCACCACCACCACTTCCAATATTCCATCTGCATAATCGGCTATTCCAATTTATCATCTGGAAAAGTCCAAGTGCAAATATATATTCCATTTTTTTATTGGTCAAAGCAGCAATCAATAATTGCCTTGGATTAAAAAGATGGTGCCAATGAGTCCAACCACGTGTACGAATCGGTTCATCTGTTTTATCACCGGATTCAATAACCATATCAGGAATGAATCCTTTTTCCTGCCATTCAGACAGATTCTTACTTACATATCTTATGACTTTTTTTTCTCTCTCAAGATCCTCAGGGGTAACTGATCGAAATTCATATTCATCTCCTCGGCCATTTTCCTTAGGTCTAATCCATTGAATACAATAAAGCCTTTCTTGAAATATGTCAACGGGTCCTGGAATAAAATCACTTTTCTCCCACATCCTTAAATTGCTTTTATTCTCATTTCCCTCTTTATAATCACCCCTTAATGTACTTATTTTGGTTCGGTAAACATTTTTTCCATCTGGTGAATGAACAATATCCCCATTTTGAACCGTTCCAATTTCATAATTAGGTAAATTCTTTTCGTCTATCCAATTACAAATTTCAATGTGATAACGTTTTTCTTCCGGTATTGGTTCCAGATTAGCAACTACATAGTTTTTAATACCAGTTCTGGGTTTACTAACAATCAAACTCGGTAACAGCGGAACCATCCACCCACTTTCTGGACACTTTACCTCCACACAATAAAGGAAAACTTTTGCTCTCCACCCATTACCATCCGTTTCCACTCCAAGCTCATCAATTTCAGCCTGTACCATTTCTGCAAGTTCTTTCTGGGCTTTTTCTATCTCTTCTCTTTTCTCTTTACTTGCACCAACAATGTTAAATGCACCCCAGGTAAGCATGCAGGCAATCGGATTGAGGTCTGATGCATACACGTCACAACCAAGCCTCGCGGCTTCAAAAGGAATCTGGCCGCTGCCGCAAAACACATCCGCAACTCGTGGCCTGTGTCCAAAACGGGCAATGCCCATTTGTTCGATCAGTTCCGGAAAAGAAGATGCAGATGTTCCAAGATGCTCATTTACCTTTGACCAGACATGATCGAATAAAGTGTCAGGTAGTTCTTCAGGGCGTTTTGCCTTTGATACATTTTCTTTATAAGTATGGTACGGTAGCGCTTTCGATTCGAGAGCCAGTCTCTGCTCTTCAGTAATATGTTCCTTCCAGCACAAACGGGGAGTTACTGTTTTTTCTTTGTCCTTATTTTTGATAACAAAAGTATAATCTCTCACATCAAACGGCGTCTCCTCTGGCAACTCCGCTTCTTTCGGTTCCACTTCAAACCAGTCACCTGTTTTTAATCCGCCAAGCTGCCTCGCAATCTGAACAGGAGAGATTCTTCCAAGTCGTTTGGCCATAGATGCCTTATCCATGCCCATAAGCATCTCGAATATCTGTAAGTCCTTAAGCAGGTTTTCTGTAGCAGGCAGTAGTGACCCCAAAATACATGCTTTATTGAGTATAAGCGGTTTTCTACCTTTCCAGTAGCTGCCAAGAGCTGTAAGGGTTTTTCCTGCACCTGCCATCTGTTCCTTAAAGCTTTCTGCCGATATTTTCTGCACCGGAAACAGGTGCTCTATCAGGGCCGGTTTATCTTTCCACTCAAAAGGTTTGAGCATTTGTCTCTCCATATTTAGTTGACTACCTTGATCTTTTCAGGAAAACTACTCTCATATTCAAACAATCCATCATTTTCTTTCTGAATCATTCTCCTGATCAAGCAGTCCTGTAATCCACACAATCAGGGTCTGTCTGTAATGTATTTCTGTCCCGGATGGTTCGGTTTGTCCGGTATTGTCAGTTTCAATAAACCATCTTTCAGTAATGGATTTAAGATCTGTGATCTGAAATGTTCTTTATGTGTCAAATTGATATATTCCATGATCTCCTCTGCAGAACGGCTGATGCTGCAAAACAAGAGTATCTTCTGTTTCCTTGTGCGCATCTCTTCATCGTTAATAACTTCCGGTACGCCCAATGTAGAGTAGTACATCTGTCCGGGAGCATTTGGAGTTTGGGGTAATGTATAGAACAGTGCTTTCTTTTCCACTAAAGGCCTGATATAGCGGTTTAAAACATATTTTTTATTTTTGAGTTGTAAAAAAGACTGAATTTCCTCTCTGTTCCTTGGAACCCGGCAGAACTCCATGAGCATCTTCACAGTATTATCTGTCCTGCTTTTTGATTTGGTAACTCCCTCGGTAACTGGGGGGGTAACTGGGGG
>JAEYNR010000068.1 GCA_023412475.1 Fibrobacterota bacterium | reverse complement strand
ATTACTATTGCTTTCTACAACATTACTATTGCTTTCTACAACATTACTATTGCTTTCTACAACATTACTATTGCTTTCTACAACATTACTATTGCTTTCTACAACATTACTATTGCTTTCTACATCTTTTTTCTTGCTCTAATCCACTTTTACCTTTCCTTTTGGTTGTTTCCATTTACTATTTTCAACTTTTTAACTATTTCCAACCTCTTTTATACTACCTCTGACTATATTTTAACTGTTTTTATCCACTTTCGTGCTGTTTTTATCCACTTTCATGCTGTTTTTATCCACTTTCATGCTGCTTTTATCCACTTTCATGCTGTTTTTATCCACTTTCATGCTGCTTTTATCCACTTTCATGCTGCTTTTATCCACTTTCATGCTGCTTTTATCCACTTTCATGCTGCTTTTCCACTTTCATGCTGCTTTTCCACTTTTATGCTGCTGTATATGCCTCAATGGCCAAAGCATCTGACTTAGGGGCCGGATGCTTTCACAAGGAAGGTAGTCTGGCAAACTGCAAACCCCTCAAAAAAAGGTTCCTGTGGTTGAGTCAAATTACCGTCCAGTGGCGGTAGCTTGTTTCTGATGCGGTAAGAGCCTGCGGCATAATAGTTGAACAAAGTTCTACGCTCTAATTTGCCGCCTTATTCTACTGGATCTGGAGCCCAGAGATTTCTGTTGTTAAACCACTGTAAGAATTGACTATAGATGCTCGATTCGTCAGTAAGTAATGAAAATTCCCAACATAATTGATTTTCTTATTGACATTAACCTCTGTCTATATTTATTTACAACTATTAATGATAGTATTTGCATTAGCTTCAATGATTGCGTTATACGCCGACAGCCGCTGACAACCGTAATTTTATTTCCTTACTAAGACCTGTTTTTTGCCGTCGGCGTTTTTCTCTTGATTTCCGTTTCTTCCTTCCGTCGTACCATAGTACTATGGGAGGCGGGCCTGCCCACCGTACTATGGGAGGTGGAAAGATTAGTTCTGATTAGATATTTTTTTCAATTGGTTCTCATTTTTTCTGATTAAGCATTTTTTCCGTTTTGATACTATTCCATACTCTTTTTCGAGATCAGATTGTTGAATAGCTAAAATTTTTATACATCACATCAGAATCGCTTTTCTTTGCTGATGAATCGTATTGTACCTGATCGACTTACGGGGGTTGTATACAAAGGATACTGCCTGTGTAAAAGGGATGCGCGCAAAAAACGCTTCATTAGAAACGTTCCGATTCTGCTTTTTAATTCACATATTTTTTTTTAGAAATGGAGGCACTATTATGGGCAGGATTAGTCCCAAATGGAGTATCGGGGATGTATCTGCGAAAGGTCATCAGGCAAGTGGACTTTTAAAACAATATCAGGCCGAGTTGCAGAACAGGATAAAAGCCGAAGAAGTAGCTGAGCTGGAAAATGGGCTCAGGGATCTTGAATCAAGCAGAGCCGGACAAAAAGGAAATCTTCAAGGGCAAAAAAGTGCCACCAAAAGCAAAGAAGCAGTTACCCAGGAGCTTCACACCGAGATCATCGATATTCGTGAGATGGTCAAGGCTGCTCCGGGAGCTAAACAGGAGATTCTGAAAGCTTTTGGCGTTGGCATTTCAACTCATTTTAAAAGCCAGCCCAAAACCATCTCGGCTGCAAATATGATCATTACAGGTTATAACAAATACAGCGAATGGGCACAGAACAGTGCCAGGATACTTGAAGAGGATGTGATAAAAATTGAAACACTGCGCGATCAGCTTATAGACAGCGACAAGTCCCAGGAAAATGTTAAACTTTTTCGTAAACTGGGAACTGTAGACAAAAACGCTCTTCAGATAAGACTCGAGCAACTTATTACTATGATTAGCGCCATTGGAGTAAAAGTGTTCCGTTCAGATAAACCAGCTCTGGTTCCCCTCTTCCAGGCGCTGATCCCCGGTTCTGTCACCGCAAATGTAGAAAAAAAAGAGGAGGAAACTGTCACTGCCTGATAGTGAAAATATTAAAGAGCTGCCCGATATCATCGTGTAGCTTAACTTGTAAAGTAAAATGCCCGAATTGAATAAGTTTGGGCATTTTTCATCTCCATAGCTACACTATCAAATAAAGAAAATGCCTGTCTTGGGAGGCCGTTTATACTCTACCCTGCAACGGTCTTTGACCATATTATATAATGAAAAAATAAAGTGGAAATTTTTCTGTCAAACTCTAAGCCAGCTACACCTATCGCAAAACTGTAATCGTTGAACGCATCTGATCCGAGCCGCTTCCGGCAGCGGTAATCATATATCTGCCTGGTTGTACACGGCTTCCTCGGGAATCAGTAAAATTCCAGTAAAGTTTTCCGTTACCACTATTTGATAAAGAAACCACCTTTTTACCATTGAGGGTATATATATCTGCAGTATATCGGTCAAATGGTGCAGAGATAATCGCGTTTTGACCGACGATACAGAATGAAAACTTCGAACCTCCGGCTTTTGCAATAAAACTAGAAGGTTTTTTGTGCTCACTGATAGCAGTCCTGTTTTTATTGACATGGATAATAAAACCGATAGTATCTCTTTTTGAACCTGAACTCAGGGCCACAGAAACCAGCTCTGATGATGTACTGGAGGTCTGCGGGGACCATTCAAGTGTCCCTCCGCTACTGATTTTCATCTGAGCAGGGGCAGAAAGAATATTATAGGTGTATTCATTGGAGTCGGGAGCATTCACTAAATGGTATTCAAATTTTCCTCCCATATTGATATACATATCTGGAGTAAGTGAAACGAGCCAGAGGTCATCGGCAGCTTTTGTCTCGCGGTTTGTACCACCAAGCATGAGAAATTTACCATCAGAGGTTTCCAGAAAGCTGTTTGCAATTGTAAAAACTCCGGAATCTCCCATAACATCGGTCCATACTACCGCTCCAGTATCGTTCATACGGATAAGCCTCACTTGACGTCCTCTTCCCGGATCCTCGATGGTGCTGATAAAAAAATTACCACTCGATAGAAGATTGAAACTCGGAGCCCAGTTGGAGCTGAATTGACTATAGTTTTTCTGCCAGTGAATGAATCCATCAGCACTCATGTTAAGAATAAAGAGCGTTGTGCTTGTAGTTGAACCATTATACCCGGAGAGCATATAGGTTCCATCAGGCATTTCGATAATATCGGAAGCATTACCGTATCTGAAATTGCCGCCGAATGTTTTATTCCACAGTATCTCACCATCCGAAGAAAGTTTAAACAGCCACATTGTCTTTGGTGAAAATGATTGCGAAGTCGCAAGTAGCAGTAATGATCCATCCGAAGTCATACAGAATGATTCCAACGTCTCCCTGTCTTCACCTCCATAATATTTGATCCATTCAGTGCTGCCATCGCTACGGCATTTGATAACCTGACAATTCTGTTTCGGATCATCCTTAACACTGTTGGCTGCAAGAAATATGTTACCCTGCTTATCGACCACCATGTCAACACCCGCAGTTCTGCTACCATGGAATGTTTTTGTCCAGAGCGTATCACCATCAACAGTAAGTTTAAGCAACCATATAGCGAATGCGCCGTTTATCGTGTCGGCAACAAACGATTCGGTATTCCCGGCAACAAGTAAACTTCCATCACTGAGCTCATGTGCTGCAGTTGCACATTCATATTTGGGCCCTCCATAGATTTTTGTCCAGATAGTATCACCTGTTTGTGTTATTTTGAGAAGCCAGATATCGGCATCTCCGGCACCATAGGACAATGTGTAACTACAGATCAGCAGATTGTGGTCTGAAAGCTCTATCAGTTGTTCGCCAAACTCATATTCACTTCCACCATAAAATTTTTCCCACTCTACTTGTGAGAAACTTTGCGAAAAAAACAAAAAAAGGGTAAAAAAGCAGAGAAACGAAAATCTGACAAACATATGATACCCCTGAAAGAACGATGTGACAGGCTCTTTATTATTAATAGCATTCTTAAACTATATTTTGGGTAGATGGTTTTAAATATCGGATTAAAAAACTGTATACTGACATACTCTCTTCCGGATACTCGGGCTGAGCATTTATTCGAAAATTAATGACAGGTATGATGATTATGATCAAGTTCTTATCAGACTATCGAAACATCTATTACAAGATGGTGTTTGCTTTTCCCTGTTTCTGGGCACTATTAAGGGCACAAAGGTGGATGGCCTGACATTCGATTTTGACAATGATTTGCGGCCACAGGGATCAGGCATCGATATCGGTGCCGATGAATACAAATCATCAGCTATCTTTAATACGCAAAAACATCCATCCAAAACATCCTCTTCACCCCATTTCCAGAAGATGATTTATTATAATCGTCAGTGCAACTCCGCTGTCAGTTGCGCACCAAAAAAGATTTTTATGCTTAATGGATCGTTAAGACAAAATCCCGCTCAACTTCCGTGCCTGTCTTTTTTTATCATCAGACAGCAAACCCTATCCAGGTAAATATTTACACCAAATATCATATTATTAAATAAACAGCAGAACAATCATGGAGAAAAACTATGGATTTAAGAAAAGAAAAATGGAATAAAAAGGATGGCAGGGAATTAATCGAATATCTGGAATCACTGAAAAATTCTGATAAAATTGAATGGTCAAAAAATCTATTAAATACTACAATGCCGGTTCTGGCAATCAAAACACCTGTCATAAAAAGCATTGTTAAAGAGATCAGTCATGGTAATTATCTCTCCTTTTTAGATTTAAATCTTGATGATTACTATGAGAGTCTGGCTATCTCCGGCCTGCTGATTTCCAGCACAAAAGATTTTGAAGTAATGAAAAATTATCTCGATAAATATGTAATCAAAATCGATAACTGGGCATCCTGTGATCTGCTATCCTTTAATATGACTGGTAATGAGAAACAGTTTTACAACCTTGCTTTGGAATATGTAAAAAACGACAAGCCTTTTGTCAGACGGGTAGGCTTGAACATTTTATTCAAACTGATCGGCATTGATAAGTATATCGATAAGATTTATAAGATAATGAACAGCTTCTATGACGAAACTCATTACTATGTCAACATGATGAATGCCTGGCTGTTTTGTGAATGCTTTATAAAGAGAAGAGAGCAGACTATCGATTTTTTAAAGAGCCATAAACTGAATAAATTTACTATCAACAAAGGGATAAGTAAGTGTCGTGACAGTTATCGTGTTTCGAAAGAAGATAAGGAGATGTTAGTTCAATATAGGGTTAAATAGAGCAGCAGATTTGAAAACAAGAAACAAGAGCAGAAACAGGAAACAAGAACGGGAACGGGAAATAAGATGCGACAGCCCGGCTTTTTTGCCAGGTATTAGCAAAAGAAGCTTTTTGCTTTAGCCCTTGAAGGGCGACATTATGCAGGATTGCGGGCAACTTACGGACACACGAAATCGGGAACAGGGAAATGGCAGGAAGGCCAGTTTGGAAAGATTTTAGCTGCTTTGAAACTCCTATTGCCCCAGAGATGTTTTTTTGACGCCTTAAAAAATCATCTCTGGGGCAAGTACCCTCTCTTTAGAATTTAGCATTTTGGAATTTGGATTTTTTTTCCTCTCTTCTTCCTGTTTCGGATTTCGAATTTCGGATTTCGAATTTTCTTTCCGTGTCCTGTAGGGCCTTCATTATTATAACCAACTTTTCATCCATTGTTTCAACATTAAATGGTTTTTTATTGGTAGTGTTAATATATTATCAATAATTAATAAGCTATTCCTGCCCGAGACAATGGCCAATAAAGCTCGTTAGCTTTAGACCCTTAAAGGGCGACATTATCTATAACCGTGATACACGGCTTCCTTGCGGCATATCTCACGGTTTTGGAAAAATTAACAAAGAAGGAGCTGTTTATGCGATTAAAATTATTAATTTTAATGCTGATGGCATCATTTTTTACCGCATCTGCACAGTGGGGAGGCGGGGGGTTGAATACTGGGACCGTTTTAACTTCTAACAGAACCGGAACACAGGGCAATTATAATGTCGAATACTGGAAAGATAACGGTACCGGTACCATGACTCTCAAGGAAGGTGGTGATTTCAGTTGTGAGTGGGGGCAGGTAAATAATATCCTGTTTCGAAAGGGGATCCGACCCGGTACCAGAAACCAGGTGGTAGTCTATTCTGCTGATTACCAACCCCAGGGCAACTCTTACTTAAGCATCTATGGATGGTTTGAAAATCCACTGGCAGAGTATTACATCATAGAAAGCTGGGGTACCTGGAGACCACCCGGAAATGTTGGCAAAAAGGGTACAGTTGATTCGGACGGTGGAACCTATGACATCTATCAAAACTCCAGAACCGGCCCTTCTATTAAAGGTAACACCACATTCCAGCAGTATTGGAGTGTGAGGCAAAATAAACGAACCGATGGGGCAATTTTCTGCGGAAATCACTTTGCTGCCTGGGAAAAACAAGGCATGAGTATCGGCTCCTTTTATGAAGTATCGTTCGTTGTTGAGGCTTATCAGAGTCCTGGAGGAAGAGCAGATGTCCAGCTTTTAATGACTAACGAAAATGATTATGTAAATATTAGAAATAATCCCGGGAATAACAGATCCGCCAACACGGCTTTTCGTATACAGAGCACCCAGGGACTCTACAATGCGCTTGGAAAAAAAATCAGTCTGATTCCGGAAAGAATAACTTTTGGAAGTAAAAATTCTATTTTCTTAAACAACAACCAGAAAAACGCCAGCGGAGTCTATTTTATAATTCCTGAGCAAGATTGATAAAAATCGATATAGTAGTAGAATTGGGATCAGATCTTTAATGTGGTCTGATCCCTTTTGTTTTTGACTGTTTTGTTTGAAGCAATTTCCTGTAATCAAAAGTTTTTTTGACAACATAAATAGACAGTTAAAATTCGCCATTCGGGAAGCATTCTCAGCAAAAAGAATATTAATCGTAAGCCCATTTCCCGAAAATATCACCAGACCCACATCTGTTCTTGCTAAAAAACGTAACCGGGTGATGTTTGAAATTGCCGATAAAATTGTGCTAGGATATGTAGATCCAAATGGCGAACTGATTAAGCTTAAAGCAGAATTTGAAGAATGGAAAGTGGTTACAATTCTTTGAAACAACTAACCCGGATTAATATTTCACAAGGGTTCCCTGAATAGAATCATTTCTTGCTGTTTGCGATTTTCACCTTCATATACATTCTCAATATAGCATTCATTTTAGTCTGATAACCGGGTCCCTGACGTGTATACCATTAAATGTTTTTTTCTTTACCGGGTAAATACCTCTAAAATTATGGATATCAGATTTAGGATTTCTTATTTCCGGTTTCGGATTTCGATTTCTGGATTTCGAATTTCCCCCACCCTACATTTTTAAAGTATCTCTCCATTCATAAAACTATTTTCATAATCAGTTGGTCAGCTCCAGAATGGGCTCATGTTCTCCATTCTTATTAAATTTTCCAACCCAATAATAAATTTGTCCGTATCTGGCAGAATTTTCGCATTGTACCAAGAGGAGTTCTTTAATATGAATAAGGAAGTGTTCCTGCAGAAAGCGCAGGAATATATCGGTTTTGAGCAGGACCCTTTTTTTAGAGATCAGGTCGTTAAGCTGGTTAATGAACAAAACTTTTCCGAGTTAAGTGATCGCTTTTACACGGATCTCGAGTTTGGAACCGGTGGTTTACGGGGTGTAATCGGTGGAGGCTACAATCGGATGAATCCCTTTGTAGTGCGAAAATCCACCCAGGGTTTAGCCAACTATATCAAAAAATCAGTTCCAATTGAAGATGCCTCTGCGGTGATTGCCTATGATTCCAGAAATTTCTCCGATCTTTTTGCTCTGGAAGCTGCTCTGGTACTTTGCGCCAATGGAATACGCACCTACCTGTTTACAAGCTTGCGTCCTACACCTGAACTTTCATTTGCGGTACGCCACTTGAAAGCAACTGCAGGTATCGTAGTAACTGCCAGCCACAATCCACCAGAATACAATGGATACAAAGTATACTGGAGTAATGGAGCGCAAGTGGTACCCCCACACGATAAAGGGATCATTCAGGAAGTGAGAGCGGTTAAAGAACTTGTCACACCTCTATCCAAAGAGGAAGCTATAAACCGTAAGCTTTTAATTATGATCGATAAAGAGATAGATGACCCCTTTATCTCCATGGTTAAAAACTGCGCACTTCGTCCCGAACTTATAAGAGAAAAAGGAAAAGATCTAAAGGTGGTTTTTACTCCCCTCAATGGCACGGGAGCAATGCCGGTTTCCAGAGCTTTAAGTGAAATGGGAATTGAGGTGATTTTTGTTCCGGAACAGAAAGACCCGGATGGGAACTTTCCTACAGTCAGCTATCCAAACCCCGAAGAGGCTTCAGCTATGAAACTGGCGCTGGATCTGGCAAAAAAAGTTGGTGCTGATCTGGTGATGGGAACTGATCCAGATGCAGACAGGCTGGGAATAGCAGCTCCGGACAATGGTGAGTTTAAGCTTATCACCGGAAATCAGCTCGGTTCACTTCTGGCCTATTACATCTTTAGTACCCGCAAAGAGTTAGGCAATCTGCCTCAAAATGCTGCATTTATAAAAACCATTGTCACTACAGAACTACAGTGCCTTATTGCCGAAGATTTCGGAGTAAAATGCTATAACACCCTCACCGGATTCAAATGGATTGGTGAGAAAATCCATCAGTTTGAACAGACCGCCGATGGTCCAAGATATATAGGTGGTGGTGAAGAGAGCTATGGATATCTGATCAATACAGAGGTCAGGGACAAAGATGCCGTTTCTGCAGCAACTATGACAGCAGAAATGGCCCTCTATTTTTCAAGTCAGGGAAAAACTCTCTGGGATCAGCTCAGGGTGATGTGGAAAAAATATGGTTATTTCGAAGAAGCACTTATCTCCAACACCTTTAAAGGCGAATCCGGTCTTCGTCAGATGAACGATCTTATGGAAAAAATCCGTAATAATCCTCCTTGTACTTTCGGAGATCAGGATGTTATTATGGTGAAGGATTATCGCGAGGGGACGATAAATTACGTCAAGGAAAAATCTATAAAAAAAGAGATCGATCTTCCATCCTCAAATGTGGTGCAGTTTATTCTGGCAGATCGCAGTGTAGTCACTGCCAGACCATCGGGTACCGAGCCGAAGATTAAATTCTATGCTTCCTGCAGCAGTGAGCCAGGTGAGGAACTCAGCAGTGCCCAGGCCAGGGTTGGCCAAAAAATTGCTGCTATCAGAGAGGCGTTAAAAAAACTGATCGGAGATTAAGAATGACAGGGAAAAAAACCTTCTACGGAGATAGTTTGCCATCAGGAAATTCCGAGATGGAAACGGTGTCCATGCCCACTCCTGTAGACCCTTTCGTTGGAAAAACCATCGGTAACTGTGAGATCCTCGAGAAGCTCAATGAGGGTGGCACGGCTCTTATCTACCGTGCACACAACATTCGTTTTGACCTGGACAGAGTGGTTAAAATTCTTAAACCCTCTCTTATCGATGAAGAAGATTTCTTTGTGCGTTTCAGGCAGGAAGCCCAACTGGTAGCCCGTTTCGATCATCCAAACATCCTTAGAGTCTTTGATACAGGACATGTTAACGGCTATTTCTATATAGAAATGGAATACATCGTTGGGGATACACTTCGGGAGTATATCAATTCCAACAATCGCATCAATGAAAGAGAACTCCTCTCTATAGCCACGCAGCTACTCAGTGCTCTTGATTATGCTCACAATGTACGAATCCAGGGGCAGGGGGAAACTGAGATCCGCGGAATCCTTCACCGGGACATTAAACCCGAGAACATCATGATCACCCCCGGAAAGCTTATTAAGCTCATGGATTTCGGGGCAGCAAAGCCTCTTAACATAAACTCCAACACCATGCAGGGGATGATTGTAGGGACATTTCATTATATGTCCCCGGAGCAGTTGGCTGGAACGACACTAGATGCACGCAGTGATTTCTTTTCTATGGGCATTGTGCTCTACGAAATGGCCACCGGGCAGCGTCCCTTTGCTGCTGAGAATCTGACTGAACTTATCGACAAGATTAAATCCTGTAAATACACCAGAATTCGCTCTATCCGTCCCTCCATCTCTCCACTAACCGAAGAGCTTATCGACAAGCTGTTGACCCGTGAACAAACCCACCGTCCTGCAACTGCCAATGAAATTAATGACATGCTTCAGCACTGTATCCACTCTTTTAACACCTGGGGTACTGGCAAAAAGGTCATCGTCCCTTTCTCTATACGACGTCATTTCCCCACTATTTCTCTTATCTTAGCTGCGGTAGCTTGTTTTCTTAGCGTGATATCTCTTCACAAAAGCATAAAGTCGGAACTGCCGACTCCACGCTTTACAGAATCGGCTTCGGTTCCATTATTGGAGCAGGGCCGCACTTCAGAACGAAAAGAACAGTGGGCAACTGCGGTAAACTCCTACAACATAGTCCCCCCTATCGAGAAAGGCGGACTGGCTAACGAATATCTGGAGGCCAGAATAAGAATGGCCGCCATAATGGTTAAACACCAGAACGATTTCAATAAGGCCAGAAAAGTCCTCGAAGCATTAAAAACCCAATACTCCGATCCGGCAATTGATGCCTATCTGGGTAGAGCCTACTATCATCTGGGGCTTTACAAAGAAGCTCAGGAGCGTTTTGAAAACTCATTGAAAACCAATACCGGCTCTGTTATCTCCTACTCGGTTGATTTTAAAAAAGAGATCCTCTATTACAGTGCTTGTGCAATCGATGCCCGCTACTCTAAAGATGAGCAAAATCAGGCGCTTTTAGTTGAAGCAATCAAAGCTTGGGATTTTTACAAAGAATTTGCAAAATGTGACCCCAAATCCAAAGAACCTGAGTGCATTTTTGCTTTCACAAGAAGTCAGGAACTTACTAAGTCTATAGGTAATGAATAATTACTAAGGAGCTTAAAAGGTGATTTTTACAAATATAAAAAAGCTTTCTTTCATTCTTTTGGCCTGTGTGGGATTATCAATCCAGGGAAATGCTAAAGTGAAGCAGACCGGAAAGTCAATACAGTTGCGCCCGGTAAACATTAAAAATGTTGCTTACGCATTCAGCGGTAAATCCTTTGCTATCCCCAATTTTATTACTGCCGGAAGTGTGGCTATCTTTTTTGTATCCGAGCAGGGTAATGTTGGTTCAGTTCCTTCCCGTTTCTCCCTTAGAGATTTTGTGCACACCGCAGGGGTTTTCTACTATTACCCTCGAAAAGAGCAACTCCCATCCATGGCTTTTTTGCCTCTTCAGGAACTCCTGAGTGGCTATTCAGTTTCCTATACCCCAAGCGGAGATACTTTGGCGGTTGCCGGAAACGACAAGATTCTTCTATTTGATTCGAAAACCTGGAGACAAATAAAATCCATTACCATCGGCAGTAACACCACCAGAGCTGTTTTCTCTCCTGACGGAAAAACACTGGGGGTTATAGCAGGGGGAAAGCTTCTTATGCTGGAAACCCGAAGTTTTTCGGTACTTTACACTATTTCTACAGAAAAAGATCACCAGTTGGCTGACATCGCTTTTTCCAGAAATGGAGATAAGTTCGCAGTATATGAATTTCAGATTACCACTCTTGACCACACCTCAAGAATTTCTATTTACCAAAGCAGTACCGGTAATCACGACCGTAACCTGCCCTACTTTGAAGAAAAAATCAGCAGTACACCAGGAAGTCATTACCCGCTCCTCTCCTATTCACCAAAGGATTCCGCCCTTGCTGTAACTCTGGAAAAACCCGTGGGCGCAAAAATATTACTTATAAAAAGCAACGATGGCGCACTGATTAAAGAATTCAAGGGATATTGCCATGCATTCTCCCCTGATGGCAGTCTGTTTTCTGCTGGCGGACAAGTCTACTCGACTTCAGACTGGACAATTCTGGGTAAACACAGTAAATCTGCTCTGTGTGCAGCTTTTTCACCCACAGAACGGGTTCTGCTGGTTGTTACTCCGGAGAGTATAAAAAGATATCGCATAGAGTAAACGTTTCGCTTGTTTTAAGCCAGATATCAATGATGCAGTCTTGGGAAAATTCGAAGCACGAAATTCGAAATCCCCAATACATCTTAACATCTTAACATCTTAACATCTCAACCTTTGAACCTCTCAACCCCTGAACCGCACGGGGCGTTGCCCAGTGCTGATATAGTGCGCCCTTACAGGGCTTGGCTTACGGAAAATGTTTTTATTTTTAATTCCCCTGCAGTACTTAATTTAACCAACAACAATATAACTATTGGAATTTTTTTCATTTCACACCTCCTTTAATACGTGGAGATAAAAGATCTTTTTCATGCTTCAAAGTAAGTCTGCTATGGGTTAATTTCTTATAGGAAGGATCTGCAGGCCGTGAATCATACTTATAACGGTAAAGTGGAGTCAGATTATAGTCATCTATTTCCGGTATGTGGAAATACCTGTCAAACCCGATATAAACCAGGACCGGATTGTAGCCTTCCGAATCTGGCCATGCTTCAAATAGCTTTTGCCAAACGTCAGAGCATCCATCAAATACGCCGGCTCCCCATTTTTTATATTTGCGTGGCATTATAACTTCAAAAGAGGTGACACATGTGCCATTCACATATACAGGTACTCCCCAGGCTCGCATGCGTTGTGCTATCCTGCTAACAGGTGCATTCTCACCTAATTTTTCCAAAGAGTCACGACGTATCATATATATCATGAAGGGTTTTCCAGCCTTTAAATCAGATAGCCTGGTAGTACTATCGAATTCCATTCCTACTTTACTACTTTCAAAATTTGAAAGTGTGTACTGACCTGCAAGTACTTCATTAATGATTTTTTCAACTTCGTTAGGAACTTTTACCGGCTTAAGTTTCGGAACAAGAGAATCAGAGCTCATTTCATTTGTATGGCAAATATTGGCCATACCAACAAGTAGAAAAAACAAAGCGATGTGTTTTTGCATTCTTTTCTCCTATTTCTTACAAAATCAATATTTCATTTCAGCTACTTTTATATGCTGTTTTTTTAAGTAAACATGTAGTTTCAGTAGCCTGAAACCCAGTTTTTACAACAACAGATGAAAATGTAATGTACCAATTACCTTATTTTTTCTTTGCGGTATAGAGAAGTACCGGTGCATCTTCAGAGGTAATAAGCACGGTTACCGGCACAGAAGCACTGGTTACCAGACCGAAATGCTCTGGAAGAGAGATTTCCACACTTCCACCGCTTGTTTTGGAAACTCCACGAACCATAGTCATCGCTTCTCCAGCTTCAATGCAGATATACTTTATTGCCTTAGTTGTATCGGTCGGATGTGGGTGAAGAAAATTTTTTGTGCCTCCATAAACAGTCAGCCCGTTAGAAAAAATAGCAGGCGCAAAGCAACCAAATTATCCCCAATTAAGCAACATACCCTGATTGTTGATCCCGCTGCAAGTCAGGCTTCCCTGTCCGTTTGAACCACTATTCAGATACAAACTTCCATAATGAACAGTTTCATGTGATGCATTATTGTAGGTTCTGAAGGTAATATCATTCGACAGAAGATTGATCTGCGCTCCAGCGCTAAAAAGAACTCCGCAAAATG
>JAEYNR010000013.1 GCA_023412475.1 Fibrobacterota bacterium | reverse complement strand
AAAGTTCTTTGACATATATTCTGTTGATGAAGCACATAGAGAAACAAGAAAATAAGTTTCGTCGATAACAAGAAGAATGTATCAAGATATTAAGGGTGCATGGCGGATGCCTTGGCATCGGATGCCGATGAAGGACGTGGCAAGCTGCGATAAGCTTCGGGTAGTGGCAAACACACGCTTGATCCGGAGATTTCCGAATAGGACAACCTACCTCGCCTTTGGCGGGGAATCCTTAACTGAATCCATAGGTTAAGGAAGGGAACGGGGGGAATTGAACCATCTTAGTACCCCCAGGAAAAGAAAGTAAAAACGATTACCTGAGTAGTGGTGAGCGAACGGGTAAGAGCCTAAACTGTAACTGCTGTAAGCCGGTGCGCGTTGGCAGTTCAGGGTTGTAAGTCGTTGTCTGGCTGTAGTACCGAAACGGCCGGGAAGTTACCAGAGCATATTTTTAGCAGAAGATCATCTGGAAAGGTGACACCATAGTGGGTGATAGTCCCGTAAGCGAAAAGGATATGCCTTCCTTGACAGCGTACTTGAGTACCGTGGAGCACGTGGAATTCCATGGGAATCCGGGAGGACCATCTCCCAAGGCTAAATACAAACCGATGACCGATAGTGTACCAGTACCGTGAGGGAAAGGTGAAAAGCACCCCGGGAGGGGAGTGAAATAGTACCTGAAACCATGCATCTACAACCAGTCGAAGTACTTTAAGTACGACGGCGTACCTTTTGTTTAATGGCCCAGCGAGTTACACATGTGCAGCAAGGTTAAGCCACTCCGTGGTGGAGCCGGAGCGAAAGCGAGTCTTAATAGGGCGATTTTAGTTGCATGTGGTAGACGCGAAGCCGGGTGATCTAGCCATGACCAGGATGAAGTCTCTGTAAAAGGAGATGGAGGTCCGAACCGACTACTGTTGAAAAAGTAGCGGATGAGTTGTGGCTAGGGGTGAAAGGCTAATCAAACCCGGCGATAGCTCGTTCTCCTCGAAATATATTTAGGTATAGCCTCATGATTACAGTATCGGAGGTAGAGCACTGAATGGACTAGGGGACCTACCAGTCTACCAAACCCAATCAAACTCCGAATGCCGATACTTAACTACATGGGAGTCAGGGAGCGTGGGATAAGCTTCGCTTCCGAGAGGGAAACAACCCAGACCATCGGCTAAGGTCCCTAAATACATGTTAAGTGACTAAGGATGTACGTTTGCCCTAACAGCTAGGAAGTTGGCTTAGAAGCAGCCATCCTTTAAAGAAAGCGTAATAGCTCACTAGTTCAGCGAATGCGCGCCGAAAATTCACGGGACTAAACATGTTACCGAAGCTGTGGATCCTGTCCCGCCTAATCGTCGGGACGGGGTGGTAGAGGAGCGTTCTGTAAGCTGTCGAAGGTGTTCCGTAAGGGATGCTGGAGGTATCAGAAATGAGAATGCTGGGATAAGTAGCGATAATGAAGGTGAAAAACCTTCACACCGAAAATCTAAGGTTTCCTGGGCAAGGCTCGTCCTCCCAGGGTAAGTCGGGTCCTAAGCCGAGGCGGAATACACGCGTAGGCGATGGCAAACAGGTATAAAATTCCTGTACCGTTATTCAGTAGTGATGGGGTGACGCAGGAAGCTATATGTCAGCCCCCTGTTGGTGGGGGTCTAAGCAGTTAGGTGGACTTTTCAGGCAAATCCGGAAGGTCATTAACACTGAGCTGTGATGGGGAACGGAGTCTTCGGACGAAGGAACTGGCTGATGCTCGACTGCCAAGAAAAGCCTCTAAACGTTGTAACTGGATGATGCCCGTACCGCAATCCAACACAGGTAGATGGGGCGAGAAGCCTAAGGTGCGCGAGAGAACCGTGGTAAAGGAACTCGGCAAAATAGCCCCGTAACTTTGGGAGAAGGGGTTCCCGCCTAATCAGCGGGACGCAGTGAATCGGCTCAAGCGACTGTTTAACAAAAACACAGCACTCTGCTAAATCGAAAGATGACATATAGGGTGTGACACGTGCCCGGTGCCGGAAGGTTAACAGGAGATGTCAGTTTCCGTTAGGGAGCGAAGCGTTGAATCGAAGCCCCGGTAAACGGCGGCCGTAACTATAACGGTCCTAAGGTAGCGAAATTCCTTGTCGGGTAAGTTCCGACCTGCACGAATCGTGTAACGACTTGAGCACTGTCTCTACCACGGACTCGGCGAAATTGGATTACTGGTGAAGATACCAGTTACCCGCAGATAGACGGAAAGACCCCATGAACCTTTACTGCAACTTGGCATTGGGTTTTGACTGCGCATGTGCAGGATAGGTGGGAGACTATGAAGCAGAGACGCCAGTCTTTGTGGAGTCGTCCTTGACATACCACCCTTGTTCAGTTGAAATTCTAACCTTGTGCCCTGAATCGGGTGCAGGGACAGTGCCAGGGGGCCAGTTTGACTGGGGCGGTCGCCTCCTAAACAGTAACGGAGGCACACAAAGGTTCCCTCAGCATGGTCGGTAATCATGCGTTGAGTGTAAAGGCATAAGGGAGCTTAACTGCGAGACAAACAAGTCGAGCAGATGCGAAAGCAGGTCTTAGTGATCCGGCGGTTGGAAGTGGAACTGCCGTCGCTCAATGGATAAAAGGTACTCTGGGGATAACAGGCTTATCGCGCCCGAGCGTTCACAGCGACGGCGCGGTTTGGCACCTCGATGTCGGCTCGTCGCATCCTGGGGCTGAAGAAGGTCCCAAGGGTTTGGCTGTTCGCCAATTAAAGCGGCACGCGAGCTGGGTTCAGAACGTCGTGAGACAGTTCGGTCCCTATCTTCTGTGGGCGTACGATATCTGAGAGGAGCTTTTCTTAGTACGAGAGGACCGGAAAGGACGTACCACTGGCGTACCAGTTGTCTTGCCAAAGGCATTGCTGGGTAACCACGTACGGAACGGATAACCGCTGAAAGCATCTAAGCGGGAAGCCAGCCTCAAGATTAGATATCGCGTGGGGGTAACCCCCCTTAAGGGTCCTTGAAGACTACAAGGTCGATAGGTCACAGATGTAAGTTCAGTAATGAATTTCAGTCAAGTGATACTAATAACCCGTGCGGCTTGATACTTATAATTTTTCCCGTTTGAGAGGAAACCTTATTCTCCCTCTCTTTGTGTTTCATCAGCAGAATATAAATGTCAACACCAAATTTCCTGGTGGTTATAGCGCAGTAGACACACCCGTTCCCATCCCGAACACGGAAGTTAAGCACTGATAGCGCCGATGGTACTGTGTGGGAGACTGCATGGGAGAGTAGGTCATCGCCAGGATTAATTTTCAAGCCTCTTTTTTTATAAAATAGAGGCTTTTTTTATATCCAGCTTCAAAGTTCAAGATTATTCTAAGCTTATACTACCTATTTAAAAAAGTAAGGAAAAAAAACTTCCATAATATTATAGTAATTGAGAAAGTCATCGATGAGGACACTTCTTTCTCCGGGTGCTTTATCAGTAGAATGTATCTCCTGAAGTGTGTGGGTATAGAGTGATGGGTGATCTTCTCTTACCCTTGCTACTCTTTACTTCTTATGTAAATTGAAAAAAATCACCGGCATTATTCATGCTAAAAACAGGGAAAAAATGGAAAAAAAAGATCTGTTTAAATTGATAGAAGAAGTAAAAAACAAGATAGGGACAGAATCGTTGTCCGATGAGCAATTATTGCTTCTTACTGCATTTGAGATTTCCCGTACATATACCTATGAAGAAAAAAAGAATTTAATATAAAAAGATCTTATGAAAAAAATACTTGTTGTACTTCCAAACAATCTGGGAGATGTAATAATGACTCTTCCGGTGTTGGAAGCGGTGAAGAAGAAATTTAACGATCACCTGGTATCATTTTTTGTTGAAGATGGTTTTGAGAGTGGACTGATAAACTACAAATTCTGTGATGATATTATCCGGTTTAAAAGAAAAGAAGTCCGCGATCTGATAAGATCAGATTCATGGGAAAATGGAATCGAACTTTTGAGGGAATTGGTCAAGAGATTAAAAGATGAGAACTTTGAGCAGGTTATTAATCTGAGTCAAACTGGATATGTTTCCCATTTTGTATCACTTCTTAAAGGTAAAAAACTTTTCGGGCAGAACTTTCTTCCGCAGGGAAATCATTGTATTAGGGATAGCTGGTCAGTGTATCTTTACGCTATACCATTTGGCAGAAATTACAATTCATTTCACGTAACCGATATTTATAAAAGAATCGCTGAGGTACCAAACATTCCTTTCAATGCCGGTATTACAATAAAAGAAGAAGAAAAAGAACAAATAAGAAGATATATAGAATTAAAAAGAACAAACAGCGATTCACCTATAGCCATTTTTCAGCCCGGTGCGGCATACGATTCTAAACGATGGCCTGTTGAGCATTTTATAGCACTTGGCAGAAGAATAATTGAGGATGGCTATACAATATTTGTTACAGGTGATACAGCAGAGAGAAATCTTGCAGAAAGATTAAAATACGAGTTAGGTGAAAACTGTGTAGTAACTTCCGGTGAATTGTCTTTTAGAGAGAACATCGTATTAATCAGTTTTTCAGAAATTTGTATTACTTGTGATACTGCTGTAATGCATGCGGCTGCATCGTTGTCAAAGAGAGTCTTTGCTCTGTTTGGTCCGACAAATCCGGTCGAAACCGGCCCTTACGCATCAGGAAACCTCATATTTTCAGGGCGATGTACCAAACGCCCCTGTTTCTGTATCGAATGTAAGAGTAAATTATGCATGAAATCTATTTCTCCACAGACAGTATATTCATATATCAAAGAAACGCCAGATGTTAATCCTTCATGTGACATTTATCAAACAAAGTTTCAAAATGGAGTGTATGGCCTTTCCACAATTGTTGAAAAAGGACGATCATATTACTCCAGAACCGGTGCTATGATAACTCGAAAGAGTCTGGAGGCTGATACCTCTGTTGACATGCTTTCTGAAGAATATAAAGAGTTATATGAAAGTTCAACCTGCTTTATCAGATCTGTACAAAAAATGAAGGAACACCTTTATTCGTATATTGCCGGTAACTCCAGTGCTGAGATTCAACAGTTTGAATCTGTTAAAAAGAAACTCAGGGCCAGCGGAGGAATAAATGAGTTCTGGAATGCAATCTTAAATATCAGACTCAACAGTGTGCCACTTTTGAATCCTTTCGATGGCCTAAGGGATAGCATAATTGCCTGTGATAACACCATAGCTCAAATCGAGACTGCATTGTCAAAATGAAATGCAGGGTATGTAATAATAAGTCAATAGAAACTGTGGGTCAGAACAGGCTGCGCAAATTCTGCTACTGCGAGAGTTGTGGACTTGTTTTTGTACCTGAACAGTACTGGGTAAGTATTGAAGAAGAAAAAAAGAGATACGAGCAACACAATAATACTCCAAAGAATGAAGGATATGTTAAATTTCTGAAACAGATTGTTAATGTGGTTTGTAATATAAGTAAGCCCTCATCTTCACCACGTATACTGGATTTTGGATGCGGTGAATCAGCAGTATTGACCACTCTTCTTATAGAAAATGGGTTTGACTGTACTGCATATGACCCTTTATTTGACATTAATATTGATAATGATGGTCCGCTTTATGATATTATAATTTTATGTGAAGTAATTGAACATATCAGGGACATAGAAGCTGAGTTGGATAAGGTAAAAAAGCTTATCAATGAAAATGGTGTTCTAATAATAAGAACTCGCCTTTACTCATCGGAAAAGAAAATTGAGAACTGGTGGTATGCACAGGACAAAACACACATAAATTTCTTTGCCAGGCGAACAATGGATGGAATTGCCAGGATGGTAAACCGGCAGAAGGTTGTGCCAAAAGCTGAAGATATCTTTGTCATTGAGTAAATCTACCATGAAATAGAAAACAAATAAATTAGTAAGTAACTACTCTGATCTTAATACTGCTAAAATATCTAATCGAGAAAAATCTGAGACAATATCAAAATCATGTCTAATCAGAAGAAATCAGATCAGAAAGAAGCATATAAGCAAGAGAACGGAATCAATGGTAAGAAGTTGCTTTATCCGTGAATTGAATACTGTTTTTTGGTTCAGAGCTATGTAGATGCAATGATAAAAATACGAAATACAATTGTATCACTGATTCTGTGTGCAGTTCTCTTCCTCTTCTATGGTGATTAATTTTACTACCACACTATTTTCCGAAATCGTGACATAATTAAAATAAATTGGAACATCGGATTCTATTCTTACCTGCCGGTCGGTTGGAAGAATGCTGAATCTGGAGAATGGGCTGGGTGCACTTGTGTAGAGGATCCCATCCCGAAGTTGGGTTAAGTGGTGATGGATGTGGCCAAAAAACACACCATGAATTTGGGCTGCTGATTGAACTAAGATCTTGTGTAAACGATCTCCGTTTATCATCAGCATGTCTCTGTCCACCCATGGAGAGCCAACTGGAACAGGTGGAAAATGACAGAACAATACGATTTTATGTCCCATTGCACGGTTAAGAAAATATAGAAGTGCTTTCTCCTGCTTTTCTGAAAATTCACCATGAGTATCAAGTGGGTCAGGCCTCTGAGTGTCCAGTATCAGGAATAAGACACCATTCAGGGTAAAATAACGGGATACACCAGCATTTGATAAGCTTTCTGAAAAGCCTGTCTGCAAAATGTCTACAATAGAGGGGGTATCATGATTGCCGTTAATAAAATAGGATGGTATGTTGAATTTTGAAAAAAGTGATTTGGCAAGATGTATTGAATCATCATCAGGGTTGTTGACGATATCACCACTGTGAATCACAAAATCAGCAGTTGCACCTGTTTTATTAATTTGGTCGATCAGTCTTACAGATGTTTCAAATGTGTTTCTTTTATATAATTGAAATTTACTGTTACCTATGTGAGTATCGCTTAAATGGATAAATGAGATCGAGTCCTTATCATCCATAGTTATGTTTGCTGCAGAGTTTATTGTTGGTTCGTTTCGCTAATCTTTTTAGAAATGAAATGACTGATAAGTTTGCGCTCTGCCAGACCGACGCTTTTGAATTGAACACCAATGTCCAGAACATTTTTGTCTCTGGATTGATAAATGTAAACTATCATTGCATCGGTACGGATAACTACCATGGAATCAGGAATCACAAAGGTAAGCTTTAACAGTTGCCCATTATTGAAGTTTTGCTCTGCACGAAATTTCATTCCGGTTTCACTCAAATTCAAAACAGGGCAGATCTCTTCAACTTCAGTTTCTGATGGGTGTATACCAGGTTTATATACCTCTACGGTAACGTAATCGATCTCGATTCTGGGAAACTGCCTTCGTTCTACTAAGTTCATGCTGGAAAAATAGTTGAGGCGAAAAATATTGTAAAGATCCTGATTTGATAGATACTTTTCAAGGTGTATTTTATGATAGTCATTAGATGATCAATTAATTAAAATCCGAATTTCTAATCTGAAATCTGAAATCAGAAATCTAATATCCTAATTGGTGGGTTTATGGTACAGAAATCTTATACTCGTGTTACTCTGGCTCTTGATATTGTGCAGAAACTTGAAGATGGACCCTATAGTGGTTATCATGAACTGGCGATAGTAAAGCACCAGATAGACCTCTATGATGTAGTTACAATAGAAGATGCACCTTGTCTAAGTGTTTGCTGCGATAATCCGCTGGTTCCCTGTGGTAACAATAATATCTGCTGGAAAGCGGTGGAATTGATCAAAAAAGAGTTTAAAATCGATAAGTCGGTTAAGATTTTCCTGAAGAAAAATATTCCGGTCATGGGGGGCTTAGCGGGCGGAAGTGCAAATGCTGCCACAGTTCTGATGCTTTTAAACCAATTCTGGCAACTGGGTTTGTCGACTGATCAGTTGATGCAACTGGGTCGAAGATTGGGAATGGACGTGCCTTATTACTTTCTGGGTGGCACAGCATTCGACAGTGAGGCTACCGGTGTATTAAGAAAAATTCAGACTGACTTGAAATTCGTTTTTCTTCTGGCGATCCCTGATTTTGGGGTTTCAACCGGAAAAGCTTATCAGCAGCTCAATTATTCTCTGATAAATAAGAATCATGATAAAACCACTTTTATGGAAAAAATATTGCATGATGGTGATTACCATAATGTCATAAAATCCATGCACAACGATTTCGAGCACTCTGTATTTTTAAATTATCCGGAATTGAGAAAAATTAGAGAAGCTATGATTAATGCAGGTTGTGATCAGGCGATTATGAGTGGTTCGGGGTCTACTATCATGGGTGTAACTGACAGCAGGCTTCGTGCTCAGGAGATCCAAAAAAAAGTGCCTTTTAAAACAACTGTTGTTTCTACGCTTTAAACTCTGTTTTTCTGTAATAGACTGGCTGTGGCGCTGTAGATAGGGGGTGACATTAGTGCAAAAAGTTGTTATATTAATTGTGAATCAGAGTTTTACGGGGGAGGCTTATGAACAAAGATATCGTTAAAAGGACATCTGCTTTCAGATGGAACTCACGTTTTGAATTATACCAGTATTTTAAGGAAAATTTCAATATCGATTCCGAAATGGTTGATTCTACAATAAATAGAGTGATGGCTGGTTTTAAGCCCCGGATGGGACAGATCGTGAAGACGCAGGAGTTATGGCAAAAGGTGGGTCTGCTTTTAGAGGAGTATCATCAAACCGATCATTTTATAAGTGCGTAATAATTAGGCTATCAGAAAAATACCCTTACCATTATATCAGCTTTTTAGCTGCTTTCGCATTTTCTTTTTTATATCAGGATGTATCCCTATTAAAAAGGATCGCGGTATGGAAAACCGAAATTCCTGAAGCCATGGTATCCACCATAATAATAATCATCCCAGAAGTAGCTGTTTGCAGTTATGCGGGAGATATTGATGTGGAATAGCATGTTTTGAGTTGGTTGCCAGTTTATTGAAAAATTAAAAGGGACGTTCTTAAAGTACTCCATCGAAGAAAGATTATTTGGAGTGAGATTCTGGCTATTGGAAAAAGTGGAGTGAATTGGGAGACTGAAGTTGAGATTTATTGTGACAGGTGCTGTGAACTTATATTGAAGCATTGTGGTATATAGACTTTGAGATTTTAAGTCGGATACGCCGGAAGCACTGGCCATTCCGAAGCTGAGGCTTTGCTGGATTGAGAGTCGTGATGGATCGATAAGGGAGTTGCCTGCTTGTTCTGTTGTGTTAGTGTAGGCATCCTGATCTTGAGCAGACACACTAAAAAATGATAGGTATACTAACAAGAAAATAGCATTTCTACTCATATTGAACTCCTATAATAAAAGCATTTCCTATCCACAAGTCCTATCCTATAGTATAAAATATAGTAATTACAGATCATCTGAAAGTATAATATTTTTTCAAACTGTGTGCCATATTTCCATCAAGTGTATTCTGAAAGAATACGGTTTATAGATCATATACTTGATAAGCTAATCCGTTATTGCTTATAATTTAAGAATGGAAAAATCTGAACAACACAATAATAGTCCTAATATTTTTGAATATTATGACTATCGCTTATTTCTCAGAGATCTGGTGGAATACGAAAGGAAACGCAATCCTGTATTCTCTAACCGCTACATTGTTCAAAGGGCTGGATTCAAATCTCCGACAGCTCTGAAACATGTCATAGATGGAAGAAGAAACCTAAGTCTTGAATCAGCCAATAAGTTTGCTTCGGCATTGAAAATAGAGGGGATTAAAAGGCATTATTTTCTTACTCTGGTGTTGTTTAACCAGACTGATTCATTGTCTGAGAGGGAGAAATACCTTAGGGAGTTAGTGGAGCTTAAACGCTCAGAAAATCCCTCTTTATTGGGTGAAGAAAAATATGAGGTTTTATCAAAGTGGTATCATCTGGCTATCCGTGAAATTGTGGATCTTCCGGATTTTAAAAATTCTGCTAAATGGATCTCCAGGATACTTTCCCCTCAGATTGCCATGCAGGATGTCGCAGATTCTATGAATCTGCTCAAAAAGCTCGGTTTGATTCAGAAAAAAGAGGGCCGTTATCAGCAAAATGAAAGCACACTGGAAACAAATGAACGGGTCCGGTCGGTAAAAGTCGCTGAATATCATCGTCAAATGATTCAGCTTGGTAGCGAATCTATTACCCGTTTTCCAGGTAATGAACGTGATGTCTCAGCAACGACACTGAGAATTTCACGTGAGGATGTACAGAATGTGAAAATTCTACTTAGGGAATTTCGCAAGAAGCTTTTAAACCTGGCAGTCAATAGTGCCGATGCAGATCAGATTTATCAGTTGAATTATCAATTTTTTCCTCTGGTGATTCCAGATCGAAAAACAAGGATTTTAGAACGGGAGGAGATTTGATCCATTTTCTTAAAATTCTCTGCGCTGCCATTATTCTCCCGTTATTGTATAATTGCGGAATCAACACTGCTGGCGGAGGCGTGATTGTAAATAATCCCTCGATTCTTGGAAATGTAAGGTTCTCCGAAGGGCAGAGCGCTAATGGTGCAATGGTCGTGATTGGTCGCCAGGGGCAAAGCGGTGCTAAAGATACAGCCTATGGCGCATGGGATGGAGATTTTTTCATTTCATATAATGTTAAGACTCTTGATACTGTTTATTGTGATATACGGGGCAGGTTTTTCTTTGAAAATCTGTTTCCATCGGACTATATACTGGTTGCACAAAGTAAGGAAACAGGAATGCTTGCGTTAGCAAATGTAAGTTGCAATTACAACGAAACATTGAGTGTAGATATGACACTGGAAACTGCTGCAGAACTTACTATTGAACCGTATTATTATATTAATGGTAATACTTCCAATTTTGTAGCTGCACAGATTGCAGGTACTGACTTCTTTACATTAATAACTGATAGCAGCAGTGGTATATTGAAATTTGACAAAGTACCTGCAGGAGAATTGGAGATTATTTTATTTAGGGAAGACAAATCCAGGGAGGTATTTTCATCCATAAAAACATCATCTGGGGAAAAGTCAATCTTATTGGTTGATCCGCACCGTTCATACTCCTATTGGACAGATATTGGAGTGGGGCCCCGTGATCCTTTGGCAATGCCATATGTTTTAAGCATCACACCTTCAGATGGTGCGCAGGGTGAGTTGGTCAATCAGCACAGAAACCGTAGTTATGATATTGAGATACAGTTCAGCCATCCCATGGACAGCAAGCTTACCAATCCGGCTGTTTATGTCAAGTCAAGTGACAGTTTGACAGTGCTTGATTCCATCTGGTGGCAGGGGGGCAATGTAGCGTATTTGAAACTGTGTACAGATGACGGTTCAGGGCAGTGTGTATGGGGAGATTCTTTATATAGATCTGGAATAACATATTCGGTCATAGTCGATACGAATGCAACTACGTCACTGGGAGTAAGATTCCCATATCCGGATACCCTTACTTTCATTCCTAAACCATAGAATACTTTATCTACCATATATACGAGGAGGCAGGCGTATGAAAGGCAAAATCTGGTCAGTAATAGCGGTGCTTTTGGCTGCTATGGCTGTTAATGCAGCCGTTATTTTCCAGGATGATTTCTCAAATCCCGGAATTTCAAATCAGAACTGGGTCGCCAGTAGTCCTGATTTGGTTACCATAAGTTTTGCGGGTGGCGAGTGCACTGCTACCAATACCAGTAATAGTAATGGAGTACTGCTTATTCACGAGCTGGATGAAAATCTACCCACCTTTACTTTTTCAGTAAAAATAAACAGGCCTGAAGACAAAAATGCTGGTTTTTACTTTTGTCTTGGAATCAAAGATAATAAAATCATAGGCTACGAACTGCTCCTTTTTGATACCAACGATATGATTGTCTGGAAGCATAAAGATGGTGCGGCTATTAAACTGTTTCAGGGTCAAAGTTCTTATCTGGTTCCTGGATATAATGAAATAAAGGTAAGCAAAAATAATGATAATTTTAATATTTTCTGCAATGGTCAGTTTACAGGTTCTTTTAAAGATTCGGAGTATGGTTCGGGAAATGTTGCACTGGAACTTGGGCCTGAAGCAAGTGTAAAGTTTGATGATGCCGTGGTAAATGACCAGTTTGAGGAAGCTTCGATTCGGACCTGCTTTGCAGATGATTTTAGTGATGGAGATCTGGCTGGATGGTTTACGCAGGGAAAGGGAATGATCGAGTTTAAAAGCGACTCTCTGATGATTACTACTTCCGATTCGCAGTGCAATCTGGTTACTGATCTGCAACTGAATAATTTTGTGGCAAAGATGACAGTTTCTCACAGAAGCGGATCTATCAATGCCCCATATGGTTTTCTATTGCAGGGAAGAACATCGGATGGCCAGATACCTCTAAGTGGCTTTGTCATTACCGGAAAACGGATGTACGGATCCTTTACTCCCAGTTCTCCATCCTTTAACCTTTACAGCAGCCAGAAAATAAGAGGAGCTGCCTATACTGAAGACGGGCAGACATATTACTCTTATGACACACTGGAACTCTCAAAGCAAACCAATACCGGCTACATTTTTAAAATCAATAAATCGCCTCTTTGTACTTTGCCTGAAATTGGTTTTGAAATCACCAATATTGGATTGCTCTGCTCTGATAGCCTCAGCCTGCTTTTTGATGATTTTGTAGCGGCAGAGGGTACAGAAGCGGTTTGTAATGGTGGAGTAGCAATCAGAGAAAAAACTTCCAGCAAAAAAGTAATGAGAATTACCAGAGTTAGACCTTACATTGTTGATCCCTTGGGAAGGACAATTCCAAATTTCACAAATATCGAGCTTAAGCGCAACTTATCCCCTGGTATCTACTTAAGAGCAGACCAGAAAAAAACAATACTGAAAATTGAACCCTGAGATTCTTATCATTTTGTCTTGATTTCTGTCAGGACCAATCCTTGTTGGGGCAACCATTAAGGTTGCCTCTTGCCCATGAAAGCTGCTCTTCCCACGATATTCGCATTAACCTGTATCTGATCACCCGGCAGCCCTTTTAAGATTTCGAGTATGTCATCGATTTTGGTCCGAAGTTCCTTAACCTGCATAGCCAGACAATTCTTGATTGCAGGTTAAGATATTACGATAGACCACAATATATAGGGGTACCTATAAAAAAACAGATGGTACGAAATTGGCTACATTATTAGTTAAATAACAATTACTGTAAATGAAACAATTATAACCTGAAATACATTATAGGATTTATTCAAGATGATCCGTAAAATTTCAGAAATCTTTTATACTTTCTCAAATTGGTTTCCTCCAATTGACAATCTAATTATAGTTACAGCCGCTAATAGCTTGTATTATAAAACTATGTTAAACTTATTAAATTCGTTAGACAAATATGAGAATAAACATATTATCATCTGGGATCTTGGCTTGCTTGAAGAAGAAAAGAAGAATATTAAAAAATGCTTCAATTATATAGAAGTTAAACAATTTGATTTTAGCAAGTATCCTTCATTTTTCAATATAGATATAAATGCTGGTGAATATGCATGGAAGCCTGTCATAATAAAAAAAACATTTGAACAATATGATGGATTCATATTATGGCTGGATGCCGGTTGTATTATTTCACATCGACTAAATTCAATTAGAAATTTAGGTTAAAATTTATGGATTTTACTGTCCATATTCTCAAGATTCAATTCAAAGCTGGACTCACGAAAAAACGCTTGATTTTTTTAAATTGCCAAAGAACCACTATAGGAAAAAAATGCTTTCTGCAGGTATTGTTGGTATAAATAAAAAATCAAAAAAAACTGAAAAAATAATTAACGAATGGTCAACCCTGGCTTATAAAAGAGATGTAATAGCACCTTATGGAAGTAATAGAAACAATCATCGACAAGACCAGTCATTACTTTCAATTATATTTTATAAATATTATAAAAAGAATCCTGGCCTTTGTAGAATTTTTTACGATTTTAAAGCTCATCAAAAGATATTTTAATATGGAAACTTATTAGGAAAAATTGCTGAAAAGACTGGAATTTTACCATATATACATGTTTTAAGAGAAACATACTTTCCAACAGAGTACTATAAAAATACAGTAACAAATATTGTCCCGCCACATTCAGGACATTTTGACGAATCGACTTCATAAACACACTTTATCAGTGCTGCCCATGTCATCTTATATTGAATTTGTTTAATAGCTTTTTACTTTTTTTAATTTTATTTCTCCTTTATCTGACAAAGAAGATAGTAATACAACAATAGTAATACATTTGCTTCATCAAAATATTTAATCCTTAAAAATATCTCTTTTTGTTCTTCTTTCTGTCAGCATTATCATTTGAATACAAAAAACCAGAATAATGCTCCGCAACCTTTGCATGTAAAAAGCTCTGTACTCATCACAAAAAAAAACCCGATTGGCAAGGAAAGGATCAGCGCTTCGTACTGCGTTGAATAATTCGTTTGAATTGGCCGGGTGGAAACGGAAAATTCCGGGCATGTCCCAAAAAAAGGCATTTATCGATATTTCACAGGATCTGCTGGATTTGGCTGTACTTGCAGAGAAGTTCGTATCCCAGGAACCAGGTTTTTTTATTAATACTGAAATGATCCCCAAAGCCCGTAGAAATTCGGATATGCTTTTAAAGATGATAAGCAGAAAAGAAGTATCAAAAACTAACATACAGGAAAGATGCAACGATAAATGCCAATCGCTTAAAGCCACTATGAGAGTTATCAGAACAACTGGAAAGATCGCTTTTTCAGAAAACCCCCGTCGAAGAAAGGCTTATGCAGCTAAATGAATAACAATTTTCAATCTTTGGGATATCCCGGAGAGTGGAAATCACTGTCCTGAACGCCGGGGCACTATTAATCCATATGGGGCCCTGCTAATCAATGCCGGGGCAATATTAATTCAATGCGGGGGATATATTAATCAATGCGGGGGCCCTGTTAATCAATGCCGGGGCACTATTAAACTGATCGGCATTTCGATTTTCCGGGGCTAAGCATTTCTCCCATTGGAAAAAACTTTATCCCGGTATTCTATTTTAACCGCTTCGTACTGATATCGGTTCCTTCAGTTTGTCCATAAACTAAATAATGGATAAAAATGTGTAAAAAAAACACCTAATCGAACCTGGGCCTTAGAGCTTCTACCTGCTTCCCGCCACCACCCTCACTCCCTTCGAATAGCTTGTAAACTCAGGAGCGTACATGCACTGAATCGTGGTGATCCCGTTTGAGAAATCCCCTGAATGTGAAACTACAAGCGGGTATTCAAAAACGTAAGTCCCTTTGTTAAGCCTTGAGAAGAAGAAGTTTGTGGCTGCATCGCGTGTGCTCTCGTAATATCCCAGCCTGTCCTGCCACCTGTAACCAGAGAATACATTGAGAGGTTCGAATCCTGAGGCGCGCATATCTTTCATGTGAACATACTCCATGTCCCTGTCAACTCTGAGCTCGATTCGCACAGTCAGTTTGTCACCGGGCTTGAGAGCTGTGATGCTGTCAACTGGGGATAATTTTTTCCCAACAGGGCTATCTTTCTGAATGAAGAGTTTTTTATTGATTTTGAGCGGTGTTTCTGAAGGTTTTATTTTGTCCATCTGCTCAAAATACTGCCAATAGAGCGAGCCCCAGGCGACTCCGTTTTCCTGCTTTGTCACAGTGATATTTCCCATATCGGGGCTGATTTCCGATGCAGTCCAGGATTTCTTGAAATACCCTGTTCCGGCCTCAGCTTTTATGTTTTTGCTATCAGAGGTGTTTATTACTTTTTCTCCAAGTTTTATAGAGACAGTTGAGGGATTCTGGAGCCAGTCTGTTCCGCGGAGCAGTAGTGCATAGCAGGCTTCTGCGGTAGCGCGTGTTGTCCGCCAGTTTTGAGTTTGTTTGCTTTTAAGAAGCCATGCTTTGAGGTCCTCAACCGAAGATGTATCATTTGCCACCTCCTGGAACACCTCAACCATGAGTGCCTGCGATTCAATGGGTGCCTCATACCACCACCATGAGCGGGTTTGATACATCTCCTTCCAGTACATGCCCATTTCTTCACTTGTTATCGAGTTTTCCTTAAGAGAGCGCACGATTTGGGCAGGATAGACAGTGTCGCCGTATCGATTGAGTGCAAGGGCGATCATCCCCTGCATGTAGCGGCTATTTTCAAACCAGTATTTCTTTGACTGTTCGAAAAAATAGCTGAATGCAGTTTTGTTCTGATTGTCAACAGGCATGTCTTTGAAGAAGCTTCTCATGTAAAGGTATTGGATTTGATGTTCAGAAAGGTTGTTGGCATCCTTTTTCCCATGTTTCAATATCTGCTCGTAATCCTCTCTGATGCGATTGTCGAGAAAATCGAGGAAGGCCTTTGTCATGTTTTTAAGGCCGTGATCCTTGCTAAGCTGTAGAACACCAAGATGGTCCAGACGTCCCAGGCCTATTGCGATATACTGGGTTATGTAGCGGTCATCGGGTCCCCCTTCAAACCAGGGCCATCCGCCATTTTTCAGTTGAAGCTTTTTAAGCTTCGTGAGAGTACGATCTTTTTCATTTGCCAGCTTGTTCAGGTCAAAAAGCAGCGCTACACGCTGTTTCTGCTCAGTTTCATTCTTCCCGTCAAGCAGCCATGGTGTTTCTTCCAGAACAAGCGATTTCAGTTCCTGGTTTTTCTCCAGATTTGAAAGCAGCGCACCCGGGGACTGGGTTCTCCATTGATCAAAAACTGCCTTTATCTTTGGTGATGAGTTGGCGATATGTGAAGCGATGCTGTTTGCGTAAAAACGCCCGAATATCTGCTCCGAGCACTCATAAGGATATTCCATCAGATAGGGGAGGGCCTGGATTGCGTACCAGGCTGGATTGGATGTAAACTCAAGAGTAAGTCTGTGGTTTACCATTGTACCTGATGAATCGTTCTGGGAAAGCAGTGATGGAAGGGAGAAGTTTTTTGCCCCTTTTTTTCGTACAGGAAGCGGAACACTTTCTGTTACAAGTGTTCTGTTTGACAATACAGGAATAATCTGCTCTTCACCATCGCTGAAGTTATCTGCTTTGGCGACAACCTTGAATGTCACGGCCCCGATCCCTTCGGGTATTTTAAGTTCCCAGCTTAATGGCGCACTGAGGCCCTTTTTAACCGTAAACGGCACCTGCGCGGTTTTGTTGCCGAATTCCGGGTCAACCGGTTTTATGGAAGCCGCATCGAAAAGGAACAGTTGAGCGCTTCCTGAGAGATCTTTACCGGAGATATTGGAAACCTTGGCTGTAAAAGTGATCCGGTCGTTTTCCCTGAAAAACCGCGGAGGGTTGGGCATCACCATCAGATCTTTACGGGTTGTTATTTCATTTGAGGTCATCCCGTATTCCAGATTCTGTGTGTGTGTAAACCCTAACAATTTCCATCTTGTAAGGGCTTCCGGGATTTGAAACTTGACGATAATTTCGCCTTTTTCGTTTGTCTCCAGAGCAGGGAAGAAGAATGCGGTTTCGTTGAGGTTTGTTCGAGCACTTATTTTTGACAGATCCAAATTATCAGAACCGTTTTTCAGGCCGCCTATACCCTGCATAACATCATCAATACTGGCAGCAAATCCTCTTTTGGCAAAAGTTTCTGCATGTGTTAATGCCTTTTCTTCGGCTATTGCCATGGACATAAGTTGTTCTGATTTATCGAGGGCTGCCGGTGGTGCTGCCTGCATCTTTTTCAGAGATTTGGAACTGGCTCTGAATTCACCTCCAAATCCGCTTCCATAACCACTTCCATATCCAATTCCAGCAACTTCTTTGCGCACAACTCCAGAATATCCCCTCATGTGATATCCAAACCAGTTAAGCTGCGGATAACCCCTGGGAGGTAGTGACAGGTAATTGTTCCAGTCGATACTGTACAGGCGGCTTCGATCAATCCGGGCTACAGATCCAAAACCCCAGCTTTTACCGGCGCCAAACCTGGGGTAGATCTCAAACTGCCATCTATGCGGTGTAAAAGCATCTAAAGAGGCGTCATACAGTGCTGCCACCATCTCTGCTGCGATCTTATCCTTTTTCTTTCCGCTTACTTTCATGCGCCACTCCTCTTTCTCCCCAGGATAGAGACTGCTGCGGAAAGTTTCAAATGACACATCAAGTTCCTTGTTTGTCCAGGGGACTTCGATGTTGGCGGTGTGATAATAAGCCCGGCCACAACGTACGAATCCCAGATGGATCGATAAATTTCCCCTGTGTTTTTCCTCAACCGGAATCTCAAGACGCAATTGCCCGTTACTGATATTGAGCCACTCTTTTTTGACTATCTGGCTTTTATGTTCTATTTCATAAAGCACTTTTGTGTCGCTGTACCCTGTCCCGATCAGAAAAACCGCGTTCTCTCCGGGTTCACACTTCTTTTTTACAGGCACAAACCAGTCTGCCATTTTGTATGGAAGCGTCTTTTCTTTTTCTGAATACAATGTGAAATACCGGATATCCTTCACTTTTTTACCGACCTGATCCACTGCTTCAGCCTCAAGCACATAAACTCCCGATTTCCAGTTTTCAGCTTTTGCCAGATTAAGGATCTTATCTTTTTGTGTGTCAAACCCGCTTTTGAAAACCTCTGTCCCTTTGGGCCATTTTGTGATATCAGAATCCTTATTGTAAGGATCGTCAGGGAAAAGTGATTCATGTTGAGCTTTTGACATGACACTTGTATCTGGATCGTTCCACAGTCGTTTCCTGAGCAGCTCTTCAGGAGTTTTCAGCCGGTGTATGACAATAGTCCCTTTTGAGGGCTCATAAGTTCCGTTTAGATTGGCTGTATTGATAGTGAAGGATAGGTCCGATTCTTTTCTAACCTGGGAACCGATATCCACATTCATTGTCATAGAGACATAGCCCACATTGACAACCCCTGATGAGGAACGGGTTTCTCCGTTGATATCTGTGACATCAACTGAAACTTTATAGGAAAATGTGGGATTTTCCGATTCGGGAATCGACTTGTCGGCTAAAGCTGTAAAGTCGATTGTGAAGCCGCCTGTATCATTTGTGACAGTGCTACCGCTTGTTATCTCCATCTGACTGCTCCACCTTGAAGGTCGCCACCAGCACCACCACCAGTCAGGGAAACGGGCAGTGCGAACGACGCGGTATCTTACTGAAGCACCGTTAATTGGTGAAGTGGCATAAGCTCTGGCGAGTCCATTTACAGTAACTTTTTCTCCCAGACGGCTCCTTCCCTTGACCGGATCCAGTTTGACTTCAAATTTGGGCCGTTTGTAATCTTCTACAGAAAAAACGACGTACCCATAATCATCTGTAATGCTCATCTGCCCATTGAGAGCATTAAGCGGTGCTGCAAAGCTTCCATTAAAAGAACCGTATTTATTAGTTGTCAGCTTGAGATTTGAAACTTCCTGGCCATTGGCATTGATAAAGCGGACTGTTGTGGCGTGACCTGGAACGATCTCACTCTTATCCCCGTCGGTTCTAAGTACAATTCCCTTGAAAAAGATTGTCTGTCCCGGCCGGTATATTGCGCGATCGGTAAAGAAAAAAGTCCTGAGGTTCATCTGTGGCTTTTGTTTACCATATCTGTAAAGAGAGTACTGGCGGTATGAATAAAGCCGATCATTGCCTTTTATAAGATCTAAAGAGTAGCTTGAATAATTGCGGCTGTTTGTCCCGGAAACCACCACAAGCCCATTGTTATCAGAAAGGAATGTACCGTGAAGTACTCTTTTGTAATTACGTTTTTTATCATCATAGACATTTTTCCAGGCCTTGACTGTTACTCCCTGAACAGGATGCCCGCTTTGACGGTCAAGGATATGAAACTCCTGCCCCCCTCCTTCTATTTGGCGATCTATATAGCTCAGGCGTGAAATCTGCACCGATTCATAAGCTACAGCCTGCTCTTTTAAAGTGAAATCGGGGCTGGATGAGCAGAGAATAGCGTAATGCCCGTAAGGGAGCGGCATCATCTGGAGCTCTACAGAGTGGTTCTGGTAATCTGAGGGCAGGGGAAGAGTTGTACTCCATTCTTTAACGGGTTTTAACGATGCAAGTTTATTGACTACAGAATCTTCATTGCCGTTGTTTATCAGTTCTCTATACTCTTGGAAATCGATTTTAACCTGACGCCAGTAAACTTTATCGATGTTTTTATATGTCAGGAGAGTTTTAAACGGCTTTTCAGGCAGGTTGACCGATTCTATGGTAAAACCCATGTCTTTGGTTTTTATTTCCGCTTCTAGAGCTTTGCATTGAGCAGCGCCGTATGATTTGGGCCAGCTTTTTATGGCTTTATTCAACAATTCAAGGGCTTCCCGGTTCAGCCATCGGTATTGTTCATCCTGACCGGCAATGAAGATTCCTGCCCATTTCCGTTTAAGCAGGGCAATTTGATAAGAGACCTCCGCTGATGCCGGGGTGTTTGGAAAGCGATTCTTAAGTGTAACAAGAGCAGAGAGGTAAAGGGAATCTTTGTTTGAGAGTACGGCATGAGTACGTGCAAATGAGAGCCGTTTCAGGTCTGCATCTATAAGCGCATCCGGATCTCTGTCCTGCTCATGGAAAGCTATGAGGTCCTGAAGAATCCTGATTGCATGGAATTTCAGAGAAGATGTATCCTGAGTACTAATGTCAAGTTTGGCAAAACGGTCGAAAGGCAGGAAAAAATCGGGGCTGTTAAGAGTAAATTCAAATGCCGGTTTTGTAAGGCTGTGGTCATCTGTTGAGAAGAAGTCTACCGCGCGATGAGCAAGAAAATCATACAGGGTAGTGCGCAGACTGTCATCAGGAGAACGATTTTCAATTATCTCCTTGTAAATGCTGAGACCGCTTTGCTTCAGTTTCTCTTTTTCCATGAGTGACAGTTCATATTCACTGATGATTTTTTCCATGATAGTGCGCAGATCCCAGGTCTTTATGTCCTGCAGATCAGTTTGCTCTGTTTGAGTTCGGTTGTATATTAGCCATCTGTTATTCTGGTAATAGTTCCAGTAGCATTCAGCCAGCATCGAATGCAGCACCGGTGTTACCGGGAACTTCGATTCTTTGATTTCTGCATTCAACCTTGAGATAACCTTTTCCGCGGAATTCTCTTCTTTGTAGTCCATGAGGCGGAACCCGAAGATCAGAGCTTTAATCAACTGGTCTGCATTATCGGTCTTTTTTGCCCTTGCGTAAATTTTGTCTACAGAGTCGATCGCAGTTTGGGTAAGGCCTTTTTTCATGTGTGAGTCGATCTTTTCCCAGCAATCCCTGTAAGATTCGATAGCAGGGGTGATTGCTTTTTCCGGCTTTTCAACTGAAAACAGTGAAAGAGAGATTGAAAAAATTAGGAGAAAGCTGTAGATGGCGATGTGGGTTTTTCTTTTTTTCATGGTCTTTTTCTTCCCTGTCAGAGTTGCTCAATATTGAAGCATAATGGATAGTAGATAAAAATAACACAGGAATAATGATTTTACCTATTAAAACGATAACGGAGAGAGAAGTATTACATATTGCTGGAAGCGGGAACATCGGAGGTGGCGTTCGAAAGAGGAATTGAAAGGCGGGCTCAATTGAGAACTTAAACTACCTTGAAACACTCTTATTCCCTCTTTAAATCGATATCGTTGTCGTAATCGATAGATGGTATCGAATTAAAAAAGAAAAAAGACGATAGCGATAACGACAAAGAATAAGATCATTGCTACTTTGCCAACTTTTCTTCCTGTTTCGAATTTCGATATTCGGATTTCGAATTTTCCCGCTTGCCGGTTATAGTCATTCTGAGACATGACCGTATATGGAGGGCTTCTCTGAACTCCGTAATCTCCCAAATCAAAAATCTCAAATCTGGATTTGAATCTGGATTTCAGAGCCCCTAACTTAATAAAACTGAAATTGGGTCAAATTTTGATATATATTTTTCCTGATTCATCGTAATTTGTTGTTACCACACCAAAAGAATAAACAGGAGAAACTCATTTTACTTCCAATGCATACTTCAGCTTCAGATACACAAGCCGGAACCGGGCCAAAAATGTTTTCCACGATAGATCAGATAATCGAGAGCGAATCTGAACTTCTTTTGTATCTCGATCAATTACGCGAAAAAAAGATCCGGGCTGTAGCCCTTGATATGGAAGGTGATCAGGGATTACTTCGTTATAACTATTCCATTTCAATATTCCAATGTTTCGATGGTGAAAAGAAAGTTATAATCGATGTCCTGAAAGTGGGCAAAAAACCAGGGATGCATCAATTCCTTACATGTAACGATATAGTCAAAGTCATGTTTTCCTGCCCCAATGATATCTTCATGACTCAGAATGTATTAGGATGCACAATTGCTCCTGTACGGGATATCGCTGTGGGTCAGAAGCTGCTTGGACTTCCAATCAATCTCTCCGATTATTTGAAAATCGATAAAATGAAAAAGGATTCATTCCAACGGGCCAACTGGTTGAAAAGACCGTTAAAACCAGAGCTCCTGGATTATGCAATCAATGATGTACTTGAGCTTTTTAATATTGAAAACCAGATCGAAACAAAGCTGCGGGATCAAAACCTGTATGAAAAATATATAGAGGAATCTTTGCTTATCAGTAAGAGAAATTTCGTCGTCAATCAGTTGCGGTTATATAAGCAGAAGTTTCCTGGATTCAAAAAGCTAAAATCCGAAAAGAAACTTTTGGCGGCTAATGTGTGGATTTTTCGAGAACTGATGGGTAGGCATTTTGATATCCCGGTTGGTTTTCTTCTTTCGAAACAGTCGATGGCAAAAGTTATCAGAAATTCCGAAAATCTTCTAACCGTTTTGGAAGAGGAATTAAATCGAAACAGAAGATCTGAGAAAAGAATAGAATCAGGTTTAATTGAGCGCTATTACAATAAAGCAGAAAGCATGAATAAGCGCCGGTAACGGATAGACGCTACCTCCCTTTTCCGTACCGATCAGATATCCATAAAACATCCCCAGTCTTTCTAAGTGCCTTTTCTATCGATGCCTTTTAAGCCGATTTCAGCATAGTCAGTGCAATGAGTTGGCTGATTCTGATTTTTTTTCCGATTGAAATGGCAATTTGTCCGGCTGAAATGGCAATTTGTCCGGCTGAAATGGCAATTTTTCCGATTGAAATGGCAATTTGTCCGATTGAAATAGCAATTTGTCCGGTTGAAATAGCAATTTGTCCGGTTGAAATGGCAATTTGTCCGGTTGAAACGACAAATTATCCGGCTGAAACGACAAATTATCCGGCTGAAACGACAATTTGTCCGGTTGAAACGACAATTTGTCCGGTTGAAACGACAATTTATCCGGCTGAAACGGAAATACCCGGCTGAATCGGAAATTACCCGAAGCTGTTTTTATGCACGTGACATTTTTACCAGCCTGATTAAATAAATGATACTTTGAAGCGACTTTTCGCACGTTTGCAACAATTATTATCCATGGTTCATCTGATTTTAATGATTTATGTGACTTGGATTAGAAATGATCGGGAACGGTTTTGATGGAAATTATTCGAGATCTCAGACGCTCTTCTCTCTGCACTTTTGGTTTAACGAAGGGCGTGGCAAAATTTCGGATCTATTATGATTAAGGTTCTGTAGTATCTGATTAATTTACAAAAGAGACAGGCGGTCAATGCTGATATTATTGTCAATAAAAAACATGGTTAGAATGTGTTGAAGAAGCGGGTTCTGTTGTCGAAATCAGTGGGCCTGCATCTGGAGTCAGATGCAGGCACCCGATAAGATCTGATTAAGGCGAGTTTTTTACATCATTGATTTTATCGTATTTGCTATGATTTCAATTCCTTCTTCAATTTTTTCTTCGGGAGTATAGGAAAAAGCCAGTCTGAATGAGTTGTTTCTTGTTCCCTGTGGGTCAAATGCACTGCCAATGACAAAGGCGGCTCCTTTTTCTATGCATTTCATCAACACTTTTGAAGAATCCATATTTGTAGGCATAGTTACCCATACATAGAAACCGCCCTTGGGTTTTGTCCAGCAGATATTTTCCGGCATATATTTTTCCAGGGCGTTAAGCATCAGTGCAGAGCGTTTGGCATAAACTTTTCTTACCGATTCAACGTAAGATTTCAGTTTCCCTCTTTTAAGGTATTCATGAGCCAGCACCTGATTAAAGGTCGATGTGCAAGCATCGGCAGATTGTTTGGCAAGTTCACATTTCTCAATTATCTCCTTTGGACCAAGCAGCCACCCCAGGCGCAATCCTGGGCCAAGAATTTTGGCAAAAGTACCGGCATAGCAGATAGGTACTGGCTGTTTGGCTGAAGCTTTCATCGGAACGGTTAATGGCTTATCTTCTTCATTGAAATACAGCTCACTATAGGGATCATCCTCGAGAAGACAAATATTTCTGCCTTGCAGAAGCTCTAAAAGTGCGCTTTTGCGTTCCTGACTATAGATAATTCCTGCTGGATTATGGAAGCAGGGATTAAGATAGAGGATTTTTATCTGAGAAGCACGTGAATCGAGCACGTTGCGCAGCTCTTCCAGATTGATGCCTTCATTATCCAGGGGGATTCCGCAAAGGTTTGCGCCATAAGACATGAAAGCAGCGAGTGCACCAATGAAACTAGGGTATTCGGTTAGAACCAGATCGCCCGGATCGACTAAGACTTTGGTGAGAAGATTAATAGCTTGCTGGGCCCCAGTGGTAATCAGAAGCCCCTGGTTTTCCAGTGAAATACCTCTGGATTGCAAATAGTCACCTAACACTGATAGTAATGGGGGGTATCCGGATGTGGGACCGTATTGCATCGCAATCTGCTTTGCAGAAAGGGAAAGATCATTGTATAGTTCATCGATAATGTCAATGGGGAAAAGGGAGTTGGCTGGCATTCCACCTGCAAAGGAAATGATTTTGGGATCTGCCGCCAGGCTCATTAAGCGGCGAATCTCTGATGAGCGCATGCTTTTTGCACTTGCAGAAAACTCGACCATATTGATTCCTTTCAAAAAAGAAAACGGACTGGAAAAAAACTGAACTGTTAAAAATAGTTCAAAATATGCGGGTTTGAAAGATCGTTTTCAAAGCCGGTACGATTGTATTTCCACAGGGTGTTTTGGGTATAATTATTTTCATGTAGAGAAAACAGATATGTCTCAGGCAGATTTGGGAGAGCGTAGTTATGAAAATTATAAATGTTTGCAGAATCGCTGCTTTTACGGCCAGAGATGAGCTTCACAGTCGCAGCTTTTTTCTGCTTGCAGCACTTTCAGTGCTTTTCGTACTGATGATTCGGGGTTGTTTTAATGCTGATATGGTGGTTAATGACCAGAAACTTGATTCCATAACCATAGGTTGGACAGCATCGATGGCCGCTTTTCACGCAATCTCTGCTGCCGGAGTTCTCATTGGTATCTTACTGGCGATGAGAGTCTTTCATCGGGATAGAGATAATGGAATGACTGTGTCTATACTTTCAAAGCCGATTAGACGAATCGAATACATTGCAGGTAAGATCGTGGGCGTATGGATTCTATCTTATGCTCTGGTTTTTCTTCTTCACCTGACGGTATATCTGATAATGATTTTTAAAACCGGCGGGCGGATTAACTGGTTTATCCCAGCTTCTTTTCTGATTTCTCTGAATGTGCTTTTCAGTGTGATTTCAGTTTTACTTTTTTCTCTTATAATGCCTGATATTATTGCTGCTTTATCCGCAATGGCAATAGCTACAGTCAGCTACATATCCGATTCGCTCTTTGCTGTATCAAAAACCGAGCTGGTTAAATCTCTTATGGAGCAGATTCAACAAAACGAACTTACTGTTGCCTTGTGGAGAATAATCTGGCCAAAAATAGCTGCATTACAGTTTTTTGCCACCTCTTTAATTAAAGATGAAAACTTTTATGTGTCAGGTCCTCTTCACCCGGTATTTAACATTTTAATTTTCTGTGTGGTTGCTTTCTTTCTTCTTTATTGGAGATATTCTAAGGAAGAGATCAGGTAAAAGCAACTACCGGGATATTTAACAGGAAGAAAATCCAAATCACAAGTCTTAAAATTCTAAACAAATTCCAAATTATAAAATCCAAAACCCTAAACAGGAATAAGAAGTAGGAATGTTTGAAATTCGAAGTACGAAATTCGAAACAGTAATCGGGAAGTTCCGGATCACCGGTATTGTTTTCTTTGCTCTTTCATCTGTTTGTAAAATTTGAGGTAATTTCGGTGACGGCTTGGTGCTATCTGGTTTTGCTCCAACAGTGATTGAATAGCGCATCCTGGTTCGCCATCGTGAATACAATTATTGAATCTGCACTCTCCTATTCTACTGACAAATTCAGGAAAGTAATGAATTACTTCTGTTTCTGGTACAGAAGGAATATCTACAAATGAAAGCCCGGGTGTGTCGGCAACATATCCTCCCTGCATTAATGGAAGCAGAGAAACATTGGTAGTAGTGTGAGTACCCCGACCGTTTGTACCTGAAACATCACCGATTCTGAAAGTTTTCTCAGGAAAAAGAAGCGACAAAAGGGAGCTCTTACCAACCCCTGAGAGTCCGGCAAAAGCAGAGATCTTATTGGCACAGATTTGCAGAATGCCTTCTATCCCCAGGCCAGTGAAAGCAGAGGCTTCTATGGTCTGAAAGCCTATTCTATTATAAATATCTTCGATCTCTTTTAAACAATTCAGATCCTGGCTTTTCAGAAGATCGATTTTGTTGAACACAATGACAGGCTTCAGATTGTATACCTGCGCTGAGAAGAGGAATCGGTCAAGAGATTCCAGATCCAGAGATGGGGTTTTAATGGTTGTGATAATAAAGACCTGGGAGAGATTGGCTACTGCAGGCCTTTTTAAAAGGCTAATTCTGCTGTGAAGGGTAGTAATCACACCTTCAGGTGGAGTTTTATTTATTAAATCAAGATCAACCAGGTCGCCAGCACAGAGTTTTGTTTTAACCTTTTTAAGGGCTCCGCGGATGGTGCAGCGGACATGCCCACACTCGGTGTCCACGAAAAAAAAAGACTTTTGCTCCTCAATGATTCTACCTGAAACTGGCATATTCGGTTACGTCTAGCTCCTGCTTTTGTTTGTTTCTGAGCCGAAATTCTTTATAGTATATTACTCATAAATTCAAGCGCGTCTTTAAAAACTAGCTTGCAAAGTAAAAAAAAATAAAAATCAGAGTTAATCAGAAATAATATTTAAACAGATAGAAAACCCGGAAAAAAAACAATTTAATTTTTTTTATTCTACCTCTTCATTTTGATATAAGTTCTAATTATTTCTGAGTAGATATTGCTTTGGTATCAGTTTTTATTTTATTCCGATTAGATATTTTTTTAAAATGAGGATATAGGTACATACTTTTTTTTAAAATGGGATCTTATGAAAACAGTTTACTTTGATCTTGTTTGCGGTGCAAGTGGTGATATGATCCTTTCATCATTAATTAGCCTTGGATTTCCCTTAGAGCTTCTTGAGCAACAATTAAACCGGCTTGGGATAGGTGAGATTCGTATTGGTGTTGAAAAAGTGAAACGAAGCGGTATCAGTTGCACATACATTACACCACAATGGTCTCAGGCCACCCATTACCGTCATCTGGGAGAAATACTGGAAATAATAAAGCGGGGTGCCTTTGCTCAGCGGGTTTTTCAACGTTGTGCGCTGGTATTAGACAGATTGGCAACTGCTGAGTCTGTTGTCCATGGGATTGAAAAAGAACATGTTCATTTTCATGAGATTGGGGCAGTAGATACAATCATAGATGTTTTGGGAGTATCATTGGCGCTGGAATTCTTTAATGTGGATCAGGTACTATTTTCGACAATAACAGAAGGTTACGGGAGTATTAAAGGCGAGCATGGAGTTATGCCGGTGCCAGTACCTGCAACAGCTCAGATGATACAAAACTTCTGCATTAAAACACTGGACATTCCTACAGAATTATGTACGCCAACCGGGGCTGCGCTATTGACCGCTTTAGGAAAGCAGGCTCTTAGCGGCATAGAAGGTCATGTGATAAGTTGTGGATACGGTTGTGGTACAAAGGTTTTTCAGAATCACCCGAACATTTTGCGTGCCTTTATCCTGGAGAGTGATTCTGATGAGGGGTACTCGATGGACACAATAAACCTGCTTGAGACCGATATGGATCATGTCTCTGGTGAAATAATGGGGCATGTTGCAGGCCTACTCACAGCTCAAGGGGCTTTGGATGTTTCTTTCAGCCCTATATTTATGAAAAAGGGCCGCCCGGGGTATCGCCTTTCAGTAATGGCAGATGAAAGTAATTATCAAAAACTGCTGGATCTGATAATGATACATACACAGACTTTAGGAGTAAGAATTCGGCAGGTGCAAAGAGTGATGGCAGAAAGAAGTAGTGCCGAAATTGAGTTTATGGGGCAGAAATTATCTGCGAAGCACTGCAGCTATAAAGGTTATTGCTTTTCCAAACTGGAGTATGATGCACTGGAGAGAATCTCTTTTTCTACCGGCGACCCAATTATCGATTTAATGGAAAAGTATGTACTGAAAAAATCTGACATTCAGGATGAATTAGCCTGAGCTCTGATTAAGAAAAAATAGACTAATTTTCAAGTTCTTGAAATAGATAGGGTGAATCATTTATTTTAAGCTACTTTTTTCTTTCCTTACCTAAATAATTTCCTCAGGAGGAATAATGCGGCGTTTTTTTACATCAGAAAGTGTTTCTCAGGGGCACCCAGATAAAGTATGTGATCAGATTTCAGATGCTATTCTTGATGCAATGATAGAGCAGGATCCCAATTCACGTGTTGCATGCGAAACCATGGTGACTACGGGGCTGGTGGTTGTTGCCGGTGAAATAACCAGCAAAGCTGTGGTTGATTTACAGAGTGTCGTTCGAAAGACCATTCGTGAGATTGGTTACACCGACTCTTCATTAGGCTTTGATGCAGATAGCTGCGGAATATTGATCTCTGTTCATCAGCAGTCACCCGATATTTCACAAGGAGTTACCGAAGGGCAAGGCTTACATGTAGAGCAGGGTGCAGGTGATCAGGGCATAATGTTTGGTTATGCTTGTAATGAGACTCCAACCCTTATGCCTCTGGCGATTCACTATGCGCACAGGTTGGTTGAAGAACTGGTGAAGGCACGGGAGAGTAAGAGTATCCCCTATCTTCGACCAGATTCGAAATCTCAGGTAACCGTAGAATATGATGATCTTAAACCTGTGCGGGTAGACACAGTTGTTATTTCCACTCAGCATGCTCCCGATGCAACTCATGAGACTATAGCTAAAGATGTGATCGAAAAGATCGTAAAAAAGGTGATTCCAGCAGAAATGCTTGATAGCCAAACCATCTATCATATCAATCCAACCGGGCGTTTTGTAGTCGGTGGCCCTCATGGGGATTCCGGGGTTACAGGTCGGAAAATTATTGTGGATACTTACGGAGGATATGGTGCTCATGGTGGTGGTGCTTTTTCAGGTAAAGATCCATCAAAGGTCGATAGAAGTGCTGCATATGCTGCAAGATGGGTAGCCAAAAACGTAGTGGCAGCAAAATTAGCCACACATTGCGAAATTCAGTTTTCCTATGCAATTGGTGTCGCTAAACCTATTTCTGTACATGTAGACACTTTTGGAACCGGTAAGATTTCTGATCACAAAATATGTGAAATTATTCTGAAAGTCTTTGACCTGCGTCCTTCAATAATCATTAAGACTCTTGATCTGAAACGCCCTATATACAGAGAGACAGCAAGAAATGGTCATTTCGGACGTGAATTGCCTGATTTCTACTGGGAGCGTACCGATATGGTAGAAGCTATTCAAAAAGAAGCTGCTTCTTTGGTCTGATTTTTGTATTCTTCTTTGTATTTTTTTCTGATTTTTGAAAGCCATCATCATGGATAATTGATGATGGCTTTTTTTGTACCATATTTATAGTACTTGTGGAAAATGGTTATATGGTGGTTAATCCAATTAAAGCGGCAGAATCCTGAGAAGATCTTTGGTGGTGATTACGCCTGAGATGTCATTGTAATCGGCTACCAGAAGACGACTGGTAGATTGGTTACGCATCGTTTTAATAGCTTGCAGTAGTGTTGTTGAGCTGTTAATAACGATTTTCTCTGAGCAGGGGATGGAAAGATCTGAGACTGAATAACAATTCCACTTGTTTTTGGGAATTTTTTTTATACTTGAGGAGAGTATAAAACCTTGCAACTGGTGATTTTGTAACACAGGAAAGATTCCTGTGTGGTACCGATAGAGAAACTGGCATATGAATTGTCGTAAGGAGATATTTGCCTGAACAGACACTGGGTTTGGACGAAGAAAATACTCTGTTTTTACTTCTTTAAAGAACTGCCTGAATAAGATAGCGTCCTTATCACATTGCATGGCTTCTTTAACACACATCGCTATCAAAAGACTCCACATTCCGCTTTTCAACAAACCCTTTGAGAGTGAAAGAATGCTAAATACCACAGTCAGAAACACCACTGATTTGCTGATCAAGAAGATCTTTTCTGCAGGATATTTGATTTTTAACACATTGAAGAGCTGATGAAGTACTGCTGAGCCGTCAAAAGGCGGCAGTGGTAAAATGTTGACTCCTGTGAGGAAGATATTAATATTGCTCAAGATGTGACAGATGGTGGGGATAGGTGGCCCCCATCTTTGATGAATTCCTGCCAAATATAGAAGATGAAACAAGGTGGCTGTGAAGATACTGGCAACAGGACCGGCAATGGCTACGGAGATGAGGGCATCGTAATTTTGATTATCTTTAGGGAATACGCATCCGAAAGGGAAAACTATCTTTCGGCTTTGCGGCAGGCCGATTGCTTTTTCGGCTAAGATGTGTCCGCTAACATGTATAAGCACAGAGGTAAAAAAACCTGCAGCTACAATCAAAGCCCAGAAAAAGGGAGCGAAATGGTTTGAATGGAGAAAGGTTTTTTGAAAAAAGTCGATTTCCAGTGACCAGATGACAAAAAAAAAGAAAATGAACCAACTGTGATGAATTTTAATGTTTGCTGCACAATTTTTAATAGTTGAAAAGATCACTTCAGCCCTACAGGTGTGCTATTGCACTGATTAGCTTTCAAGGCTTCGGGAAATGCTGTATTTTTATATTTAAAACGGTTATAGCCGGTCGAAATATCATCTATGAAATCTTTAGAGATTTTTGCGAGTGTGAGGAGAAGTTTCTTGGTGCATACATCTTCTTCCAGTGCTGCAAGACTTGAATAAAGGTTAAGGTCTTTTTCTGCTTTGCTTTGAGCATACTTAAGCACAAATTCTGCTGACATTTGAGATAGGGGGACAGAATCCTGTAGCTCACCTTCCTTAATATTGTTATAGTTGGAGAAAGAATAAGGGCTACCCTTATTATTTATAGCTATCATTTCCAAAATGACATGTTGTACCCGCTTTTTACCGGCCAGAAAGTATAAAAACAGTTTTACTGTGGAATTTTTACAAGTTTTTGCTTCTGACTCAAAATAAGAAGCTGTTTCGATTATCCTATGGAGTGCAAATTTTAAAAAATCTAAATATCTTTCATTAGTCATCTGTTTATTCCCATTAGAAACGATTTGGGTGTTTATGGAATGTTGAATGTGTGTCACAGTCGCTCCTTCTAGTTGCAATTGAGTTATGATAGGTGCTTCATACATACAAACAACAAAAATCATGCCAGAATGTTTTTATAGTTTAAAACAGAGATAGGAGAGCGATTGAAGAGAGGGTGGTGAGGTTCTTCTCAATTTGAGAATTTTTACATAAGATGGGAACACCGGCTTTTTTTTAAGCCGGTGTTTGTTGCTGTTGCTGGATTTTATCGATTTTGCGGTAAAGAGATGACAAGGAGATGCCCAAAGCATTACTGGTCTCGTATTTATCTCCGCTGAAATGTTTTAGAGCTAAAAGGATGTGATTTTTTTCGATCTCGTCAAGATTCCATACCTCATTTGTTCTGGATGGCTCTTTGATGAAAGTTTTTTCCATCCCTGGAAAATGAGACGGATCAAGGGCATCGCCCTGAGCCAGAAGCAGTGCTCTTTCCAGCATGTTTCTTAGTTCGCGGATATTGCCAGGCCACTGATAGTCTGTTAGCAGTTTAATTACCCTGGGATTGACAGGTAATTTTGTGTAACCATAACTGCCCAGTATATGCTTTATTAATCCTGGTAAGTCTTCTTTGCGTTCACGCAGTGCCGGAAGGGAGATGGGGAATATACAGATCCGGTAATAGAGGTCTTTGCGAAAGCTGCCATTGTTGGAAGCTTCTGTTAAGTTACGGTTGGTTGCGCAAATAAGACGGAAATCGCTGGTCCTGAGCCGGTTTTCTCCAATTCGACGGTATGATTTTTCTTCGATAGTTTTAAGCAGTTGAGCCTGGACCTCCAAATCCATATCGCCGATTTCATCTAGAAACAGTGTCCCGCCATCGACAACTTCAATCAACCCTGCTCTGTCTCTGATTGCAGAGGTGAAAGCACCTTTTGCATGGCCAAACAGTTCGCTTCTCAGAAGCTCCCCTTTAAGGCTGGAACAGTTGACTTCCACAAATGCTTCGTTTTTCCGATTGCTGAAATCGTGAATCCAGCGGGCCAGGACTCCTTTTCCGGTTCCGGTCTCACCGTGCAACAAAACAACAGTGTTATTCATTGCTGCTACATTGGCATATTGAACCACTTTCCCGATTATGCTGCTTTCTCCAAAAAAAGGTTCACTTTTTTGAGGGGCAAGTCTTTGATAAATGGAGTCCCGTCTGCGTAACTCCTCAACTTCGAGACCCTTTTTAAGACTGATGGCCAAATCATCCATGTTTACCGGTTTGGTCAGGAAGTTATAGGCACCGTACTTCATTGCACGCACGGCTGTGGGAATGTCACTTACTCCGGTGATAACAATAATTGCCAGATGTTCATGGGTAGAATGCAACTCTGCAATCCAGTCGATTGCGTTCCCATCTGGTAATTTTAAATCGAGTAAGATTGCATCAAATTGTTCTGAAGCAATCAGTTTCTTAGCATCTCGGAGGCATTTTGCGGTTTCAATCGAATAGCCTCCCTTAGTTAAGTAGCGAGTGTAACCAAATAAAGTGGCTTCCTCGTCATCTACAAGTAGAATACGTGGTGTTTTCATGTTTGCTCCCTGCTTGCTATATACAGTTGCCGGGAAGATGAGATTGGGAATTTTTAAAAAATACTTTCACAATTATTAAGCAGTTCTCAAAAATAATTTGTGAACTCGCTTAAGCCTCTTTAAAAAGTAGCAAAAATGATGACCTAAATTCGATTTGTCGCTTAATTTTACAAACAAAGGCATGATTAATAATGAGTTATAGATATTTTTGCTATTCTGAATATTGTAATAATTTTTTTTCTGCCTCCTCACAATCAGAAGAATTTGCCATCCCAGTACAAAACTTATCTAGAAATGTATCCCAAGCCTTAAAGCAGAGCTGTTTGTTATCTCTGTTTGGCTTCATTAAAAATCTGGCTTCGCTGATGTGAGCCTTCTGCAGATCAATAGTCTTTAGTGTTTGAACGGAATTGTTAAGAGAGGCTGCAAGTTCAAGGGCCTCTGTTGCTTCCTGGTATCGTTTGAGTCGAGAGAAAAGCTTGCTGCGCAAAAGATGAAAACTGGAGTTGCTTGAATGTGAATTCTGCGATATTTTTAAGGCCTTTTCCAGCTCATTTTTATTAAGATACATTTGAAACAGATTAAAAGTTACAGTTTCCATTTGCTGACTGTTGAGTTTATCCTTGGGAAGGGTTTCATAGAGGGAAATCGCCAGATTGTATTCCTTCTCCTCATAAGCCTTGCAAGCTCTTTCATAGGGGGAAGGTTGGGAGGGTGAGGGTGGAGTGGTCTTGGCGACCCTTACGGCTGGCTTTGCCTTTTTTACGGTTGTTTGTGGCACTGTTTCCAAAGTGTCAACCACAACTGGTTCTTGTAATTGCGTTTGAGATTTTTTTTCTTTTTTAATATCAGTTAAAAAAAATGAAGCGCATAAGACAAAAAATATTATTGCCAAAACCCATATAAATTTGCTTTTTCTCCTCTTTACAACCATTCTGGTGGAGGTTGTAGAGGTGTGCGGGTTTTTTAAAAAGTCTCTTACGATCTCTTCCGGGGGCTGGCTGGTATACTTACGAAGAACATTCATCAATTCCTGATCAAAATCATCTGCAGTGGAGTATCTGCGGTTCTTATCAAGACTTAAGCTTTTTTCTACGTTCGTGCAGAGCTGCTTAGGAATTGGAAGACCGGTACTTTCAAGAGGAAGAAAATGACCTTTGGTCTTTTTCTGAATCAATTCTGCTAGTAGTTTTTGTGGGAATGTTTTTACCCCGGTTATCATTTCGTAAACCACTGAGCCCAGTGAGTAGACATCAGATCGCTGATCGAGTTTTTCGCCATTAAGTTGCTCGGGGCTCAAGTAGGCAAATGTACCCATCACCTTAGTGCCGACAGTGTGCAGACTGGCTTCGCTTGGTCTTGCAATTCCGAAATCGGCAAGTTTGACCTTGCCTTGGGAAGTGATAAGTATATTGGCCGGTTTAATGTCTCTGTGTATCAGGCCATCATAAACCTTGCCATACAGGGTCATATCGCGGCTATAGGCATATTGCAATGCGGTACAGACGAAATGGCAAACGGAGATGGAAAAACCAACAGGAAGCCTGGTGTACCGTTCGATCAGTTCTTTGAGTGAAGGCCCATCCACATACTCCATCTCGATATACGGAATGGAATTCCAGTGCCCCATACCATATATTTCTACGATATTACTGTGTCGCAGATTTGCCGAGATTTTGCCTTCTGTTTCAAGACGCCCCCGCGATTCATCATTAAACCCGGGTTTGAGAATCTTTATGGCCCTGACCATTTCCAACTGCTCATGCCATACTTTATAGACATTAGCCATTCCGCCGGCTGCAATAAGAGAAACAACCCTGCAATGACCTAGACGGTCACCTTCCTGAAGCATTTGGTCCAGGATTGCCGGATCGGAAATAGTTGACAACTTCCGATTGGAATCGATTCTGGTGGTACTCATACTTCGCTTTTTCGATTAGTTCTCAATATTTAGTGTCTGTCTGAAAACTCGCTTAATCGCAATAATGTTATTATTGTAGCTGCTTCGGTTCTAGAGGCTTTCACCTAAGGTATCTCGAAGTAAAGAAGAGTTTCAGTATCGATACTATTTAACTGTACAGAAATTCAAAATAGTACATTGTAACAGAACTGTTCTATATAAAAAACTAAGAAAAAATAAGAAGGAGACTCTTTTCTCTGAAATTTTGGCTGGTAATATTCTGGTTTTTACTTCCGGGCGAGTTTTATTTTATTCCCACCTGGGCAGGAGCATATTAAATTTGCGACGCAAAGATTAAATGAAGGGATCCTATGAGTGAATCACAAAGTTGGTGCCGGACTCAAACCTGTGGTGAATTAACCGCTAAAGAGGTGGGCAAAACAGTAATCCTTAACGGTTGGGTTCATAACTGGCGCAATCATGGCGGCATCATTTTTATCGATTTGCGGGATCGATATGGAATCACTCAGGTCGTTTTTAATCCTGAGGATAAAAAAGTTGAAGAGCTGGCCTCGGCTCTAAGGCATGAATTTGTTATTTCAGTGACAGGAACCGTACAGTTGCGGCCTGAAAATATGGCTAATCCGCGGATGGTTACAGGGCAAATTGAAGTTGCAGCATCCAGTTTGAATATCCTCAATGATGCCTGCACACCGCCTCTGCACATCAATGCCCCGGAAGCTGCTGAATCGGAAGAATTGCGTTATCGCTTCCGGTATCTGGACCTGCGTCGCCCCGCCATGCAGCATAATATCCTTTTCCGTCACCAAGTCACTGCTGAAGCACGCAAATACTTGTGGAATAATGAATTTACAGAGATAGAGACTCCTATTCTAATGAAAAGCACTCCTGAAGGTGCAAGAGACTTTCTGGTGCCAAGCCGTTTGAATAAAGGAAAATTCTACGCCTTGCCTCAATCACCTCAGACTTATAAGCAGATTCTGATGGTGGCTGGTTTTGACCGTTATTTCCAGATTGCCCGTTGCTTTAGGGATGAAGATTTACGGGCAGACCGCCAGCCCGAATTTACCCAGATCGACGCTGAACTCTCCTTTGTTACTGAAGAAAATATTTTCAGCATTTTCGAAGGGATGATGGTCGCACTTTTTAGAAACTGCCTGGGCAAAGAGTTGACTACCCCGTTTCCGAAAATGAGTTATAAGACCGCATTCCATACCTACGGAACAGATAAACCGGATCTTCGCTTTGGCTTGCCTATTCAAGATGTGACAGAGATTTTTACTATATCTGCTTTTAAAGTCTTCAGCTCAGTTCTCGAATCAAATGGATGCATTGCAGCTATAGCAGCAACTGGTTTTGGTGATTTAACTAGGAAAAATCTTGATACATTGAGCGCTCATGTGGCCAAATATGGCGCTAAGGGCTTGGTTTGGTTAAGAGTTACTGAATGTGGTCTGGAAGGCCCATCAAGAAAGTTTTTATCTGATACCGAAGCCGATTCGCTCCTAAAAAAAACAACAGCTAAAGCAGGTGATATGCTCTTTTTAATCGCGGCATCCGAAAAAGTCTGCTTTACCTCTTTGGGACAATTGCGTATAGAATTGTCTAAATTGAAAAATCTTGCTGATCCTGATATCTTTAGCTTTTTATGGGTTACTGAATTTCCTCTTTTTGAATATAGTGAAGAGGAAAATCGTTATGTTTCAGTACATCATCCCTTTACTGCTCCACTGGAATCCGATGTTACTATTTTAAACAGTGAAGAGTATTTCAAAGCAAGAGCCAGAGCATACGATCTGGTATTAAATGGCTTTGAACTGGGGGGTGGAAGTATTCGTATTCATAGAAAAGAGGTACAGCAGAGGGTTTTTCATTTGCTCGGAATAAGCAACGAGGAAGCTGAAAATAAGTTCGGTTTTCTTCTTAAAGCGCTAAGCTATGGGGCTCCTCCTCATGGAGGTATTGCTTTTGGTCTTGATAGGATTGTTATGCTGATGCTTAAATTAGATAGCATAAGAGATACAATTCCTTTTCCCAAAACAACAACCGGCATCTCACTGATGGACAATGCTCCAGGCAGGGTTTCAGCAGAGCAATTGCGGGATTTAGGGATAAGAGTTGAGGGCGAGGATATCTGAATTTTATTTTAATAGTTTTTATGACATCTTTTTTTTAGTTGATTTAATGAATATGGGAAACTATTATATTAGTCTGTCTTGACCGGTCATTTATTTATACGATAAAATACGGGAGGTTGTAATGCTCAAAATTCGTAAACTCACCAGCATAGTCCTTATATCTGGTGCAATGCTTATATCTGGTGGAATTGCCGGATGTGCTACTCAAAAAAAACTCAGCAGTGAAGACTCTGGGAAACTTGAGGAAGCCCGGGCTGCTGCTGAAAGTGCTGAGCGTAAGCTTTCTGAACTAAGGCAGGAAAGGATAATGCTTGAACAGGAACTCGAAAATAAATCGAGTGAGTTTCCAGCCGAAGAATAATTCGTAGAATAGATATAGCCGTTTCTGATTTGGACATTTTCCGGGAGCCTTTATGCGTAAATTGTCCAGTTCTTGTGCATTACTGGTATGCTTAGTACAGGTTACAGTTGCTCAATTTAATTCTGAACAATATAAGACCGAACTCAATCTTACCAAAAAATCACTTCAGAATATCCGCAAGCAGATTGCTGTGGAACAGAACCGGGTAGAAGAGCTTAAACTTGAAAATCGCAGTTGTTGATAAAAAAAAGCTCTATCAGACTCTGAAACTGGATTTCCAGGAGATGATATTGAAGAAACTCTGTATGAGAAGAAGCGATCTGTCTTTGGGGAAAAAAAGTGACGCAAGTTCAGAGTAGTTCTAAAAGATCGACCTCATTTATGAATGTATACACTCAAAGTGCAAATGTTCTCAGAGTCTGTAATACCGTCGGATCAAATTTCATCGCTGGCAGTAAAACATTATTGAATGCTGATAGATCAGAATACGAAGACCCTGGTCGATGGCCAGATATATATATTAATAAGAAATCGAATTTTTCAAGCTGTCATAGAAATTAAAAAAGACCAAAATGACTATTCTACCATTCAGACTCTCTTTTTCCAGGCCAACGGCTGATTTTTACAATAATAGAAACAGGTAAGTGATTTCATAGTGGAAGATGATACAGAAGTGAAAATGAGTTTCTAATTTTTATAATCCCTAACGAATGCTTCCATAAATGATCATTTTTACTCAGATAATTGCATTTTTCAGAGGGGATGACTGAGATTTTCCTTCATGAATAAACGAATAGTACAAAAACATTTAAAAACTGGCTCATTCAGTTTTATACGAATCTGGAATAAAATTCATAGTCGTTTGCCCTCCTTTTTTTCTACCCCTTTTTTCATCCTGATATCTACATCGCTTGTTATGGCACTGCTCTTCCCTTACACAGAAACTGCGCCCTCGTTTGTTTTACCTAAAATCGGTGAAGCTTCCAGGGAGACGATTATTGCTCCTTTTACCTTTGATATTGTAAGAACTCCCGATGAGCTGGAGCGGGAGAAGAAAAAGGCTAGAGATCAGGTGCTTTTAGTTTTTGATTATGACAATGAAATCAAATCGCAGGTGCAGGCTCGTTTTGAGGAAATCCAGAACAGTTTAAACAGGCTTTTTGCGACTGATACTGCAGATCTTGCATGGATGACCATTTACAATTCATTGTCAAAGAAATTGTCTGAAAACACCCTCAAACAACTGCTGCTCAGACCAGAGCTTCTTCAAATTGCAACTGAGCAGTCTCAGGAAATCCTGGAAAAAAGAATAAGCTCTGTGCTTCTGGTTCAGTCCGCAGACCAGTTGCAGAAACTGCGCGGACGTTATAATACCAATTTTGATAAATTCCAGGTGTATGGTTTGCAATTTGTTACCCTGAGGCGTGACTCGGTGGAAATGATTATTGGTACACAGGATTTATCAGTTAAGGAAATCGCACTGGAAAACGCCATAAGCCGGCTTAAAGTAGAACGAAAACTGGATGCAGGTGCGCTTAATTCAATCTACGAATTGCTTTTGCGCTATACAAGTGCCAATGTGACAATAAATGAAAAAGAAATTTCCCTGCGCAAAAAGAAAGCATCCGATGAGGTTCCTGAAATGCTGGGAAAAGTCATCAAAGATACTGAAATAGTACGTAAGCATCAGGAAGTAACTGCAGAGATTATTCAAAAGCTTCGTTCTTTGCAGATTGTGCTTGATAAAATGGGCGATGGGCAGGAAAAGCGAAAGGTAGCGGCTGAAAATGTAGGCAAACTGCTATTAAGCCTTTTACCACTTTTGTTTGCCGCGGTTTATATCAGGAAATTTGAGCCTAGATTGATGAAAAACAACCACCATCTTGTAGCTCTGGCTATGCTCTTATGTATTCAGGTCGCAATGATAAGGGCGGGATTATCTCTAACGGAGAAAGTATTCACCGGTTCAGCCGAGATGCCTTATTTTATTCCAGAATATATTATTCCTCTCTCAATCAGCTCACTTCTAGCTGCTATTCTCTTTGGAATCAATTTGAGCTTGATTTTAACTCTTTTTGTCAGCACTTTTTTTGGGATTTTAATGGGCTTTAATCATTTCTTCTTTATCTACTCGCTGTTGGGCGGAGTTGTTGCCGGATTGTTTGGAAGTAATGTAAGATACCGGCTTCATTTTTTTAAAGTAATTGCTCCAGTAGTCATGATCAATATTGTTCTGATTACTCTTTGGCATTTGATCGGCTTGAAATTTACTGTTCTTTCTATGATTCAAAATTACATTCTTGCTCTGAGCGGTGTGGTTATTTCCGTACTGCTTGCAATGTTTTTAACTCCCGTGTTTGAGCGGCTTTTTGATATCACTACTGACATGACACTGGTTGAATTATCTGATATGAATCATCCGATTTTGAAACGGCTTTCCATTGAGGCCGCAGGTACATATAACCATAGTGTATTGGTAGGGAATCTGGCCGAATCAGCAGCTTTAAAAATCGGAGCAAATGCTCTTTTAGCCAGAGTCGCTTCTTATTACCATGATATCGGAAAAATTGCTAAAGCAGATTATTTTGTAGAAAACTATCTGACTTTAGATAAAAGCCGGCACACAGGTCTTGATCCTGAAACCAGTGTTGCCATTATTCTGGAGCATGTAAAAGATGGGCTGGATCTGGCTAAAAAAAATAAATTGCCTAAAGTGATTCAGGATGTAATAATTCAACATCATGGAAATAGTACAATGTCCTTTTTCTACCAAAAGGCGGTGGAAAAGCATTCTGTTGAAAATGTCCAGGAGCAGGATTTCAAGTATCCCGGACCGGTTCCTCAGACTCCCGAAGCTGCAATCATAATGTTAGCGGATTCTGTAGAAGCGGCTGCCAGGAGTATGGGGAGCAGCTCGCCACAACTGTTAAGAGAATTAGCAAAAAAAATCATAAAAGATAAATTTATGGCTTCTCAACTGGATCAAAGCGATCTTACTTTACGGGATCTGGATGAAATAGCGGAAGGGTTTATGCCGGTTTTAAAGGGAATGTTTCACTCCAGAATCGAATATCCCTCACGTGAAAAGGAGCATAAGAGTGTCTAAGAAAAATAACTTTACCAGAAAGCATTTTTTTATCGATCAGAAATTTCAGGGCCGCTATATGGTGACGTTTCTGATTCCAATGCTCATTTTGCTGGTGTTTATGATTTTTACCCTCTATTTTTCTTCTCAGGCAATTATTAACACCACTGTACGAATTATCAAGTACGATGTAGAAAGCAAAATATCTCTTCAATTGCAAGACCAGCAACAACCTACGATTGAACGTTATGAAACGTTGCTTGACAGCATTGAAAAATATCTACGCACATTCTCCAATAACCCGGATTTTCGAAAGAGCCTGATGAATTCTCTGTTATGGGTGTTTGGAATAGGATTGTTTCTGGTTGTGATTCAGATTGTCCTTTTAACTATATTCTTCTCACATAAAGTGGCTGGACCGGTGTACAGATTCGAAAAGGTATGCAATAACATCATAAAAGGCATATATACCGATGAAATCCGGTTAAGGCAGGGCGATGAGATGCAGAATCTGGCAAGGCTTTTAAATGAGGCTCTTAAGTGCACTCGTGAGAGGCTGGAGTTAAAGGAATCAGACACTCAGCATCCCAAATAAATAGAAAAATGTTGTCAAAAATTTATTGACTGTATCAGATGTATCATTTATATTTAACGTTCTTTGGAGCTAACTAATATGCAGAATTTGTTTTCATCAATAAATCGCAAGCTGTTAATAGTCAGTTTATTGCTGCTTGTTGTAGGGTATGTTCTTTTAGGGCAGGGGCCTTTGCATAATCCTATCTCATTAACAGTTGCACCACTGCTTCTTGTCGGAGTTTATTTTGTATTGATTCCTGTTGCCATTTTGGCAAAGGGAGAAGACAAATCACAAAAAAAATAGGGCGTTTAGCTCAGCTGGTATAGAGTACCTGCCTTACAAGCAGGGGGTCGTAGGTTCGATCCCTACAACGCCCATTGAAATTGATGTTTTCGGACCGGTAGTTCAGTCGGTTAGAACGCTGGCCTGTCAAGCCAGAGGTCGCGAGTTCGAGCCTCGTCCGGTCCGCCATTTCAAGCCCGCTTAATGCGGGCTTTTTTGTATCCACAACATTTTACTGCGTTTCTTTAAATCTGGCAAAACATCAAATAGTCAATTATGGAACTCCTGAAAAACATATCACTAAAAGATAAAAACACCTTCCGTATCGGAGGGGAAGCTCTCTATTATGCAGAACCGCAGAGTCAGTCTGATATAATCGCTGCAATCAGTTTTGCACAACAAAATGATCTGCCCATTTTTGTATTGGGTAAAGGTTCCAATGTCCTGATCAGTGATTCTGGTTGGTCTGGGGTGGTAGTTAATCTCTCTAGTAAATTTTGCAAAATCAATTGGAATAATGATTGTGTTCAGGCAGAAAGTGGTGCATTGCTGAATACTCTGATAAATCAGCTCATTGATAAGGGATTTAGCGGCATGGAAGAGCTGGCTGGAATTCCCGGAACTGTAGGAGGGGCCGTCATTATGAATGCTGGAGCATTCAATACTACTCTTTCCGACACACTGCAATCGGTTTGCTTTTATGATTGTACACAAAACAGAATTGTTGAATGTGAAGCCGGAGATATGGACTTAGGTTACAGAACAAGTCGTCTGAAAGGTAAAAATGCATTAGTTTTATCTGCGACGTTTAAATTTTCTAAAAGAAGCCCTAAACAGGCTCTGCACTCTCTTCGGCAGGAAATCCTGCAGAAAAGAAAGCTTAAGCAACCTCTGGAATATCCTAATTGTGGAAGCGTCTTTAAGCGGCCTCCAGGAGGATTTGCTGGTACTCTGATTGAGAAGTGTGGATTGAAGGGATCGCGGGTTGGCAATGTGGAAGTGTCCAGAAAACACGCTAATTTTATTGTCAATAGGGGCGAAGGAACCGCAGTTGATGTTCGCAAGCTGATTAAACGTATACAGGTCGCAGTTTTTGATTTTTTTGAAATAATTCTGGAGCCAGAGGTGATCTTTATCGGTGATTATGATGAACCACTTTTAGAGATGAGCAACGTTGAAGGAGAAAAATGATGTTACTTACTGTACTAAAATTCATTACCGGGCCTATTCAAACCAATACCTATTTAGTATATAATGAAAACAAAAAATGCTTTATTGTGGACCCTTCTTCAGGGTGTGATAAATTAATAGAGCTGCTAAAGAAAGAATCATTTGACGTTGAATCAATCGTTATCACCCATGCGCACTTTGACCATATAATAGGAATACCAGAGATACTGGATATTTTTCCCGATGCTCCAATTTATGTGCATCCTCTGGAAAAAATAATGCTCAAAGATGCCGAGTTGAATACGTCTGTTCTGATTGGAGAAAACTTTACTTATCAGGGGAACACAATCGATTTGGTTGAAGGTGAAGTAACAATAGGAAGTTTCGATGCAAAGATACTTGAGGTACCCGGGCACTCACCATGTGGAATTGCTTTATATATCGAAAAGTATCTTTTCTGTGGAGATATACTATTTGCCGGTTCTATTGGCAGAACTGATTTTGCAGGTGGGGACCAGAGAAAGCTGGTAGAGGGAATTAAAACGAAGCTTCTGGCATTACCAGAGAACACAATTGTGTGCCCGGGCCATATGGGGCGAACAACCATCGGGCGTGAAAAGAAAACCAATCCCTTCCTGTGATTAAAACTAAATGATAGAATTACCCTGTATCGATACTTTTCTTGCCTATTTAAGGCTGGAAAAGACTCTCAGCGAAAACACTGCAGAGGCCTACAGATACGATCTGCAACGCCTGGCCTCATTCTTAAATCAGCACCGTATCGAACAAGTCAATTCCATTTCAGCCGATATCCTTTCCAAATACGTTCAACTCCTTTATGATATCGGGTTTGCCCCTACTTCGATTCAACGCACCATTTCTTCTATGAGAAGTTATTTCGCATTCATCGCATCAGAGGAAGAAATAACTGAAGACCCAACTGAGCTGCTTGAGAGTCCCAGATCAGTCAGAAGTCTTCCGGAAGTATTACTGGTAGAGGAAATAGAGCGAATATTCAATGTGATAGATGTAAAAAAAACCGGAGGCATTCGGGATCGGGCGATGCTTGAAACTCTCTACGCGACAGGAATGCGTGTATCTGAGCTTTTGTCATGTACCGAAGAACAGATGCTTTGGGAAGAGGGTTTGGTAAGAGTATATGGTAAAGGGTCCAAAGAGAGAATTGTGCCTATTGGGGAGATAGCTTTGAACTGGATAAAAGAGTATTATCAGTTTGAACGTCACCTTTATACAAAGCCTTATTCTGACAGTACCATATTTCTCAATGTCAGGGGAAAAGCCCTCAGCCGCATGGGTATCTGGAAAATCATTCAAAGCCATGCAAAATCTGCTGGTATAAAAAAGAACGTTTCGCCACATACCTTTCGTCACTCCTTTGCCACTCATCTGCTGGAAGGCGGTGCTGATTTACGCACAGTACAGGAGATGCTGGGGCATGCCAATATCGTTACCACAGAAATTTATACTCATGTGGATCGTGAGTATCTGCGTGAGGTACACCGAAGTTTCCATCCTCGACAGAAAAGAAATTGATTGATAGAATCTGATTATGGGTTACTCAATAGCCAGTCTTCTGCAGGTACACTATCATTTCCGGGTTGGAGGTGTACGGGAGGTGATTTATGGCTACTCAAGAGCTTTTTCTGCTATCAATGGACCCGGCTCCCTCAATGCACTCATATGCAGTCATGATCAGGATCAGGAAGATTCAACTCTTAAAATCATTAACGTCGAAGAGTGTGATTATCAGGATTTTACCGATAAAGAATCGTTTTTTCGTATCAGAGAATTACTTGTAAATAAGATTGGTTCTGTTCTGGACAAGATGCCCTCACCTGCGGCTATCCTTTGTCATAATATGTCTTTGGCAAAAAATCCATGCCTCAGCTCCGCCTTAAGAGTTCTGGCAAGGAAAAAAGATCCCTTAAAGTACCGTTTCTTTTGGGTATTACATGATCTGGCAGAAGAAGGAAGAGTTGAGCTAATAGAAAAAAACGCTCGACTTCAGAGAATCGGTGTAGATATCATAGATGAGCTTTATGCGATTGGAGCTCCGGTTCACTTTCTGGTACCGGGTGCACATGTCTACTCAATTCTTAAAAACTCTGGATTTGCAGTAAACCTTTTGCCCAACCCAGTACGACTGAACACCAATACTGATGAGGGTGTCGATCGTAAGGTCTTTCTTAAACATCTTGGAGCTCTGGCTTCCTCTGATGGATTTAGATTTGATCCTCGACGCCCGGTATGCTGTTATCCATCACGTATAATAAGACGAAAAAATGTACTGGAAGCAGTAGCTATTGCCTGTGTTTTTCTGGATACCAATCTTGTACTTGGGGTTCCTGGCAATAGTCCTTCGGACAGAACGCTTTTTGGGGAGCTTACAAATCTGGTACGAGAAACAAAGTTAAAGGTGGTGGTAAATACAGCCAGATTACCATGGAAATTTCTAACTAGTGGTGGTTACGATGATAATCCTGTACCGTATCTCTATAAATTCTGTGATTTAGCTCTCTCCACATCAATTTCAGAAGGTTTTGGGTATGCATTGTATGAGCCATGGCTATATCAGAAGATGGTTTTGGCAAGGAGGCCTGCAGGGTTTGTTTATTCTCCAGGTATGAATTCCTCCTTACTGTATGACCATTTTCCAGTGCCTCTGGAGTGGATATGCTGGAAATCTTTAGAGGAAAAATATTACCATTATCACTCAAGGTTTGTTGCGGAAACTTGTTCGAAAAAAGCAGAAAAACACCTGATTGTCAATGAAACTGTGGATTTTGGTATTCTGGATACAGAAACACAGATACGGGTTCTACGAAAAATTCTTGCCGATGAGACAGCTAAGCAGAAAATGAGTATTTTATTTAGAAATATGTTTCCAGAGTGGGGGGGAATAATAGATTTTGAATTAATCGATGGAAATTTAATCAGAAGAAATCGTGATGAAGTCATGAATAATTTTTCAGATCAATGCTTTATGAGCTCCTTCAGAGAGTGCATTTCCATCATTCCTGCACTCAATAATTGTAGTTTTGACTACAAAAAGGTTCTTTTGGAATCGTGGAAATGCGGATTTAAGTTGTTTTTTTCCTATTCAGGTAGTTATAATGAGAATGTAATGAAATAACTTGACTTTAACTGAATATCATTTAATATTATAAATCAGTGTTCCTTCAGGGAGGTTATGTGGCAAATACAACAAAACATGATTTAATCGCAGATGTTTCCAGGTACACTGGACTGACTCAGGCGGACACCAAAATTGTAATAGAAGAGCTTCTGGAGACAATTGCTACTACGCTGGAAGCTGGTAAGAATATTGAGATACGTGGGTTTGGAACCTTTTATACGAAAGTTCGTAAGCCCCGTCCTGCCAGAAATCCTAAAACCGGAGAAGTTGTTCCTCTATTGAGACGAGTGGTACCGTTGTTTAAATATTCAAGTGAATTAAAAAAGTCGATTGCTGATTCTTTGCTTGAGAAAGCCACCGCTTAAAGTCATTCCATTATATGCTTAATGCATCTTTTCTGCATAAAAACAGCATCAAAGGTTGAGATGTCTACTGGACAGGAGCAGTCTGGTAGATTATCCTGCCTCTTTCTTAATCAAAGTTTCTGTAAATGACCACAGCATACAATTCAATCTTAAATCGCTGAATTAAAAACTTGTATATTGTTGCCGCATTCAGATTGCAGCAATCAGTTAAACTGTAATTCAGAACGATAACTGGTAATATATTTAAAATTTAAATTTCCATTACCTGCTTTCCAGGATAAACCTAGCAAGTTCTTACATTTAATTTAATTAACAGAGAAATCAATATTGACAACTTCCTGTCTGAAGGAATATAATAACACTGCTATCAGGGTTGTGTAAATAGAAGTACAAAACCCATAGATAGGATGGATTATGTACTATAAACTTGCGCTTTTTTTAGTGCTATGATTTGCGTAGTAAGGCAAATTTACTATTATGAGTATTACTGCAGGAACGGGCTTTTGGAATACAATGCAATTTTATATAAGTTCTTCAGGCAATCTACTCAGATGCAAAAAATACAGAAAAAATCACGGGAATGAAAATACAAAAGGAGTGAGCTCCATGCGGATACTGGCAGTTTTTACTGTAGTCGCATGTTTATTTTTAAAATTACATGCTGCTGAAAAAATCGATATTGATGATCTTGGCGCAAATATCAAGCTGCCTGAATTTAGTGCTAAATTGTCAATTGGATTTAATTATGATTTTCTCCGGGATCCTACGTCAGTATCATTTGAATACCCAAGAGGATATCTTGGATTTAACATCCCTATATCCCATAGTGTGAATTTACGTGACTTTATTCAGTATGTTGACCCTGCAATAGATTCGGTTTTTTCAGACAGCACTCTTATTTCAAACGGAAAAGAGTTCAAGCCTCAGGGGAGCGCAAGGCAGAATCCGAATCTGACAATACAGGTGGATGTTCCAATGCTGGGAGGAGTAGCCAGCTTCTCCAACACTCAAAATTTTAACCTCAATTACAGCAATGCATTAGGTAATCCCAATGTCTATATCAGACCTGATTCGTTAATAGACGGTGTTAATTTCCTGATGCGTGGCACAATCAGTGTCCCAGTAAACATGTCAATGGCATGGGAGACAATGACCTTTGGATATGCTTACCGCATCAACAAGTATTTTACAATGGCGCTCAATCTTCATCGTCACACTTTTGTTATGGATCTGAGAGGAAAAATAGATGTCGATTTGTTGGGAAAACTGAACTATAAAAATGATGATGGAAATATTGCCATCGAAAGAGAACTGGATTACCCTTCAAGTAAAGTTAGCGGGTATGCTCTGGGGCACTATGAGGCGGAAGTCTGGAGTCCCACAATCGCTCTGAGGGCCTGGAGGTTCTCTCTGGTATCCAGATTTGGATTGTCAACAAAGGCAAGAGGCAGCTTTTCAGCCAGATATTCTGTACCCTTCTTTATTGATCCGGAGACATTCGAATCCAGGTATAATTTTGAAGACCCGGATCTTTTTACCGATGATGAATTTATAAACAGAATGACCGCAAATGATATCGACAGCGTCTCCTTCTGTACCAGAAATGCCGATGGCTCTGAACCAGGTTTACACTGGAAAATGCCTACTGGGCTTACTTTATCATTTGATCTACTACCTGGCTATTTTACTCTCTCTTATACCAAAATATTTGGTGATATTGAATTCAGGTTAGATAAAATCAGAAAAGAACAACTTGCAGTAGAGTCAGAGAGTTCAGCATTTGCAGAAAACGATTCACTGATAATCGATTTTGGTACTTCGGTAGATCATATAATCATGCTTCAGTGCAACGTATATAAGGCATTTTTAAATATTGGGGTATTTGGGATTGATTTCAGATATGGAGATCAGACTCATCTTATTGGAAGTAAAATGCCTTACATGCGCATGGGTAAATCAGCCATGATACCAGTGTTTAATTTCGGGTCCACAATTGGATCTAAAGTGCAGCTTCATCTGGAGCTGGATGTGTTACCATTGCCGGCATTTAAAACAGGTGTAGTATACAGATTTTAATTTCCGGAAAGAATCTTGAAAGGATAGTGCATGATGATGCGGATATACCCCGGGTTATTGATTGTCTTTTGCGTGATGGTGACCTTTGGCCAGCAAAGCACCGATTACATCATTATTGATGCTCCGGTTGGAGTTATATCAGCCGATTCACTGGTGTGGGTAAAATGGACTGGTGCATCCAGAACCGGATATCCCTCACCTGATTCGGGTGTTATTTATTTCAGTAAGTCGCCAGGAGGAAAAAAAATTGCAAATTATAAAGATTCAGTAATTGTGTTCGAAGCAGACTCTTTGAATAACAGGTATTTCCCACCCTCAAACTCATCTGTTCCCATGAGAGGGATTGCTTTCAGAGCTGCCAGACAGCCGAAAATGGGTACAGGGGTGTTCTACACTGTAGTGGCATACAAGGTGCAAGGAAAGACGTTTATTTCAAATGAATTTCAGATAATTATAGAGAATCCAAATGCGGTAAAGATCACTGGCCCCGCCGGAACAACAAATAGCCTTACCCCAACTTTTCAGTGGAAAGCAAACTCCGGAGTTCCTTATTATCATGTTATTCTTTCAGACGATTTAATTAAAGTCAATAGCGAAGAAGGTGGCAAAATAGATCTTAAAGGCCTGAGCATAGTATGGCAGGCAATCACCCCCAATACACAGATCACATACGGTGCCCCCGACCCTTCTGGAACGATTACCGCAGAACCGCCACCTTTATCACCTGGAAAACAATACTCATGGGTAGTGCTTAACAACTATGGAAATCATCTGGCGTATTCTTCCACCCGTTATGATATACCGGGTAATTTCAAAGTTGAAGGCACTCCTCTTAAAAAACCGATATGTATTTATCCAAAGGGGGGGGCCTTTAGCTCTGCAACTGATCCGGTTATCAGATTCAAATGGACCAATCTGGATGAAAATGCAAATACATACAAGCTGTATGCTTATACCACCCAGGAGTATGAGGGAATTAAAGCTCAGGTTATTGTTTGGCAGACCGAAGTAATGGCGCTTAGTTCTGCAGAAACGATGAGTGTTGATGTTAATGCAAAGTCAGTCTTTACTACTAATAGTTATTCCTGGCGTGTTATTGCTACCGATCAAAAAGGGGCTGGTACCGCCGGTGATACGGTAGGGTTCAGGTATGAAGTTCCTACCGGTAGACTTGTGCTCAGAACACAGGAACAGATTTCTAATAATGGCCTGGTCACAAAAAGCAATATAGGGCTTGTTAAGATGCAGTTCGAGGTGCTGGACGGATCGATGGAAGCTCCGCTGTTTTTCTATACCGATACCGATGGATATCTTTCCAGAGAACGCCCCGCAGGAACCTATCGGATAACCGCAGTTAAAAATGAATTTGAGAGCCAGACGCAGACTGTGGCAATTAGCAGTAATCGTACTTCTGAGCTCACCTTTATCCTTTCCAGACCTCAGGCAACTGTCTATGGCAAAGTAGTTGATCAATCCGGAAAAGGAATCAATTTGGTAACTATAAGCGGTATTTCTGATTTAGGAGATTCATTATCAACTCAGACAGATGCTTTGGGTAATTTTGTTTTCAATTGCTATGGAGCTGACTGGCTGATAGGAGCCAATAAGAACGGCTATAAGAGTGTATTGTCTGAAAAAGTGTCTGTAAATAATGGCGAAAATGTTAATTTCAGTACTGTCGTCATGTCCAGAAATCCCGTAACTTTGTCCGGTACTGTAAGAAATGCTTCAGGGATACCTATTTTAGGGGCAAAGGTGACACTTCTATTTGATGGCAGAATAATTGAAGAAATACCAGCCACATCACAAAACGGTACTTTCTCATTTTTCGTACAACCGGGGATTTATACCATTGCAGCATCAAAAACCGGGTTTACATCTTTCCAAAGCACAACAGATGTAGTCAGCACAAAGAACATTTCTGTCACTTTAAATGCAGGAGCATCTCTTGTCAGTGGTTATATATATGGTAAAAAATGGGTGGATGATAAAGAAATCATCTCACCGGTTACAGGAGCTGCAGTTAAATTTATAGCTGTAGGATCTCCGGACACATTTATTTGTTATACTGATGCAACTTATGGAGATTACCGTATCGGCCTTCAGGGCAATAAACAGTATGTTATGAGTAGCTCCGCTACAGGATACACTATTAAAGATAAACCATGTACCCTCTCCACTGAGCTTGGAACAACTTTGGCATACAATGACACAATACAAAGTTATGGAATGATAAGCGGTACAGTCTTTTGTACTTCACCATCAAATATGCTGATAAATCTGGTTAACAGGGTCGCTATAGGTAGTATTGTATCCTCAAAGTCTTTAGCAGATGGAAGGTTCGAAATCAGGAATATCCCGGATGGAACATATTCGATCAATGTTGGTAAAGACGGTTTTGTACTCGACAGTGTTGCCGGACCGGATACTTTTGTCGTTTCAGACGGAAAAGTGATGCCATCACAGACTGCCATTTATATGAAACCCGGTTCAAAAAAGATAAAATGGTTTGTGACACCCGTAGGTATTTATGGATCGGTCAAAATCCAGTCCCCATTGCATAAGACAATCTCTGTCAGGGATTCTCTGTTAAATGCTGGCTCCGGGTATTATGTGATTAACGTTGATGCAAAGAGTGATTCCATTGTTGATCTCGCTTTCCATCAATTCTATGTGGATGATGAAATCACTGTGTATACCGATACTGCAGTAATGAATGTTATCCATAACAGGGAAGATACTGTTACTCCGGTTGATGGTAATGTGACTTTTTCGCTGCGATCATCTGTAACCATGGACTCTGCTGTTATTTTCTATAAAGATGCTATGGGTAGCAGTTATAGAAGCGAGCGTATTAACAGGAGCGATTCTTTATATCAGTTCAGCATACGTCCTCCCAGGGATGGCAGCATATTGCAATACTATTTCCAGGCCTGGCGGAAATCAGATGTGTATGGCTATCAGAAAGAAGTCTATAATACATTTGTTTTACCAGATACTTCAACTCTGACAAGAATAGAAATTGAGCCTGCAGATGGCGATACTTTGATTTTGCCATCTTCTTATTCGATGCTGTTTTCATTGAAAGGATATTGCAGCTCCGCATTTCTGCCCTTCAATGGTTTGAATGGACAGAATATAACTTGGAAAATAACAGATCCCCAGGGTTGTGTTTTAAAGTCAAATACCGGTACCACAGTAACAGTTGTTACTGGAAAAACACGGGCATTTTCAATTCCGGTAACCCTTACAGCTACAATCGATACATCAAAAATAAAAGTTGCAGGAAACCTCAATTCTGTGTCGGTTGTTTTCAGGGTTTCAGGAAGCAATCTGAATGGTTTACAGGTATTACGAACCGATGCCAGTGGTTCAACTCCGCTTACAACATCAGGACTGGACAAGGCTGAGTTCAGAGCTGTCGGGCGTGACAAAAGCGGAACATTATTGAATGTCATTCCAAGATGGTCTGTTTTACCAGAAAATGCCGGTTCGATAACAGCAGATGGGGTATTCACACCTGGAAAGAACTTTTGTGGAACGGTAAGAATATTTGCAGAGATATCGGCAATCAGGACTGAATATTATAATGGGGATCAGAAAGATCCAGGACTTCCGGTGAGATTCATAATAACCTCAAAAGACCTTCCAGATACTGCGTCCAATTCACGTGGTTGTTCGATAATATTCCCGACCGCTGCGCTCTCCCCGGGTGAGACAGGGCTTCTGGCGATCGAAACACAAACTTTGACTAATATGATAAGACGGGGAACCGGGCAGATGAAAACCATTGATTCTACCGCTTTCTCGATAACAGAATCCCAGGGAGTCGTATTTGAAAATCGTGTTGAAGACAGCATCTATTTGATTTTGGATATTCCCAAGGAGCTCCAGAAAGAGGTAAGTGGGGGAGCAAGAGAGATTGCTATCGCCTGCTGGAATGAAGACAGTTTGAAATGGGAACCATTAAAGAACTCAAATGTCAGTTCTGATGGTAAAAAGATCAGTGCTGCACTATCTCATTTTTCTCTATACTCAATTGTTGCAGGACCCTCCAGGGGCGGATACCTCGATGTTGCACCCAACCCATTCTCTCCTTATGTGTGGCCAAGATCAATCAGTCCTGAAGAGAAAAGGTTTGGTACATGTATTTCCTTTAGAGTGGAAACTGACCGACCGCCACTTAGAGATGTTAAAGTGAGGATTTACACGCTTACTGGAGAACCGGTATGGGCCATGCAGATTCAAAATGCAAACCAGTATCCTTACCAGCTCTGGTGGGATGGCCGCACTACCAACAGAGAACTGGTGTGGACCCAACCGGGAAATATTATCGCAGAGAAAGGTGATAGAATGTGCAGAAACGGACGATACTTTGTGGTACTTTCTGCAAAAGATTCAAACAACAAAGAGCAACGCTATATGAAACAGATAGTGCTAATGAGATGACAACAGGAAATAAAAGGTGGAGGATTCTGTGAGAGGGTTTTCAATAACGGCAATACTGATTGCATTGTTGATTGTTCATACGGCTGCATTAGGTTCAGACAGCGGTAAAGTGAGCATCGGAATACTATATCCGGAATCCTATGGCGATTCCCACAAGCTTAATGAACAGGCTTATCAGGAATTGACAAAGTGTATTGAGGATGTAGGGTTTTATGTGGTTTACCCACAGAATGTTCTGGAACAGCAGTTGGAAAAAGTCAGTGTTGATTTTCCTGAACACTGTCGCGATCCTCGCTGCGTAATCGATATCGGAAGTGCAGCGGGAATGGATCGTATGCTTTACGGTAGCATCGATTTTGATGATAACCGGTACGGACTGCAGTTGAAGCTGATCGATGTGGTTATGAAACAGAAGATTGAAGCAGTAAGCATCGAAGGGGCTCCGGGAGTCAGTTTATCTGAAATTATTAAAACGGGTGTTGCCAGGTTGCATGGAAACCCCGGGGCAGATTCTCCGAATGTTTCCATTTACCATGGACCCAAGGTACACAATGAGAAAAAGCTCCTGTTGTCAACTGCCGGCGTAATGGGTGTAGGCCTGATTTATGGCTTGATAAATTATATGGCAGATCATAGTGGTGCGCATAAGCTGTATGCAGAGTATAAAGATGAAAAACTTGCAGGAATATCATCATTGGCAGATCAGATTCCCTTGTTTGCCCGCCCTGCTGCACTTGCAAATGCTTATGTGGCTGCATCCGATGACGCTTACGGGGTTTTTTACAACCCTGCCGGTATGGCATGGGTAAGGGGGCCTGAAGCTGTTCTGGCTTATCAATACCGATTTGGTGTAGATAATATTGCTGCTACGTATGTAAATAAGGCTACGAGGGAAATCGGATTCGGTCAGGGACTGCTTTATAGCTCCGATAAAGATCATATGCTTACAGAACTATACTTTGTTACATCTGTTGCCTATAAATTCACTAATCTTCCGGATTTTATCCGACCCTTTTCTGTAGGTCTGAACTTTAAACTGGCAAGTAACAGAGTAAAAGGCAAGATGGCTGATGCTCCCAGCGGAAGCTCCTTTGGGGCAGGAGTAGATTTGGGTCTGCTGTGGGAATTATCAGAACGGATAAGATATGGATTGCTTCTTAAAGATGTACCGGTAGTTTCCAGATGGAAAAATGCCTCTACCGGGGCTACTTATTATCAGGCCAATGCTACGACTTTGCACATGGGAGGTACGTTCAGGGCTGGCTATAAAACGTTTCTGATCGGTGAGGGAGAGATTCCTCTTACAAAGGAACAGAACTGGAAAATGGCTGGAGGAGTTGAACAGGAGATTTTCCGTTACTTTCTATTAAGGGCAGGGTTACAAAAAGAGGTCCAGACCACAATGGAGAGCCCGTGGAAGATCACGGGGGGGCTGGGTATCAATGTAAAAAGATTATCACTGGATGGTTCCTATGAGTATAATACCCTCAGGGTGTTTGATGTTATTAATGTCTCACTGAGAATATTGTTATGAGAGGTCCACATAAACGCGTATTCTTTCAGCGTATTAGCATTCTTTTTGAATGTTCTATGTTTTAAACCCTACTGGTTCTAATGGTTGATTAAAGCTGAATATTAGAAAAGGAATCAATCATGAAAATCATTCCAAATTTATGGTTCGATAACCAGGCTGAGGAAGCTGCTGATTTCTATGTCTCACTATTTGAAAATTCCAGAATAAAAAACAAGGCTTACTATGATGCCGAAAGCTCCAAAGTTTCCGGAATGACTGCAGGAACTTTAATGACAGTGGAGTTTGAACTGGCTGGGCAGATGTTTATTAATATTAATGGAGGGCCCGTTTTCTTTTTCACACCGGCAACTTCGTTTCTGGTCTCATGCAAGACTTCTAACGAAGTCGAAAAATTATACAGTAAACTTTCTGAAAACGGAAATGTCCTTATGCCTCTGGACAGCTACGAGTTCAGTGAAAAATATGCCTGGGTTAATGATCGTTTTGGAGTATCGTGGCAATTACTACTTGGCACAAGAGAGCAGAAAATAACCCCCTGTCTGCTGTTTGTTCAGAAACAGTATGGCAAAGCAAAACAAGCCATTGACTTTTATGTTTCCATCTTTGATGACTCTAAAATAAAAGAGGTGGTTACCTACAGACAGGATGAGAATGAGAAAGAAGGGGCTGTCAAGTTTGCAGAATTTATCATTAATGGGCAACAGTTTACAGCAATGGATTCTGGCAGGTACCATAAATTCACATTTACACCAGCGGTCTCTTTCATGGTAGAATGTGAAAATCAGAACCAGATAGATCATCTCTGGAATAATCTCTCTGCTGTACCCCAAGCCGAACAATGCTGATGGTTGCAGGATAAATACGGGGTATCCTGGCAGATAGTACCAGCGATTTTAGCTCAAATGATCCTCGGCAAAGATTCCATCCGATCCGCAAGAGTCAGGAAATCATTTTATCAGATGAAAAAAATTGATATTGATGAACTCCTGAAGGCATATGAGCAAAAATAAGCTGTTTCAATGCCAAGGAGCAAAACCAGCAAACTCCAGAGTACACTTTTTTAATAAGATCTGTTGTTTTATTTGTGATGCTTGTTATAATCTGAAAGAGCATCATAAAATGCCACTACATTTTCTACCGGGGTATTAGGTGGAACATCACAACCAGAAGAAAGAACAAAATTTTTCCAGGGAGTTGTTGACTCAAGCAAAAGGGAAGTTGTGTTTTTTACCTTTTTAACTGCACCGTTTTTAAAAATATTTACTGGATCGATGTTACCAAATACCAGAACATCTTCTGGTATCTTGAGTAAAACAGCAGGGATTTCTATTTTATTACCAAAGTGAAGTGCATGGGCACCGGTCGAAAGCATAGCTGGAATATGGCAGATGTCTGCACCGCAATTGTGTAAAATAACCATAAATGAATCATCCTGAACTCTGGATATTATCTGCCGTAGATAAAAAGAAGAAAACTCATTGCATAAATCCGGGGAAAGCAATCCGGACGCTGGCTCGGCTATCAACAAACCATTAGCTCCGGTTTTTTTTATTGCTTCAGCAAACTGAATCAGAAATGTAGTTGCTTTTTCAAGTAACAAATGCACAATCTCGGGTTCCATCAGGGCTGCAGTCATAATTTCGGTCATACCGTAAAGTCTTCCACTCAAAGAGAATGGTCCGATGATGCCACCGAAAACTGGTTTTTCGATGCGTGAAGCTGCTTGCCGCAATGCTTTCAGGCTTTCTTTGGTGCGCTTTTCACCAATAGATGGGATACGAAGCGATAAAACCTCATCTCTATTGTGTAATATACTATTGCTTACTGTAGGTACTTCTGTATTGGAAAAGACTACAGGGCATCCGAAAGCTTCCGCTTCAAGAGAAAGATCCATAATGCTGGTGGATGCAACTGAAGGATATTTTTTACTCAATACCTCCATGCAAGCGGAATGTATATCACCATCAGTAATCGCATCCATGATATTTTTATGAATGATTTCCAATCCCAGATAGGTCATAATTGGCATAACTGAGCGGTTCTTATTTTCTATGATGTCATTGGCCCATTTTTGCATGTTCATTTTTATAATGATCCTATAAAATGTGTTTTACTGATATTGTTCATATATCAGGGTAAAAGGAAAATCTGATATTCTTTGGCATTAACATAATTTTGACATCTTTCCAAACCAAGCGTTTTTTTAAGGTTGCCGCATCACCTTGTGGCTCAATCGGGTGAGAATGTCAGTGACACCAGTTTTAGCGTACTTTTTCAGGTCCCTTCGTCCGCTGAGAAGCTAAGGCATAGTCACAATATCTTATCATTTGGGGGAAAGTGAAGAGATTATTTAAATACTAGTAACCATTAATCGAATCATCATTGTTAGACCCGATGCTAATCAATATTTCAAAAAAAAATAAGAATATACTTGAATATAATCTGCTAGTTTGGTTATATTGCCAAATAAACCAATAAACATAGATTGAGGTTTATGGATAAAAAAGCACTGGCAAAGTATGAAGCAAAGGCGACTATAATTAAAGCAATGGCACATCCTTCCCGCCTATTGATAATTGATGCGTTATCTCGTCAGGAATATTGCGTTTGTGAACTCACTGACATGGTTGGTGCTGATACTTCAACGGTTTCAAAACATCTCTCTGTACTCAAAAATGCAGGTATTGTTATCGATGAAAAAAGAAATCAGATGGTTTTTTATCATCTATCCATGCCATGTGTACTGAATTTTCTTAACTGCGTAGAATCAGTAGTTCAGGAGAAAGTCAAAGCACAACTGAAACTTATCGGATAATTTTTTTTGCAAAGTATTTGGCCGTTTTGCCAAATGACATAATAAGGAATTAAGATGGACTGGAAAAAGGAATCAAAACCATTAATCATAATTATCACAGTTTTTCTGGGAATGTTCTTTCTGCCTGTGGGAATTCCACGTTTTGATAACGCGGTCTTCGAAGCTCTTCAATTAGTTAAATGGTATGCACGGGAGCATGTGCTTTTGTGTTTAATCCCTGCATTCTTTATTGCAGGGGCAATCGGGGTCTTTGTGAGTCAGGCATCGGTGATGAAATATTTTGGAGCAAAGGCAAACAAGATACTTGCTTTTGGAGTCGCCTCGGTATCTGGAACGGTACTGGCCGTATGTTCCTGTACAGTACTTCCATTATTTGCCGGAATTTATAAAATGGGTGCCGGGATTGGTCCCGCATCAGCTTTCCTATATTCCGGTCCTGCGATTAATGTTCTGGCAATCGTTCTGACTGCTCGTATCTTAGGCCTTGAAATGGGGTTAGCACGGGCGATCGGGGCCATAGTGTTTAGTATTGTAATTGGACTTGCCATGCACTTTATATATAGGAAAGAGGAAGCGGCCAAGGCTGCGGCGCAGATGGCAATGCCTGAAGCTGAGGTGGAGAGACCACTTTGGAAAACTGCAGCCTATTTTTTTGTGATGATAGCTATCCTAGTATTTGCCAATTGGGGAAAGCCTGTGAATGATAGCGGACTATGGTATGAATTGTATTCTAATAAATGGATAGTTACTTCTCTTTTTTCTGTAATATTCGGTATAATTCTTATCGTATGGTTTAAGTTGGCCTGGTGGAAAGTGCTCTTTGCAGCATTACCGGCAGCATTGATTGCCATAATAGCACCCAAGTCCATTCCGCATCAATTTATTCCTGTAGCGGCTTTTGCAGCGGGAAGCATTGGATTGTCTGCTGTTACCAGTACAGAGAAGGATGAATTAGAGGATTGGTTCTCGTCAACCTGGACATTTGCAAAACAGATACTGCCATTACTGCTCTTTGGAGTCTTAGTAGCGGGATTTTTATTAGGTCGGGTTGGACATGAGGGTATAATCCCATCGGAGTGGGTTAGCGCTGCAGTGGGTGGAAATTCACTAAGAGCAAATTTCCTTGCTTCTATTGCCGGTGCTTTTATGTATTTCGCTACCTTGACTGAAGTACCAATTTTACAAGGCCTTGTCGGAAGTGGAATGGGTAAAGGGCCTGCTCTGGCATTACTGCTTGCAGGACCGGCACTCTCTTTACCAAGTATGCTTGTACTCTGTGGAATATTTGGATGGAAAAAAACAGTTACTTTCGTTACTCTTGTGGTGATAATGGCAACTTTGTCTGGTGTGATATTCGGGATACTATAGGAGTATCTGACACTTTATACTCAACACTTTCTTCGTAAGTAGAGATATGAGTCAACAAAATATTGATAGATTAGGTGGTGAGTGTCGAGGGTAGGAAGAAGAGTGCTAGGGAAAAGGCACCCTGCACCCTCGTCACTCGCTCTGCACTCGGCATACATAAAACTTAAACAGCTAAAGGATAAAAAATGAAAAAAATCCAAATCTTAGGGACCGGTTGTCCAAAGTGTAAGAAACTGGCAGATATTGTTGATGAAGTAGCAAAAACAATGGATATAGAATATGAACTTATCAAAGTAACAGATATTAATGAAATCTTAAAGTTCGGTGTTATGATGACGCCTGCATTGGTTGTCGATGGTGAAGTAAAGGTTTATGGGAAGGTACCCAGGCCTGATGAAATAAAGAAAATGATTGCTTAACAAAACAACTAATTGAACAGAAGTTATCAAGATAGCGGTTTGGGAAAGGCTACAGTTCGGCAATTGAAGAGTAAAATTACTGAATAAGACTTCAGCGTTTTATTATCCAATAAAGAAATAGTAGGGGCATAACAATGGATTTATCAAAAAAGTTGAGAATAAAACAGGCAACCAGTTTTTTTGCAATGATTGCTTTATCAGGAATTATTGGTTCATGCCAAAGTTCTGAACCGGCAAAAAAGGCTGTAAATACTGATTCTGCCAAAACTATGGAAACGATTACAGCCCATAAAAGTGAAAAGAGAAAACTGGTGGTTTATTATTTCCATACAACATTTCGGTGCCAGTCGTGCAACATGATCGAGCAGTATACAAAAGAAGCTATACAGGGCGGATTTGCAGAGGAAATAAAAGACGGCCGAATAGAAATGAAAATTATTAATGTTGAAGAAAAAGGAAACGAACAATTCGCGAAAGATTACAAACTCTATACAAAATCGGTCATTGTTTCAGATGTTAGAAACGGGAAAGAAACGACCTGGAAAAATCTCGAAAAAGTATGGCAGCTATTAGGCGATCAGAATAAGTTTAAGGAATATATCCAAACAGAGATAAAAACATTTCTCAAAGGGTAATTGTAATGGATTCACTGTTTATTGATATCGGAGTTGCAATCTGGCTTGGGATATTAACATCCATCAGTCCGTGTCCCCTGGCTACTAATATCGCGGCAATCTCCTATGTCGGGCGCAAAGTCGATAGTACCAGGTCTGTTTTTTTTGCGGGTATTCTTTATACACTCGGCAGAGCATTTGCCTACATTGCGGTAGCTGTTTTTGTCACCAGAAGCCTTCAGTCAATTCCCGGTGTTTCCATGTTTTTACAGAAGTACATGAACCTTGCGATCGGGCCGTTGCTTTTGATGGTCGGAGTTCTTCTGCTGGGTGTCTTTAATATCAGTTTTGGTGGTGGCATGAACAGTACCTTGCAATCACGAGTCGAAAAAATGGGTATTTGGGGATCAGGGTTCTTAGGGATCCTGTTCGCTCTTGCATTCTGCCCGGTTTCAGCAGGATTGTTTTTTGGTGCCCTTATACCGTTAGCTGTAAAGGGAAATGCTGTTTTGATGTCATCTCTTTATGGTATAGGGACAGCAGTTCCTGTTTTAGCATTTTCGCTTATTTTAGCTTTTGCTGCAAATTTGATCGGGTCTGCATTTAATAAGCTGACCAGTATAGAAAAATGGGTACGATATACAACTGCAGTTGCTATGATTATAATTGGAATTTACCTCATACTCAGACACAATTTCGGTCTTAACTTTTAAAAACAAATCTGTTTTAGTATCAAGCTGGAGAATTACTCCAGCTTATCAGAAAACCAGTAATGGACACTTTATTGTTAGAGCTTTATGGCTTGAATATTGGCAGAAACAACATAGTTCTCTGCGCCGCTTCCAGGTGCCCAATCTTTGATAAAGGACTTGCTTTCTTCCTTGTTTTTTACGCGGATTTCATTGAAACCCGCCTCTTTTAACATCGCGATTACTTCATTTTGTGTCGAAGCTCCAGCAATGCATCCGGCATGAAGCACAAGATCTTCCTTTATATCTTCGGGTATTGTTGCTGAGGCAATCACATCGGAAATGGCCAGGCGGCCTCCTGCTTTTAAGACTCGAAAAGCTTCTTTGAATACTCTTTGCTTGTTTGGTGAAAGATTAATGACGCAATTGGAAATAATCACATCTATTGAATTATCCGCTACAGGTAGATTTTCTATCTCACCCAGTCTGATATCAATATTGGTTTCTCCTGAATCTCGTACATTCTTTCTCGCTTTACTGACCATCTCAGGAGTCATGTCCACTCCTATTACCAGTCCATCTGTACCTACTTTTCTGGAAGCCAGAAAACAATCGAATCCACCACCACAACCAAGGTCAAGAACCGTTTCTCCCTGCTTCAATTCTGCGATAGCCTGCGGATTTCCACATCCCAGCCCCATATTGGAGCCTTCTGGTGCTGATTGCACATCCTCACTTGAATACCCTAAAGCGATACTTGCATCTGCTGCTAAATTCGAATTTGATGAATTGCTGCAGCAGGTTGGACCACAACCGCAACTGGATGTGGTAGCAACTTTTGCATAATTTTCCCTGACAGCGTTACGAATTTTGTCATCACTTGAGTTCTCAACCATTTTCGTCCTCCTCTGGTATAAAGAATTTCAACTGAATATGTGTCGATTGTAAAATTTTGGGCAGTATCATTTGATACCGGTTAATTCAAACTTATGCTTATTTCTTCCATTATACTAACTAAAGATAACATGACCGGAAACCTCCACAAGCACACCTACAACCATTGCCAGTGTGACTCCAGTGCTCCTTCAGCCCAGCAACTCTGGCAATCTGCTCACAAAACGCTTAATGTCATCCCGAACCCTGCGGTAATGATCCAATGCCTCTTCTTCTGTTTTAGCATTTTTAGTCAATTTAGGTGGGTCATCAAAACTGATATGAAAACGTTTAATATTGCCGGGAAATACCGGGCAGCTTTCATTTGCATTATCGCAAACAGTTATAACCCAGTCAAACAGAACATCTTTTAATTGGTCAAGGTGTTTCGATCTGTGGTTTGATATATCAACTCCAGCTTCCGCCATCACCTTTACTGCATTGGGGTTAAGTCCGTGTGTCTCTATTCCTGCAGAGTATGATTCAATGACATCACCCTGAAGATATTTTGTCCACCCTTCTGCCATCTGACTGCGACAGGAATTGCCAGTACAAAGAAACAGAATTTTCAGTTTTTCAGCCATTCATTTTACTGAGTTGCAAAGTGTGTTAGGGATCATTCCCGTATTTCAGTATAACTATTCAGGTAGTAAGTAATATACTATGCGGTTTTGAAACATTGGCCAAGGTATTCCATAATGACCAACACTTGCTTTATAGATGTTTGAAAGAAAAATCGAATGATTCTTTGATGATGAATAACACAGCAATTTTTAGCTTATGGAGTCCCCAGCTCTATAACCGTACACATCATTGAGAAGTGTAGAGCCTGTTCTCCGTAGCATTTTACTGCAAAGGTGAACAGAGTGCTATATTTTGCGGGTTTGTGAATGTACCGAGAAGACTGTTTAGAAGCGAGGTTTTTCCTACCCCGGACTGCCCTAGCAAACAATAAGTTTTGCCTGACAGGAGATTGTCCGACAACGTTTTCACTCCTCCCTCAGCTACATTACTTATAAAAAGAAAATGGGTCCTGAGCGCAGATAGGTCTCTTTTCAAAGCATCCAACTCTGTAGAGGATAGAAGATCTGTTTTGCTGAAAACAATGATCGGTTCGATTCCACTATCATTGAGCATGACAACATACCTGTCGAGCAGATTGAAATTGGGATTTTCTGCTGATTGTACTACCAGACCGAAATCGATATTAGCTGCAATGAGCTGAAATTCAATACGCTTGCCGGGTTCTTTACGCTTCAACAGGGTTTTACGGGGCAGAACCGTATGGATTATTGCAAGCATATAATTGTCAACTGCTTGTATTATAAAGGTGGTGCTGGAGCTGCATACATCTTTAAGAAGATTGGAAAATCGTGGGCACAGGTAAAAAAAATTGTTCATTATGACAGATCCGAAGAGGATGAGTTCGGTTCATCTGTAGCAATTTCTGACGAATATGCAATGGTTGGTGTACCAGAAAAGGAAAAAACTGATGATGGTGACACTATTTTCAATACTGGGGCTGTTTATGTTTTTAAGAATGACAATGGTGGGGATGACAACTGGGGATTTGTCCAGAAACTTGTATCATCACATGAGAATTCGAGTGATCGATTCGGTAGTTCTTTGGCAATTTCTGATAATTATGCTATTATAGGAGCTGATGGTGAAGGTGCTGCCTATGTTTACGAAAGAGCAGAAAATTCATGGGAAATGAAAAAAAAGCTCGTATCCTTAGAAATAAATGATTACTTTGGTGTCTCTGTTGCCATATCGGGCGACAATGCCATTGTTGGAGCACGCTTGGGGTGTACTAATGAAAACCATTCAGATACAATAAACAGCGCCGGAGCCGCATATATTTACAGTAAAGATCAGGGTGGGCAGGGTATCTGGGGCCTGGTAAAAAAAATTGTCTCTTCAGATCGAATACAAGATGCTGAATTTGGCAATTCTGTAGCTTTGTCTGGTGAATATGCGATAGTTGGGGCACAACAGGCTTATTTTTATGATGGTGATTATATAAAAGTGCTCAATACTGGTGCTGCATACATCTTTAGTAAAAATTATGGCGGAAATGAAAATTGGGGACAGGTTGAAAAGATAGTTCCTTCTGGTATGTTAGAATATGAATCTTCTTGCAATGTGGCAATGACGGGTAACTATGCAGTTATTTCCGCTGTTGATTATAGTGATCTGGACATGTATGGCTTTCCAAAAAACAGTTTTGTGTATATATTTGAAAAAGACCGGGATGCATCAAATAACTGGACACAGATTAAAAAAGTCGTTCCTGAAAAAGAATATGAAGCATTTAATAGCGTAGCAATATTCGAAGATAATTTAATGATTGGGGCAACAGGCGATAATTATGATGAAAATGGATTGGATTCACTTACTGCTGCAGGTGCAGCATACATTTTAGGTCCGGTAACACCTGATACTCAGGCATCCAATTTAACTATGTCCAATGTTGACACCTCCTCCATGAGAATCGAATGGAATAGGGGGAACGGACAAAAATGTGCTGTATTTGTTAAACAGGGAAATTCTGGCGATGCTCTGCCGGTAGACTCCGCTGTATATAATCCTTCAACAACGTTTAAAAACGGTACTCAAATCGGCGCTGATGGCTGGTACTGTGTTTATAATGATACTGGTTCGAGTGTGGAAGTAAAAGGTCTTGAATCGGGTAATGATTATATCGTACAGGTATTTGAATATTCTGTAAGTAAAGAAGGAATAGAAAGATATCTTACAACTGTTGCAGAAAATAATCCCAAAATCCGTAAGACACTGATAATCCCTTCGATTACTGCCTGGCCGGTTGCTTCAGAGATTAGCTATGGACAGAAGTTTTCCTCATCTGTTCTTTCGGGTCATGCAGCTGCAACACCGGGTTCTTTTTCTTTTGAAAATCCGGAATCGACTTCCACTGCAGGTGTTGTAAACCAGTATGTACTATTTACACCTGAAGACACATCCACATATAGTTCTATAAGGAAAGAATTAAGTATTACTGTTAATAAAATAGAACTTAACATAACCGGGATTTCGGTATCGGGCAAGTTCTTTGATGGAAACAATAACGCAGCAATCGAGGGTACTGCAATACTCAATGGAGTTTTGCCGGGTGATGAAGAAACGGTAACTCTTACAGGAACTCCATCAGCAAAATTCGCAGATGCATCGGTAGGAACCGATAAGCCTGTTACTGTAACAGGCTACATAATCAGTGGTCCTGCTGCTGAGAACTATAGCATAAAGCAACCGGTTGGTTTAACGGCCGACATAAAGGTTGCTCCTCCGATGAAGACTCCGGTTATTACATCGATATATCCGGATTCTATCCGCATCGGCATAAACGTTAAATTATCCTGCAGTACGGTTGTTGCTGCTACTGGGTACAGGTTTCAGGTTAGTCGAACACCAGGGTTTGATTCCCTGATAATTGACACTGTTATAAATACAAATGAATATACGGCTTATGGTATGGGAAACGACAATACCTGCTATTTCCGGATAGCCGGGGTTAATGCCGGCGGAAACGGCCCCTGGTCGAGTTCTTCACATTTTACCACTCTGATTTCAAATCAAGAGATACAGGAATCATTTTCAGCGGTTTTAACTGATACGTTAAATAGGATTTCATCTGAAGTATATGTCAATACAGGTACTGAAACGGAAGGCTGCATAGTAACTGTTGCTATGTCAAACAAAAAACTGCAGGATACTTCAATCATACAGTCTTCAAGTTTTTATGATTTTACAAAATCACCAAAATCAAATAATTGCAAATTTATGACTTTGAAATTCGCTATTCCTGATACATTTCCTGATGGTACTCCGGTTACTCCTCAGATGTTTGAAAAAATACATCTTAACGAAGTAGATTCAACTGGATCGCTTAAAGCTGTTTACGGCGCAGTCATAGATACGAATAACAGGACAATATCCTATCATACTGACAATTTAGGTGTTTACGTTCTTTCTATCGACCTGAAAGCACCTGCTATTATCGATAGAACTGAAATAGCTTCTATGGAAAAGGGTAGTATTCCAGTAATTACGGGGTTGGTTATCGATAATATCTCTAACAACCAGGTGAATGTTTATTTCCGAAAAGGTGGTGAAAAAGAATTCGACTCTTTGCCTGTAATGGTTAAAAGTGATAGTTCGTTTGGTCTGCAGATTTCACAAATCAAAATGGACCAGAACGGTTTCGAGTATTTCATTACAGCGTTTGATGGCACTTACAGTGTCACGATTGAAAGAAAAGATATCCCTGTAAAAATCAAAGAAAAAAGCCAGGAGAAAATGTTACCACAAAAACAATGGCACCTTTTTTCTACACCATTGAATCTTTCGGATGGAAAGATTTCGTCGGTACTTAAAGAAATGGGGGAATATAGAAAAGATTGGAGACTATTTCAGAAGTCTCTTACCAGTATAAATGACAGTTTCATAGAGTATGGGCCTGATCTAGAAAACATCGGTACTGGTTATTCGTACTGGCTCAAAACTATTCGTGACAATATGCAGATGAAGATCGATTCTGGTACAACAACTCCTATAAGCCATCCTTATGAAATTGAAATTCCATCAAAACGCTGGGCTTCAATAGGTAATCCATACCTTTTTGCAGTAAGTTGGCAATCGATAATTGATTCCACTGGAAGCAGTGCATCAGCCCTTATCGGACCCTATACTTACGAAAACAACAATTGGATCCCTCCTGTATCAATTAATAGTCTGGTCCCGTGGCAGGGCTATTATGTGTTTAACAATGGTGACAGTACAATAACCTTAAAAATACCTTCAATTTGTGATAATGGTGCTCTTGCAAAGAGATTCAACAGTTGCATTGCGTTTGACTGGAGTATTTCATCTTCTGAAGGTTATGACTATCGCAACTATTTCGGTTTTGCAGTGAACGCGACCGATGATTACGATGCAGAATAAGATTACCCAAAACCGGGTTCTCCTGAAAATAGCGGACCTGTATCATGGTTTGAACGTCCCGGGTTTAAAAAAGTTGCCTCACGTTTTCAAACCGATTTTACAAACATGGAAGATGGAGGTGCAGCATGGAGTGTGGTTGCCAGTGCACTTAAAAAGGACATTGCATACAAATGTGAAATTGGAAACATGGAAAACATTCCGGATTCCATCAGCATAATTATTGTAGACAAACACTCAGGAAAAACTCATGATGTGCGCACCCATGGTATCTATGCCTTTACTCCATTCGAAAACGAATATGAGAGAAACTTCGTTATCATAGCAGGGAACAATTCATATATGAAAAATTGTTTAAAAGGGGTAAGCTTACCTCCGCAATCCCTTCATTTGACAGCAAGATCCTTGAGGAATCATGTGAATGTTTCTTATACGCTTCCCTGGAGTCAGAGTGCGATTCAGGTGAAGATAGACATTTTAGATATAAATGGTCGTTTGGTTGCTAATCTGTGTAATGCAAAACAGACGGCCGGATATTATTCGGTACCATGGCAAATGAGGAATAGTAATGGATCTCGAACTGCAGCAGGTGTATATATGATATGTCTGCAGGCTGGAAAAAACCATAAAATAGATAGAGTAAACATAGTGAAATAAAGTGCAAATGTTGTAAAACATAATGTAAATGTAATTTAAAAAATGGGGAATAATATCAGCATGAATAAACACAGATTTGTTATAAAAATCATTGTCACCGTATTTTTTACCTTCTCCTCTTTTGTGTATGCTGCAGAATTGCCAGTTAATTTAAGTACAGACAATGCAGGTAATGATTCATTAAGAGTGTTAGATATGGTAGCATCAGATGTTACAAGGTCAGAGGTTAATAACAATGCCGAATCTGATGTTAAAAATATTACCAATGATTTAATGGAAGATAAAAATGATTCCAAGGCAACTGAGGACACATCACTTAAAAAGAAACGTTTTATAATAATTGGAGCTGCTATTTTAACTGTTACCGGTATAGTAATAGGGATAGTTGCAGGAATAGTGAATGGAAGAGATGGTGAAAGCGAGAAAAAGGATTCTGATATGATTAACGATTTTCCACCATCTGCTCCGCAGATATCGATAACCTCACCGTAGTGAGGAATTAATATCATTTCACAGTTTATCAGTTCATAATTCGATTATAACTGGTGTGTAAGATTTCATTGCTTTAAAAAAGATTCTCAATGTGCAATAGGAAATCTACTCAAAGAAACCGATATTCTAATATGTAAGCAGGTCAACCAAAGCTGGGCAATCGCCATAACTACTTCCACGCGGTGTGCGGAATAATGCAAAACTGACACATGTCCATTGCAATGTTGTTCAGACAAAAGGATTCGGGTATTCTTGGAATAATCCAACTTGTACGATAAATATTCCTTGATATTTTGTAATATATAAATATGCGTACTTTAACCCAAGGTTTACTTATCAATAATATTTGAGAAAATAACTGTTGGTTAATCCAACAACAGTTTAACTTCATCTGGCAGTAGAGGTTTGTGAAAATAGATAATCTGTAAATATTTTAGTTTGAAGGAACCTTCTGTATTATAGTTTTTCTTTGTTTTCATCTAATTCAGATACTTGGTTTTACGGGGATAAAAGGTCTTCATATTTTGTATTTAAAAGTTAGTAAGAGCTTTGTGATTATCTGATATTTCTAATTTTTAGGCAAGTAAAACGTCTTTTTCATGACACTTTAAGTATATTTTAAATTCTTTTTGAGTTTGAGACCCTTTTTATGGCTTTCCCTACCTGAAACATTAATTTATGACTTTCATTCGGATCGGACAGATCCGTAAACCAGCTCAAACCTCGGGCTTTGCCCCCCTTACAGATTTATTAGGGAACATGTAAAAAAAGCCTGTACTTTTAAAGTACAGGCTTAGCAGCTCAATAAGACAAATTTATCGATTACTATTTCTTTGTTTTTGATGCTTCAGAAGTTTCTTCGGAGGCCTCTTTATCGGTCAGCTTTTCCAGATCCTTGTTTAACTTATCAAACTCACTCTCGTTGACCAGGAACACATGTTCCTTTCCATCTGTGCGAGCACGATACCTGTTGTTTTGATCTTTGGATCCGAAGATAATCTTTCTGGTGGCATCGTTGGGAAAACCAATCACCACAGTCAGTTCCGGCTGAGTGAAACCCATCACAGAATCGCTGACTTCTGATTCCTCGAAATCAACAGCGTTAAGACGATTAGTGGCATTAAGGATTTCATCGACCTGATCGGCTTTTGCAACAGCCTGGTTAGGTTCCACGATATTCCATGCACTGCCGGTGTCGGCTTTAGCAACAGCAACAGATGCACCATCTTTTCTGATCAGCGAAATCCTTTTAACCGTGGATTTATCGAAACTGGTGATAGTCTTATCGCGCCATCTTTTCTGATCGGAAAAGAATGAATGGCGAAGCGAACCACCCGCCATATAAACAGAATTGGAGCCGGTCATACGAATGTAGTTGCTGCTCCAGTCTGCTCCATTTTTACCGATACGGAATGATCCGAGGGCTTTTCCGGTTGCATCCCAGAGCTCCACCAGTGTCCCTTTTGCACTGTCTACTTCGAAGATAGACTGTTTTTCCTGATTATCAGAGATCAAAACACCCTTCTCCATCTTCAGGATTTTTTCCAGAACAGAGCTTATGGATGCACTATCAGCCTGATAGATTTTACTATTGACAGCAGGTTTAGACGAATCGGCTTCAATTGGTAAACCGGAAGGAGCCGATGCTGCCTGATATGCGTCAACAACCCAGATATCACCTTTACGGCGAACTCTGACAGAATCATTGGAGTCCTTTATGGAAATTGCGGAAATTGAAGACTCCGACAGGTTGGGAAAGAACTTTTTCTCACTCTCTGAAGGTGATTTCTTACTTAGGTTTTCACTTATTACAATAGTTAATACGGCTATAACCAGTATAACAACTGCGTAGAATAGTTTATTACCTTTCATTTGCCTGTATTCTCCGTTTTGTTGTTAGTTGCTACAGTTACCGGAAGATGTTCTCTTCTGTTTATGAAAATTAAAAGACCAACAATTGCCACCAGTAATGGCATACCTACTACATTGACCAGACGAATAATATTTGGTGCTTTCGATTCTTCCTTAAGAAGGTCTGACTCTATTGTGCGATCCTTAAGCGCCCGCGAGCGGATAGTGATCAGATTGTCATCAAGAGACAACCAGTCTACTAGGTTTAAAAGCATTGTGGTATTGCCCGGAGCTGAGGCATTTTGCCCTGAAATGAAATCTGCATCACCGATGACAACCAGATGTCCATCTGTATTGGATGGAACAATCTCCCGGTTGGCATCTTCGGCATCTTGGTTGAGGCTGATCTGGCTCAAGGTGTCGCCAGCATCTGATTTCACAGGAGGTACAGATTTCCCTGAGAAATAGCTTTTAAAGTTGCCGTTAAGATAGGCAGCAAGATTATACTGTTTCAGATTGCCTGCTGGCGGAGCCCACTGCTGCTGTGGATTCAGATCAAAACGATCGGTCACAGCCCAGCTCTTTTCAGTTGAACGGGCTATAATAGTTCCTTTTACACTATCCTGAGTTGAAGCGGCACCAGTGGAGTCCAACTCTTGATGATCGACCAGAAGGGTGAGGCTGCTGGCCCAGGGAAAAATTACATCGGAGAGTGTTGAAACTGCAGTGATCTCCTTTTTAAAACCATCGGCTCCTAGTCTGACAAAATATGGATAAGGAACCGCTACATTCATGGTAAAGGGTCCAACCTGCTGAGGAATACTTACCTGCGAACAGGAAGGGTCAAGTATCAGATTTTTCTCCACCCTTACTCCATAGAATTCTAAAAGATCAAGAAGCTTGGATTGGATGGGAGCTGCATTGGCCCCGTATTGCAGATTGACAGTAACGGCATCGGCCAGAACTATAAGGTTTCCACCTCTCATAAAGAACTGGTCAATCTCAAAGAGCTTGCGTTCTGTCATTGCTTCTCCGCCAGGAATGACCAGAGTCTTGATTGTGGAATCAATCGAAGTTCCGCTGGAGAGATCGATTGTGCTGACATCGTAATTAGTACGTAGTTGCTCTAAGACTTTTGCCAGTTTTTCTTCCGTAGATTCAGGGTTGTTAGGCATTTGTGCACGCATCTGAGGCGGAAGAGTAGGAAAGGTATCTGTTTTCAGGACCGCAACTTTGGGAACTGATGATCTGGATACCTTCATGATAGCCATGGTGAGGTCATATTCGAGATTCTGAAGATTCTGAACGACCGGAATCGATTCTTTCTTGTCGGCAAAAAGAATTCCGATTCCCAGGTATGCCTTGATTGCCTGAACTTTATCTTTCTCGAAAGTCTGAAGCTGTACTTCGGGGATCCCCAATGAGCGGGCAAGATTTCCGGCTTCTTCACTTTTTGCCGGATCTTCCCAGGAAATTCTGAGATTTTTTCCTGCATAAGCGCTGTATTCAGAAAGGATATCTTTTACATCAGTAACTGTTTTGCTGACATGTGGAGGTAAGTTTTCAGAAAAGAAAACTTTGATAGTGATTATGTCATCCAGTTTTTGAAGAATTTTTTTAGTGGCAGGAGAGATACTGTACTCCTTGCCCTCTGTCATATCGATTCTTTTAAACATGCGTACTCCGAAGTAGTTTACCACTACCAGTATACCCAGAACCGCAAGTATAAAAATCAGAGTTTCAGAGCGATTTTTAATCTTTTTTGCTTCCATAGTTTATTCCCATTTCCTGCTTCCAAGTGTTTGTACATTAAGAAAGAGAAAAAAGCCGATCACCGAGAAATAATACAAGATGTCTCTGGTGTCAATCACACCTCTTTCGATGCTTTGAAAATGATTTCCCAGTCCGATATAATTAAGAACTGGTATCAGCATGGAGGGTGCGGCCATTGTGACAAATGGATTGCCCACAATAAAGAGAGTAAATGTAATCACCACTCCAAGAATAAAGGCAACTATCTGGTTTTCAGTAAAAGAAGAGATCCAGAGTCCGATAGCCAGATATGCAGCCCCCATTAACAGTGCTCCGATGTAGCCGCCCATTATTGGTCCCAGATCGGGTGAACCAAGCAAAGAAATGGTAATCGGTACAGAGATTGAAAGAAGAATAGTGATTGCAAGAAAACAGAAAGAAGCCAGAAATTTACCTGCAACTACCTGATAATCACTTAGAGGCCAGGTCAAAAGCAGCTCCAGAGTCTTAAGCTTTTTCTCTTCAGCCCAGCTTCGCATGGTAATAGCAGGGACAAAAAGCAGAAATATCCAGGGAAGGATACTGAAGTAGCCTCTCATGTCCGCCTGATTTATCAGAAAGAAACTTTGAAAGAAAAGAAAGTTAGTGACAACCAGGTAAACAACAATAAAAATATAGGCGATAGGAGAGATGAAAAAGGTTTTGAATTCTTTTTTGAATATGGTCAATATGTTGTCCATGATTATTTCCTTGTCAGTTGTGTGAAGACTTCCTCAAAGCTTGCAGATTCGCGTTTAAGCTCTGCAAGGCTCATCCCGTTTTCAACAACAGCCTTAAAAATTGCTTCCCCGATATCCTCCTGAGATGCCATCACTTCGGCTGTTACCCACTCAGATGCGACATTTAGAATGCTTACACCCGTGGCTCCGGAAATGGATGAGAGTTTGTTTTCAATTTCGAAACGATCTCCCTTAATGCGTACCTGGTAACGATTACCCTTACCGGCATTGTTTACCAGTTCATCGGGAGTGCCGCTGGCAACCATCTGACCATCGTTGATGATAAGAATACGGTCACATGTTGCTTTAACTTCTGAGAGGATGTGAGAGCAGTAGACGACGGTTTTTTCCTGTCCGAGATTCTTAATCAGATTACGAATCTCAACAATCTGGTTAGGATCCAGACCTGACATGGGCTCATCTAAAATCAGCAAATCCGGATTGTGCATCAATGCCTGAGCCAGACCGACTCTCTGTCGATATCCCTTGGAGAGGTTGCCGATTATACGACCTGACATATTTCCCACACTGCAGATATTGAACAGCTCATTGATTCGGCTCTGCAGTCGGCTGCCTTTGATCCCCCGGATCTCTCCAACAAACTGAAGATACTCCAGCACAGTCATATCATTGTAGAGGGGATTATGCTCTGGAAGATAACCGATTTTTCTACGCACCTCCAGACTGGAAACAGTCGGATCCAGTCCCGCAACCCGGAAAGATCCCGATGAAGGAGGAATGTAGCAGGTTACCATACGCATCGTGGTTGTTTTACCAGCACCATTGGGACCCAGAAATCCGAAAATTTCGCCTTTCCGGATTTGAAAGCTCAGGTTTTTTACAGCACTGAATAACCCGAACTTTTTGTGAAGGTTTGAAACCTCCAACATTGTTGTACCACTAGTAGGACTCATACTGTACCACCATTATTGATTTAGATGATAGGTTGAAATGTTTATTTTAATTATTTGTTTGCATTGCATATAAAAAAAGGCTAAACAAAGCACAAGGGATTATACTACGGGCAGGCATAAAAATTATTGTATTAAAATGAAAAAGGGGAACTAAATCCCCTTGTGTAAAAAATCTAATATGGCTTTATTCTGCTTCAGTTTCATTTTTTTTGGAATCCTGAATAGCCACACGAAGGTCCTGAGCAATCTTTTTAATGCTTTGGAGGCTTTTGCGTGCCCGGGTACCAGCAGATTTATTACCACGTTCGAATTTTTCGTATTCCTGCTTGAGAATTTCCACTTCGTCCAAAAGATTCTGAATGCTCATGATTCCTCCTTACAAAATATAGATATGTGACGGTTAGTAACAGTTATTTACCTTAATTTTCAACACTTAATATTATTCCTGACACCCATATTTGGCCAGTGTAATCTGCTTTTTTTTGCAGAATTCGACACTTTTTAGCGTAAAATCATTCGAAGTTCAGTAAATAACTGGCACGGTATGGAGCAAGATAGGTATATAATTGGGGAAAGATCCGAACCATTGATTCCAAAAACCATTCCCTGATGTTTGAAAGTTTTTCAGTTTTCTCAACAATGCGCGCATTCGGCGCGGAATTGGTGATTTTGCGCAAATATGAGAGGGCATCAAGATATCCTCCCAGAGAATCAACCAGACCCAATGTCTGGGCCTGTCTGCCGGTAAAGATTCGACCATCTGCGATATTTTTTATTGAATCACGATCGATTCCTCTGGCTTTGGCTACATCATTGATGAACTGGTCATGGGTGTCATCAAGAAGAGATTGGAGAATCTGCTCTTCACCATTAGACATCGCCCGGTAGTTATTTGCTATATCCTTAAATTTACCAGCTTTTAGGGTACGTATCTGAACACCGATTTTGCTGGCTAGGTCTTTGTACAAGGGAACGGTTAAAATCACCCCGATACTTCCGGTTAAGGTACCCGGATCAGCAAAGATGCATCTTGCAGGGCTGGCAACGTAATAGCCTCCGGAAGCAGCCATATCTCCCATACTTACGACTATTGGCTTATTTGCATCCTTTAGACGCAAAACTTCATGATAAATCTCCTGCGAGGGAGCAGTTGCCCCACCGGGCGAATTTATCCTTATCAGGATTCCCGCAATACTTTTGTCAGTTCTAAAAGAGCTTAACTGTTTAACAATGCTCTCAGAATTATAAATAACTCCTTCAATTCGAACCAATCCCAGTCTTTTAAATGAAGCAGGCGGGGCCACTTTGCCAGGTGCTCCGATCAAAAGCACCAGACCTGTTATTACAGGCAAAAGTAATATAATTAGAATCAGAATACGCTGAAGATTTTTCACATCTCACCTGCTCGAACGACCTTTATGATATCTCCGGGCATCAAAACCGAATCGGATTTCAAATTATTGTGCTTGTATAGATTCTGCACTGAAATGCCAAACGAGTTTGCTATTCTCCAGAGATTATCACCCTGTTTGACTTCATAAAATACTACAGAGGATTCCAGAGCGGCTGACTTAATTAAAGTATTAGATGGAATCAACAGCGTGTCACCCGCTTTGATAACAGATGATTCGGAAAGATCGTTCAGATTGCGAAGTTCCTGAACCGAAACTGAAAAAATCCGGGCAATCCCAAAGAGTGTTTCTCCTGTAGAAACCTGATACTTCATTCCTCTGTTATCTCCCAACCGCTTTTGCGGAGCTGGTTTGCTCTGAGAGACAGAATCTACCGGTTTCTTTACCACAAGGATTCTATCAGTGTAAATTACCGGCTTTTTACTGTCCAGATCATTCAAAAGAATCAGCTCATCAATACTCATTGCGAATTTCCTGGCAATAGAGGAAGGAGTATCTCCAGACTGAACCCTGTATTCCACATGCCCCCCAGAGAGTACGGGCTTTTGACTCTTTTTCTCTGGTGAGTTGGCCGGGCTTTGGTAAAGAGTCAATAATTGGCCGACCCTTATCCCGGCATCATCACTTAACTTATTCCACATGCAGATCTGATCAGGAGAGACCCCGAAAAGTTCAGAAATTTTCCACACCGAATCTCCGGTCTTGACCTGGTAAGAAAATTTTTGACCATTTTTAATTAAAGGATCTTCTGAAGGTGTCTGCTTTTTTACCACCTGCTCGTTAATTTCCTCAACTGGATTGGGTCTGCTTACAGGTATGGGGATGAAAAGATATTTGCCAGCTATAATCTTGTTATTCTTCAAGCTATTTATGGATCTGATCGGCTCTATCGGTACCTTGAAACGTCTGGCTATGCTGCCGATATTATCTCCCCTTTGTATTTTATATCTGTACCATTTAACTTTTTTGGAATCTGGAATGGATGCATGAAACTCTTTAAATGCCTGAGAGTAGCCGCTGGGAAGATAGAGAAGAACGTCACTCAAATCTGGTGGTGTGCACCAATGAAGAATATGAGGGTTAAATTTGCGTAAAGAGTCGTAGTCGATGCCGGTTCCCTCTGCAATATCTCTTAAGTCTATACATTCGCTGATTTTTACAGTATCAAATAAAAAAGTAGCAGTATCTGATGGGCTGTCCAGATTAAAACATGAGGTGTTTTTCGCTATTGTAAGTGCTGCAAGAAAAAGCGGAACGTAGTTCATTGTCTCACGGGGCAGTTTCAGATCCCAGTAATTTCTGCTGTTACTACGTTTAATCGCTCTGCCAAGCCCGCCTTCACCACAATTATAGGCAGCAAGGGCTAGATGCCAATCATTAAAGTCACCGTACAGTTTCTTGAGGTAGCGTGCTGCGGCGACAGTCGATTTCAACGGATCACGTCTCTCATCTAACCAGTAATTATTTCTTAAACCATAGATTTTGCCGGTGGAAGGAATAAACTGCCAAATACCTGAAGCGTGAGCATGTGAATAGGCTTTAGGCCTGAAACCGCTCTCTATCAGAGGAAGGTATGCCAGATCCTCGGGGAGGCCTTGCTCTGTAATGATTTTTTTTATGATAGCCAGATATTGACTGGCTCGGGGAATCCAGTGATCAATAGTGGTTCTGCGGTTTTTATGGTAATAGAAGGCAGCTCGCAAAACACGTTCATTAAACACTACAGGCAAGTTATAAGAGGTCGATTTCCCGCAAAGCAGACTTTGCATGAAAGAGCTGTCAGAGGTAAAACTGATGGAATCCAGAGTTTTATACATCTTCTGCTCATTGACCAGTGTTATGATCTCTTCGGGAACCTGATATTCTTCAGGCATGATTTCGGTGTAAATATCTACGATATCGTTTAGGGAGGTCTCATAGGAAATCGAATCGGAGCTAAGAAGCCCCACAGACTCGATAACGATTTTTATAATAGAATCAGCTCCAATAAAATTTCCCTCAGCACAGAGAATCCTGGCTGCATTAATAAGCTCCGCTGGATTGCTGACACTATCACTAAATTGATTTGAAATGACCTGCGGTTCTGTTTCGACGCTTATACTAAGAGAGTCGGATTTTTCAATTGAAAACGTTTTTTTGGAATATCTGGTAGTGGCACAACCAGTGATTATAAGAAGTATTCCGCCGGTCAGAAAAATGCGAAAAAAAAAGCAGAGATTTTCTCTCACTAATAACCCTGTAAGCATGGAAAATGTAATCGCGAAAACTGTGACAATTTAAGTGTTCTTACAGCGGTAAATTATATCATGGTATACTGATCAGTGCAAATATTTATAAGGGCTATTCACCCCAATGCTGTCTGTTCTGGAAGTGATCGGATGGAGCCGGACTTTTATGCCTTCTGTGAGAAGAGAACCTCTGTGGCTTCTGCATTCGCTTATTGCACTCCGAATATCATCCTTTAGCCTCTTGGTATCGGAACCGCAATAGTTTACAAAAAATCTGGTTTTCTTTGAACATTGCTGATAATGAGAACACTGGGAACAGGACACTTTTAGAAATTGCATATTGATCTCCTGAATTAGTGGTTGATTATCAGTGCGTCAGATATGTATAAAGTATAATCAACAATGGGTTGTATGTCAATGCAATACTTGCCCAAGCTATTGTAGTGAATCGCTTAGCTGTTGAATTAATATAAGTTAAGAGATTTAGCTGATGTTGAAAAAAAATGAGATGGCAAATTGCGGGCCAACCTAAGAAATGGCCCAGCTCTTCTGGATTATAAGTTTTGAGTAGTCTGGTATACAGAAAAGAGACTAAATCCCTGGGATTTTGGAGCATAATGCAAGTTTAAGCAGGGGAGTCTATCCCTGCTTAAATCAAGCCATTCGTGCCTGTTTTGGCTGTAAGCCGGTTCCCCATAAAGTAATTGCGTGGGTAGGACAGATATGAAGACAGTTTCCGCAGCCTATACATTTTCCCTTGTTCACAATATGTCTCTGCCCTTTTTCTCCGTTTATCACACCTGGGACCGGACAAACAGAGATGCACAACCCGCATCCATCGCAGTGTGTGTCGATGTTGGCCTTAGAACGGACTTTTACCAGGTCTGTGAAACAACTAGAGGGGCATTTATAGGCTGCAGTGATAAAGTTTTCCTCTTTGGAATAATCAAGCACAGGAAGATTATTATCCATCGTTATCGCACCAGAAGGAGTCGCTTTCACGCATAAAGTACAGGCTGTACATCCAACAGAACAATATTTTTTAACTTTAGCTCCCCTGTCACGATTGGAGCAGGCAAGAAAAATCTTGTGCACTTTCGGAATCATTGAGATTATTTTTCTGGGACAACTTTTAACGCATTTTCCGCACCCGGTGCATTTTTCAGGGTTAATTTCGGCAATTCCGTTATCATTGATTAAAATGGCATCAAATGGGCAAGCTCTTACGCAGGTCCCTAATCCCAGGCATCCATTCTGGCAAATTTTAGAGCCATTGCCAATTATCGTTGCAGCAATACAATCCTGGATTCCATTGTAGATAGCCCGTTCCGCGGCCTCATTATGGCCACCCTTACAATGCACTACCGCCATCTGTGGCTCTTCGGTGGAAGCTGTCACACCCAGCAGATCCGCTATAGCATGGGCACATTTTGCTCCTCCTGGAATACATGCATTAGGTGAGGCTTTCCCTTCTGCAACTGCTTTGGCAAATCCACTGCATCCAGCAAACCCGCAGGCGCCACAATTGGCATTGGGCAGAACATCCAGAATCATAGGAATTCTGGGATCGACATGTACAAAAAGTTTTTTGGAGGCAATCCCCAAGCCTACTCCCAGGAATGCACCAATAGAACCTACTATTATTATAGGAATAAATATATCCACGTCATCCTCCAACAGGCGAGAAGAAGTTAAGACCGGCAAATCCTAGAAATGACAAAGCCATTAATCCCGCTGTAATAAAAGCTATAGGAAGTCCTTCCAGTACTTTTGGAATATTGGAGAATTCCAGTTTCTCTCTCAAACCAGCCATTAGAAGCAATGCCAGCATGAATCCAACCCCTGACATCACACCATTGAGCAGACTCTCAAAGAAAGTATAAGGTTCGCCGGTAAAGGTATTAACTCCGGTATTGATCAGTGCCACTCCAAGTACTGCGCAATTAGTGGTGATAAGAGGCAGATAAATCCCAAGCGCCTCATATAGAGATGGAGAATATTTCTGAAGTGCCATTTCAACTAACTGTACCAGCGCTGCAATTACCAATATGAAGATAATGGTTTGCAGGTAGGCTACATTTAGTGGAAGAAGAACAAAGCTGTTTATCACCCAGGTAAAACTAGAGGCTATAGCCATTACAAAAATAACTGACATTCCCATTCCAGTGGCACTGGAGAGTTTCTTGGATACTCCAAAAAAAGGACATAATCCTAGAAACTTGGAGAGAATAAAGTTGTTGATGAAAACTGCACCAATTGAGATAGTAATTATATTGGCAATATTATTCATGTTTTTGCATCCTTCCTGCGATTGCCCAGATACCGGACTACAGCCATAACTGTAGCAATGGTGAAGAACCCTCCGGGAGCCAGTATAAAAACCGTCATAGGATCGTAGCCAGGGAAAAAATTCAGCCCCAGCAGTTTGTTACTTCCTAAAATTTCTCTGATAATACTGAGAAGACAAAGAGAGGCTGTAAAGCCCAGACCCATTACCACGCCATCAATAAAGGATTTAAACGGGTTGTTTTTTGAAGCATACGCCTCAGCCCGACCAAGTATTATACAGTTAACCACTATTAGCGGTACAAATATTCCTAATTGCTTATCAAGAGCCGGAAGATAAGATTTCATCAGCAACTGCACCATTGTCACAAAAGCTGCGATTACTACAATAAAGCAGGGGATTCGAACCTTGTCAGGAATCCCTTTGCGAATAATCGATATTATGACATTGGAACAAGCCAGAACAAATGTCACCGCCATTCCCATTCCAAAACCATTTTGAACTGAGGTGCTGGTTGCCAGTGAAGGGCAAAGACCAAGTACCAGAATAAGAATCGGATTTTCTGTGATTATTCCACGTTTTAGTTCATCTTTAAGCATATTAATTTCCCTGTAAAGCATTCAGATAAGCACGAGCCTGTTTTTCAAGTCCGCTGGTTATTGCTTTGGTTGAAATTGTAGAGCCGGTTATTGCTGTTATACTGTTCTGGGACAGAAGCTCATTGCGTTTATTGCTGTCGAGTTTATGCCATTCGCCAATTGTTTTATCAATTTTTATATTTTTGGTTATGTCAATTCCTTCGAATTGCTTGGTGAACCATCTAAGGCCTTCCTCTTTTTTGCCGAACAAACCATTCCAGATATACTTTTTGGAGATGCTCTCTGAGACTCTTGCGCCTAATCCGGGCGTCTCGGACTGCTCCAGAATATTCATTCCCACTATTTTACCATCTTCGGTAATGCTAACCAGAAATTTAATATCACCAGCATATCCTCTGCTTAAGATCTTGAATGCATAAACCGTCTGGTTCTGATCTTCTGCGCTCCAGTATTGTGATGGGCACTCTGAAGAGCTGCAGTGCATTTCAGCGATTTCACTGTTTTGAGGCATTATCTGCTGCAGGGCACTCTTTTCGGCCATCTGATTCTGCTCCAGAATCCGATCCTTGGTTTTGGAGTTTGTGAATGCAATTGCCAGTGCTGCAATTACTGAAACGATAGTAAGGACAACCGTTAATTTAATAATATCAGCCACGTTTGTTCACCTTTCCATAAATTGACGGTCTGGTGTATCTTTCAATCAAAGGAACGAAAAGATTCATGATAAGAATGGAATAGGAAACTCCTTCGGGATATCCGCCAAATTTCCTTATAATAAAGGTCAGAAGACCGCATCCTAAAGCAAAGTAAACTTTCCCCCCTGGAGTTATCGGAGAAGTGACCATATCGGTAGCCATAAAGAATGCACCCAGAAAAAGTCCTCCTGAAAGAATCTGAAACAGGGGGATTGCAATGGCTGTGGAGGAGAGGAGGTCTCCGCTTCCGTTAAAAAGCCAGAAAAGAAGAAAAACGGTTCCTATATATATGAAAGGAATTCTGAAGCCGATTATCTTTTTAGACCACAGAATTATCGCTCCGATCAGAAGCGCCACTGCAGATGTCTCTCCAATACATCCTCCTACATTCCCAACTAAAAGGTTCTGCAATGCATCCTGTAAATTGAGAGCAGCCAAAGAACCATCTGTAGCGACATTTTTAAAACTGACCAGCGGTGTTGCGCTTGTAAGTCCGTCAAATCCGGAAAGTGTTCCTTTGATTAACCCCTGTGGAGCACTCCAACTGGTCATGGCGGCCGGATAGGAAGCCATCAGAAATGCTCGCCCTGCCAGGGCAGGGTTGATGAAGTTTGAACCCAGCCCCCCGAAAGCCATCTTGGCAACACCAACCGAGAATACAGAACCCAAAGCTACCATCCACCATGGAAGTGTTGGAGAAACATTAAATGCCAATAAGATACCGGTTATTGCAGCACTGAAATCTCCGATAGTTTTTGGCTTCCTGGCAATACGTATTATCAGATATTCGGTTAAAACCGCAAAGCTCACAGAAACACAGGTCAAAAATATTGCCCGCCAGCCAAAAAACAGAAAAGAGGCCACAAGTGCAGGACATAACGCAATTACCACCCAACGCATAATCTCAGGAACTGTTTTGGGATGCCTGATATGGGGTGATGATGATAAATTGAGCTTAAACTGAGCATTCTCAACACTGCTAGCCAGTTTCTTCTCACCGTTGTCTATTTTTGTGATGGTCTGATTTATCATTTTCTTATCAATCCCTTATGAAGAGCATTTATTTGCGGCTGCCGCACGTATGGCTTGAACATGAAACTTACCCAATTTCATAAAGTGCACCAGATTAATCTTGGAGGGGCAAACATATGTGCAGGAACCACACTCCATGCAATCCATAACATTCCATTGAACTGCTTCATCTATGCATTCCTTTTCGATGAATTTGGCAAGCCTGGAAGGAACCAGATGAATCGGACAGGCAGCAACACACTGTCCACAGTTAATGCAGGGATATTCTCTCAGAGCAGGTTGTACTTTATGGTAAACTAAAAGGCCTGAAGTCGATTTAATAACCGGAGCATCCAGATCCGATTGCGCTATTCCCATCATCGGGCCACCCATGATCACTTTGCGGGTAGATTTAGGGTCCACCTCACATACCTCCAGAAGTAACCGTATAGGAGTACCAATTCTAACCAGCAGATTTTTGGGCTTTCTTACTTTGGGACCGGTCACTGTCACCACACGCTCATATAATGGAATACCACCAAGGATCGCGTCCCTTACAGCCAATGCGGTACTAACATTATGAACAACACAACCAGCATCCATAGGAAGACCACCTGATGGCACCTGACGACCAGTTATCGCATTGATGAGCTGTTTTTCACCTCCCTGAGGATATTTTACCTTAAGCCTGGCAAGAGTTACATCAATGTAAAGGCTGTCAGAGAGCTGCTTGTCTATCAATTTAATTGCATCAGGCTTGTTCTCTTCAATACCGATAAAGCATTTCTTTGCTCCCAGTATTTTTTTGAGAATAAGCACTCCGGTTAGAAAATCTTCGGTTCGCTCAAGCATCAAACGATGATCTGCTGTAAGGTATGGCTCACACTCTGCACCATTTATTATCAGAACGTCGATAGGCTTGTTGCTTGGAGGCGATAATTTTACATGGGTGGGGAAACTTGCTCCTCCCATCCCTACAATTCCAGCAGACTGAACCTTTTGAATCAGCTCCCCTTGAGCCGCTTCACGCCACGGTTTGTCCAGCGGACAAAGCATCTGCTTCTCTTCAGTGCCGTCATTTTCTATCTCCACCCCGATTACCTGTTTTCCCATAGGATGAGGGAAAAGACCTACTGAAAGAACCGTTCCAGACACCGATGAATGTACCGGGGCCGATACAAACCCTCCTGCTTCACCAATTAACTGCCCTATGCTTACCCGGTCTCCGCGTTTAACCACCGGTTTTGCAGGTGCTCCAATGTGCTGTTGTAATGGAATAATTACCTTGCCGGGGGCAGGGAATACTTCAATAGACAGACCCGAGGTCTGAGCTTTTTTGTGTGGCGGATGAATACCGCCTTTAAATGTAAATCGCCTGGACAATTATGTCTCCCATTTTAGCGGTCGTGATATGGCTTTGAAGGCAAACTTTTCCTGTCCGATGATCAGTCGTACTGTGAAGAGTTAAAAAAACTACAACCAGCACCATTCACAGTCAAGGGTAATATAGAAGCCCTGAATTGATAAAAAACTCATATCCGCTGTGCCGCATGCTATTTTTTACAACAGTTTTTTAAATATATTAATAATGCATTGGCTTTTTAAAGGTGTTTTTATGGGTATCCCTTCTGTTCCTCTTCCAGTAAAACTGGTTATAGCAATTACTTATAATCCACTTTCCATAGATCTACAAAAAATTACCCAAATCCTGGATCAACAATTTGGAGAGCAGGAATACAGCTACGGGCCTCTTGCTTTCTCATGGTCTGAGTATTACAGCGATGAGATGGGGCCCTCTTTAATGAAATACTATTTCAACTACAAAACCCTAATCGACAGACAACAGCTTGTTGATATTAAGCTTTTCACCAATAGTATCGAACAGCAGTTTAGCCTTGATGGAAAACGAAGCGTAAATATCGATCCGGGATATCTGGCCAGAGATAAATTTGTGCTTGTTACAACCAAAGATTTTTACCACAGACTGTATCTTGGCAAAGGTATCTATGGAGAGGAAACTCTTCATTATAGAAAAGGGAAATTTCGTTTCTTTTCCTGGACTTACCCCGATTATAAACAAAAGCAGCTTTATGAATTTCTCGAAAAGGCAAGAGCAACGCTGGCAAGAGAAGTTAAAAGCGAATTTGAGATCTTAGATTTTGGAGAGCAAGACTGTCAGATTTAATATTTTAGATTTGCAAGAATCCGTGCAGAGCCGTACAGAAGCCCGGCTATAATCCGTACAGACGTCCGGCCGGACGTATCTACCCGCATGCCGGACGTCTCTACAAAGAACAATTAATCTCCTTTGCTTTTTCTCTCACACTGTCCACTGCATCAGCGCTCCAGGATGGGAGACAGGTGATAAAATAGGAATCGTTGTGCCATAGCGGGTCACTTTCAATAAGTGGGAACTGTTTTTGATAATACTGGTAAAGCGATGTTCCTGGAACAGGCGAAATAAAAACCGGTTTAACCTTCATTCCCATTGATCCCACATAATCCATCTCGCTTAGTAGTTGTTGAGGAGTCTGATTCCTCAATCCTCCCATCATATACACTCCAGTATCCTTATCTGAACAATACTTTTTTATTACTCCGATCTTTTTTTCCAACTCATTGCTGCTTACCTTTGCAGAGGTGTCCTGAAGGTATTTCTTGTCTCCGCTCTCATAACCGAATCTGAAAGTGGTAAAGCCAGCCTCTATCATCAGACTTAGGAGCTCTTCGGTGATAAATCTAAGATGCATGCCATTTGGCGTATGGAAACGGATCTTGTATTTACGTTCAATTATTTCTCTGAGAAAAGGGATGAAAACTCTCTGTGGTATGTAAAGCAGAGCATCATCGTAAAGGGCAAAATCGCAAACACCGAAACTGTCAATTAAAAAATCGATCTCTTTGAGGATAAGTTCCAAAGGACGATACTGGAAAGAGGGCTGCAAAATCTTTGAAGCACAATAGCTGCATCTCATCGGACATCCAAGAGAAAGCAGAACCGGACCGTGGTTTACTGGTTTTTCCAAGGCTTTGAAACCGGTTAAAAAGGAGGGCTGGTGCAATTCTTTTATTTCAAGCAGAGAAAGTGTTTTGGGATCGGAAAGTTTACCGGTAAAACAGTTATCAAAATGGCTGCTGAAATACTGTGGCATCAATTGCGAAGCTATTCCCCCCACAATTACAGGAACTGCCGGATTAATTTCTCTGACAATCTTAATCGTTTCAAGTACTCCATGGGCCCAGTAAGTCATCATGCTGCCAATACAGATCAGATCCAGTCCAGGAGTCCTTTTCAGAAAATCACGAAACTCCTCAAGTGGCTTTCCGTAATGCTTATACTTACGTTTAATATTGCGGTATAAGGCTGGCTTGGCGATTTCTGAGAAATTGAAACTCCCGGTGCCATATTTTCTGGGTGATGAGCTGTAGCTTTGTAAACAGTTGAAATAGCTGACATCATGTCCGTTTTTTCTCAGTATATCCATCAGGAAATACAAACCAGCCGGATGCATCCATTCATCATAAAGCTTGAAATCAGTTACAAAAGGATTTATTACAAGTATTTTCATATTAATTCGAAATCCTGAATCCGATTTTTATAGTTTCGATATTCGGATTTTAATATCTGTTTTTAGGAGAAATATGGCATTTAGAGGATGGGAAAAGGTAAAAATAAAAAAAGATGATGGGGAGGTGGTTGACGGAGTTGCCCCGGTAATCATTTCTGCCAGCAGGGCTACCGATATTCCGGCTTTTTACTCAAAGTGGTTTATCGAGCGGCTCAATAGTGGTTACGTTAAATGGATCAACCCCTTTAGCGGCAAAGCTCAGTATGTATCATTTCAGAAAACCCGTCTTATTGTGTTCTGGACAAAAAATCCCGCTCCAATAATACCCCTTTTAAGCGCAATTGATAGAAAAAACATCAGATACTTTTTCCAAGTGACTCTCAATGACTATGAAAAAGAAAGCCTGGAGACCTGTTTGCCTTCATTGGAAAAGAGGATAGAAACTTTCAGGGATTTGTCTGCGCGGATCGGTCCGGAGAATGTTTTCTGGCGATTCGATCCAATTATCCTTACAGACACTATTACATCGGAAGAGCTCCTGGGGAGAATTGAACGGATTGGAAATCAACTGGCAGGCTATACAAAGCGGCTTACAGTCAGTTTTCTTTCCCGGTATGTGAAAGTGGACAGAAATCTGAAAAAAACGGGTCTGGTGATAAGAGACCCTGATTCGAAGAGTATTATAAAAATCGGCGAAAGATTGAGGAAACTGTCTTCTACTTGGGGCATTGATGTAGTATCCTGTGCTGAAAAAATCGATCTCTCTGATTACGGTATACATAACGGAAGTTGTATTGACCCGATAGTGATAGCACAGAATTTCGGTGATGATCCAGAGTTGAAAGAGTTCTTAGGATTAAATATAGAAAGAGATGTTTTTGGCAGGGAAAGTTTCACTTTCAGAACTGTCTTGAAAGACAGTGGTCAGCGCAGGTTGTGCCGTTGCCTGGTAAGCAAAGACATCGGCAGGTATGATACCTGTGCTCATGGATGTGTCTATTGTTATGCGAATTCTTCGGTGCAAAAAACAACAAAAGATTTAAAGTTTTTGACTTAAGAATTGTGAACTTTTTGATTAAGCAATCGCATTTAATTCTCTTTCTAAAATTCAAGTATTTCTACGCTTTGAGGCATCGGGTTATGGTGCATTGTTATGTGAATATTGACAAACAATTCGCATGGCAGGGTCAAATCACCCTTGGACCGGGTAAACAGAATATTTGGCTGGCATTTGGTCTCCTGGTATATGGGTAAACATTTTTGTTTGATATCAATCAGGATAATTAGTTTCTGTTCAAAATATGCCGGTTTTTAAAAAACATGTTTACATGAAATATAAATCTTACCACACATTAGTTTAAATACCGCTTGTGTGCCATGTTCTCGACAAAAAACCGGGCTGAAAATGCACAATGTAAAGCAAACACGACGCACCTATCCAATTTTTTTGAATATGTCAATAGTCTTACCTACTGTCAGAACCCTGCTGCACTATGCCCTGGTTTGGAAATGAAGGCTTAAAATAGACAAAGTTTGACTTAAAACAAACAATAGCATACGAAACTTAAGCATTACGATGAGAAAAACTCCGTTGAAGAAATAGCGTATCGTTGAGAACGTTTCCAGTACGTCCCGGAGGTTTCCCTTAAGGGTTCGATCGGCAATCCCACGTCTCCCGAGAAACGATATTTTACTCCTGTAAAGGCTGTCTGGAGCCCAAAATCGGTGTCCCGAAGCCCGGGCAACTGCTAA
>JAEYNR010000066.1 GCA_023412475.1 Fibrobacterota bacterium | reverse complement strand
GCTTAAATGGCAATTAGATCGGCTTAAATGGCAATTAGATCGGCTTAAATGGCAATTAGATCGGCTTAAATGGCAATTAGATCGGCTTAAATGGCAATTAGATCGGCTGAAATGGCAATTAGATCGGCTGAAATGGAAATCTGATCGGCTGAAATGGAAATCTGATCGGCTGAAACGAAAGACATTTTCGTTTCATTATATTGACAAGTCAATTGCAGGCTTTCATGTACCATGATCAACACTGTAATGCGTGTTAGAGCGTTTGTCTCGGGGATAAGGTTCTTAATGCTATAGTAAAGCAGTTTGGATTACATACTGGATGCCCAATTACTGCGATGCTGATGTTTTTAGATTTTCTATGATCCCGGTTCCGGGTACACCACGTGAAATAATTGTGCCGGTACTGTCGATGCATATCAGCTCCCGCATTTTGCTGTTGTGAAATGCGCGGACTATAGGACCGTTCCATCCCAGGTTTTCTTCAATAACCGGTAATTTACACCAGGGGGGGCCTGAAACATTTCTGTTAATACCGATCAACTGGACTCTGTCAAATCGTCCCGTTTGCCCACATAACGTTTTTGCAGGGCATATATGGTTATGTCACCTTGACAGTAATTAAAATACTGTCTAAGATAATAGTTATGACTTGTGTGTCCTGAACCACCAATAAAAAATCTGATATCAATATTAAACATTATAATTTAACAACATGTCAATACTGACAGGTATCAGAAAGATTACAGTTTTGACGGCCTGCAAATAATTAAACCTTGCATTTCTGCCAAAGTACACTAGGGGAGCCTTTTTTTGAGTTGCAAAATTGTAACAAATAAATTCAGCCGAAAGATAAATTGAATGTATCAGTAATTTTATTGACATGCCTTACGATGAAACTGCTTTTACTGGTTGTATGTCAATTTCCTCGTTAGCAATCTGTCATTTCTCTGTAATGGCAGCTCAGCAGTTTGAGGTCACTTTCGCGGCGAAGGTGAAGCCCGTTTCCAAGGCAGAGATTCCAAACCGGGCAGTCTGCACACTCACCCTGTTTTAACCATCTGCGATTACGCATCACCTGAAAACGGTTATTCCAGACATCCATAAAATCATCTTTATAGATATTGCCTTGAATGTAATCGGCTCGCAGTGATGGGCAGGCAGAGATTGATCCATCAACAAGAACTGATCCGATATTTATCCCTGCCCAGCAGAAAAATGGCCTTGGACGAACCTCCATTTCATATCTGCCAAGAAAACTGTCACACCCAAAGGTTGTGAAAATGTTACCTTCCTTCTGTGTAGTTACGATAAAATCCAGCAGTTGATAGAGTTGCTCACGATTAAGCGTCAACTCATTATTTCTGGATGCGCGTCCCTTGGCAAAAATAGTTCCCAGACGCCATGCAGGCATTTTAAGATCCATCAATACTTTTTTCATCTGCTCCAGTTGACCAATATTTCTTTGGTTGACACAAGTGACAACATCAAAGGACAGGCCTGAACTGTTCCGTGCCTCTGAAGCATATTTTATCGCATCGCATGCGTAAGTGTATGCATCTTTTCTGCCGCGCAGCCAGTTATGCGTTTCTTCAAGACCATCAAAGCTGATTGTCAGGTATCGGATACCGGACCGCACCAGTTCTTTCATTTTGTTATTGTTGAGTAAATATCCGTTGGTGACCATTCCCCAGCGAAAGCCTCTTCTGGCAATCTCGTTACCGGCCTCAGGCAGATCATCACGCATAAGAGGTTCACCGCCGGTGATCGCCACGACAACCTTTGCCGGGTCGGTGTGTTCGCTTATCCGATCAAGAATATTTGTAAAGTCCCTGATCGGCATGTCTGGTGTAGATGAATCGCGTACGCAGTCGCTTCCGCAATGAAGACATGCCATGTTGCAGCGAAGAGTGCATTCCCAGAACAGGTACTGCAGTTCATGCAAGCGTGCATCTGCTTTACGTTTTGCGGAAAACAACCTTAGCGCAATTTTCTTTGTTACAGGTATTTTGTCGATACTGGTCATTTGACAAGAATTCTCATGGAAAGCTGGTAGAGTGAACGGGTGGACCTTCGGGACAGGCGTATGATATGCTTTCCCATAATTACTCCTTAGGATGTGTGGTGCATTTTAGCGTTATATTGAACATGCCAGTAACAATATTAATATACTGCACTGATGGAAACTTTCAAGGTAAAATTGTCTGTTGAAGATTTTTTCGTATTCCAGTGTATTCAATCAGTACTGGTTTTATTCTTACTATTTATAAATTCTTATGATGCATTGAGTACAAAACGCCAAGAGTAATCATTACAAACTGACGAGTCGGGCATCTGTATTGCAACAATCGGGGTGTTACCCCAAGAAACCATGGATCATTGGGCCATTAAAACAATATGTTTTGCTTTCTTCTCATTTTCAAGAAAATCAACAGCCTTTCCTGTTCGCGCAATAAAATCCGTATAAGATTCAGAATTGTAAAAGAAACCGCATCTCCAAAACAATCGAAGGGTAATCAGCCAGATTATTAATGGTAATTTAATTCTCTTGCCAATTCCATAAGGTAAGTCTGCTTCATTAAACAGATCATTGAATTTAAAATTTGTGATGCCTAACATTTGAAGAGATTCACGAGTTCTTCTGAGGCCACTGCAAAGAAATAAATCACCATCGGAGATAGCGTTCTTCAGGGAAAATGGAAACTCATTTTTACTGCTCAGTTCACAGTTGTTCCATTCACTTACATATTGTTCAATATCTCTCGACCTGAGATAATTGAAAATGAAGAGTAATGGTTATGGATCAGCGGCTTTCCATGCCTGATAAGTGTTATCTTATTTTTGGAGTTATCCCGGTCCATTACCTGTTTGTGAAATTTAAAATCGCAATGCGGCCTTTAAGCCAAAGGTCAGAAAAATACCATCTGTCTCTATTGGAATCATCTCCCACTTTGAATTCCAGTAATAATCTCTGGTAGTAGTCTGATTGAAAAAATTATGAAAAGTTATATAACCATTGAATCTGGTGTAATAACGGTCTTTAATGTCTGGGTATCGTATCTGAATGCTTAGATCATGAGTGCTGACTGTTGGCAGAGGCGTATGGCTTCCTGATAATAAATCATAATAGCAGTTACCGCTTCTATTATTCCAACTGAAATAAAAATGCAACATTTCTCTGAAAAAGTTTAAATGAACACTGCTTTTGGATGAGAATGGAGATTTCCATTCATAGATAAATTTCTCTTCACCTCTGAGTCTGTGAGCATCTGATAAACTGATACTGGAGTATAGGGATATCCAACGGGTCAAATCATAGTTCATGGTTGTTTCGAGGCCCTTGGCTGAAAATCCACTTGTTGCGGATGTGTCCCAGATAAAAAGAACCGGTTTTGTGCCTGGAAGCCGATCCTGAAATCGCAGGTAAGGCTGTATTGTGATATCTAAACTTCTGTTGCGATACTTTAAAGGCATAGAAAGGATTGTTGTTGTAAGTTTGATTTTTCTGAAATTGTCATCAGGTAACTCACGGAAATCAGCAAAACTTGTTACCTTCCCGACATTTAAGCCGATAAGAAATCTCCACATGTTCCAACTGAGAAAAACTCCCGGATCGAATGAAAGCACTGGTTTACCTTCAAAAAAACGGGATGAAAAAAGAAGGTTGTTCTTTATACTCAGATTTCCTAAATTCAACTGAGTGTTGCTGTGCAAAGAAAATACGTCCTCCTTACCATCCTGATATATTAGTTGATTGCTGCCCGAGTAGTCACTCTGAAAGACATCTCCACGCCATTCCTTATGTTCAAATCTGCCTTCAAAATCGACGTTTATTAATTTATTTGATATTGGAGTAAATCTGATGGCTGTATTTGCATTGTTAAGAAATGATGTTTTAAGTCGTGATACGTTTCCGAATCGTTTGCCCTCTGAAAAATACTGATGAGATCCTCCGGCAAAGAATTTCCATTTTCCATTTTTACCTGGACGCAAACCAACTCCAACCATGCCCCATGGAAAAATGTTAGACTCCATGTCAGCCGAATATCCTGAATATTCATCCCACGCAAACCATCCAAATATCTCATAGAGCAAATTTTGGGATTCATATTGTCCTGAAAGAGTAAGATTACCAAAACTAATTGGTAAACCAGGACCAAGTGCAGCTTCTTTTTTTATGCCATAATGAATCCGCATGTATTGAAGCAATTTCCAATTTGCGCCTGTGAAACCAAGCTGCAGGGCTCGTTTTTTTTTATTTTTAGTCTTGAGCGAAAAAAGCAGCTCTGCGCTTCTGTTGCCAAAATCAATAACCAGTTCTGGCCTGGGTACCAGTCTTTGATCTGCAGGGCGCATAATTCCTGGATTAGCTTCAATAAGGGCACCGCTGACCGAGGGAAGGTGGAAAAAAAACATTCTGATTAGATATTGTTTTGGTGTTAATTCTTATTTATCGTAGATGTTTTTGTCTGCTTTTTAATGATAGATAGCTGATACGTTTTAAAATTGCTTTTAAATAACAGATATCCATAAAAAATCATTGTATTAAGATAGCCAGGGGGAGGGTTTTATATCCATTCATCCGAAACTATCTCAGTAGCCAGTTCAACTGGAGCACGGAAATATTCAGAAAAGGATACGATTTTGTATTAAAACTCTGCATACTATTAAGACCTAAAATTATTTTTTCATCTTTCAAATCTCACATTTTACCCGAAAGGTATTGCCAGGTATGAAACTTGTAAAAAAAGGTAAAACAAAGGATGTATATGAGCTTGAAAATGGGAATTACCTTTTAAAATTCAAGGATGATGTTACCGGAGAGGATGGAAAATTCGATCCGGGTGCAAATACTGTGGGGCTCACCATTGAGGGGGCAGGAAGAGCAGGGCTCAGATTGACGAAACTGTTCTTTGAAAAACTGCGTGATCAGGGTATCCCTACTCACTATATTGATGCCAATATCGATGAAGCCAGTATGACAGTGAGACCTGCAGAGGTATTCGGGAAGGGTATTGAAGTAATCTGCAGGTACAGAGCTGTTGGCAGTTTCATTCGCCGTTATGGAATGTATGCAAAGGATGGAGATCCGCTTGATGCATTTGTCGAAATTACGCTCAAAGATGACGCAAGAAATGATCCCCCGATTACCGATGATGGGCTTGAGATGTTGGGAATTCTTACTAAAGAAGAATATGCAACTCTTAAGGAACTTACCAAGCGCATATCCGGAAGTATCAAATCGGAGCTGGCTGAAAAGGGACTCGAGCTTTATGATATAAAACTTGAATTTGGACGGGTTAAACCGGACAACAGCATCGTTTTGATTGATGAAATTTCGGGTGGAAATATGAGGGCTTATAAAGACGGTGAATATATTGAACCGTTAACGCTTGAAAAAATAATGCTCGAAGACTAAGGATGCAGAGTTCAGAAAGATCATACCCGGATGAAAAGGAGTGTTAACTGTAAGATGCTCCTACTGCACCGGGTAGTTTACCTGGTGCAATGTGTTGAAATCAATACAGCTATTGCCCAAAATGGCCTGAACTGTCAAATCCACCATGTCCCCGAATCCCTATAATTGCTTCATTACTGTAATTTGGATCTTGTAAATTGAAACGTTTTACCTTGAATGAGAATCATTTCATTCTTCTTTGTTTTGAATTCAATGCTGTCAGAGCAGATCTGCCAAAAGTTCTTCAGAGATGATTCAAACGATCCCTTGGAAGTGTAACACAATGAGGAGAAGTACACCCTGAAACATAATTGTTTACAAGAAATTTATTTTTTATTGCCTTACAATAATCAATAAGGTATATAACTGTTCATGGTTAATTGGCATAGTTATTTTTACATTTTCCTGGCTGGAGGAATACTCTTTGCCGCAGCTTCCAATGCGATCCTCTTTGCGCTGAGACCCCGCGAACGAACCAGTGGATGTTTTGCGCTGGTGTGCCTGGCCTTTGCCATAAACATGTTAATCCCCAACACCTCCGGGCTTCCTCTTGAAGAAATCTTCCCCTTCCTGAGCGGCAATTTTCTGTTTCGCCTCGATATGGCCACACTCGCTGTGGGTATCTGGAGTACGGGTCTTCTCATGCAGGTGCTGTTTCCTTTCGATACCCCGCAATGGATTGTTAAGCTGCTCTTTCCAGTTATGGCTCTGGCTGCGACACTTGCTTTTACCCTTCCACCTTCTGTTTTTTATCCAGTATTCCGGGGTTTCATTGCACTCGTCAGCCTTGTATGTCTGTTCTGGGTGTATCTTGTAATCAGGGCTCTTATTCTGAAACGTGCTGATTCACGATTAGTTGTGGCAGGTGCTGCCTCCTGTTCTATTGCAGGTATTGTGGATGCCGTGGGTATCCTGAGCACTGGCAAGCCTTTTTTTATTTTCCTGGTACCAGTATCACTTATCGTTTTTATTCCGTTACTTTCCTTTATAGTTGCACGCAGATTTGCCGATTCGTTACTGGACTCGGAGCGGCTTCGAAATGACCTTAAGCAGATCACTCGTCACGAACAGCACCTTCGTGATACTCAACGCCAACTAACAGAAATGCTCAACAAAGTACCCCTTCCTGTATGCTCGGCCGGGGGTAACGGGGAAATCGTATTTGCCAGTGAACATGTTTGCAGGCTTTTGGGGAAAACAACTGAGTCTCTCAGAGGTTTACAGATAGATACGTTTCTGAAGTCTGAATCTGGAAAAACGCTTTTGTCGCTACCGGGAAAACTTTGCGATGGGCCAGAGAATGTATGCAGGTCATGGGTTCCGGCGGTAATTTCAGGGTCGGGAGGAGACCAGAGTCGCTTTGTAGTTGAGATAGTCCCCCTGAGCATCGGGAATGAGAATCTGACCGTTTTCGTTCTTCACCCTCTCCGGAATTCACCTTTAACGGAACAGACGCTCGCGTTATTTATAGAAGAACTCAGACACAACAGACAACGTATCGAGCGGCTCGATGGGACAGTTTGCGAACTAATCAAAAATTCCCCCGCAGATGCAGAGGCGATCAGGGCGGAATTCGATGCCATTGATTCGGCACTGGATCAAATGACATCCGCGCTGAAACAGCCCCTGCAGGACCGGCGGGAAATTGCCCGCGAAATTGTCTGCCTGTCGGTTTCCTACTGGAAAGAGTGTACTGGTGAGACCTCTCTGGCTCTGGCCCGTCAGTCTGGCCTTTGGAGGGTAGAGGTTTCCCCAGATGGATTTGAGCGGGCGCGTACTCTTGAAAAATACCTGGATATCCGCACTTTCCCCAGAGTGCCGCCGATGTCATCAACTTCCCACACCAGGCCTCCGTTTTGCCCCATGAAGTGAATATCGCACGAAACGATGTGGATACCCTGATCGTGCATCTGTCGAGTCCGGGTACGGGAATCTTTTCGCCAAAGGTCCGTATCATGCTTCAACGACCGGGCACCGGCGAGGCAACCATCACTGATCTGCAACTGAGGGAGCACTAACTCTGAATTTAAACCAGTTCCAATAAAAAAGTTTTCGAAAACCGGAACGAGTGAAGAATTACACTAAGAGTATCTAAGGCTCCCAGGTAATAAGAAGCGTTTTCTACAAAGAGAACCTTTTGTGCATTTTTGATATTCAAAAAGATGGTCATACGCTTCAACGTTGATTCTAATATTTTTGATACAGTCTCTTTTCAAGTTATTGACAAGAGCATTCCTGTTCAACCTGTTACCAGTACTCGCAGCCAAAACATCATGAAGCTACAATCATCAGCAGTAAAATTAACCTCAAAATCATCATTGATACAGGTCTATTTATCTGAATCAGGAATGTATTCAATCGATCTTTTTTCAATTGACGGTCGTTTATTACAGCAAATAGTTCGTAATGAGCGATTAAATGAAGGTGAACATATTTTTGACATTAAAAGAATCATAGCTAGAGCATCAAAAGCGATTATTGCCCGGGTAAAGAATGGCAATAGAGTCTTAACTTCCCTTATAAATTTGTTTTAAGTTGCTGCAAAGTTTAACACCTGAAGATGAGGTCATCGTTGGTTTATAACTGTGACCATTTTTAGTAATCAGGCATTTAGAAAATAGGTTCTAAATGCCCGATTGATTTTCTTATTTAAGTTCAAATAAAACTTTGACTTCTGGTGTCACATTTGAAGAATTCACATATCCGATTGCACCTGGAGTAGATGCAACTTTTTGGAGAACAGATGCTTCATCTTCAAGTACCTCAGGAGCTTTTCCGTCACCAGCAAGCGTAGCCTTCATCCATATTATCTTTAATTCATTAGGTTTTTTACCGATTAATGATAGAAAATTATCCTTAACAGACCCACTCTTTAAATCAAAGAGCACTATATTCGTGTTCTTGGCGGATGTCGTTTCCAAAGTATAGATGTCAGTTACCTGCTGATTATTGTTTATCTGTAGATCCACATTTTTATGGGCAATTAGTGAAACTTGTGCAGATATATGCGAAGCAAAAAAAGCAAGGCATAAGGGCGCAAATAAATATCTTTTCATAATTTTCCTCCAAATTAAGTAATGATTCAACAGTTATCAGAAGAACACACTGATTGCTGCAGCGCTGATTAAATCATGCCAGCGAATAGTACATTGACGATCGGACCTGACATCTCTGATTTGGGCCTTTAAAGCAATTCCATCGGTGATGTTATATCCCAGACAAAAATCTACTCCGTAAAATCCATGATCCAAAAGTAATTGCGAAACTGTCTTGTTATAGCAACCAGCTATTGTAGCATTAAACTTTTCTGTAATGTAACAGGTAAGTGATGCGAAAGCAAATTGCCTATCTAGCTCCGTGTTTATTGGACTGGGAGAATGCGCTGTCGCCAAAGATACCAGGTCAAGATTTCTTTTTGCAGACCCTTCAGGAGTAAAATGAACATAAATATATTCGGATTGAAAATTAAAACGACCATTTGTAAAAGAAAGATCTAGACCAAAACGATATCTTGGTACTTCACCTATAAAAGGTAGAACTGGTGCCTGATCGCCCAGGATTCCTTTCATAGTGTTATTAGCCATAGTTATTGAACCGTTTATATCATCATTTCTTGATTTGTCGTAAGTACCGGAAATCCCGAATTTTAGATCAAACGCCCTTAATCCCAGTCTTCCTCCAACCATCTTGAAATTTGTCGAATCTGTTCCAAACGGTACTAAAGAATAATCTGATGCATCTTTTTTAGTATTTATAAATTCACTGTTGCCTCCAAAAACAGCATAATCGAACTTCGTTTTTCCCATCGGTACTGTTCCATTTATCTGCATTGCTGCATGCAAAGGCAAAAATATGGAAGATTGCACCATTTTACCATAATTAGTTTCATAAATAGCAGGACGAACTATGAACGGAAACAGCGGGAATCTGGACTTTATTTCATTAAATTGATTGAAAATGGGTACAATGTGACCAATTCTCAACACAAACATTCTGGATAAATCAAATTTAACCCAGGCCTGGTCCAGGTTAAAATCTCCCCATAAGTTTTCTGATGAATAGTTTCCAGTAAACTGAAGATTGACTAGAGCTGATATCTTTTGATTTATCTGTTTGTTGAAAAAAAGATCCAATTCAGCGACTTCAGACGTTGTCCGAGTTGTAGTGTCTGTAGTCCCAAATGCTTTCATTATTGATCTTTCATAAAGTAGTTCAGATTGAAAATATCCGTAAATATCTATACCAGCAACCTGACTTGCATTAACCAAAGAAGAACAAAATAGAGTACCTGCAGTTATAAAGACAAAAATTTTTGTCAAGTTCATATTAACTCCTCTTATTGCATTAAAATGAAACGTCCTGTTTAATCTAATCCTGATTAATTCGCAACTATTTCACCTTGTTATTCTGTTTTATGTTGCTATTAGGCTTTTTCGATTGATCTATTCCACAAAACAGATTTAATCCCTTTTAGCTGATTGTTTATTGGTATTCTGCAAAACCGCATAAATTGAGTTATCTTCATTGCGGGTCAACCGATGTCGCAGTTATCAAAAATAGGTCAATCATATTCTTCTGACTTCATATCGTTTCCTTTCTTAAAGAGTTTATTTAGTATTGGTAGAATGGTTTGCCAGTTAATTCCAGAGATAAAAGAGTTAGTTCTATAATACTTCGGTTAACAGAATGAGCTTCCTGTGCAATGAATTCTAATACTATTATATCTATAACTATTCAAACCTTTTTCTATAGCTTATTAATAATTTGTATACTATCTTTTAAGATCTATTTTACCCTTCATTTTGCTTTATAATCAAGCCCAATTCAATCAGATCTGTATTCATGTCTTTTTACTGTGCCTTTTCTATATTCCATTTGCCACAATGTTTATGATTCGCTCATATCTTATGTTCATTAAGTAGTACCGTAAACACCAGTTCCTGAAAAAGCTTTTCGGCTTTGTGTCTCCTGGTGTCAGTAATATGGACGAAGTGCCAGGAGTGCCTTTCAGCGGCTCCAAATAGAAAAAAGAGTATACCAGTACCGGAATAGGGACTGGAGACTGTGGAGAGGCGCATGACGGGAAGAGTGTGAGCGGAATGCGAAGTTGGAAAGAGGAAGGCAGTGTACAGCTCATAACCAACTTTTAATGCCATGCTAATATGCTAATATAGGAGATCGGATTGGGAAAATTGCATTAACTGCCTTAGTCGTTACACGGGCCTGAATGTGCTACGTAAAAGTAATGGTCTGCTATTTGCACAATCTCAAGATGCCTTTTTACCACAATCCAAGGAACCCCAGATATGAGCATTGTCACAGCAATCCTGCTTTTTATCCTTGGACTTCCTCTGGTAATTTTCTTTGCAGAAAAGCTTGTGAAAGCTACAGTTGGCACCTCTTGCGGATTTGGCGTATCAACGTTTCTTATCAGCGTAATTTTCATCGGATTTGACCCGGAAAACCTGGCAGTGGGGGCGGCTGGTTCCTATGAAAATATCGCAGGAATTGCTCTAGGTTCAATTATAGGCGCAGCCATGGTCGCCATAGCTCTGGCTTTTGGTATCACCGCGCTTATTGCACCAATGAAATTCGAATCTGCGCCCAAGGCTATCCTTGCAATACCTGTCGGTGCAGTGGTTCTGTTTAGTCTTCTGAGTATCGACAGTATTCTTTCGCGTTTTGATGGTGTAATGCTGCTGACAGGTTATGTCGTATCGGTTGTTTTTCTTATCCGGGCTGGAAAGAGGGGGCTTGATATACGTCCTGGGGGAGAAGTTGCTGAGACTTTGAGCAAGGAGGTTTCTTCACAGAAGTGGAAAGAGTTCGGCCTACTAATTCTTTCTTTAATTGGGATAATTGCAGGCAGTGAGATGCTGGTGTTCGCTTCGGAAACAATTATCGCTAAAATCGGGTTATCCGACACGGTTTTCGGTATGACCATACTGGCACTTCTGCTCAGTATTGAGGAGCTCGCCCGTGAACTTCCGGCTGCACTCAAGGGCAGGACCGAAATAAGCTTCGGTAATGTTGTTGGCTCTATTCTGGCTTTTTTTTTGTTTAATGCTGGTATTATAGTTTTGGTTCACCCTGTTACGGTAGAGAGGCAGGTCCTTGTTTTTTATCTCCCCCTTACTCTTTTTACGACAGTGGTAGTATCATTTTTCATGATGCTCAGGAGTGTGTCGCGTTTAGCTGCAGCTTTTCTGGTTATTCTGTATGTGGTGTTTTTTGCTGGCGCTTTTTTGAGAAAATGAAATTTGGGGACGGAGGGATACTATTGAGCATAAGCGAAAAAAGGCGATTTTTAATGTCATCGCCCTCTTTGCTTGTTGAGGGGAGCTACAAAACGCAGATCATGCCACTTTCTAAAAATATCTTGCCCTACCATCACTTCTGTTCCACTTCTGCCAACAAAGCTGCCGAAAGCCGCTAGCATAAGTCAGTCCTAAGTGGGAAAAGTTGCTCTTTATTAAATAAGTATGAAAAAGGGTGTTAAGCTGATACTATTTTTTGATTAGGAGTAAGCTGGTTTTGAAATGCCCGCTAAAAGTTTGTAAGTATGAGAAAAGTAAAAGCTTAGCGCAGTTCACCAGTCTTCATTGTCTTGCATTGATTTTGATTATCTCATCAGTTATTTTTTCTGATCAAGAAGGGGGGCTGCCAGTAAAACGGACCACAAGAGTACTGAATCTTCATTTTTAACCAAACCTGCCCGTGAAAAATCTGGATATAATTCATAATTAAAAAACAAACGTTTCTTCTTACAAATTAGCAAAGAGTTTATAATGTCCTTTGATTAAAACTTCTCACGAAAACAGTTCAGTCATAATTAATAAAAACACTTAAAAATTTACAGGAGGATCATTTATAATTATGTCACACGAAGCTTATAATCCTTATGAATCAGCTCAAAAGCAGTTTGACAGTGTTGCAGACTTAATAGAGCTGGAGCCATCTGTTCGCGAATTACTGCGTCAGCCAAGTCGTGAATTTCATTTCACTATTCCGGTAAAGATGGATGATGGGACGACAAAAATATTTAACGCCTACAGAATTCAGCACAATGATGCCCGTGGACCTGCAAAAGGCGGGGTACGTTTTCATCCATTGGAAACAATTGACACTATCAGGGCATTGTCGATGTGGATGACCTGGAAATGTGCTGTTGTTGATATCCCTCTTGGAGGAGGAAAAGGCGGTATTATATGTGATCCTCACAATCTTTCAAAAAATGAACAGCAACAGTTGTGCAGGGGATACATAAGGCAGTTGGCTAAAAATATCGGTCCTGTAACTGATATCCCGGCTCCGGATGTGATGACAAATGCACAGCACATGCTTTGGATGATGGATGAGTACGAGACTATAAGCGGTGGGTATTATCCTGGTGTGATTACAGGAAAACCGGTTGGAATGGGTGGATCACTGGGACGTACCGAAGCAACCGGGTATGGGGTGATCTATACACTTCGTGAAGCCTTGAAAAAACTCAATATGGATATCGGTACTACAACTGCAAGTATACAGGGTTTTGGAAATGTTGCTGAGTATGCTGCACGTCTCTACTCTAAAATGGGTGGAAAAGTGATTGCAGTATCATGCTGGGACCAGAAAGATAAAAAGTCCTACACATTCAGAAAAGCGGAGGGACTTGATATTGTACAGATGGCTTCAATAAAGGATTCCTTTGGTACTATCGATAAGAAAAAAGCTGAAGCGATGGGCTGTGAAATTATTGACGGTGGTGAATGGATCGCTCAGGATGTAGACATACTGCTTCCATGTGCTCTTGAAAACCAGCTTACTCCTGCGACATTTGCGAAAGTAAGCAATACGGTAAAAGTGATTTGTGAAGGTTCCAATGGCCCTACAACACCCGATTGTGACGAATTGATAAAGGCAAAAAATATTTTCCTGGTCCCGGATTTTCTCTGCAATGCCGGGGGAGTAACCTGCAGTTACTTTGAGCAGGTACAGTGTAACATGAATTATTTCTGGACTAAAGAAGAGGTCCTTGAAAAACTTGACACCAAGATGACTGCCGCTTTTAATGGTGTATATTCTGTTGCTCAGGAAAAGAACTTGTATATGCGTGATGCTGCCTATGTTATCGCAATCAATCGTGTTGCAGACGCAGTAAAACTTCGCGGATGGGTGTAAATAAAAATATTGAGGCTATATCCCTGAGAGGATATAGCCTCGATTTATTAAAAAAAGGTGTGACAGATGGAAGGAAAGAATAAGGATATTTCCTTTGAAATACTAACAGAACGGGCAAAAGAGCTGGAATGTCTTTATCTGATAGACAAGGCTCTGACAAAAGAGTCCATATCGGATATGTTGCTTGAGATTGTCGATGTCACTACAACAGGATTTCGTTATGTAGACGCATGTGTGGTAATGGTTTGTCTGGATAATAAAGTTTATTCCAAAAAAAATCGATTGCATGATGGTCATGAAATCAGGGCTGATATTAAAATTAGCGACAAAGTAAGAGGGTATATAAAAGCAGCCTACCCCTGTGATATAGCATACAAGGGTGAAGCTGCTTTTTTGATTCAGGAAACAAAGTTATTAAATGCTATTGCCGATAAAATCGCACAGAACGTCTTTCAAAGACAGTTTGCTACGCTGGGGATGGCAAAAAATAACTGGGAAACAATTATTGAATTGCTGCAGAATACCGATCATGGAATGCTTCTGCATGTGTGTGAGCAGATGCTTGTCTTCTGTGCGAAAAATAACCAGAAACTGGTTGATGACATCTTTAAAGAGATGAACTGGTCGGAATACGAGTACCGCGGAGAGATCAATTTCCCATTGAAAAACCTGCCTGCTGTAGATGTTGTAAAACTAAGCACCACGCTGTTTGAGGCTGCAAAAACGTTTCTGGAAGATTCACAGATATTTTATTACATAAATTTATGGATTTATCAGGGCAAAACTTATGAGCTGATAAAATTCGTAGACAAAAAAGACTCCGATGTCAGAGAGATATCCAAAGCCCTGACACAGTATTTGAAAGCTGTTAAAGAGAATGGAATGATCAGTGCCGCTACACAGAGGTGGTTGATTGTAGAGTTGATACGCCGTTTTTTGACAGATAATCCCAAAATGATTCATAATATAAAGGAATTCGTTTCTGTTGAAGACTTTTGTGAATTGCTCGATACTTTTATTTTTTCTCCACATAGTACAGGAAAAGTTGGAGGTAAGGCTACCGGCTTTTTTATTGCTTACCAGATAATTAAAAAATATTCCGAAAACAACCCGGAATTAAGAAATGTCAAGATTCCTAAAACCTGGTATATCTCTTCTGATGAATTGCTTAATTTAATACATGATAACAATCTCGATGAATTAAATGAATTTAAATACCGTGACATGCTCGAAATAAGGATTAATTATCCTAAGGTTGTTCAGACTATTAAGAATTCACACCTGTCATCGTATGTAATGAATGAGATCCACAAGATAATAGATCAATGCGACGATAAACCACTCATAATAAGGTCTTCAAGCCTGCTCGAAGATCAGATTGATTCGGCTTTCTCGGGTAAATATAAAAGTCTTTTTTTAACTAACACAGGAAGCAGAACGGAACGTTTAAACAGTCTTGTAGATGGAATTCTTGAGGTTTTTGCTTCCATGTTTAATCCCGATTCTATTCAATACAGAAAAGAGAGAAATCTGCTTGATTGTACCGAGCAGATGGGAATAATGATACAGGAAGTCGTAGGGACAAGGGTTGGGCCATTTTACTTTCCACTATATGCGGGTGTTGCTTTCAGCAATAATGAGTTGAGGTGGTCACCGCGGGTAAAAAGGGAAGATGGACTCGCGCGCATTGTGATGGGGCTTGGTACACGTGCTGTTGACAGAATTGGTGATGATTTCCCTGTTTTGATCTCGCTTGGACAACCTGATCTTCCTGTTAATCAGACTACAGAAGAACTGAGGAAATATTCTCCACAGATAATGGATGTCATTGATGTTGAAAACAACCGTTTTTCTTCCATCCCTATTACCAGCTTGCTTCAACAGTATGGTAATAAAATTCCACACCTCAATAAACTCATATCGGTTCTCAAAGACGATTTCGTATCCGATTTCAACAAGTTTACAGTAAATTTAAAAACCGATGTAACTGTTACCACATTTGATGGTCTGGTAAAGAAGACTGGCTTTGTTGAACAGTTAAAAAAATTATTATTCCTCTTGAAAGAAAAACTGGATTATCCGGTTGATATCGAATTTGCCAGTGATGGAGAGAACTTTTACCTTCTTCAGTGCCGTCCTCAGAGCAGAAGTAAAAATGATTTACCTGCAGAAATTCCCCCGGATATTCCAGATCAGAGCATTGTATTTACCGCAAATCGATATGTCTCTAATGGTAAAGTTTCCGGAATAAAGCATATCGTTTATGTGGACCCTAAAGAGTATGGAAACCTTAAAAGTCATGAAGATCTGGTGAATGTCGGTAATGCTGTACGTGAATTAAACAGGTTGTTGCCAAGGAAAAGCTTTATCTTGATGGGGCCAGGGCGATGGGGGAGTCGTGGTGATATAAAATTAGGAGTGCAGGTAACATACTCGGGCATAAATAATTCAGCTATGCTTATCGAAATAGCACAAAAAAAGTCTAAGCACCAGCCTGAACTCTCCTTTGGAACTCATTTTTTTCAGGATCTTGTCGAGGAGAACATAAAATATCTGCCGTTATATCCCGAAGATAATGATGTTGTATTTTATGAGAATTTTTTTACAGGAAGCGAAAACCAGCTTGGAAAGATCCTTCCGGACTTTTCACAACTTGAAAAAGTGATTAAAGTTATTAATACCGATAATAATCATGATGAAAGAGAGCTGGTTGTCCTTATGAATGCGGATTTAGGGAAAGCGGTTGCTTATCTTGATTTTCAAGATACCAATGAATTTAAAAAAACGGATATAGTGGAAATAGAGGAGGCAGATCATCCAACCGATGACCAGGGGTGGAAGTGGCGATATTTCATGGCAGAGCAGATAGCTGCACAAATGGATATGGAAGCTTTTGGGGTGAAGGGGATCTATCTTTTTGGAAGTACCAACGCATGTACTGCACGTCTTAACAGTGACATCGATCTATTGATACATTTCGATGGCACCGAAGAGCAGAAAGGAAAACTTGATCTGTGGCTCGATGGATGGAGTGTCGCATTGTCACAAACAAATTATCTGAAAACCGGATATAAGCAAAAAGGACTTCTGGACATACACTATGTAACTGATCTGGACATAGAAGAAAAAAGTTCCTACGCTGTCAAAATTAATTCTGTCTACGATCCGGCTTATCTTCTAAGATTAAGAGACAAGGCATCATGAAAAACCAGTTACTAAAATCCACCGGCCTCAATATCTGCATATTTGATGATAACTGCTCATTTTGATCAAATAGCACAGGTTCATTTTCGATAAAAAGCCCTGAAACGGCCTGTTAAAAAAACAGGTCATTGCTATATTAACAAGGAAGGGTTGTTTGTTGAACAAACCTTCATTGTTTATTGAAACATAAGCATCCGTCCATGATGACAATAATCTTTGCTCTCAAACAAGTAGAAAATAACCCCATCAGCCAGAGTCTCTCTGCGAATCTGGTTTAAAATCGAGGAAATCTCCTTGCTATAAGATCTGATATCCCTGGAATATACCAGGCGACCATCAGGGAGAAAAAGAGACAATTTCCCGGAAGAGGGATAATTCTGCGCTTTTTTTGTACATATTGTATTACTTATAATACTGGTTCCTTTCAGATCCGCTTCATACTCAATTTTCTGACCTGGCATTAAGTGGTCACATTCGATTGTGAGAGCAAGGCTGTTTTTATTTATCGCAAAATTGCATATTATCGATGAGTCTGGTTCGAGTAATTTTAGTGATTCTCTGGCGCGGATTCCACCGACTGCCACGTAGGCATCATAATAGACAGGGGCAACACCGGTATTTTTCACTTCAACCAGTGCAGAATCATCTGAAAGCAAGAAACGGATGATACGGAATTTGTATCCTGCAACCATACCCGCCTCTTTTATTCTATCCATAGTTTGATAATCGACCTGGTCATTTCCGATCATGTAGGTGATATGAAATGCTTTACAGGCATCCTCCCAGCCAACTCCATGAATACCCTGAGGGTCAAGTACGTGCTTCTGATCATAATCAGTGTAGTAGCTGAATTCTCCGCCTGCAGGTGATTGAAGATATCTCTTCGGGTCAAAAAAGTTCCAGCAGCTTTTGTTGTATCCACTATGACTCTCACACATGAAGGAGTCATCAAAGAGTCCAAACGAAATTGATTTGAGATCATCCTGCTGTTTAAATGGGGAGTACTTTTCATCAGCGGCATCAATGGAAATACTCCATGGGATTTTGATCAATACAGTATCTATATGTTTGAAAAACGCAGTCTGAAACTGTTTTGAAGGGAACGTTTCCCCCAGTGTAAAAGGACCATCGTATATATGGTATTCAGCCCAGAGTCCAAACCCTGTCTGGATAAAAGCGATGCGGGGGTCTCTGTCGTATCTTTTGGCAAGTTCTGTATAAAATTCGAGTGTAAAATGTTGAAGCTCCTGGTGGGTCCAGTCAGGGAACCAGGTTGTTTTGCCTTTACTCTCACCTTCAGTTTCTTTGTAGTCTTCAAGTTTTTTTATATAATCTGGAACGGATGTCGTGTAGCCTGGATAAACGAATCTGAAACGCAAGATTGCCTGATGTTTTCTTGATGCAACTTTTTCGAGCAGCGCATCCATTGAGGACCAGTCATAAATCCCTTTTTCTTTGACCACACTGTTATAAAGCATGTAGGAATATTCAAGTGAGATAGCATCGGTTGTGTTTTTATGATTATCTGTCCACAGCACAATTCCTGTCATCGGTTGAACAGAGGTAATACTGCTGTTAAGAGGAATATTGAGGTAATTGGAGAATGAGTCCGATGCTGCTATGACAGAAACCAGAAAAAATAACATGAGTGCGTAACCCGTGGTGCGTGAGAAATATTTTGCAAGCATTGTGAAATATCCTTTTATTCGGGAAAATGCCAAAACAGTTTATTTAATAATATATTTGATACTACTCTGCTATCTATTGAAAAAACACCGATAGTATCTCGATGCAAACTTAGCCTTTTTCTGTCTGGTAGTTACGAAGATCCTAAAACTCATTGATACAGAAAATAAGCACTAAAGTCGAAAAGAAAGGAAATGGGAAAAGGGGCTCAACTGATAAAATTTATTTAATTGAAAAACACTTATCCCCTGTTTAGGATTTTTGGAATTTGGAATTCTTAAGAGTTAAGATTTGTGATTTGGAGTTTGTTTTCAATCCTGAGCGATATTACTAATGAGCGAAGACAACCAAAGAACCGCTTATTGGGTAAAGAGCATGAGTTAAAAAAAATGCGGCTCTTCGCCGCATTTCTCTGGTTCAATTAATTTTTATTTATTATTGATCTCGTCAAGAATCTTCTGAATATCGTCCTGGCATTGTCCACAGCCTGTACCAGCTTCTGTGGCTTCTCCTACCTCTTCAACAGTTTTTAATCCTTTCTCTTTAATAGCTTTTACTATTGTGCTTTTGTATACTTCCTGACATGTACAAATTAATTCATCATCTTTTTCCATTGATATATCTCCTTTCAGGCTAATGCAAAAATTTTCATATCTTCTTCAACTGTTTTAATTGTTTGTACATTAAACAAATCCTGAACCGTTTTTAACAGATTTGGAGTAAGCCATGCAGGAAGAGTGGGACCGATATGAGTGTTTTTTATACCAAGCGACAATAATGCAAGATGGACAATAACGGCTTTCTGTTCATACCATGCAATATTAAAAACTATTGGAAGATCATTAATATCATTAAGATTTAAAACTTCTTTTAACTTGAGTGCAACAAAAGCCCAGGAGTAGCTGTCGTTGCATTGGCCGGCATCAAGAACTCTGGGTATTCCATTAATATCACCAAGGTTTAGCTTATTATAACGGTATTTGGCACAGCCAGAGGTGAGGATCACAGTATCTTTTGGTAATTGTTTCGCAAATTCGGTATAATACTCGCGTGCTTTCTGACGAGCATCACACCCAGACATGACTACCATCTTCCTTATTGCTCCGGAATTAACAGCTTCAAGGATTTTATCTGCAAGTGAAAGAACCTGATTATGTGCAAAACCAATGGTTAATTCACCGCTTTCGATCTCTTGAGGAGGTGGACACGTCTTGGCAAATTCAATGATCTCTGTGAAGTCCTTGTGTCCATTAGATAATGTTTTGTCTACTCTTTTCCACTCCGGCATACCAGTGGCACCAGTTGTAAAAACGCGGTTGTTATAGGTTGAGGTTTTCCGTGGAGGAACAAGACAGTTTGTTGTAAACAGAATAGGTCCATTGAAGCTTTCAAACTCTTCAAGCTGCCTGTGCCATGCGTTACCGTAGTTACCGACAAGGTGTTTAAATTTCTTGAGGTTTGGATAGGCATTTGCCGGAAGCATTTCAGAGTGGGTATAGATATCAACGCCCTTGCCTTCCGACTGAATAAGCAACTGCTCAAGATCTTTCAGATCATGTCCGCTAATCAAGATTCCCGGATTATTTCGCACACCTATGTTAACAGTTGTAATTTCGGGATTACCGTAGGTTTCTGTATTTGCTTTATCCAGAAGAGCCATTACTTTTACACCAAATTCACCTGTACGAACAACCCAGTTTAAGGCATCGTTTAATTCGACAGGCTTACCAATCATTACCAGAGTTTCTTCTATGAACTTAAAGATATCGTCATCTTCAAATCCCAGATTAAAAGCATGCTCTGCATAAGCCGACATCCCCTTGATTCCAAACAAAACATATTGTTTAAGTCCGCGGATATCTTCATTGTTGTCGTAAGTTAACGTTCCTACACCTTTTGCTTTATCCTGAATTTCAGAATCAGAATTAATCGACAGACCAACCGACGGGTGGTCTTCGGTGATCTTTACCTTTGATTTTAATTGGTCCCGAAAAGAGATGCAGTCCCTGATAGCCTGTATTAAAGACCTGTCATCAAAATTAGCATTTGTAATTGTCATAAACAGACAATTCACAATGTGTTTACTTGCGGAGTTTGTATGAATTCCCTGTTTCCTGGCTTCAAGCGTTAAGTACGACAGTCCCTGACAAGCATACACCAGCAAATCCTGGATATTTGAAGTTTCTTCGGTTTTACCACATACACCCCTGATTGTGCAGCCTGTGTTTTTAGCTGTTTCCTGACACTGATTACAAAACATCGTAGTCGTCTCCTTATTTATTTGTTTGTAAAACTAAATCAGACAATTTCGGTGCAACTCATCGTCAATGAATCATCGGAAATCAGGTATTATACTATAAAAACTCTTTAGAAAAAGACAAAATCTGACATATTATTGACCTGAATCAATAAATCAATATAATATTAAGCAAAAACAAAATACGACTTATAAAAAAGCGTAAAATTCAGGTATCTGAGTAGCAAAAAAAAAATACCTTCCTTAGTACCTCCCTCCTTCCATAGTACCTAAGTACGGTGGGAGGTGAAAACAATATCTAAACGAAGAATCGGAAATGAAAAAAACTTTTTTCTTCAGGGCTTATATGATTAGATATTCTATTCTCTGATTCTATACTTAATTGTTTCTGACTTTTTACAAGACATTTGTTTCAAGAACTGAGTAGTTACAAAAAAGCTAAAACCCATTTACAACTTTACCAAAAACGATTGTATTATCTAAAATCGGGTTGTTGATACCCGAATCTCCTGAGCGGGTTGAGAAGCCGTAGTCACCTTGACCCCGCTCTGATCTTCTGGTACAATAGAAAAAAGCACAAGCTTGAGGGTTAATCCGGCACTTCAGAAAACGGTGGCCCCCAAAAAAAACTGCAGCGAAAACTTGAAAAACTTGATTAAAAAATTTTTTAAACAGCCCTTATTCGATAGAGTGCAAAACAAATTAATTCAACTGATCATGACACGTCATCATTATAGAAAAGTGATCCCTGATGAAACCGACTTCACTACAGTACAACAGTAATCCAGCAAAAGAACAGATAAAGAAAACAAATCCTGTTGAGGGAATAACAGAACTTAAAAATGCTGCCAAATCTAATCCTGATTCGGTTCAGATCCATTTTGAGCTGGGCAATGCATACCGGCTTTGTGGAGATTATAAGAACGCAGTTGAATCATTCGATCAGGCAATAAAGATCAAGCCGGATTTCTTTGCCGCAATCTTTAACATGGCAGCCGCGCTTAAAATTCTTAGACGATTCGATGAAGCTCTGGATTGCCTCAATAAAGCAAGAAAGCTCAACCCGGATTTTGAGGGCAATTTTCTAAGCCTGGGAAATATCTACATGCTTAAAAATGATCTTAATACAGCCAAAGATCATTTTTGTGCTGCGCTGAGACAAAGGCCGGATCTGCCAGAAGCACATTACCATTTGGGAATGATCATGCGCAGGTGGGGGCTGCTTGATGAAGCTGAGATTTGCTATAAAAATGCATTACGGTTCGATCCGGACAATTTATCGATTATGCTGAATTACGGAGAGTGCTTTCTTGCTATGGGAGAGATTGCATCGGCAATAAAGCTGTTTCAGGAAATACTCAAAAAAGATCCTTATAATGTTATTGCAATCGACAATCTGCTTCTATGCCTCAACTATGATCCATCCTGCAGTAATGAGCAGCTTCTTTTTATGCACAGAAATTTATCAGAGAAATTCTCCTGTTCTGATATTAAAATCTCTTTTGACAGAAACACAGAAAAACCATTACGTATTGGTTATCTGTCTTCTGATTTTTGTAAACATCCTTCGGCAACAGTTCTTCTGCCTCTTTTCAGATATCATGACAGAGAGAAGTTTCGTGTGTTTGCATACTCTCAGACAATCCACGATGACCAGATAACTGCATTGTTTAAAGAACTGGCATATCGTTGGCGACCTGTAGAGAGTCTTGATGACAGCATGGTATGTGAACTGATAAGAGATGACAAAATAGATATTCTTGTAGATTGTACCGGGCATATGTCTGGAAATCGCCTCGGGGTCTTTGCACTCAGGGCGGCCCCGGTTCAAATAAGCGCCATAGGGTATCCAAACACTACTGGTCTCCAATCAATGGATTATCGCATATCAGATGACATCACCGATCCGCCAGATGAAAAGTCCTTTTACACCGAAAAACTGCTTCGTTTACACCATGGATTTTGCTGTTATGAGCCAAGCTCAGACCTTCTTCAGATTGTTATATCACCATATAAAGGAACAGGGTTTATCACTTTCGGATCAACACACACTCTGTCGCGATTGAACAGGCAGGTAATCAGGTTGTGGTCTGTGATATTGAAAATGATCCCTCGCTCAAGGCTTCTGATTTTCAGAAATACATTGTCCAAAAGTGTTATTGAACGTTTAACAAATTGGTTTACAGGGTATGGTGTCGATGTCTCCAGGATAATTTTCCAGAACAGAGTTCCGGAGCAAGGGTATTTGCAAGTTTACCAATCAATAGATGTTCTGCTGGACACTTTTCCCTGGAGTGGCCATGTAACTGCATGTGAATCGCTTCTGATGGGAGTTCCGATTATTACGCTGAAGGGGAATCGTTTTGCCGGGCGTATGGTAAGCAGCATCCTTTCCAGAGTTGGATTATCTGAATTTATTGCTCAGTCAGAAGATGATTACATAAATAAAACCTGTGAGCTGGTCAGTTCGATAGACAGGCTTTCAGAATACCGGGCCACTTTAAGAAAGCAGATACTTGAATCCAGATTGTGCGATTGTCAGGGATTTGTAAGATGTCTGGAGGAAAGTTACAGGGGAGTGGTGAAGGAGTGAATTCCAATAAAATCCTGATTAATTAATAACAAATTGTCCATTAGACTCTGCATTGCATATAATTTGGCAATTTTATATTAAAGAGTTCTCCGGCTGAAACGGATTCATTTTTATCGTACATTATGCCTTTCAACAAAAATGAATTATCCTGTTATCTTTGAAAAAGGCAGTAAACCATGTCTCTAAAAAAATCGGTAAAATTTTTCAATGAGTTCTGGTCGCTTCCCCCAATCCATCGGGCTTTAGCTTATCGAGCAGTTACTGGAAAGTTTCAGCGATAAGCGAACTTTTTGAGATGATTGAAGACCCCGACTATTTAGGATGCAATTAAGAATTATTTCTGGTTGCACAGGGCTGGTATTAACGGCTAACAGCCTGTTACGGCAAGGAGCCAAAAAGGACCGGGCTTAATCACCCCAGAGATAACAGGTTTACGAATTGATGATTCAACTCTGGGGAAGAGGTTCCTGCGGAAAAAACTCCGAAAAACAATTATTCCGCAAAAGAGAACTACCACCAGGTTCAACGATCATTCTTTTTGAGATTAGAGACGGTCAAATTTGCCAGGATTTAGTTGGTCATTGTTGTGGAATCGGGCAGTAACGGCAACGGCCCAACGGCAGGATCGCAGCTTTAAAAGCCCCAGAGATAACAGGTTTACGAATTCAAAAGTCATCTCTGGGGAAAAGATTCCTGCGAAAAAAACTCCCAAACACAAAGATTCCGCGGTCTCTGCCAGCTTTTTTGACCTCGCATTTATTACTCCGGCAATTATATGTTTCCCATTTAACGAAAAACACTTCTGAATTCCTGTGCTCTGGTATGGAGGTTGTATCGGGAGGGATTTTACACCCAATCTCTGATGGATAATAAAATTAATTGCCTTGCTAACAATCACGAAAAAACCAGACTACTAAATAATAGTCTGGTTTATAAAAATAAGAAATGACACTGAATTTTATTTTGTAATGTTTATCTTTGCCCTTTCGATACCATTTACACCTTCAAGTCTGGCCACGTAAATCCCTGCACCCAATGCTGCGGGTAAGGCAAGTGTAATATTACCATTGGCATGCAGCTCAGAGAGATTAAAGCTGGAAACAACTTTCCCTCTGAGATCTACCAGTATAAGCTTTCCCTGGAAGGAATTTTTCAGGACCAGTGCACGTGCTGCCGGCAGGTATCCGATATTAAAACGCCGGGTGGCAGCAGCTTTTTTACTGATATGGTTGTCAGGTCTGGAAGCGCTTACCTGTAGTGCAGCCAATTCCTTTAGATTCTGTGCTTCTATGTCGTACCACTTTTTTGCAGTTGCTTCCAGTTCCTTATATTTTCTAGCATCTGAATCAGACATGTAACTGTCATAGGTTCCAGCATGCGGGGCTTCAAGATCAATCCAGGTAGCCAGGATCTTAATCTCCTTGTCAGTTAGTTTAACGTTGTTATGGCCTGACAATACGTTTTTGATCATTCCGCTTTTAACTGCACCATAAGAGTAGGGGGGCAGTTGTTCGGGCTGAGAAAATATTGAAGTGATATTTATAGCTTTGTTGCTGCGTGAACTGCCAATCCCTTTCAGTAATGAAGTGTAAGAACGGGCAAAGGATTTTTTTGCGGATGAGTTATTTACCAGGTCTCCACGCAGATCAAATCCTGACTTGTGGCCAGAACCATGACAACTGACACAGTGTTTATCTAAAATAGGTTGGACGAACTCTACATAGTCGAATGGTTTGCCTTCGATACCTAAAGGTTTGTCAAGATCTTGAATACCGGCATCAGCGGCCATGTTGGTTTTTGGTGTAGGTGGAGCTTCTTTTTTGTTCTCATGACATCCGTAACAGGAGAATGTTTCGCCTGGCACCAGAGTAGACCAACTGCGCATTCCTGCAATGCTGCATCCGTTGGAGTCAAGCACCTGGAAATAGATTGGTACTCTTGCAGGTACCCTGAATGCTGCAGAACCATCTTCGTAAATTTTTGCTTCACCCAGGACCTCTTTTGCATCCCAAGAGGCGCCCCAGAGGGAGACCGGGCAGATATTTGGAGCGGAAAAGATGACATTGGATGGTTTACTACCTATAACCTGACCTGCGTAACCCTGATCGCATGCACCTGATACACGGTATCTGAGTTTAATGACTCTCAGGGTCTTTGCAACACCACTGCTTTTATCCACACCCTTCATACCAGCACCATGATAGACATCATTCATGGTAAAGACAGCTATACTGTCGTTATAATTTGCCTGTTCAGCAATCCGGACAGGTTTGGTTCCCCAGATCTCTTCCCATGGTGCAGCCACCACCGGGGTATGAAGAGACTGGTCTCCCCAGGCCAGAAGTTCCCGGCTCTTGCCATCAACATGCTTCAGGTAAATCTTGAATTTGCCGGAATTGTTCATCTGGCCCATGCTATTAATCTTGTCTTCATCACGATAGGAAACAAGATACCACTCTTCACTGAGTGGATAGGGGTGTGCAGAATTTCTTACCACACCTCCGAATGCCATCTCATCTCTATCACGAGATTTCGTTTCACGTGGGGGGCTTACCATCTTCACATGCTCTGGTCCGTTGGTAGCTGCATGATTATCAATTACACACACCTCACCAGAGTAGTTTCCATGATGTCCGCCGGCTATCGCAAAAAACAGGTTGGGATTTCCAGGCACAGGACGGCTATGATATAAATTTTGCGGCCATGTGGTCTGGTTTCCAAATACCTCTGTTTGACGGGAGCCATCAGGGTTCATGGAAAATAATCCCATAATGTTTGATATGTCGCGGTCGTTGTATTCCCATCGGTCGTAAAGAACGGTACCATCTGGACAGAGAACCGGATAAAAAGTATGTACCTGATCATATGCAACCTGACGTATGTACTTTCCGGTGCTGTCCATTAGAAACATATTGGAGGTAGGTTGCCATCCGCAATCAATCACACCGAAACAGCGTGTTGAGCTGAACGCTATATCACCATTTGGCAGGTAGCATGGTTCGAAATCCGACACAGTTACACCTGCGGGGTTGAAGGTGAGTTGCTTTAATGAACCAGGATTGTCGATTTCCATCTCATAGAGCCTGTAGCCGGTACCTGATTTGCTGCCAGACATCGCAAAACAGACCTTTTTGCCATCCAGAGAGATACATGGGTCCTTTACGCAAGCATCACTTTTCTTCAAAATTTCTTTAAACTGTGAATAGTAATTTTCGAGCTCAAGAAGACAGATGGAACCTCTTGCTGCAAAAGCTGCATCAGTAACATCTCTAGTTCCCACATTGACCCAGAATCCTATGGCAATATTACCGATATTATGATGTTTGGCGAATATGATTTTTTCCATGAAAGGAAACTGTTTCATTCGATATACCCGCCGCCAGTGACATGCGCTCTCGAATGAGCCGTCGCATTTTTCTGCATATTCTTCAGGCAGTGACTCTTTAATTTGCTGTGCTGTTTCGCCCTGAGCCTTCCAGTCATCAACGATCTCGCTGGGAATGCTCTTTGGCATGGTTTCATCAATTGCAGCTTCTGTACCGGATACCAGAAATCCGCTCAGTGTCGCAGCCAGTACACTACTCTGCAGAAAAAATGACTTCATAGATAAGAAGATTTTTTTAATCATACTCCCTCCCCCGTGAGGTGAATTATTAAAATTTAATTACAGTGGTTTTTTAATTGAAACGAGTTACCACTCTGCTTTTGACACGAATATCTGATTAGAAACAAGTAATCGGAAAAAACGATATAGAATCAAAAAAAGTATTAATCTAAGGTTAATAAAGGCAATTTGTATTTAATCCGATTCATAGTTTAGTTTTTTTTTCTGTTTTAATATTAAAAGATTTTTTCGATAAGATAGCTGAGTGGTTATAAAAGCGATTAAATAGTCTTCTAACAGTCCTATTACCTGATTTTTTATACTAATACATATGTTTTGTCGATTCAGGATCAATAATTGTTCATTATAATAATACCTGAATCAGTAGTTTTTTTTTAGCTTATGATATCCGATGCAATGCCTCCGAAACAGTATGTCGTTTTTCATGGCGCGATATGCTTTGTTGTTCTGCAATACTGGGGGTTTCTAAGCCGCCCTTTTTTCAGGGCAGCTATGCGTTTTCATTGTCAAATAATCCTCCGACTCAGGTAATTTTTTCCCCTTTAAATAGATTTATTTGCTTCAATCCGGGTTATTATCGGGAAACTGAAAAGTACGGTCCCCGGGAACGTGGGTATTCTGTATTAATTTGACTTGGAATTCGTGTTTAGAAATGAGCAAACCTGAAGAGAACAGAAAATGGTTTGTAAACACATAGGCTTTTGTCAAATGCCACAAAACTTAAATAAGGAAGGGTATTGAAATCTATCTGCTTCAGTTTGCAGATAAAATTTTCCCAGTGTAGAGTGGCTCTCGATCGACTGTCTCAATCCGTAATATCCGGCAGGATGAGTGTGCTGGAGTCAACATGAGTTTGCCTCCATTCACCCTGATAAGAGAACGGGACAGTTGTTGTCCTGAGAGTGAGTAGGTAGTCAGGAATAATTGTTTGTTGTAAAGGTGGGGCAGTCGGATCTTTGCAGTTTTTCCATTGATTAAAAATTCAGTTGTTTTCAGGCTGGCCGACCTTTTATTTATTCCACTTTCAGCATGAGATACTACTACTATGTTTTGAGTACCTTCACCTGGTTCAAGGTAAAAACTGTCCAGAAAACAACTTATTAGAATATGATATTTACCAGGAAAGCCGTTGAAATAGAATTTACCGGAATCATCGGTGTATCCTGTTTCCATGGTTTTCCACTCGTTTCTAACTTCCCGCCAGCGCTCTCCTACAGGAGTTTCGTTGCCCATGGAATCGACAAAGTAACTGCTGAGGTTGTCGTCTGAATCGGAAGACCTGTACCAGTTGTCCACAAAAATGCCTCCCACATTGGGATTAGCAAAACAGGTACGCATCAATTCCTCAATTTTTTCCGGTGCCTGATTGATGTCAAGGCTAAAATCCAGCTCAGTCAGCCATACCGGTTTTCCGAGCTGCTCTGCAAGATAGTTTATTTTTGGCTCATAGGAGCTTTTGTCCATGTGAGCCTGGAAATGTCCCTGTACCCCGATTATATCAAATTTGCTGCTTAGAGGTTTGAACATGCTGATAAATTGATCGGCAATAGTGAAATCATTTGAGCTGACAATGTTACAATGGCTGATAATAAAATTGCTGAGAGGGTCAATTTTGCGGGCCTCATCTATTATCCAACTAAAAATTTCCGGATCACCGCTTTTTGTTTGAAGAATTCCACTGGAAGAAGCTCTATAGTTTTGTCCCTGGAAGCTCTCAGTGATGAGATCCCATTGGGAGAGTTTGCCCTTGAAATGTTGAATCGAAGCATCTATATGCTCCTGCATGGCTTGTTTGAATGTACCAGATTCAAGATCGCGTGCCCACTGGGGAATCAACTCCTCTTTTTCGTTTGAGAAGAGATTGCTGCCGCGTACAGGGATATGATTTTTTTGCATCCAGTCTACAAGAAAATCTGCTTTTGAAAAATCGTGATCACATTTTTTAGAACATCTGGTAACATATTCCCACATCATCTCCTCTTTGGGAGTTCCATAATCGAAATAGCTGAGAAATTTTTCCCCACATTCATCTCCAAGAGTGTCTAATGCTTTAGAGCAGATTTTGCCACCGAATGCAAAATCGTTGCTTATCTGGCCAATGCCAATCAGTGTGACAAGCGGTGTTCCTTCACTTGCAATGATTTTTATTTCACAGTCGCGTTTCCTGTGGCTGTAATCATAATCTTGCGCAGAGCTTCGGGTAAAACAACAGGCCACAACGAACAGAAGAAAAAAGCAGGCAGTTTGTTTGTAGAAAATGTGGTTCATTGTTCTTCCTCCCAAAAAAAAAGCCAGCAAAGCACCTGGTTGTTCTTTGACGTTATTACAGTAATGAGGTGGCATTTAAATCTTGCGATTCAGATAGATTCAGGCAACAGTTTTAATATAAATAAAAAAGTCAGGAAATATTAGAATTCTGGATGGTAACGGCTGCAGTACTATGGACTCTTAATATCTGGGTCTACCTGATTTTTTAAAGTTTTTTTTTAAAAATTAATCCAGATAATTGCAGGTATTGGGCATTGATACAGTTGCATAATGATGGATAAATCTTTGGAAAAAAAGAGAAATGACAGTATATTATCTTAAAGGCACAGTCGGGGTGAAGCGCATGAGCGTAAACTTTCGTTAATCGCTTTAGGCATTCAGGCAGTATTTATCGAACCTTGCATTTTCACATCATACACTTGTAAATTCATCTGACTGCACTTTTGGAAAAATATTAATCAATAATATTGAGCTTTATATATACCTAAAAATCAAACTAAAGCAGTATTATTGGTTAATCCTGGCTGTTTGCATTTGAGTGCTGTTAATTGGAATTAATTTACACCTTTAAATCAAATACATTATTAATTCACAGGGGTAGTAGAATGAGAAAATCAGGATGGTGTGCAGCAGCGGTTATTCTGTGCATTGGAACTCTATCTGCCAATTCATCTCCAATCACCCGTATGGATGTATTTGATGCATCCGATAATCACCTGTTATTTGTGACCTTCGAGTATACTGGAGATGTCTGCACCGGAAGAAACGTTTATTCCAGTGACAGTACATTTTTATACCATACTAAAGTTCAGAGCGGGTCAAATGGGTCTTCAAAAGAGATCAGTGAAGATTATCTTGAAAATCGTCTGTTTACTTCTACAATCACTTCTTCTGAAGGCAAGACCGATTTCTCAGCAGTCGATCAGTTTAATCTTTCCCAGTTTGGTTCTCCTCTGAGCCACACCAGAACTGAAGAAAACACCTACGAAATCAAACAGAATAATGCATTGCTTTGTAAAGAGAAGTATGAATACGACTCAATAGGGCAGCTTTCCAGTATTGTAATATTCGATAAAAACGGTCAAAAAGCATGGTATGCAACAATCGGTTATAAGGATGTAGGGGTGAGGAAACCGGGAGTTGCCCGGCCACTTAATTCTTTAAGGGTGAGTGCAAACAGAGGATCGATTGTGCTACGCTGTAAAATGATTAACGAACAGTTCGTATCTGCCGAGTTACTTACTCCAAGTGGAAGGAGAGTAACATATCTGGTGCAGAAAAAAGTTACAAGGGGTGATCATGTCTTTACCTTGTCAAGGCGAGAACTACCGGCGAATGGGGCTTATATCGTGCGGGTATCCACAGATGATGTTCCGGTACATGTTCAGAAAATATTTCTACAGAAATAGAAAAGAGGTGGCCATGTTGCGCACGATTATTATACCAGTTTTTATGTTATGTTTATTAGTGATAAATGTGAAAGCACAAACTGCCATTGAAAAGATAATTCCGCCCAGTCTTCTTCCACAGTTATTAGCGCTTAACGGCGATCTTCCAACAAGTCAATATCCTAAATTCCTTTCTCCCTCAGACCTTGCAGCATCTTCTGATGGCAAGTATATCTATGTAGCATTGCAGCAGATGAAACAGATTGCTCAGTTTGATTGCGCATCAAATAAAGTCATAAAGACTTTTTCCGTTCCAAATGAACCTACCGGTGTTACAGTTTCAAAAGATGGTCAAACTGTTTATGCAACCTGTGCATCCGACCGATGGCCTTCTGGGATAGTCTGTGTAATTTCAATGTCCACAGGAAAAATTACCAAACGTATCTCTGCCGGCCATTATGCCAGAAGTCCTGTGCTTTCTTTTGATGGTAAAACTCTTTATACCTGCAACTGGCTTGGCAATGATCTGTCGGTAATCGATCTTAATGCAGGTAAGGAGATAAAACGCATTGCTATGGTTCGGGAGCCTTATGCTGCAGCGATAACTCCTGATGGTGCCACGCTGGTGGTAACCAACTCGCTTCCCGAGCAGAAAGCAATCGATACTGTGACACTTACCGGAAAAGTATCGCTTGTATCCACTGCAACCGGAACTGTTGATGCGGTTATACCAGTTTTTCCGGTTGGTACTCATTCCATGTTCGGCGCGTGTGTTTCGAATGATGGAAAATATGCATTCGTCACTCATCTTGTCGGTAAATTCACCCTTCCTGCCACAATGCTTGAGAACGGGTGGGTTCACACCAACAACATGGCCATAATCGATATCGGTAAAAAGAAACTTTTAAATGATGTCGCTCTGGACAATTCAGGACTTGGATTTGCCAACCCCTGGGGGCTGGCCCAGACCGGTGATGGAAAATATCTTTGCATACTGCATGCAGGATCACAAAACATGACCGTGATCGATTATGATGGGCTTATCTCAATTGCAAGTAAAGATCAAGATCTCTCACATGATTTTACTGCTATTTATAGTCTTAAAAAATATGTAAGTCTTCCGGTAAAATCTCCCAGATCAATTGCTATGGTTGGCAATAAAGCCTATATAACCGGAAGTTTTTCTGACTCACTCTATGTAATTTCAGTTACGGCACATTCTCCTCCAAGGGGCACTCTTTACCCTTTAGGTGAAGCCAAACCTTTAACTGGTGAACGGCTTGGAGATTTCAACTTCTGCGATGCAAATAACTGTTTTCAGAAATGGCAGTCCTGCAATTCATGTCACCCGTTTGGACGTCCAGATGCTCTTAACTGGATGCTTGCCAGTGAATCGACCCGCCAGCGTAATGCAAAAAGCATGCTTTACTCATGGTGGACCCCACCTACAAACTGGAATGGACGCCGAACACATGCCGGTGGTCCGGAAGGGTCTGTACGTATGGGTGTCTATTTAGAACTTATGATCACTCCTACAGAAGAAATTTCGGCTCCCATAGATACTTTTATGATGAGAATGAAGCCGGTCATGAGTCCACACCTTGATAAAGGAAAACTGAGCTCTTCTGCGGTACGGGGTAAAGCAATTTATGAAAGAATAGGGTGTGATGACTGTCATCCGGCACCACTTTACACCGATGACGGATTTCATAATGCAGGTGTGATTGATTCGAGTGATGCCACTCTTGATTGGAACACACCATCGCTTATCGAGGCCTGGCGTACGGCTCCGTATGGTCATATAGGAAGTTACGATAAAATAGAGGAAATAATTAAATTGAGGGCACACTCTATCGGTGCATCGAAACTCACTGAACAGGAGATGAATGACCTGGTTGAATTCGTTTCTTCTCTTTAATTTTTTAGATGGAGGCAAAGACTCATGAATAGAATGGTACTACTGCAGGTATCTGTGATGTGTGTACTCATATTTTCTTTTATTATTAATGCAGAGGAAAGTGTAAGTGCTAATGCAGAGTATAATTCAAGATTAAAATTCGGGTTCTGGTCTCGTATGACACTCGGCCAGGTAGTTTCTTCTACCAAGGAACCGGGCTATGACATACCTTTTGATAAGGAATGGCTTGAAACCGTTGATGGTGGAATAAAAGTAAACTACAAATTGACACCATCTCTGACCGGAAGATTAAATCTGGGAGTCGTTATCAATTTAGCAACGGTTTCTCCCAGAGAGATGAGGACCTTTGAATATTCTGCAAAGAAGGTTGCACCTGCATTGCTTGATGCGTGTCTTGAGTACCAGACCAAAGGGGTACTGTTTGACAATGATCAGTTTAACATCGAGTTAGGCTATTTTCCATTTAAATACAACCAACAATCAACCAATCTGGGAGAGTACCTGTTTAGAAGTGGCACTTATCCAGGGTGGCTGATTAATGGGTTCGAACACTCGATTGATAAGCCAAAGCTTGCAGGAGTACATGCTTCTTACACAGTGGGTTCATCCGTCAGCTTGAAGCAGGACCTCCTCATGAATACTGAACTGGATGTTTTCCCATATCGTGATATTCACCTTACATACATCGCAACTCCTTCATTTGGTAAGTTTCTGAATTTAGGCGTTGGTGTTCAATTTGCCAGGCTTATTGCCTTAGACCATCGAAAAACGACTTTAGGTACTGATTCGTTTTACAAAGGCCGGTTTGAACCTTATGTGGGTTACATTGACCCTGCATCAGGAGATACAATAAGGTATACTTTTAAGGGTACAAAGGCTATGGGAAGAGCTATGTTTGATGTTAAGGAACTTTTCGGTTTAGGTTCTAAAATACTTGGTAAACAGGACCTAAAGATTTATGGAGAAGTGGCTTTACTTGGCGTAAAAGATTACCCTGGATGGTATCAACTAAAAAAAGAACGAAGTCCTATGATGGTAGGGTTTAACTTCCCGGCATTTAAAATCCTGGATGTACTTTCAGTTGAAGTTCAACGCTATAAGACTCCCTATATCAACACACAGGACTATATCTGGAAAGCCTCCTCTGCTGTTCCCTATGTTCCGGGGCGTGTCAGCCCTATGGATTATGACCGCGAATGGAACGACTCAACAATGGCTGTTACCGATGATGATATTCGCTGGTCGATTTATGCGTCAAAACAACTTGGAAAACACATTCGTCTGAGTGCCCAGGCCGCCTGTGATAATACTCCCAAAAACTGGTACACTCCATGGCCTGCACCGCAGAGTGCAAAGTATAGTGATATTGTACCTAAAAACGATGACTGGTATTTTATGGTGCGGATGTCGATTTACTTTTAAGTTTCAGGCTATACGGCTTTAATATAAACCTGAAAAACCTGAGCTTAGGTTCTTTGATGCCCCGAACTTGTTCATCCGATTGCCGGAAACACTCCTTGCTGGTAGTCGGATGAAAGCTCTTGTTTTGATGTGTACATAGTTTTTGGGGTTTCATTCAAAACCCCAGAGGTAACAAGTTTACACTTTGAAGTTTCACCTCTGGGGTACTCGTTACCAAAGAAGGGTATTCTCAGTTCCGAAATTATTATTGCTGTTAGTTCACTAGCTGTTTGTAAAACTAACCAGTTCTTCCAGTTTCCTGAGAGCGTCTCCGGAGTCGATCGATTTGCAGGCAAGATCAATGCCCTCTTTGGGTTCGGATACCAGACCAGCGGCTGCCAGGGCAAATGCTGTATTCAACACCACTATATCGCGCTGGGGACCATGTTTCCCGTTAAGTAATTCCCTGATGATTATCGCGTTGTCAGAAGGATCTCCTCCCTTAATCTCTGAAAGAGGAGTGCGTTTGAGGCCAAAATCTTCCGGCTGGATAGTATAAGTTTTTACAGAACCATCTTTAAGTTCCGACACCTGGGTAGGTGCAGAAAGCGAGATCTCATCCAGAGAATCCAAACCATGTACCACAAAAGCACTGCTGGAGCCCATATTTCTTAAAACCAATGCCATTGTTTCGGTTAAAGAGGGTGAAAAAACACCCATCAGTTGTGAAGTTGCCATTGCAGGATTAGTCAGAGGCCCAAGAATATTGAAGATGGTTCTTATACCGATCTCTTTGCGGGGAGTGATTGCATATTTCATTGCTTTATGAAGTGACACTGCAAATAGAAACCCGATACCCACATTATCCAGGCAGTCTCTTATCTTCTCGGGTGAGATGGAGATATTGACACCCAGAGACTCCAGTACATCGGCGCTCCCGCATTTACTTGAAACAGAGCGGTTTCCGTGTTTGGCTACAGTTGCTCCGGCACCTGCGGCCACAAATGCAGCGGCTGTAGAAATGTTGAAAGTATTAAGACTATCGCCACCAGTTCCGCAGGTATCGATAACACAATCTTTATGTTGAGGTTGAACAAGGGTTGCTTTTTCCCGCATTACTGAAGCTGCACCGGTTATCTCTTCAACCGATTCCCCTTTCATGCGCAATGAAACAATAAAAGCTGCGATCTGGGCATTGGTTGCTGATCCGGACATAATATCGGAAAAAACTCTGACAGACTCCTCGATGGAGAGGCTGTTTCCGGAGGTGACTTTTTTTATAGCTTCCTGGATAGTCATGTAAATCTCACCCTGTTTTCAACGGTTAATTTCCACTTAAACAAATAGAAAGAGAATATAATTATTATTCCTTTCATTAATTATTACTCAGTTATCTAAACGGAAAATACTATGAACTAATAGCCTGATAATATGCAAATAAAAGAAAATTCCAAATCACATGAAAGAAAATTCCAAATCACATAAAAGAAAATTTCAAATCACAAATCTTAAATCCTAAACAAATCCCAAATTTTAAAACACTCAAATCCTAAACAGGGGATAAGAAGTTTCAAGTAATTAGGCTTTTAATCTGGCCTGTTGTCATTTCTTGTTCTTATTCCTTCTCCTGTTTCGTATTTCGAATTTCGAATTTCCTTTTTCTGATTTTTTACCAGATGTTTGTTTCAAGAGCTAAGTAGTTACGAATAGTATTTTGATATGGGTTGAAAAAATTAAAATATTTGAACGTCAGCATGCTCCCCAGAGTTAAATTTTCTCCTTTTTAACCCTTCATCTCTGGGGCAATTGGCTTGAACTGAGAAGAAAGATACAACTAGTAGAGGCACTTAATGGAAACTAAGGGAAAAAACCGTCCTGAAGCGGTTTTTATCAGCTCATCAGCTCATTTTCGTGAACTCCCTGTCCCAAAGGGGGAGGAGTATGCGGTTATGGGGCGTTCAAACGTCGGGAAATCTTCATTTATTAACCATGTACTGGAGAATAAGGGGCTTGCACGGGTTTCCAAAAAACCGGGAAAAACTACTCTGGCAAATTATTATGAGATAGATGAACAGATGGTGTGGGTTGATTTGCCCGGATATGGTTATGCCAGAGCACCTGGAGCAGAGAAGATACGCTGGTCACGCCTTATCGCCGACTATTGTGAACGAAGACCCAATATAAGCGGACTTATCTGGCTTGTCGATTGTCGTCATATCGGTGTAAAGGCGGATATGGAGGCCTGGCAGTGGTTCCATAAACTGAATATTCCCTTGTTTATGGTGCTAACCAAAACCGATAAAATATCACAAAGCGCCCGCAAAGCGGCAATTCGTGAGGCTGTGACAGTCTTTGGATTACATGAAGAACCGGTTCTTTACAGCACCCTGGAGCATCAGTCGAGGCTTCGGTTCTGGGAAAGGTTCAATTGCTGGCGGGAGCAAAAAAAAGAGGAGAAGTAGTTTTCCTTTTCTCCGGCTTTGTCCTTTAAAGGGTTGTGCACCGTTATTCACAGTGCACAATTAGAATCTGGAAGTTTTTCCACAGGATAATTTTCAGGTTTATAGTATTTAATTTCCTGCAGCACATTATCTTCTATATTAATACAGGATTTATACGACAGTTCTTATTAGACTGTCTGAAGGCAGATTCTTTTTGTTTTTTCTTACTAAAGATTTCCTGCAGAAAATATCCAGAACTTCAATCAGTCTCTTTTCTATTACATTGGCCTCATCGTCCCGGTAATCGCTTTGAAGAATGGGGAAAAGTTGAGTGGGGCGGAATGTGGCAAATGCTGTTACTCCTTTTTTCTCATAAAAAAAGAGTGGAAGAAATTGCAGGAGAGCAGATTTTTCATCCCGCATTAGTGTTTTATAGGCCAGTTGGAGATTACTGATGGTAAGCAGTGCACAGCGTTTGTAATCGACACCCAGGTTCTGGCGAATTTCTTTATCTATTTGTACTGTACCAAGAAGTTCAAATCCGTGGCGTCGAAGTTCCCGGGGGAGTTTTTTAAGTACAATATCGAAAGCTAAGGGTAGCTCCTTTATCAAAAAACAGCGCATATATTGTTCTCCTTGAAAACATGATGATTTTTTTGTTTTCGAGTGGCTTCTGTGAGGTACTGAACATTTAGCCAGATAAACACCAGAGAAGCTTTTTTTGAGAAATTGGGGTATGACATGTCTCGTCAGAAAGAAATAGCAAAAAACGTGCAAACGGCAGTCAGATGGTGTGAAACTGGTTTGCAGGAACACACTTTAGAAGTTTTACAGCTCCGATGTTGTTAAGTTTTAACCGGCTGTTCTTCATTTTGTTCTCAAATTATATTAAAAAATAACTGAAAATATAAGAAATCAAGTATTTAGTATTTGTCCATTAATTGTTGCTTCACTGAGTAACAGTTGAGGATGGACTGGTCCGCAAGTGTTGACACCAATATTGTCATCCACTATATTGATTTAACAATTGACCGTTAAAAGCTTTCTGCCTGTTAGTATAATATTTCTCTATCAATTTGGTTAATTGGTTCCTTTCTCTGGTACTGTTCATAAATTTCCCTGTTTACATAATGCACAATGAATGTGCAGATTACATGTCTGTTCTCACTTTTTTCTAAAAAAGGAGTCCTTTATGGTTAATCAAAAAACACCTAAAGAGTGTTTCCAGGAACTGGAAGCTGACCTAATGGCGATTGCTGAAAATGTGATAGTGTTTAATACGATGCCCTATGAGGTAGCAACGCAGGAAGGACTGCGGATGAGCGCGCTGGCGGAAAAATATCATGATCAGCTTATCAAATCTGATATTGATCCGGCTTATCTTGATACAATTTATGAACGTGCAGGGGCATTTGCCTACTGTGTAGCGGTTATGGACTCATTTATAGAAGTAAGTCAGAATCATAAAGAAATTTACATAATAAAAAAGAAAGAGGGGTATGAACTCCGAAGGCGGCTTCTTGATACTCTGGAATATGTATTCAGATTTGATAATACGATTCCAAGTGCTATCGAAAACATAAAAAGGGGTGCAGGTGATCTTGATATGATCAGGGACCTGAATGCTATTCATCTGTTGTGTACAGAAAATCTGGATCGTCTTATTAAGGCACATGTTGACCAGTCCCTTATAGATATGGCACAACAGTATTTTAAGGAGCTTTCCCAGTTAACAGCCAAAATTGATATTGATCCAAAAAAAATCAGTGAGGCAAGACTGATGTGCGGAAGAGCATGGACTTATCTGTGGGAAGCAATGAAAGAGATTTATGCTGCCGGACGGTTCGTGTTTTATAGTGAACCTGATATTCTGGAACTTTTCTATATCGATTATTATCAGAGAATGGGAAAGATAAGCACTAAGAATACAGAAGATAAAGAAGCTATACCTGAAAAAGAAGAAGAATCAACTGAAACTTCAACCTCTGTAGTGTAAAACCTCACAGGGAGCTACCAAATAAGGTCTAATCTCCTTAGCAGACCTGCCAGATGGTGTAGCTCCCTTCTCGAATTTAATTTCTTACAGTAATTTGGGCAGTAACAGACCTGGGGTTGAAAAAACTGTATCTGCGGATAAATTGAACCATGCTTAAAAAAAGGGGGGCTGAACCAGACTTATTATTATACCTGCTGTTTGATAGTTTGCTATCTTTCGATTGAATTTAAAGCTTTTCAGTTTATTACCCAAAGCATTTTCGTTTAATCACCAAAGCTTTTTATTAAAAGATTCAAAGCTTTTTCGATAAAAGCGCCAGGCTTTCCTGCTCAACCCCTCAAGTTATTTCACCCAGACCGGTAAGCTTTTTCGCTAAAAATTAAAGCTGTGTAAATGAATTTTTAAAGCTCTGTAAATTAAAACTAGAAGCTCTGTAAACTAATCACCAAAGTTTTTTATTAAAAGATTCAAAGCTTTTTCGATAAAAGTGCAAGGCTTTGCTGCTCAACCTCTCAAGTTATTTCATCCAGACCGGTAAGCATTTTCGTTAAAAATTAAAGCTGTGTAAATAAATTTTTAAAGCTCTGTAAATTAGAAATGAAAGCTCTGTAAATTAATCACCAAAGCTTTTTATTAAAAGATTCAAAGCTTTTCCGCTAAAAGCGCCAGGCTTTGCTGCTCAACCCCTCAAGTTAATTCATCCAGACCGGTAAGCTTTTTCGTTAAAAATTAAAGCTGTGTAAATAAATTTTTAAAGCTCTGTAGGTTAAAATTAGAAGCTCTGTAAATTAATCACCAAAGCTTTTATTATAAGTTTCAAAGCATTTTCGCTAAAAGTGCCAGGCATTCCAGCTCAACCTCTCAAGTTAATTCATCCAGACCGGTAAGCTTTTTCGTTAAAATTTAAAGCTGTGTCAATAAATTTTTAAAGCTCTGTAAATTAATCACCAAAGCTTTTTATTAAAAGATTCAGACTGCGGGATTATTCGCGTCAAGCTACTGCGGTTTTTAGGGTAAACAATGACAGGGGTAATCCCAAGCCCTGAAGGGGCGATATATATCAGCCCGGGCTGCAGGCCCGGATTTGATAATGTATCCATGTGTTAACAAGCCCTGAAGAGGCGGGATAATCAGATTCCCAATTCTTCATTGTGAGTGTCTTCTCTTTGTGGCACAAGTTTTGAATATCAAAATTACTCACCGTAATAATTCAAAATTCCACCTCAAAAAAGATGGAGGCTACACCAATGCCTGAATTTGTAAATCCATTTGTGGGAATGGCTCCAGGACGAAAATTAACCCATAGTGAACTTTTGAGAGCACTGAGGCTCTCGCTTGCAGCAGAGGAGGAGGCAACCCATATCTATATGTCCATAGCAGATGCCACCACAAATGAGCTGGCCAGGGAAGTTCTGATTGATATCGCCAATGAGGAGCGGGTGCATAAGGGAGAGTTTCAGCGTCTTTTAGAGTTACTTGCTCCACAGGAGATCGATTTTATGGCTGAGGGGGCTGCAGAGGTCGAAGAGATCAAAGAGAAGCTTGGACTTACAAAAGAGGAGAGTGCTGAGCAATCATCGGAGATTGTCACTGTGGGAAATCTGAAAAAAAGTAATAAATAAAGGGAGGATACGGATGTCATTGAGTCTGCTTAACAGAGATGATGCACCTTTCGATCAGCAGTTCTGGAAAACCCTGGATGACACTGTAAAAAATGTGGCTCAGGCACAGTTGAGTGTCCGTAAACTTCTTTACACTGAGGGGCCCTGTGGGTTAGGTTTGCAGTTTGTTCCGGGTAATGAAAAGTTAGTGGAAGCTAAAGAGGATGGGCCCGATATTTCTCTTGCGCATGGAGTTCCTCTGGTGCAACTGAGTTCTTCATTTAGTATTGCAGCAAGGGATATAGAGGCATTCAAGAAGGCGGGGCTTAAGATTAATCTGGAGAATCTGATCAGTAGTGTTCTCAAGATCACCTCTCAGGAGGACAGGCTTCTTTTATATGGAATAAAGGATTCCGGGCTCTATGGCCTGATAAGTCATCCTGAGGTGCTTCGGTTCAAAATGAATCCATGGGATCAGGTGGGTGATGCAGTGGAATCTATTCTGAAGGCTACAGAAGTACTGGACAAGGAGGGCTTTTATGGACCCTATAGTCTTGCTTTATCCACAACTCTTTACAATAAATTGTTCCGTCGTTATCCTGATACCGAAATCATTGAGATGAATCATCTTCAGACACTTGTCACAGAAGGAATCATTAAGTCGGCTGCGATTTCATCGGGTGGAGTTCTCATAGCCAGTGCACAGGAGTATGTATCAATTGTACTGGGTCAGGATTTGATGGCTGGCTTTGAGGGGCCTTCCTCCAGGGACTACGTTTTTAATCTTTCAGAAACAGTTGCACTTCGCATAGTTGTTCCCAAATCGATTTGTGTTCTTGAGAGCTGATGTAAGATTTTCGATATCAGATTTTCGATTTCAGATATTGGAGATCAGATTTGAGATTTAAGATTTGAGATATTGAGATATTGAGATATTGAGATATTGAAGCTGCAGAAAAAGGGCGCTTTCGGTGAGGATATACATGCAAGCCCTGAAGGGGCGACATATAACAGCCCGGGCTGCAGGCCCGGGTTGATAATATATCCATGTGTTAACAAGCCCTGAAGGGGCGGGATAATCTGTGGTTTTTAGGATATTTCAATCACAACAACCCAATACCTATCGACAATTCATCTCATTTTTTCCGTGCTTTCCCCCCTGCTTCCCATATAGTTTATAAGAACTATCCTTTCCCAAATGTTCATTTTGTTCCCATGGTTACAAAAGTATTTCCCTTTTTGAAAAAAGGAGCACTTCGATTATGACCAGGCCATGGCATGATATCAACATCCCCAGACATCTCTCCTCTCAAAAATACAGCTCATCCGATTCTAATAAATTTATTACCGGTGTAGATGAATATGAGCCCGAAAAAAAAGCCACTCCAATCGAATACAGAATAAAATATGTAATACCGCTGGAACCCTCTTCTGGTTTCAGGATCAATAAACCTTTTTCTATAGAGGGTGAGATTGTCCCAC
>JAEYNR010000052.1 GCA_023412475.1 Fibrobacterota bacterium | reverse complement strand
GGTGTGCCAGTCGAACTGGCCATTCTTGATAGATGAAAGGATCTATCCATGTTAATTGCTTATATGGCATGTAGAGACGGCCACTCTTGTAAGGGTAACCGAACAAGGGGAGCTGGCCGGTCACCTCCGTTACGAGGTGGCGAACAAGAGAAAACCTCTTGATATCTCAAAGGTGCGAGCCCTAATGCTTAGGCGTGAACCCGATTTAGCCTCGTTACGCTAAAGACGTGATCAGACTTTCTGAGATGTTGAAATCTATTATCTGTAATGAAGAAATAAGCAAATGCAGTTACAGGACGTCTCGGGGTTGTTAGGGAGAGCGCGTACCGAAAGAATGGTCAAGGAACCTGGGAGATCCATATTGGCTGAGTCCCAGCTCAAGGCTTTGATGGGAAACAATAACTGTTAAGGCTGCTGATATGGAAGTCGGAAAGGCTCATAGTAGCGAAGAAGTCAGAGAAATCTGATGGAGCAAAGGAGCCTTACCTTAGATATGTGGAGTCAGAAGAAAGGAGAGCCGCTTGAGCGAAAGCTACACTACGGAAAACTGGCAGGACGAAATACCTGCGTTCTTAGGAACCAAGGGGGTTGCACTACCGGAGAAACTTTCCCAACTGAGACAGAAACTTTACATGAAAGCGAAACAGGAGCCTCAATTCCGGTTCTATGCGTTATATGACAGGATTTACAGGCTTGACGTTTTGAATGCGGCGTGGCAAATTGCACGAAGTCGCAATGGTGCAGCAGGTGTTGATGGAATTACCTTTAAGGAAATAGAGCAACATTCCAAAGGAATCGAAGGATTTCTGGCGGAACTGCATGAATCCCTTAAGAGGAAGACCTATCGTCCGAATCGTGTGAAGCGGGTTTACATACCTAAATCAAACGGAGGACAAAGACCCCTTGGTATACCAACAATAAAAGATCGGGTTGCACAAACAGCGGCACTATTGATAATAGAGCCAATATTTGAGGCTGATTTTCTGGAATGTTCATTTGGATTTCGACCTGAACGCTCAGCACATGATGCACTGGAAGAGATTAAAAGGAACCTGAAAGAAGGTCGGACTGCGATTTATGATGCAGATCTTAAGAGCTACTTTGACACTATTCCCCATGATAAGCTGGTTGCCTGTTTGCAGAAGCGGATAACCGATAGGTCGGTACTGAATCTGATACGCAAATGGCTCGAAGCTCCTATAGAAGACCATGATGAACAAGGCAGAAAACGAGTAACAAAGCCTAAACAGGGGACACCACAAGGTGGTGTTATTTCTCCTTTACTGGCAAACTTGTTCCTGCACTGGTTTGATAAAGTGTTCAATGGAGCGAATGGACCTCGTAACTGGGCAAATGCACGAATGGTTCGCTATGCGGATGATTTTGTTATATTGGCTCGTTATGTTGGCAGTCAAATAGTTGTTTATGCGGAATCGATGCTTGAAAAGCGATTTGATTTGCAGATTAACCGTGATAAGACCAGATGTGTAAATGTAGGTAAGAGAGGAGAATCATTGAACTTTCTTGGCTTTACCTTCAGGTATGACAAGGATCTTAAAGGAAGAGATTTTCACTATCTTAATATTATACCGTCTGGAAAATCGATGCAACGGGAAAGGGATGCCATAAAAGAAATGACTGGCTCTGAGATGTGTTTCAAACCAGTAAGAGAAATCATACTGGATATTAATTTACAGTGCAGAGGCTGGGCAAATTATTTTAAATATGGATACCCCCGTAAAGCATTCCGGTCAATAAACTGGTATATTCTTTTGCGTCTTAAGACTCATCTACAACGTCGTAGTCAAAGATCGATGAGACCCCCTAAAGGTGTAAGTTATTATACTCATCTTCGTAAACTGGGATGGGAGCCTCTCTAATCTTGGCTATTTGTGTGTGCTTTCTGTGTGAAATCGATTGGTAAGCCGTATACGGGAAATCTGTACGTACGGTTTGACGAGGGGCGCGGCGGAAACCCGCGTCTACTCTACGGTGAGGATATCCTGAATCCTACACGCAGAGAGGGATATCACAATAGATGTGACTATTAGTGATTGACCGTTCAATTGTTTTGAAAACAAAATGCTTGTACAGGTTATGGTACTCGATTTTTATTATTTTTTAATAAGGTAATAAGATTGTGGTTATTTGTTCTATTCTTCAGCTACTAAGGTTTAGACAACTACTAAGTTTTTTAAGGAATTAAGATACAGTAGCAAGGTTTTAGACAACTGCTAAGTTTTTCAAGGATTAAAACACAATACCAAGGTTTCATTTGAATTATCACTCCGGAAATAAAATGTGCATAAGAGAACTGGTATTTTTTCGTACTGTAGTACCTGTTAAAGCTATCGATTATTTAGTTAAAATGCAAAATAAAAATCGGTGGTGCAAAATTTCGTGACGTGACGTTTTTTATACTGAACCGCCCCTGTGTTTCATAACAAAACCCGGATGGACACATTTACGAACCTAGGGTAACAGCCCAGAAAAGCGAAAACGAGCGAAACAATAGTCTGGTTCCAGGAGGACTATCCATAAGACTCTTTCCGGTGATAAAAGAATCAGAGGAACCGAAGTTAAAGCGGGTCCCCAATGCTCCGGTAAATTTCTTGAAGACTGCTGAAACACCAAAAGTAATATTAAAAAGATTTATACTTCTGAAAGTGTTGGAATACGCAGGATTTACCGGAGAAAAATCGGTGCAAAAGCCAATGTGCATGCTCAAGTGTTCAGAAATTCTGTAATCGCCTCCTATCGCTGTGTTTATCACCATCTTGTTATCATAGGAATAGTTTGGGAAAGGCATTTCTGTAACTGTTGTTACATCTGTGCCATTGAATGTTTCAACGATTGCATTTTCATCGCTTCGCAACACAGTGTATTTACCAAAACACTGGAACAGATTAAGATCCAGCTCAAAAGACCATCTTTCTTTAGAGTAGGACAAACCAAAAGAAAGTTGAGCAGGTTGTTTATATTCGAATACTGCACCGGTGTCTCTTAAAGAAACGGACATGACGGTATCTTCTTTATACATCATAAAGTCATAATGGATCCAGGCATTGTTAAAAAGTTTAGCCCCTGGAGTCCTGAATGTTATTCCAAACAGGATATTGTCGGTTAATTGCAGTTGTATTCCTGCTGAAGCAGCCAGATGCAGGACAGTTCCATTGGTGTGAAAGTATAAAAGGAAATCGCTCGGATCGGTTGACTGTGGATGTCCTGACAGGGATTGATTGACATTGAAGCTGGTATAGGGGAAACTTATTCCCAGGCCAACGCGAAAGCTTTTATTAACTACTAACCCTGCGGCAATAGCCGGATAATAAGTAGTAAAGTAAATATCGTTAATAATTGAAAGATCGAATCCCTGCATTTCTGCTTTTGCAGTAGCATCGAAAGCTGGTCTCCAGAAGACCGGTTGACTTAAAGCGATGCTGAGACTGAGTGGATTGGGGCTTTTTACTCTTGCAACCACTCCCAGAAACCCCGGTGTTCCTTCAATATTAATCGAGCGAAGGCTTGAGAAGTCCTGTAAGTCGAATTTCATTAATTCCAGACCGTTATAACTGGCGTTGAGTGCGAAGGTTTGAGTTAGTGCTAATCCTGCGGGATTATACCAGGTAGCGGTAATTCCTGAGGCACGGGCAACATAAGCACCGGCTTCAGATGCTTCGATTTGGCCAATAGGTATTCTGTTATAATTAGGTACGATCACTGGCGGGGGCAGAGGGATCAGGGAAAAAGCAAAAGAGTAAAATATCAAGATTGGCAGGATTGTAGAGCTGAATTTATAGGATGGACGCATAAAGGGATTGTCACTTCGTTCTGCCTGTACCTGGATTATAGCTCTTTGCCTGATCAGCTCTTTCGGTATTATCATCTGTAGATAAAACATAGCAAGAGCTTCAACCCTTTCTGTATCAACATCTTACGGTTTTTCATCGCCACCTACAGCGGTTTTTAGGTTTAAAGGAGTTTTAATTTTTGATCATGACAAAAAAGCAAAGTTTAGACCGAAGTAGAAAAATTGTTGTATGAAGGGGTAGGTGTTAAAAAGGAGTGAATTTTTGGGGCTGTTTTCGGAGGTCAGGAGGTTCTGTTCTGGTGACGGAGGAAAAAGAGTGACTTAAAAATTACAGGCAACAGCTTGCATTTTGAAAACTACCTAATCTTTGCGATTTGTTTGAAAACCGATTGAAGAGCAGGTGTTTTGGTGGTCTCAACTCCCACTTCCTGTTTTGCATTTCGTGCTTCTCTTTTCACTATGACTCTTCATTTTCCTGACTAACCTGTGCAGTCAGAAGCAGTGGCTGTTCCGGCTTTAACCCTGGATTACTCCTGTAATAATAGGCATTATATTTTTTCTGCTTTGGCACATTGTTTACTCCATTAAGAACCACACCCAGAATTTTCTCTTTAAAGGAGGGGTACTCATTTATTACCTTGTTGAGCCCTGCAGTATTGGTTTTCCCTGCCCTTACTACCAGAACAGATCCTGAAACAACCTTGTTCATTATAATCGCATCGGTAACTGGAGATAATGGCGGAGCATCTATAATGATCATTGCGAATCGGGCATCAAGCCATTGCATAATGCCTTTAAACAAGCGACTGGTTAAAAGTTCTGTAGGATTTTGAACAGGGTTTCCTGCTGTAAGAAGGAACAGGTGTGGAAACGAAGTCAGTTTTATTGACGAACGCAACATCTGTTCGGTTATCTGATGTTCACACAGCAGAAGATCGGATAAACCGGGCTGATTATAAACTGCAAAAGTTTTATGAAGTACACCTCTGCGCATATCTGCATCGATAAGAAGGGTAGGGGTGTGCTGTTGAGCGGCCATGATTGCCATATTTGAAGCAATCAGAGATTTCCCTTCACCTGAATCGTAACCGGTAACCAGAATCGATTTACCGCTAGTATTTTCCAGCCGATAATTTAGTTTTGCCCTTAAAGAGCGGAACAGTTCATGAACATAGGTAACGGTAGGACCAATGATCAGAAGTTTAGAATCCACAGCATTGCCATGGTTGTCTTCACCGTCATCTTTGTTTTTAAACTTTTTTTTGTTCAGTGATGGGATAATTTCCAGAACCGGAAATTGCATAAATCTTTTAAGATCATCTTCAGACCTGGGTCTTTTATCAAAAAAGTTAAAAACTACTGCCGGGCCAAAAGCTATCAGTATGCATACCAGTAAACCTATAGCTACCAGTTTCATTAGCTCTTTTTGAGCTGAAGCCATTTCTGGCGGAACTGAATAATCCATTATATAAATGTCTGCTACCTCGGTTTCATCGGCGATTTTTGCTTGATTATACCTGCTGAGCAGATTTGAATAGATCTCTGAGTTGATTTGCTGCTGTCTGGTCATTGCTGCCAGTTGCATCTCTTTTTGTGGAAGTCCTTTCAACTGGCTTAAGGAAAGCGTTTTCTGAGATTTTGTTTTCGCAATCTCCTCATTCTGCTTTTTAATAAAATCCTGGAGTAATTGCATAGTTTTAATGCTTATTGACTCAATTTTCGACTGAGCTTCCTTAATCAGAGGATGCTCAAGTGAATAGCGGCTGGCAAGCAGTGAAGCTTTTTGCTGTGATTGGGTGTTAAAATCCTGTCTAAGAATGATCGCGGTTGAAACACTGCGGTTGCTGAGAAAAAGAAGCGCTTCGCTGGTTGTTTGATCTTTATCATTCACGGTTGTTTCAGAAAATCTTTTTAGAAGATCATTTGCCTCATCGATTTCTGTGGAAATTGTAAGGTCTTTTGATTCCAGCATAGTCATAGTGTTAATTGCATTCTGGGCATCTATACCCAGGCCGACTTTAGGGTTTTCCTCTTTGAATGCACGAATCCTGCTTTCATCCTGACGAAGCTGTTCGGAAGCTAACTGGAGTTGTCTTTGCAGTGCTTTGAGTACTTCGCTGGTTTTTCTCTTGCGGAAAGAGAGGTTTCTTTCTACAAACTTATCTGCAATTTTATTGATGGTAGTGGAGATGAGCTGAGGGTCGGTGCCGCTTAATCTGACCATTACCACACCTTCCATCATCGGGTCACGTCTGGTATTTCCGACAATAGAAATCTTGTTTCTGAGATTCTCTACAGCCTTTTCCCTGGGAATCACATAAAAATTAAAATCAAAGGGCTTTTTAAGAAAGTGTGGAGCAAAGACAAATTTCATTCCATTTGTGTTCAAAGTATCAAGTGATGGAAGTCTGCCTGTGGTGATTACCTTTTTATTTAGCTTAAGTACTTTGTTAGTTAATGCAACTGTGTAGGTGAGTCTTGATTGTTCATCTATGGCAAAGCGGTACTTTCCGGGGATAGCAGTGCTGTCAACGAGAACATAGTTAAGTATAGAGGATCGGTTAAACTTCGGGAGTATAAAATGCAGAGAGAGAGAGTCAACAATCTCACTAAGAAAATTCCTGCTTTGAATCAGGTTCATTTTTCCCATTCCGCTGGGAAGAGCTTCAGGCAACACCAGTACACTGGATTGTTTTTCAAAGCCGAAAATAATGTCTACACCAAGTTCAGGTCTTACTTTACCGAATGTAACCACAAGCAGTAGCCACGTTACCACCAATGCGGGAAATACCGGTATTATATACCATTTCCATCTCCAGAGAAGACTGGCATAATGCTTTATCCAATAAACGTAATCCGGTTTAAAAGAAGATACAGGGTTATTCAGGCCTTGCTGCATGATATTACCTTTGAGACCATTCGTAAAGTGTAATTGCTGTAACAGCACTGGAAAGACCGATGCTTATTAGAGGAAGAACGTCTTGTCTGAATATCTCCCACCCGGTCTTTTTGGGACGGTGTATTACTCGGATTATGTCCCCGGAACGAAATCCAAGTTTATAAATCGGTTGAGGGTTTTTTAAAAGCTCTATTACTTTTTGATCCATTCTTTTACCATCTCGCTCCCATTTTATTTTTTTTAGTCCGTCCTCGCGTATCGTTCCGCCGGTCATAGATATTGTGCGCCAAAGAGTTGATCCCGGGGTCACCCAATAAACTCCAGGTCTTTGAAATCCGCCCTGAAAACCTATAGACATGACTCTTCTGACCTGAACACTGGAAAATCTTAAAATAGGTATGTAGGCATCTTTAACCTTCTTTTCAAAGTCAGCTCTATTCACAGTTTTTACTGAAAGAGGTCCTATCATGGGAAGATCCACAAACCCATCGGCTTCAACCGGATAAACTCCATTAGGGAAACCGGTGTCAGGATCAACGGTAATCCTGATGGCATCGCCTGGAAGAAAGTTCCACTCGTATGCAAAAGGGTCTTCTGCTGAATTGTTTGGTGCAGCGGCTGGTGTAGTATCTTTTGTGGTGGAATCCACTGTTTCTGAAGAAAAAGCAAGATTGAAAATAAACAGTAAACAGGCTGATATGAGTTGTTTTTTCATCTTTGTAGTCCTTTATTTGGGTAGATTTAGTAAAATAACTATTAAATAGGAATAAAGGAAATAAATACATGTTTAATTAAATAAAATGTATGTACGAGCGAAGATCATGCACTTTCTTGGGCGGAAACACGGCAGACTGATAGAAAAATAGAACGCAAACAGATCAAAACTCTGCAATAATCAAAATGAATATCAGCTCTAAAGAGTTGGTATTCATTTTTGTTTATATTTTATAATCTATTATTTTAATAGTAAATTATTCATTTATATTAAGGTTAGGTTTTTTTGTGTCTAAATCGGGTTAAGAAGAAGGCCCGGTTTTCTGATGAGCAGAAAAACCGGTCTCTTTTGATAAATCACCGCATTAGAGCCAGAACGTTCTGAGGCACCATATTTGATTGTGCCAGCATCGCGGTACCAGACTGCATAAGGATCTGATTGCGGGAGAATCTGGCTGATTCGTTGGCAAAATCAACATCCCTGATCATCGATTCAGCGGCAGATTGGTTGGTTTCACTTACCAGCAGGTTGTTGATGGCGTGTTCGAGCCGATTGACGTAAGCACCGATATTGGCTCTGGTGCTGTTAACCTTATTAATTGCTGTGTCTATATAGGAAATAGAACTCCGTGCATTTGCCTGATTAGTAAGGGTTGCGCTGGCAAGGTTTGAGTTCAGGGCCTGGGCAGTGAGGGTATCAATAGTTATAGTGATACTGTCTGTTCCGGTGGTGGAGCCGGCATCGATCCAGAGCGTATTTCCAGTTGAGGCACCTGTCATACCAAAACGTCCTACAGAACTATTGGAAATCAGCTCTATTCCATTGTAATTGGTTACTGAGGCGATGCGGTCTATTTCCTGACGCAAAGCACTGAACTCCTGGTTTGCATAGGATCTTTCGGTAGAGGTGAGAGTGTCATTTGAGGATTGGACTGCCAGTTCACGCATCCTCTGAAGGATATCGGAGATCTCATTTGCTGCACCTTCAGCTACTTGAAGAAGCGAAGTTCCATCAAGAGCATTTCTTTGAGCCTGAGCGACTCCCCGAATCTGCGATCTGAGGTTTTCTGATATGGCCAACCCTGCAGCATCATCGCTTGAACGGTTTATCCGTAGACCTGTGGACAGTTTTTCCAAGGAACTGCTCATGTCTCTGTTGGTTTTAAACAGAGCACTCATTGTATTCATGGAATTGATGTTGTGATTGATACGCATTGTAGAACCTCCCTGTGAAAAAAAATGCGATTAACTTTCCATGTTAATCTGTTGATAATGCGAAACTACACTTTTGCTGCTGTATTAGCCTCCTCTCGTAGCTGAGCAGGGAAGTTCAGGATTTGCCGTTTTCTCCCCCCTGCGATATTATCTCCTGTTAGTTTTATCGGAAGGGGATTGGAAAACTTTAATCTTTTTTTCGTATTTTGGAAAAAAAAGAGTTTAGAAGAGCAGCGCACTCCTGCTCCATAATTGATGGAATAACCGAGGGGAAATAGCCGTAGCTTCTCTGGAGTTCCTGCCGGTAGTAATGGGAGTCGATGGCACCGGCTCTGGGGTCTGACGCTCCGTAGACTATCGAGGCGGTTCTGGTTTGCAGAAGTGCTCCAAGGCACATGATGCAAGGTTCCAGGGTTACATATATTGTGCAATCGGTTAAGCGCCAGGATTCTTTAATGGAGGAGGCGGCGCTTATGGCGATGATCTCTGCGTGAGCGGTGGCATCACAAAGCTTCTCCACCTGGTTGTAGCCTTTGCCGATTATCTTGTTGTTTTTTACGATTACGGCTCCAACCGGAACCTCTCCATCATCGAATGCATTTAACGCTTGCTGGTACGCAGTGTGCATATAGTACAGATGATCCATGAATATATGACTCCTTTTTCCGTAATTAATAGAGTGCTTTAGGTAGAAAAATTTACATATGGAAGATTGTGTGTAGTACACTACAGTCTACTGTGATTTTCAGGTTTAACAATTTAATAAACAGGTCGGTTTTATAGTGCTTGTATTTTTCCTGATCAAAACGTATCTTTAGGAAATTTCCGGGTATATTTAACGGACTTACCCACAACTAAAAATAATGCTGACAAAATATGTTTGAAGAACTTTCTAATAGATTTGAATCCATTTTTAATAAACTTCGTGGGCGCGGTAAGCTTTCCGAAGAAAACATTGCTGAAGCGGTGCGTGATGTTAAACGCGCGCTGTTGGAAGCGGATGTTAATTATAAGGTAGTTAAAAAGTTCAGTGCATCGGTGCAGGAAAAGGCTCTGGGCAGTGATGTATTAAAAAGTATCACCCCTGGACAACAGTTTGTAAAACTGGTTCATGATGAACTGACTGCTCTTATGGGCAGTAATGCTCGTTCTATCCGCTTGCATACCAACCGCTTGAATGTTATCACTATGGCTGGGCTTCAGGGCTCAGGTAAAACTACTGCTTGTGCAAAACTGGCTCTTCATTACAGAAAACAGGGACATCGCCCATTGATGGTGGCCTGTGATACTTATCGCGCTGCCGCAATAGATCAGCTTGAAACTTTAGGTAAATCTCTCTCCATTGCTGTTTACTCTGACCGGCAGAAAAAGCCCATAGATATTGCCAAAGATGCTCTGGAGTATGCAAGGGGGCAGGATTTTTCCATTGTGATCATTGATACTGCGGGTAGACTTCATATCGATGCTGAGATGATGGATGAACTGAAGGCTATCTGTTCTTTGGCCAAACCCGATGAGATATTCTTTGTGGCTGATGCCATGACTGGTCAGGATGCTGTCACTGTTGCTGCGCAGTTTCATAAAGAGATAAATTTTACCGGAGTAATTTTAACCAAACTCGATGGTGATGCCAGAGGGGGAGCGGCTTTATCAATACTGGATGTTACCGGGGTGCCGGTACAGTATGTGGGTGTTGGTGAGAAACCCGATGCACTGGAGGTTTTCTATCCTGAGCGGATGGCAGGAAGAATTCTGGGTATGGGTGATGTCGTTTCGCTTGTGGAACGTGCCCAGGAAAATATCGACTTGGAAAAAAGCAAAAAGCTGGAGCGCAAGATAAGGAAAAATCTTTTCTCCTTGCAGGATTTCCTTGACCAGCTAAGGCAAATCAAAAAGATGGGCCCTTTAAGTGATCTTCTTTCCATGATTCCCGGTGTCGGAAATTATCTTAAGGACACAGAAATTGATAATAGTGCTTTCAATAAAATAGAGGCGATTATCTGTTCCATGACTTTTGAGGAACGGGAAAAGCCAAATATCATCGATGGTAACAGGAAACGCAGGATTGCTCTTGGCAGCGGTACTACGGTTCAGGATGTAAACAAGCTGCTCAAACAGTTTGACACCATGAAGACCATGATGAAAAGGATGAACAAAATCGCCGGTAAAAGGGGGCAGTCTGCTGCTCTCAGGAGTATGTCGCCTTTCTGACTCGAATAACTTTTTTTTTAATTCAACCTTATGTGCAAGGAGTGAATCTTGCCTGTTAAAATTCGTTTAGCCCGTGTGGGTAGAAGTAAAGTAATGAAGTACCGTGTTGTGGCTGCTGACAGCCGTGCCCAAAGAGATGGACGCTTTCTGGAGACTATCGGTTCGTATGATCCTCAGACTGTTCCTAAGCAATTCAGCTTTAATGTGGAACGGACAGCTTACTGGATCAAAAATGGTGCACAACCTACATTAACCGTTAAAAACCTTCTTAGAGAAGATCGTTTTTTTGAGAAAATGGAAGGGCTGGAGAAAGGGCTTTCAACTGAGCAGCTCAATGTCGAGCGTAAGCCTGAACGAAAGCGTAAGTCAAAACCGAAAAAACAAAAGTCCTGAGTTTTTGCAATCTGAACTCGTTCTGAACTCATGCCAGAAGAATTGATTGCGGTTGGCAAACTCTTGCGTACGATAGGGCTTGATGGTTTGTGTGCTTTGGAATCTTATGGCAAGTCCATGGAACTGTTGGAAGTGCCGATAGATGTGTGGATTGGTTTAAATCCAAAAACAGCACAGAAAAGCACTATCGAAGAAATTCAGGAACGACCCAAGGGGTTGGTTTGCCGCTTTAAGGGAATAAATGATCTTCAGTCTGCTGAAAAGATCAAAAACCATTTGGTCTTTATCAGCTCTCAACAGCTCCCTGCTCTGGATCAGCAGCATTTTTATCATTTTGAGCTGAAGGGAATGAAAGTTTATTCTGACAGCAATCGCCAGATCGGAGTAGTTGAGCAAGTGTTTAATTTCCCGACCACCGATTCATTGGAGATAAGACGCATGGATGGTGAATTGGTTCTGGTGCCGATGAATGAAGATTCAATTGTTAGTATCGATAAAGAAAAAAAGTTGGTAATTCTCAGGCAGGATTTTCTGGAGGAGTTACTGTATTAATCTGATTCAATTTTTGTGGTTTACAGGCTTATGTTCTTTGATATATTGACGCTTTTCCCCTCAATGTTTACGGGCGCTTTTTCCGATAGTATTATTAAACGGGCTTTGGAGAGGAAATTGATCTCTATAGATATTCATGATATCAGGGATTATTCCGATGACACTAAGCACAAGACTGTCGATGATTATCCTTACGGGGGGAATGCTGGCATGCTTATGAGACCAGAGCCGCTGGCCGGAGCGATAAATGATGCAAAGGAGCGCCTGAAGGAACTTAACCCACTGGTGATTTATCTTTCTCCGCAGGGGGAACTGTTAAACCAGCAGCTTGTTAAAAGTTTTCTAGATGAGAAGGCGCTGATTCTGCTTTGCGGCCGTTACAAAGGAATAGATCAGAGAGTATGTGATAAGTATGTAGACCGGGAGATCTCTGTTGGCGATTATGTGCTTTCGGGTGGAGAGATCCCTGCCATGGTCATGGTAGATGCAATAACCAGATTGGTTCCGGGAGTGCTGGGCAACAGAGACAGTGCTGAAAATGATTCTCATTATAACGGCCTTCTCAGTTGTCCTCAATATACTCGTCCTGAAATCTTTGAACAGATGAATGTTCCTGAGGTGCTTATCAGCGGTCATCATGCTAACATTTTGAAATGGCAGAAAGAGCAGTCAATTGAAATGACTAGAAAACGTCGTCCGGATCTTTGGGAAAAGATCAAAGGAATAAATGAGGTTTGACAGTTAATTAATTTTTGGAAAAAAGATAAAAATATAAACTGTTGTTAGACGAGGAGGTACCTGTGCAGGAAATTATCAAGGCAATAGAGAAAAAGCAGATAGCTGGCAAGACTGTTAATTATCAGTCTGGTGATACTGTTTCTATCTCTTTTCGTATTAAAGAAGGTGATAAAGAGAGAATCCAGCAGTTTCAGGGCGTGGTTATTCAGACCCAGGGAACTGGCGTGGGTACTACTGTGACTGTGAGAAAGGCATCTGGAAACGTGTATGTGGAGAGAATATTTCCTGCATTTTCACCGCTTATCTCTGAGGTTAAGGTTCTTAAACGAGGTAGCGTTCGTCGTGCGAAACTTTACTATCTGCGAAGCCGTACAGGAAAATCGACTCGCATCAAAGAAAAAAGGTAGTTTCCAAATCAGGTTGCTTTTAGTGTTATCAGGAGAAGAGACAATCTTCTCCTTTTTGCTTTTCTGGATTGTTTTTAGAAAGTGAAATTGTAAATGAATTCTGCACCGAATCAGCTAAAAAGAGGGAAAAGACCGGTTCAGCAGCAGATTCGCGTTTTTAAAGCCGGTGAAATTCTGTCTGGGCTGGGTTCAACCACCAGAGATCTTTTTATTCTCCAGAAGGGAAGAGTAGGGGTATATAAAGAAACTTCTGAGGGTGAGGTTGAGCTGGAGGTGATTGAAAAAGGAGGCCTCATCGGTGAGATGTATCTAATTGGTGGGTTTCCACAGGCTGAAAAGGTAAAAGCTATAGATGATGTCGAGGCAACAGTCATCACTCAGCAGGAATTTCAGTATGTTTTTAAGTTCATACCCCTTTGGTTTCAGTGCATAATTAAAGTAGTTGTCAATCGTATTCATGCAGCCTCTAAACGGGCTGATCAGTCCTCTCTCAGGGATAAGACCCAAGGACTGGTATCGCTGATTCTTCTTTTATTACCTGTCCACAAAAAAGGATCCGCTGATAACATAACCATCGATTACGATCTTATTGTCAGTGAGGGATTTTTTATTTCCAGGCTGAGAAAAAAAGAAACTCAGAAAATATTGGAAAAGCTCTCCAAAAAGGGGATTCTGCAGATTGAATCAGAAAGCAGGTCTGAGTCCAGAGCGGTGTTGATCAAAGATATTGAAGTTCTGCATTTGTATAATGAATATCTGTTGTTAAAAAGTCAGAAAAAAAGTTTTATGGAATGTTCATTATCAGATGAATCGGTAGCATTTTTAGATGATATCGGTTCTGTGGCTCAGAAATATGGACAGCAGACTGAGAAGGGAGCTCTCTTAATGAAATCTGCGCTTCTGGAGGAACTCTCTGAAGAAAAAACTGATCTGCTGGAGAAAACTCTGTTGGATCTTGATAGGGAAAAACTTATAAAGATCATCCCATCAGATACCAACACCGTAATTTTGTTCAAAAAGGAAGTCCTGAGCAGAATAAAAAATATAAAGCAATGGCTACCTTTTTTCGAACTGGAGGTATCATGAAAAAGAAACCTTCGGCTCCTTTAGAAAAAAACGCTGATCTTCAGCCAGTTCCTAACCGTAATGAAAGACACTTCAAACGTGGAACACTGATGTTTGTTGAGGGTGAATCAAACCATGAAATGTTTATTGTTCGGTCTGGGAAGGTGCGTATCCTCAAACAGGAGGGGGAATACTCCTTAGAGCTGGCAGAATTAGGACCTGGAAGCGTTATTGGAGAGCTCTCTTTACTGAATCGCCAGTCAAATGATGGAACTGCTCAGGTTATTGAAGACACTGTGGTAACCGTTATTGACGAAGAATTATTCTCGCGGACTATGAAAAAGGTTCCTTCCTGGTTAAGTGCCTTGACTAAGCAGCTTATTAAGCGACTCCGGGACACAATGCAAAAAACCAGTGATCAAATCATAACCAGAAGTATTTCGGCTTTTATCCGAATTCTCATTCTGCTTGATACAAATGAAGGTATCACGATCGGGGACAGCAGGGGAGTATTACTGTCAAGGCTCAAGGAAACGGTTTTTTCAATCACCGGTCTTGGCAGTTTGCAGGTTGAGCGGTTATTATTACATCTGATTCTCAAAGAAATGGTGCTGATTCACAGAACTACTGATGATCAGGAATATGTCATCTTGAAATCTACTGGTATTCTGCATCTCTATATGAACTTCTTAAAGGCCAGGCAGTGCGGGAGTAAGTTAATCGGTGAAGATTTCTCTGAGAATGCTTTTAAGTTGTTAGATGTGATAAAGGATACGGGGGAGCGTAACGGAGTTAAGGAGGGTGGTTCTTTGGTAAGAATTACCCAACAGCAGATTGAAGATGCTCTGGAGCGTATTGGAAAAGAAAAAACTATTAATAGGGATACTCTTGGGGTTCTGGAAAATGCCAGACTCATTTTGAATCGGCAGGATGTTACTCAAACAGGGCACCGAAAAGAGGAAAATACCGTTTTTATCTACAACAGTGACACTCTGAAAAGTGTGTCACTGCTTAGAAACTGGTTGCCTCTTTTCAAAGAGGAGAATCCTTTTTGAGATCTTTGAAATGGTACAGGGCACTCTCTGACTCTAAAATCCGTCAGCAGGAGGGTTTTTTTCTTGTTGAGGGTTTTCGTGCTGCAGAACAGATCATAAAAGGATTCCCTGAATCGGTAGATGAGGTTGTGGGAATCGAAGATGTGGGTGCGGCTTACAAAAACAACTTTCCGGTGCGCATCCTTTCTCAGTCACAGCTTGATTATATCAGCTCTTCGCGTACTTCTCAGGGAATTGTAGCAGTAGTTAAGCTCCCCGGTGCATGCTATTCTTCTGAACTGCCAAAAGAGTATGGAGCAGCAGTTCTTTTGCTGGAGCATGTTCAGGACCCTGGCAATGTTGGAACTTTGATTCGCACTGCGGCTGCTTTTAATTATTCTGGAGTCTTGCTTTCTTCGCAGTGTGCAGACCCGTTTTCCTCCAAAGTGGTTCAATCTTCTGCTGGCGCTATTCTTTCGGTTTGGGTTCGCAGAACCGAGCGATATCTGGAGATGGTATCACGGTTTAAAGCGGATGGACTGATGATTCTGGCGGCAGATGTTCATGGTCGGCAGCATCTTGATTTAACCGATCGCGGTCATGTTCTGGCTCTGGGTAACGAGGGGGCCGGTTTGTCTTCTGAATTGTTGAATATCTCTGGTTATTCTTTCAGAATCCCTTTTAACAGTAAAAAAGTGGAATCATTAAATGTGGCAGTCTCAGGGGCAATAGCGATGTTTTGTCTGAGAAGTGGGGCAATTTGAGATTTCGGATAGCTGAACGGCCAGTTTTCATCCAAAAGTAATTTTAGCTCTTCCGTCCTTTTTAGATTTGTACATGGCTTCATCTGCTCTTTTGAGGATTGAATGATCATCCTCATCATAGCACGCTTCGACAATTCCCATTGACAGACTGGTTTTACCGAAGCTGAAAGCTTTGAACTGTTTCTGTATTCGTTCTGCGGCAATGGCAGCCTGGTGTTTATCTGTATCAGGTAAAATCATAATGAATTCATCACCACCATAACGGAAACCCATGTCAATATCTTTTCTCAGGCAAACCCGAATCACCTGACCCAGAGAGCGCAGCACCCGATCACCCATCTGGTGGCCCTGGGTGTCATTAAGTTCCTTAAAATGATCCAGGTCAAGCAGTACAAGAGATAGTTTCCTTTCAGGATTTCTCTTGAGTCGCGACAGTTCTCGCTTTATCTGGTCGTGAAAATGACGGGAATTATATAGTTCAGTCAGACTGTCAGTGATAGCCAGTTTACTGAGCAGTTCATTTTTCTTCACCAGTTCCATTTCGAGTTTTTTCTTATCAGTAATATCTTTGGCAGTCACAACCATTCCGATAATCTGGTTGTCGTTTTTCATTTCCGAGAAACTGATATTCAGAAGGAGAATGTTGCCGGATTTGGATTTCATGGGAACTTCATCATTTACTGATTTGTTGGTGCGCAGTACGGTGTTCAGAATCTTGTTTTTGTCTGAATCGTTTACAAAAAGATGAACTAGTGGCTTACCGACTATCTCTTCCTGTGAGTATTCGAAATGAAGTTCGGCACCTTTATTGAATTTCAATATGTAGCCTTCTGTATCGACCGAGAAGATTATATCGGTTGAATCCTGCAGAATTGTTTCAAAATACTTTGAGATGTTTTGAAAACGTTTGGTAAGGAGTTTTCCTTTTCTGATTTTCTGGTTAAATTCAAAGAAATTACTGTAAATCCATTTTGGCAAAAAAACGCACAAAGTAATAGTAATGCTTAATGACAGAATAAGAAATACCAGATGTGTGGTAAAGCTGACCAGAAGTGTCTGTGTTGTGATAACAACAAAGAGCAGGATAGAGAAGAAGAACTGCAGCTTTCTGTATCGTTCTTTTGAATCAGGTTCTCGTGGTGAAAAATAGGACATAATTTTCTAATCAGAAGAGTTCTATTCCGGAAATTACTCTTAATTCTATATTATTATAAAATATCTGGCGGAATAGGTAAAGTCCATGTTTAATGGCTGCATAAATTATATAAACATCGTATATTTCATAGTTCGTTGTTTTCAGCTACAAAACTTTTTCCTGGCAAGGGAAGTCTCATGATAGGGAATCAGAAAAAAACAAGGGGACAGATTGAATCTGAAATTTCCGATTCTATAACCCGTTTTGAAAAAGAGCACATGGGCAGGGGGCCTCTGGAAACTAAAACCTATTTAATCGATGATATGGTTCTTGTGAGACTAAAAGGTGTTCTTACAAAAGCAGAGCTTTCTTTGGTAAAATCAGACCGGAATATAAGGGCCAGGGAGCTGATAAAGCAGGTGCGCATAGAGCTTTTGGAGAATGGCCGTTCTATGCTGGAAGATATGATTAAGGGTATAACCCGCAGGAGAGTTAAAAGCCTTCATTCCGATATTAGTACCAGCACCGGAGAAAAAATGATCATTTTTACTCTGGATAAAGTCCCGGAAGTGGAAATAAAAAACTAAAAGCAAGGCTCTCAGAAAACCCATTCTACATTATGTTCCAGGATCTGCAGATAGTTTTTTTGCTTTCTTTATTCTTGCATGTGCCCCTGCTCTTTTATATCTTTAACACTTTGGTTGGTTTTAGGAGGGGCAGGGCATAGAGCCAGGTCTAGCCAAAAACAGGCCAAAAGCGATCAGAAATTAGCAGTCAGGTTATCATCTCCGCTTTAAAAGAGTGGAATTGAGGGCCAAAGAATTGCTTAGGTTTAAGCAAATCTCTGGTCTTTTTTTATATCGTGAAATAAAACTCTCAATCAATAAAATGCAACGAAAGGGATTTATGGTTTCCAATCAAAAATTGCAGAAATGGATCGATGAGATGGCTGCCATGTGTCAGCCGGACTCAATCGAGATTTGTGATGGTTCTAAAGCAGAATATGACCGCATGATAAAAATCTCTCTGGATAGTGGAGTGGCTACCAAGCTCAATGAAAAAAAGCTTCCAGGATGTGTCTTGTTTCGTTCTGATCCATCTGATGTGGCTCGTGTAGAGAATCGTACCTACATCGCATCTAAAACTAAAGATGCTGCAGGACCTACCAACAACTGGATTGATCCTGAAGAGCTCAAAAATTCCATGAAAGGCCTTTATAAAGGTTGTATGAAAGGCCGTACTATGTATGTGATTCCTTTCAGTATGGGGCCTATCGGTTCGGAGATCGCCAAAATTGGGGTGGAAATTACTGATTCAGCCTACGTGGTAGCCAATATGCATATCATGACCCGTGTGGGAACAAAAGTTCTTGAGACTCTGGGCGATGGGGAATTTATACCCTGTCTGCACTCTGTGGGTAAACCGCTGGCTGAAGGGGAATCAGACAATGGTTTATGGCCATGTGCTCCTCTTGATAAGAAATATATCTCTCATTTCCCTGAAGAGCGCACTATCTGGTCATATGGGTCAGGTTATGGTGGTAATGCACTGTTAGGGAAAAAATGCCTCGCTTTACGCATTGCATCTGCAATTGCCAGAGATGAGGGATGGCTTGCCGAACACATGCTTATTCTGGGTATCACCAATCCTAAGGGTGTTAAAAAATATATTGCTGCAGCATTTCCCAGCGCATGTGGTAAGACTAATCTGGCCATGCTTATTCCCACTGTTCCAGGATGGAAAGTGGAGACGATCGGTGATGATATTGCCTGGATGAAGTTTGGCAAAGATGGTCGTCTGTATGCAATTAACCCTGAAGCTGGTTTCTTTGGCGTTGCTCCGGGTACTTCAATGGATTCTAATCCAAATGCCATGAAAGCGATCGACCGGAATACTATATATACCAATGTGGCTCTTACAGAAGACAATGATGTCTGGTGGGAAGGCATTGGACATGCTGCTCCAGGAGAACTTATTGACTGGACTGGGAAACAGTGGGATGCCAAGACTGCCCAAAAGCCTGCTGCTCATCCTAATGCCAGGTTCACAGCTCCTGCCAAGAACTGTCCTTCAATTGCACCGGAGTGGGAAGATCCCGCAGGAGTGCCTATCAGTGCATTTCTGTTTGGTGGTCGTCGCCCCAGCACTGTGCCTCTGGTTCATCAGTCTTTCGGTTGGAATCATGGAGTGTTTCTGGGATCGATCGTGGGTTCGGAAATAACTGCAGCTGCACTTGATCTTAAGGTCGGCACAGTTCGTAGGGATCCTTTTGCCATGCTTCCTTTCTGCGGTTATCACATGGGAGATTACTTTGCTCACTGGATCAATATCGCTAATAAAACCAGTGAAGACAAGCTTCCAAAAATATTCTATGTTAATTGGTTCCGTAAATCCGCCAATGGAAAATTTCTCTGGCCTGGATACGGTGAGAATAGCCGCGTTTTAAAATGGGTTTTCGAGAGAACCGAAGGTACTGCCAGTGCAGTGGAAACTGCAATTGGCTATCTGCCAACTGTCGATGCCATAGACACTGAAGGTCTTAAGGTCTCTAAAGAGGACATGGAAGATCTTCTCAAAGTCAAAAAAGATGAGTGGCTTAAAGAAGTGGACTCAATTAAAGAACATTATTCCAAGTTTGGTGACAGGTTGCCAAAAGAGCTTAATGAGGAGCTTGCTGCACTTGAGGCCAGACTTAAAAAATAGTACTAACCTGGTGTGCTGTCCTTCTTCGGAGGTCAGCGCATCATTCTCTCCTTGAACTTTATCGGAGGGTAGAATGCCCTGGTTTATTAAAACCAAATCAGAACGGGAAGCAAAGAAAAAACTGGCAGATACAATTTATATCAAGTGCCAGTCATGTAATTCCCATATATTTAAACAGGATTTCCTGAATAACAGCAATGTGTGTCCTAAGTGTAACTGGCATGGGAAAATAACCGCCTACGAAAGAATCGGAATTACCCTTGATTCCGGTACCTTCAAGGAATTAAATGAAAACATAAGCCCTGCGGACCCGCTCAATTTCGTAGATGGTAAGGGACCATATTCCCAGAAAATTATCGATGCCAACAAAAAGAGCGGGCTCAATGAGTCAGTTGTCACTGGAACCGGAAAAATAAACAGCTTGCCGGTGGTAATAGCAGTAATGGATTTCCGTTATCTTGGAGGAAGTCTTGGTTCTGCCACAGGAGAAAAGATCCTTCAGGCTGCCAACTATGCCTATGACCATAAATTACCCTATGTAATATTCTCCGCATCTGGTGGAGCTCGAATGCATGAGGGTATTCTTTCTCTGATGCAGATGGCTAAGACATGTGCGGGAATCGCCAGGCTTAATGATAAAAAGATCCCCTATATCTCTGTACTTACCGATCCGACAACCGGAGGGGTTTCTGCATCTTTTGCAATGGTCGGGGATGTAAACATAGCTGAGCCCGGTGCTTTGATTGGCTTTGCCGGGAGACGCGTTATCGAACAGACGATCAAACAGAAGCTGCCCGATAGTTTCCAAACTTCAGAATTCGTGCAGGAACATGGGTTTATAGATCTAGTGGCACACCGCAATGATCTAAAAAATACTCTCCACAAAATCCTTTCTTTTTATAACCGTTGAGGATTGAAAATGGAATTTGAAAAACCGATTGTTGAGATGGAAAAAGCAGTCGAAAAACTGAAAAATGTAAGCAATGAAAATAAGGGTGATTTTTCTGCTCAACTGGTCGAATTAGAGCAGAAACTTTCTGAACGAAAAAAAGAAATCTATGACAATCTTACAGCATTTCAAACCGTTCAGGTTGCACGTCACCCACAACGTCCTATTTTTCAGGACTACATTAAATTCATTTTTTCTGATTTTGTCGAATTGCACGGTGATCGCTGCTTTGGTGACGATTATGCCATGATTGGCGGCTTTGCCATGCTGGGAAAAGAAAAGGTGATGCTGATCGGGCATAACAAGGGCAAAAATGTAGAGGAAAACATTAAAAGAAACTTCGGCATGGCCAGACCGGAAGGATATCGAAAAGCATTGCGGTTGATGAAAATTGCTCAGAAATTTAACGTTCCTGTGCTTACATTTGTGGATACTTCCGGTGCATATCCCGGAGCTGATGCAGAGGAGAGAGGGCAGGCAGAAGCGATCGCTCGAAATCTTACTGAGATGGCTACAATCGAGGTCCCCATTATCACCATTATCACCGGTGAGGGTGGTAGCGGAGGTGCTTTGGGAATTGCGGTTGCCGACTCTATTCTGATGCTGTCTCATTCAATTTATTCGGTGATTTCGCCTGAAGGATGCGCCGGGATATTGTGGCGTGATGCCTCTTTCGCATCAAATGCTGCTGAAGCCTTGAAAATCACTTCAAAATCCCTGCTTGAGTTAGGGATTATTGATGAGATTATTCCGGAACCGGTGGGTGGAGCTCATACCGATCCTGCCAAAACTGCTGAAAATGTTAAAGAACATCTTTTAAAACAGATCAAAAAGTTCGCATCATTATCCACCTCGAAACTCCTGAATAAACGTTTCGAAAAGTATGCGGCTATGGGTAAGTTCAACAAATAACTTTAGGAATACCACCTTATGGCAAAGAATCAAAACCCTACTGAAGATCAATTACACAAAATCCCCCTTCGGATAACCGATACCACTCTTCGTGATGCTCATCAGTCCCTATGGGCAACAAGGATGAGAACCGATGATATGCTTCGTATTATCGATGTCATCGATAATGTGGGCTATTATTCACTTGAGTGCTGGGGGGGGGCCACATTTGATGTCTGCCTGAGGTTTCTCAGAGAAAATCCATGGGAACGGCTCAGACTAATTAAGTCAAAGGCAAAAAACACTCCCTTGCAGATGTTGTTGAGGGGGCAGAATCTGGTTGGCTACAGAAATTATGCTGATGATGTGGTTGACCGGTTTATCGCTCTTGCTTGTGAAAACGGTGTAGATATTTTCCGGGTTTTTGATGCGCTCAATGATACCCGTAACTTGGAAGCTGCCATAAAGGCGGTTAAAAAGCATGGCGGGCATGCTCAGGGAACTCTCTGCTATACAATCTCTCCTGTGCATACTATCGAGAAGTACGTCAAATATGCAAAAGAGCAGAAAGATCTGGGCATTGATTCTATGTGCATAAAGGATATGGCCGGAATCCTTTCTCCCATTGGAGCTGAGCGTCTGGTCAAAGCACTTGTGAAGGAGCTGGATATCCCTATTCAACTTCACTGCCATGCTTCCAGTGGAATGGCTATGGCCACTTATGTTGAAGCAGTACGGGCAGGAGCAGGGGCCATTGATTGTGCTATCTCTTCCATGGCTGGTTTCTCTTCACAGCCGCCAGTGGAAACCATGGCTGCAATTTTTGCAGAAACCAATTATTCGGCTGGGTTGGATGTTGAGGCTTTGGAAAGGGTGGCAAAGTATTTTGAGGAGCTTACCCCTTGCAGAAAACAAAGCTGTGCTTCTCAGCAGTTCATCGACCCGGGAATACTGATTCACCAGATCCCTGGAGGAATGATCTCCAATTTCCGTTCTCAGTTAGAGATGCAGAATGCGCTGGATAAACTTCCAGATGTGCTCGCTGAAGTCGCACAGGTAAGGGAAGACCTGGGATATCCTCCATTAGTTACCCCTACCAGCCAGATTGTGGGTACTCAGGCTGTTATGAATATCATTTCCGGCGAAAGATATAAGATCATTCCAAATGAGGTGAAAGACTACACACGGGGAATGTACGGAAGACCTCCGGCACGTATCTCTGATAAGTATCTTAAAAAATTCCTGGGAGATGATAAACCCATTGACTATCGTCCGGCTGACAAGATTAAACCTATGCTGCCTAATGCAACTGAGGGGATTGAGGCTAAGCTTATTGAACAAGAAGAAGATATCATCTCTTATATAATATTGCCTGAACCTGCATTGCAATTTTTCCAGTGGCGCGCACTCCCCCCGGAACAGCGCTCTGACACTCCTGCGGATCTCGAAATAAAGAGGATGAAACAGGAAATCAAAGAAGAACAGGTTCCTGTGGCTGCAGTGGAAACAGAAAATGTTGCTGCTCAACCAGCTCAGGGAATACCGCTTCCTGTAAATTTTCAAGGTGTTGCTAAGGAATTGCTGGACAAAATTGAAGGCTTGTCTCTTGAGGAACTTATCTTTCGTAAGGGAGAGCTTACTCTGGCAGTAAGAGCTTCTTCGGTAGCTTCTGTACCTGTAGCACAAAGCTCAAAACCTGCTCAGCCGATAGCTATTACGCCACCACCAGCTATCAGGACTACAATGGAACCGCCACCGGTAAGTGTTTCCGTTGAAACTAAAACCGATTATAAAAAGACAATTAATGCGCCATTGGTTGGTACTTTTTATACATCACCTGGTCCCGGAAAACCTAAATTTGTAAATGAAGGTGATAAGGTGAAAAAAGGTGATAAGATTTGCACCGTTGAGGCAATGAAACTTTTCAATGAAATTGCTGCTCCTGTGGATTGTAAGATCATCAAATTCCTGGTAAAGGATGGCACTGTAGTTCAGAAAGATACTCCTCTGGTGGCCATAGAAGAGATCTGATGCTTTGGGGGGGGGTGATGCAGCATGCCCCCCATTTACTATTAAATATTACCTTCAAAAACCATCGCTTGATTATAGTTTCTCAATTGCGATTTTTTATCTTTTCTCTGCCCGGCAGCCATTGATCTTCCCGTTAGTACAAGAAAAGGGTAAAAATACTTTATGTCAACTCTTGCCTGAAGAGAGTTTACCCGCAAAATATAGTGTCTACGCGAAGGATTAATGTGTTTTTTCAGTTTTGTCGGATGCGATATCAAAGAAAATGGAGATTTTTTCAATTTCTTCAGGAAATATTTTCATCGTTTCCTCAATATCTTCATCTGTGAGCATCAGTTGGGACTTACTGGTATTGTCCAGTTCTGGGGATTTGTAGTTTTTGTCGATAGTCATATCGCATTGATAACAGAGCCAGTCTGCAAGATGGGTCAGGCTTATTAAATCCTGATGTTGGGGATCATTGATTATTTGGTGGTGATGGATAAGAGGTAATTGGATTTCTGCTGGCAGGCTCCATTCGCTGGTAAGCCATTCACTGACCTGGGTATGATTAAATCCAAATACCTGTTCTTCTGCCTTATGGAGACAGATTTTTTGCTTACGGGCCAGTTCCAGTGATTTATGAAAATCATCATGCAGATACTGCTCCATGACAACTTTTCCGATATCGTGGAGAAGGCCAGCGCAGAATGCTTCTTCAGGATCAAACATGATAAATTTTTTAATTCTGGTGGTCAGGATCTTACAAATAATGCCACAACTGAGAGAATGCAGCCAGAAGGCTTTTCTGTCGAAAAGAGCAGCAGTTTTTCGGCTCTCGGGAAACATGTCAAAGACAGTCAGGCTCAGAACCATTGTGTTTATTACCTTCAAACCCAGTATTACCACTGCATGATTAATATTGGTGATGGTACGAGGTATTCCATAAAAAGCACTATTTGCCAGTCGAAGAACCTTGGAGGATAATGCAATGTCTTGACCTACAATAAACGCTATGTCGCTGGAGGAGGTTAGCGGATCATTAATTATCTGTATAAGTCGTGTTGCTACCTGCGGAAGTGTCGGTAGATTTGCAACATGCTGGATTCTCTCTTTTAAGTTTTCATTAATCTGCATTAGAAATTTATTCCGGTTCAAAAAACAATAAGATATTGCAAAATATGAAGTAAATGCAATTACGATATCCTAAATTATATTTGTATGATCAGTACTTTTAAAGACAATTCTTGTTGATATATATTTGCATTGCCTTTTTTTGAGAAGTTATTTTGAAGTTTTGGTTTATTTCAAAATTAGTTAATTAGTTAAATAGCCTACTGGGGTCCAACTGATGAGTTTTTCACCGAAAGTTTTTTTTTGCTTTCTCTTTGTTTTTGCCATTTTTTTATCTGGATATGCCTATGAGCAACCGGTGATCAACCAAAGCGGTCATGTAGGTATTGTCCGGGTATACTCTGCTAAGAGCCTGGGTGCAACCCGCCTATCCTTTAATTTTCAGTCCGATTTGGCCTATGATAAAAAATATCTCTCCCAGCTTATCGACAAGAAGGATCATTTCTTATCTGATGTAGATTTTTTTGGTGATGATTTCGATACTCTCTATCCCGATCCCACCTTTTTTAATATGAGATTTAATGCCGCTTATGGGATCACAAGTTTTCTGGATGTGTCATTTGTACTTCCTGTTTATTTTGATCTTCTCAGTCATAAAAAAAACCAAAGTGGTCTGGGTGATCTTGAAACCGGTATAAAGTTGCGGATCCCAGGAGCTGAAGACCGGCTTTTTCAGGCTGCATTCCTTTCGATGTTCAGTATTCCTGTCGGAGACCGTCAGAAAGGTTATTTTCCTAGAAATACTTATTATTTTATAGAACACTCAACCGGTGATTCGATCGAGGGAAATGACTCTCTTTTTGGCTGCTACACTTCAGGAAAAATGGAAACATTTCTGGCTTTGCTTTTTTCCTTTGAATGGAAATACCTGCTTTTTCACATCAACTCAGGTATAAAAATTACTCATAACAAATCACTCGATGAGCTTTTCATGCTGGGTACTGCTCTTGAGTACCATCCCTCAGAGTATGTGACTCTTTTTACAGAATTAAGCTCGTTTATGCGTTTTTCCACTGTCAGTGATGGTTTCAGAATTGTGGATGATCCATTTAGAATTACTCCTGGAATTAAACTTAATTCATCCAATGGTATGACTTTTTCCCTGGCTGGAAGCTTCAAACTGTCATCGGACAAAAAATTCTCCTACTATGATCTTGACCATAGTGGCCGTCATTTTGTTGCCGGGATCGAGCCTTCATGGCAGATTTCAGCGCAGCTTGGATGGAATGGAGCACTAAAGCCTCGGGACAGGGATAAAGATCTTATCCCTGATAAATTCGATGCCTGTCCTGATGAACCTGAAGATATTGATAACTATGAGGACAGTGATGGCTGCCCTGACTTGGATAATGATCATGATGCCATCCCGGATTCATTGGACAAATGCCCCAATGAGCCAGAGGACCTGGATGACTTTGAGGATGACGATGGTTGTCCCGACTACGATAATGATGAGGATGGCATACCTGATTCTGTTGACCAGTGTCCAAATGAGGCAGAAGATCTGGATGGCTTCAATGATTTTGACGGCTGTGCGGATTTTGATAACGATAATGATGGTATACCCGATTCTTTGGACAAGTGTCCGAATGTTGCCGAAGACCTGGATGGCTTTGAGGATGAAGATGGCTGTCCTGATCTAGATAATGATCAGGATGGTATCCTTGATAGTATCGATAATTGTCCTGACACTCCAGGAGTTCCTTCCGAAAACGGCTGCCCCAAAACTAAACCGGAGCCCAAAGAAATCAAGAAGGGAAGAGTCATTCTCAGAGGGGTTGATTTTACCTTGGGAAGCTCTGTGTTATCAACGTCCTCAATGGAGGTTTTAGATCAGGTTTATGAATCGCTTATGGCTTTTAAAGAGATTAAGCTGGAACTCCAGGCCCATACCGGCAATTCAGGAAACTCCGACAGTAACCTTAGAATATCTCAAAGCAGAGCCGATGTATGCAGGGATTACCTGATACAAAAAGGAATTGATGTTCAGAGGCTACGAGCAGTGGGCAAGGGGCAGAAAGAGCCAATCGCCGATAATTCATCTGCTTATGGACAACAATTGAACAATAGAATAGAATTACATCGTATAGACTAATTCAAATAAGGGGGTTAATAGATGGGACTACCCGCAACGGCAAAAAAAGCGGTTAAATTGATCTCTCTGAGTGTGATTATGATGAGTGTTGTTGCTACGGCTGCTTTCAATACCAACGGTGAACTTGGGGTTGTAAGAACCTATAGTGCCAAAACAAGTGGGAAAGCAACCATGAATGTAGGTGCCGGGGTTTTATTTGACCAGTCTTCAGAATACCTCAAAGGGCCTAATGATGGAAATGTGCCGGTAAAAGACAATTCTGGAAAAATCATCTCAGATCTGGAAACCTCACGGCTATTATCCTCAAATGCATTTCTGGCTTTCGGGGTGCTTAATTTCTGGGATATAGCTGTTAGCTTACCGATTTACTACGACTGGTCTGGGGTTGAAAAACTTAATGAAGGCGGAATAGGAGATCTGGAGTTGTCCACTAAAATCCGAATCCCCACGGCCAGCAAAATCTTTTATCAGGCATATCTGACTGCTGTTACAATTCCCACAGGAATGAGAATGAATGGATTGTTTCCCCGTCATCAGTATTACCTTAAGCAGGATGAGAATCCGGCAAAGTCTTTTTATACAGCTTCAGTGCCAACTTTCAAAGCTCAATTCCTGCTTACCTGTGATCTTGGTGGGGCATTTGAAAAAGTTCCTTTGCAGTTCCATTTAAATGCAGGTGGTGTGCTTTCGGGAGTAGATCAGAATAACACCATAATTGCCGGGTTTGCATTCGAATATGCACCTGTGTCATTCCTTTCAATCTTTACAGAACTTTGGGGTGAGACAAAGGTTGATAACTTCTCAACAGGTAATTTTCGGTCCGACCCCATCTACTGTTCACCAGGTGTCAAATTCTCGACCCCTGGCGGTTTTTATATGAAACTGGCTGGAGACATTTCACTTTCTTCCGACCGCTCCAGTGATCGTCTCAATTGGAATCCATCCAATGGCGCAGGTGCCCAATATCAGTATTCCACCACTGTCATACCAAAATTCGGTGCACAGTTTCATATTGGCTGGAACGGATTTATGGCAGTGCAGGATGATGACCGGGATGGAATAAAAAATGATAAGGACCGATGCCCTCAAGATCCTGAAGACCGTGATGGATTTCAGGATGAAGATGGTTGTCCCGATCTTGATAACGATAATGATGGTATTCCAGATTTAAAAGACAAATGCCCCAACGAACCTGAAGATAAAGATGGTTTTGAAGATGAAGATGGTTGCCCTGATCTGGATAATGATGGCGACGGCATCCCTGACCTGAAAGACAAGTGTCCAAATGTTGCTGAGGACTTTGATGGTTTCGAGGATGAAGATGGATGTCCTGATCCGGATAATGACAAAGATGGTATAGCTGACAGTCTGGACCAGTGCCCCAACGAGCCAGAAGATTTTGATGGCTTCGAAGATAATGATGGTTGTCCGGAACTGGATAATGATAAGGATGGAATTCCGGATCTAAAGGACAAGTGTCCCAATGAACCGGAGACCTTCAATGGCTTTGAGGATGAAGATGGTTGTCCTGATACTTTGAAAAAAGAACCGGATATGCCCAAGCAGCAGACTATCCAGGGAATATTTTTCAAAAGCGGTAGTCCAGAGATGACCTTTGAATCATATCAACACCTGGAGCCTGTGATTAAGCAGCTAAAACAGTATCCTGAGGTTGAAATTGAAATCAGAGGGCACACCGATAGTTATGGAAACTATAATAAAAACATGAAGCTCTCTCAAATGAGAGCCGAATCGGTTCGTCAATACATGGTTTCCAAAGGAATCAAACCTGCCAGACTTCATGCAGTTGGCTTTGGCTCATCCAGCCCAATTGCGGATAACAGAACCGCAGCAGGAAGAACGATGAATAGACGTATTGAAGTGATCAGAACTAAATAAAGGTGTGTAGGGTTTCTTTTTAAAACAGGTCTGTTTAACCAACAGGCCTGTTTTTTTTTTTTTTTTAAACCTGACTCGCAAACGTTTTTTTTACATTCTGTTACTCTGGGGATACTGTTTAACCAGAACGAGTCAGCCATTAATCTTAAAAGCCACTGCGGTTTTACAGGATAATAAACCCTTCAGGATTTAACTGTGATTAAGATTCTGCTTAACAAAAAGAGATGTCGTCTAAAGGTGCTGATTTTTTTTGTTTCTCTTTTGAGTCTGCACCAGGTTTGTCTATCCGAACCAAAGCTTTCCAAATCATTACTATCGATTAGCCCATCAGATACAACTGTAAAAGTATGGGTTTTTTTCACAGATAAACCTGAGAGACCTTCCGGGGATCTAGTCACTACCAGAGCCTTGAGCCGGCGAAAACGAAGTAATTTTTCCTCCTCAAAGGAGTTGGATTATCCAGTTTCATCAAAGTATCTACAGAATGTCCAGAGATTAGGGGCTGTTTTAAACCAGGTGTATAAATGGGAGAATTGTGCCTCTTTTTATGTGCATTCTTCCAAACTCTCTGAGATTGCCGCTTTGCCGATCGTAAAAAAAATACAGCCAATTTACTCCTTTCGCAATAAATTCAGAGGCTCCGAAATAAATTTGATGCAAAAAAGGGGGTTGGCTGATAGTCTGTATGGTCAGTCGTATTCTCAACTGAAAAAGATAAATATTCCTGAAGCCCACGATTATCTCTCAAGATTCAGAAACATTACAGAGCCGGGCTCCGGCATCATGGTTGCGGTTTTCGATGCAGGGTTCCGCTTTGATCATAATTGTTTTTCTTATTTGAAAGAAAGAGGAAAAATAAAGGCAGCATGGGATTTTATTGACAATGATTCTACTGTTTATGATCCGGACTCAGTTTATCTCAATACTAGTTCCCGTTACTATCAAAACGATGAGCATGGCTCAACAGTCCTCAGTCTGATCTCAGGCTATGATCCGGGTTTTTTTATGGGTACCGCATGGGGAAGCGAACTGGTGCTTGCCAGAACTGAAAACGGAATATTTGATGGTGAATATCATTATGAAGAGGATAACTGGTTCAGAGCAATTGTCTGGGCTGAAAGTATCGGGGTTGACATCGTTTCAAGCTCCCTGGCATACAGAACCGACTTTTCTGACTCTACGATCATAATTCGTTCTGGCGATACCATTTCAGTCCAGGATTACAAGTACGATGATCTGGATGGAAAAACCACATTAGTTTCGAGAGCTGCTCATTACGCTATCGAGAGGGGTGTGGTAATTGTAAATTCTATAGGTAATGAGGGATCATCTGCTCCGGGAACCTTATCTTCTCCTGCTGACGTTGAAGAGGTGATCTCGGTTGGTGCTGTTACTCCTTCTGAGCAGGTTGCTTATTTTAGCAGTACCGGGCCTACCGCAGATGGAAGAACTAAACCTGATCTTGTGGCTCAGGGCACAAGTGTTACCTTACCGGTGATATATGGAGGAGGTGCTCATGTCTATTCCGCTTATGGTCAGGGGACCTCTTTTTCCACACCCATGATAGCTGGTTTATGTGCACTTATCATGCAGTCGTATTCAGGCTGTAATGTAAATGACGTGCGGGACCGATTGTACCGATATTGCAAGCTGTTAAACAAAAATAACGCTGCCGATAATTACAGTGGCCGAGGTTTGCCCGATGCACTTCTTTCTTGCATGAGAGATAATGAAATATATGTTACAGTGAAAGACACAGTAGAAAAACCAGTACCACATGCTCTGGTTACCAGTCAGCATGGTGACTCTCTGGGTATTACAGATAAGGATGGGATTGCACTTGTCAGATTAGAGCACAAAACATTCCCGCTCAATCTGTTTGTCAATGTGTCAGGTTTACAGAAACCGCTGACAATCTCATCCGTTCCTTCGAGCGGAGAAGTGGTGATTTCCACAAGTTCCGGTCTGCTGATTCAACTGGAGGACAAGAGTGGGCCAGTGATAAATGGGGCAAAGATTTACTATAAAATACCTGGAGTTATGGATCAATTTGTGAACAGGAGCGCTGATTCACTGGGAAGAGTTCTAATTTCTATGTATCGTGAAGCAACGGTGCAGATTTATGTCACTGCAGAGGGGTATTTCAGATCTGATACTATGAAAACACAGATCAGTTTTGATCTTTGTACGCTAAAGGTGCTGCTTGAGAAAATTCCTGATCATAGATTAATTGTATATCCTAATGTTTTGAAAAAAGGTGGAGAAAGTACTCTGTTTATCGATTTTATTCCAGGTAAAGGTGCCAGTAATAAAGTTATGCTTTCCATAAGATCCATCGATGGGGCACTTGTCTGGAAAAAGGCCGTTTACCCAGGGATAAGTGAAAGGCTCAAAATTAAACTGAACGGTGAATTAAACCGGTTAGCCCCTGGTTTTTACTTTTTAATATTGGAAAATGAACGTGACGTTTTTCGCAGGAAAATTCTTATTGCCGGATAAATGAAAAAAACTGACAATCGAAGAAAACCAGAAAATACAAAATCATAAATCCGAAACTATAGAACAGATGCTATTTTAGAATCGCTTCGCAGGAGGATAACTCTCCGCGAAGAGATTGATATGGGTTTTGAATTGATAGATTGAAGGATTTACTGCATTGGTGCTGGTGCCACAGTCAAAAAAAAGGTGTTATACAATCAGATTCATGATATAATAGAAATCAAATGAGTACTTATATTCAAACTGTGAATCAGCCGGTTAGATTTAATTGGGAAGGTTCTTTATTTGTTCATCACAGTCTGGGAATGGTCAACAGAGAGCTTCTAAGCGAACTTGTTCTGGACAAACGGCTCTCTCCCGGGCATATCGCTTATGAACCGGATCAGTTTCTTTCTGAGTGCACCTCAAAATATCAGAACCTTCGTAAAATCCAGAACATAAAAATATCGGATGCTACAGTTCATATAAGGCATAGATGGCCACCGGATTTCAGTAAGCCGGATGCTGACAAGTTTATTCTGATGCAACCTTGGGAATTTGGAAGCCTTCCCAAGGAGTGGGTGGATAGTATAAACGAAACGGTTGATGAGGTTTGGGTTTATACCTCGTATTTAAAAATGTGCTATATCCGTAGTGGAATACCTGAGGAGAAGATTCAAGTGATTCCATGCGGAGTTGACCCCTTGCTTTTTAATCCTGATATTAAACCACTGCGATGGGTTAAAGAGATTTCCAGAGGACGGTTCTGTTTTCTGTTTAATGGCGGGACCATCTTGCGAAAAGGTATCGACATTCTGATTAATGCCTATCTCTCCGAATTCAAAGCAGATGAACCGGTGTGTCTGGTGATCAAAGACTCTAACGTGTATAGTAAAGGGCTGGCGGCACGTATCAGGGAGTTGACTTTACGCAAAAATATCGCATCGATCTGTTACACAGGAGAAAATATCAACTACAAATGTCTGCCTGGCTTATATACTGCCTGTGATTGTTACGTGCACCCATACAGAGCAGAAGGGTATGGGTTACCAATAGCAGAAGCGATGGCTTGTGGAAAACCGGTAATTGTGACTGGTGCAGGTGCTTGTCTGGATTTTGTGGAACCTGATAATGCTTTTTTCATAAAAAGTGTTATGAAAAAAATGGAAGAGAAATACGTGAGTGGCATGGCTACTGTTGATGTTCCTTTCTGGATTGTTCCTGATATGAAGCATCTGCAGGAGTTAATGCGATATGTTTTCTGTAATCAACAGTTTGCAAAGGAACTGGGAAGCAGGGCAGGGCAGAGGATCAGATCCGATCATACCTGGAAACATGCCGCAAAGAGAGCTGCTGAGAGGATAATTGCTGTAGCATCGGGGAATACTACTGAATCGATCTGGCAGTTAGCTGCGGTTGCGGAGAACTATCTGCAGGTTGGGGACCTGGAGAATGCTTCTGCATTGTTTGAAAAAATGGTTATCCTTTTTGGTGACAACGGAATTGCATATCACGGGCTGGCAACTGCTGCTTTTCAAAAAAGGAGATATGAAGAGGCTTTTGATCTTTTCAGGCGGGCTAATTTTCTAATGCCGGATGGTTCAAACATAATCGTGAAATGGTATGAAGTGGCACAGACTCTTGGACGTACCGATGAACTGGTTAAACCGACCCGACGAGCTTTGGAAATCTGCGGTGATGATTATCGGTTGATGGAAATTGCGAGCAATTTAAATTTATCATAACTAATTATTACTCCGGCAATAAAATAAACATAAGAGAACTAAAGCTTTTCCGTTATAAAACCAGCACTTCTATTGCAAAACTTTTGTTGCCTGAGTAATAGCTTTCAAATCGAAAAAAACTATGAACTATCAGCCTAACAATATCAAATCAGGGATGAAATTGCAAATCACAATACTTATATCCTAAAAAGGTTCCAAAATTTTATTTTCTAAACAAAGATAAGAAGTTTCAAGTAACTAAGGTTTATCAGTGAATCATCTTTTTCATTATCCTGTTCTTGTTTCCAATCGTGCTTTCTTTAAAATCCATAACGTTAAACAGGAATGCGAAGTTTCAAGGTTGCTATTGGGATTTGCTTAATAGCGCTTGCTATCAAAGGATCTTTATCGCAGCTAATGTTATTTCATTCACCTGGTTCATAATTGCCGTATAATCATTATTTGATCTATTATTAAGGTAATAAAGTAGAAGACCGTGAATCGCAAATTTATGGAATTCCATTGCTGGGGAAAATGTGCTTTTTGATGTTTTCTTTTGGTCTAAAATTGTTTTCCATTGTTTTTCAACAAGAGAATTGAAAAAAGAATCAATTGCATTAACGTTTGATTTAATAGTGGAAATTTTACACGCTTTCTCTTGAAAGAAAAGTTCAAAAATCCCAGGATATTGTATAAAAAATTTTACATAGCTATTACTTGTTGCAATAAGCGCTTTTTCACCAGTAAGAGCGCTAGGTACATCCTTTATTACAAATTCTCTACATTCATCCATAAAGCCTTCAATGCAACTGAAAACTAAATCTCTAACGTCTTTAAAATAATTGTAAAGGGTTGCATAGGAATAACCTGCCCGCTCTGCAACATTTCTGGTACTAACAACTTCAAGCCCTTCTGCACGTATTAACTCTTTTGCGGCTGTGAGGAAATAGCCTTTCATTCGTTCTTCCTGGATTGTTTTCATTGGTAACTCCACATATTAATAGCGTTCATAAAATTAACACTATTAATATATTTAATTGGTGTTAAAAATACAATGAGTATTATAGTGTGTGATGAGGAAAGCTGGTTTCAGTACCTGTGAATGGTATTCTCATGAAAAAGCGCGCTTATTTGGATTTCCAGGTTGGAAACAACAAAACCAGTGAAAAAACATGTAAATGAATGCACAGGTTGAATTTTATACAATGCTAATTTAAGTGAGAAGCGAATAAGCCGCTAAAGCCGGTATGTTGTATGAAATACCTCCGCTCATCTTATCAACATCTCCTTTATCTTTATTTCGGTTTAATTATTGAAGAAAAACTATAAATGAAACGAGTGACAACAACTGGAGGTCCCCATGTATAAACTGGAAATACAAATCCAATTTTATCAAACTTATTGTCTCTATTTTTGTAATTAACAAGGGAATGAATTTCACAATCTCCAATATTTTGTGATAGATCTTTAGCAATCTTCAGAGAATTTTCTGTTCCGGTAAAGTAAAATATACAACAACTCATATTCATTATCCTCATTTGTGGTTGCTTCATGCATTAAAAGCTTCAACTGTTAAGTTATCCAATCTTTTTGTGGTCCTTCTATTGAGAGTTCCTGACCTTCAATACTGCATCTTTACTGCAGTGCATTGTTAACGGATGTATAAAATGTCTAAGAGCAGCATGTAAAATAGATGCCGCACCCTTAAAAAACCTCAATTACAAGCAACGTAAATATATGACCATTTTTGGTAAATGATCAATACCCTGGAACTCTTTCACTACTATTGATTTAACTTTTCTTTTAATCTCAGGTTTCACGAACGTAATACACATTTGCCACTTGCCACCAATGCTTCTGCAATCATCTTCAATCAATATATCTGGTTTAATAACTTCTACTATATCTTTGTAAGTTTCTCTCTTTTCTCTACTAATCAATATTCCTGGTGCGAAATTATTTCTCTCTAAGATATCCGCTATTGCTGCTACTTGTTTTTTCCTTTTTCTTGATGTCAAATAAATCACATCAGCACCTTGTTTGTACCAGTAAAGTGTTTTTTCACTTGAACTGCCAATAGGTACATAAGCAGCATGATTAAAGTGCTGAAATATGTTTCTTGGCTTTATAATAGTACCTTCTGTAAATATTACGATTTTGATATTAAAATTATCATCCCTGCAAGCGTCTTTGTGCGCTGTTATTTCAATAAAGTTCATGTAGTTACTCAACTATCTAATAGAAAAAGAACCAATTAATATTTAATCAGAAAAAACAGGAAATATCAAAAAAATATCTAACTCAGAAGTAATAAGAAAAGAAATATCTTAACGAAAATGCGAAACAATTAACTCAAGAAGTAGCATTATCCATTTTTTTTTCCCTCTTCCGCACATAAGCATGGTTCGTTTCTACCGGGCGATTTTTATTGTTCAAATATCATGGTAAAAGAGCTCGATTAATATTTATGTTGACCTAACAACTCATAATACCCATTTTGGAACAGCGTGATGGGGTCTGAATTTCTTTCATAAAATTCATAAGCAGGGATTCCATCAATCATATAGATTTTAATGAATTTCTGTTTCCCTCTATAAAAAAACCATTGCTTTATGTATTCGCCTTTTTTGTCTTTATATATTCGTGGCTTTTTTTTCATAACTTCTTCCCGACAGTCTTATGCTTTTGTTTGGGGCAAACAGGCATTGCATTGCAAACTGTTTCTAAACATTGAGGAATTTAATCATGCATTACTTTCTCTGCAGCTTATTACTAATTCAATCATCTGTTATTGATTCCTCTTCTCCATAAACAGATAATATAACTAAACACTTACTTTCCATACCATATATTTTAAAACTATAAGTTTCAGAAAGAAAAGATCAGAAAAGTATTGTGATAGGCTCAAAATTGCTCATGAACCATTACTCTACCAGAAAAAGAGAATTAAACTATGATTACCTTCAAAAACGCACCACTGATATTGTTACTAATAATTGTAGTGAGTCGAAGTCATGCATTGAGTGATGCAGATTGGGTTGTCTCTTCACAGGGTACACCGCAGGCAACGGGAACTATTGATGATCCTCTGGACTTAGTCACGGCCTTAAGTTCCTCTGGGCCAGTAAAGCCAGGAGATATAGTAGTACTGAAGGAGGGAACCTATTCGGGACGGTTTGAGAGCACTGTATCCGGTAGCCAGGAATTACCAATTGTGATCAAAGCGGAGTATGGAAAGCGTGTGACAATAGATGGAAGAATGGGGAGCGGTGAACAGACACTATACATCCGTGGCGCATGGGTTGTTTTTTCCGGACTCGAAATAACAAACAGCAGCAGTTCACGAACTGATATGGTTGAAGGCGTAAGGTTTGATGCGCCAAATTCAAAGTTGGTAAATTCTGTAATTCACAACAACTCACAGGGTATCGGTTTCTGGCAGCCGGCAGTAAATAGTGAGTTGTATGGAAATGTTATTTTTAACAATGGCTTGCAGGGTGAAACAAGAGGGCATGGACATGGTGTATACACTCAAAACCAGACCGGAGTAAAGCAGATAAGAAACAATATACTCTTTTTTGGGTATGGGTTTGGAATTCATGCCTATACAGAGGGAGGGCACATAGAGGGTTTCAATTTCGAGCGTAATGTATGGTTTCGAACAGGTGCTTCTGTTGCAGGTTCCAGCACACTTGGAGAATCGGATGGGCTTCTTATAGGAGGGCTTCAACCGGTTGATAGAGTTGTAATAAGAGGAAATTACTCATGGGTTCCGGTAGCAAATGCCAGAAGTGTGCGGTTTGGTTGGGGTGGGAGTATTGAGAATGAGTTTATTGAGATAAGAGATAATTATTTTACAGGTAATGCTGTCACTCAGGGAATCTGGAAAGATGCCATAGCAGAAAACAACCATTTCTATGGTGCCCAAATCGGACCACAACCTCAGGACTTCCCAGACAATCACTTTTCGAATGAGCTTCCCACATATTCAAAAGTTGTACTGCAACACAACAGCCACGACACAAACAGAATCGACATAGTTATATACAACTGGGAAAATAACGACTCAGTGCTTGTTAACCTGGGAGGAAGTGTCTTAAATAAAAAAACATACAGAGTACATAGTGTATTTGATCTCTGGGGAGAACCTGTAGTACATGGTACATTTACAGGTGATGATATAAAAATACCAATGGGTACAAAGAAGCCACCCCAACCAAATGGCGTTTCCGATGCAATCGTGGGAGATGATGATCCTGGGAAGAGATTTGGAGTGTTTATCATGCGCCTGAGCGAAGATGCTTCCGGGACTGATATCACAAAACTATCAAAGAAAGGTATAGAGTTGCTGCCATCAATAAAGCAATCCGGGAATAGACAATTAAGAATCTGCTTTCCGTCTGATTTGAGATCCCGGCAAGCAGCTCTTGAGATATACTCCTTAACCGGTCAAAGTGTTGCATCTCAAAGCTTTGAAAATATTATCGAAAAAAGTTCGATTGAACACACTATCAATCCGAAAGCAGTAAGCGGAACCTATATTGTCAGCTTAAAAATCGGTAAAAAGGTGTACACAGAGAGAATTGTTATACAGAGATAGGTCTGAAGTTCGCGTGCCACACTTTGGATGTTTTGCCCCGCAAGAAAACATGGCACACGTGAGTGTGCATACTTAGTAATACCTAAATCGTACGATTCTTTGACAGCCACTCGCTCAAATTAGGTACTAATTATCAATGAAAATATAGACTAGTCGTACTTGGTATATACTAAATCATCGAAAGCAACTCGCCTTAAATTGTAGCTGCCTGTGTCACTGATGCCTAAATGTAATTTCTCTCATCTTCTTCAAAAGCAATAGTTAAGATTTTGTACTGAGCTGAGCAAAGCAACATTGAAGTAAATGTAATAAAGCATGAATAGGATGTCCTGTTTATAGTGAACTCCAATGCCTCAGTGTTTTTTCATGTAATCCTTGGGCGGTACGACACGCTGAAAGCCACATGCTTATCTCTGATCGGAAATTCGAATGAATTTTTGCTGAATTCTCGCATGAAGCTATGAACAAGACCGATATACACAATAAAGTAAAAGAAGTTCATATCATCTCTCCTGCAAATGATTAAGTGCTATTCAGGTGCAAAGTGCCGCACAATATTTAAAAATCTTTTTACAGCGCGCACGTGATTTGACTTCATTACAACTGAAATTATCTCAACATTTCTATACCTGTCTTGATGCTTTGCAAAACCAGTGAAATTGAATGTGATATTTGGTTAGTTGTTGCTGATTGCTCTTCAATCGATGTTGCAATACTTCTGATAAGTGATTCTGAGTAATAAATTTTATCGGTAATTGAGTTAACATCTTCAACAGACTTGCCAACCAGCATTTGGATTGAACGAATCTTAGAAGCAATTTCAGACGAAGCACTTGCTGCCTGTTTTGCTAATTCTTTCACTTCTGTTGCAACAACGGCAAATCCTTTTCCTGCATCGCCAGCCGATACTGCTTCAATGGTGGCATTTAGGGCAAGAAGATTCGTTTGGGACGCTATATTATCAATGGTCTCAACAACTTTAGTAATTTCCTTTGCGGAATCAGATAGCTGTTTGATGGTAGTTGTTACTGCAATCGATTTATCTGCCATTTCTTTCGTAGCGGAATGCGAATTCTGCGAGTTTTTTAATATTTCATTAATAGTGGCACTCATCTCTTCTGAGCTGGATGACACTGTTGACAATCTTTCTATTCCTTCTTGAAAAACACGGTTTATTTCAGAAATCAGACGAACACGCTGTTTAAGTATTTCTTCCTGCGCCACCTTCTGTGTTTCTATTATATGTCGTTCTTGAAAATGTCGGCAGTTCTCTTTCCGGTTCAACCCATTGAATATGGCTATTGCCATATATTCGCAACAGTTATATCCACATGAACAACAATTCAAAATATCGGCATCTTTTTCTTTGTACATTGATTTATTGAGTTCAGCAATCTGTTGTTTTGATGGTATTTTCACCCATTTCTTTCTTAATGAAGTCCTGTCTGTATATGTTCTGTCATAAAGACTTGGCTTCCAATGCGAATTGATATATCTATGCAATTTTCTCAGTGCACGATATTTGCCAAGCAAACCAGCTTTTCTTTGATATGTTTGCTGAGCAGATGCATTTCGCTTTTCAATGAGACTTTCGATATCGTCAACCGGCTTACCCACATTGAGTGTACCCGGTCCTCCGTTGCACCCCATTTCGCAGTTTAGGCAATCAACTAAAAGAGGCGCAGTTCCGTTATTTACGGATTCCATAAAGTGGTCGAGGTAATGGTAGATAGTATGTCTTCCTTCGATTTTACGTGTATTAGCCTCAACACCAGGGACTTCCCGCTGTGCGGTTCGCAATAATCCGCCGGGAGTTGAAAATAGAACTGCACGTTCTGCTTCCGGGTTATCGTATGGCGTTGGTGAAAAATCTGAAAGATTTATGTTTTTTGAGTGAAAATGAGCATCAAATGATTTATAGGTGACATTATAATTTCCTATACCGATTTCATCAAATTCTCGCCGTTTTGCATAACATGGGGAGACGATTACAAAATCGCAATTTCTATATTCCAGATAAAATTCTCTAACCATTTTCATGGTATGCATCATCGGACTGTCTGCGGGTGCAAGATATTTGAAAAGCTCCGGATGGTACAATTCAATATACCCGACCAGCACAGGGCAGGGCTGTGCAAGTACATGTTTCAACCCCGTTTTATTTATTGCTTCTAAATAACTTTTGACTGTCAGCTCCGCACCAAAACTGACATCAAAACATGCTTGCACACCGATACTTTTTAACCATCCGTTAAAATGCAGATATCGTCCAGGGAAATTTGCTGCTATAGCTGGTGCCACAATGGCAACAATCCTCTTGTTACCTTTCAATGCAATCATAAATGTCTCAAAATCATCGATTCCATATCTTGCCTCATGTTTGCACGCCTCAATGCAGGCACCACATCCGATGCAAAGGTCAGGATTCACATCAACGTAGTCACCTGAACCGTTATTGCAGAATTTAGAGGGGCAGACAGAAATGCATTGATGGCAATTTACACATTTTTCTGCGTCAACTTGTACCAATGCTTTAAGCGTTGTTTGGTTATCTGAGACATTTATTCTTTGCATTTTTATTGGTTCTCCTTCTCTGATCGCACTTCTTGCCTGCGGAGCGGTCAAAAACTCAGCTACACTCTACCTTATCAGTAGCAGATTAATGCGGAGTGTGGGTGCAGCAGGTCTGCTAAGGGGAGGCGGGCGGACTCGAACAATGACCGCAAGTTTAAGAGCTACCTTCGTGAGCACACTTCGGATCGCAGAGCGGGCGAAAAGTACTCACCGATAGATATCAGGGGCAGATATAGACAAACGTCTTTTTCAATAGCCTTTACTGCTGTTCGCACTTGCACACAACCTTGTCTTCGTATATATCTCGTTATTTTTATTAATTCTCTTATTTGATTTTATTAAAATCAATCTCTATTTATTTCTTCTTAATCCCGAATACATTCAAGTAGCCTTTTTCTTTAACCTAAATCGTACGATTTTTTTGACGTGCCTCGCTTCGATCCCTTTGTTTATCGACCCAGAATTTTTTTAATCATATCACCTGGTAGATATGATCTTCAAAACCTCTGGGCCGCTAACCTAAAGGGCTCTATACGATTCACGCCAAACAATCGCCAGAATTAGGTTTATGTTTCTTCCAAATTCAGCTTCAGCTTGGTCTTTTTTTTCCTGCACAGGCAGGTATGGACACTAACGTTTCGCTTGTATGAAACGTTGAGGAGTGTGCGGTCTTAGTTCCTATCCGTCGGCACAAGCGCAAAGCGGGGCAGAACGGTTGGTTTAAAACCACCTAAAGTCTTGATACCGGAATAAAGCTGACTGGTCTCAAAAAGCAGCAAGAGATATCCGGATTATTTCAGATTAAGCGTTATAATTTCATTATTGAGCTTCAATGGGGGGACGGAGGAAAAAAAGTGAATAGTTTTTCCGCGACCTTAACTGAGTAGTTGCAATAAAAAACAAGGAACTTTTAGTTTCATCCATGTCAGAACTTTTAGAAGACGGGGCAAAAATATATTATCGTTTTAATCGATTAATTGCCGTCTGAGATGCGCTATCGTTCTATTATTGCTCTGATAATTTCTGCTTTTTGCTAATCGAAAGGGATTACCTCTTCAATTAAAAAACAATCTCTGTCACAGTTTGCTAAACAATCCATACTTTCTGCCCAAAAATTACTTATTTTTAACTCTCCTTAGAGCTTGCATTTTATTCCTTATCCAATCGTAATAATCTGCTTGCAGGTCATAATGCTTTTGGTACGGCTAAAGGGGGCCGTCTTTTCAGAGAAAGGTTTTATGGATATGGGTGCGGTCCGATCGATTTTTGTGGAAAAGAAGAGCGGTTTTGATGTTGTAGCGCAGGCTTTACTGGCCGATCTCAGAGATAACCTGAAGATCGGAGGGTTAGATCAGGTTCGGGTTTTGATCCGTTATGATCTGGAAGGCATTACTGATTCTGAGTATAAGGCTTCCCGGACCACCATTTTTGCTGAACCTCCTGTAGATATGATATACGATGAGACTTTTCCTTGCAAGGATGATGATCGTGTTTTTGGGATCGAGTATCTTCCTGGACAATATGATCAGAGGGCCGATTCAGCAGCTCAATGCATTCAGCTCGTAACTCACGGGAACCGTCCTTTGGTGGCTACTGCTCAGATTTTTATTCTACAGGGCTCAATTACCGATGAAGAGTTCGTAAAAGTTAAAAAATATTGTATTAATCCGGTCGATTCCCGGGAGGCATCACTTCAAAAGCCCCGGACTCTTCAGATGCAGATTGCCATACCTGCAGATGTCAAAGCGGTTCAGGGTTTTACCTGTATGGATTATAGTCAATTGGAGAAGCTTAGAGTAGAGCTGGGATTGGCAATGCGTTTTGATGATCTTTTATTCTGTCAAAAATATTTTGGGGATACAGAGCATCGTGATCCCACGATTACCGAAATAAGAATGATTGACACTTACTGGTCTGATCACTGTCGTCACACAACATTTCTTGCTACGATAAGTAAGGTGGAAATAGAGTCTGGTAAATACTCTGAACCAATTAGTAAAGCTTTCGTTCGCTATCAGAAGGCACGTTCTTTTGTATATGGTGACAAGGAAAAAGAGATCTGCCTGATGGACATCGCTACAATCGGAATGAAAGAACTGCGGAAAAAAGGATTGCTTGAGAATCTGGATGTTTCAGAGGAAATTAACGCCTGCAGCATCGTTGTTCCGGTGAGCATTGATGGGAAGGCCGAAGACTGGCTGATAATGTTTAAAAATGAGACGCATAATCACCCAACAGAAATCGAACCATTCGGTGGGGCTGCCACCTGTCTTGGGGGGGCAATTCGTGACCCGTTGTCCGGGCGTTCTTATGTTTATCAGGCTATGCGGGTGACAGGATCTGGTGATCCAAGGCAAAGCATAGAGCAGACACTCCCCGGAAAACTTCCTCAAAGAAAAATCACCACTCTGGCAGCTCATGGCTACAGTTCCTATGGAAATCAGATAGGTCTGGCTACCGGTCATGTAGCTGAAATCTACGATGAGGGTTATGTTGCTAAAAGAATGGAGATTGGAGCAGTCGTTGGGGCTGCGCCTAAGGCGAATGTAATCCGCGACATTCCGGCTCCTCAGGATGTTGTGCTTCTGATAGGTGGAAGAACTGGCCGGGATGGTTGTGGTGGGGCCACAGGTTCATCCAAGGAGCACACAGAAGAGTCAATTAACAGTTGCAGTGCAGAGGTCCAGAAAGGGAATCCTCCAACCGAGCGCAAGCTTCAGCGTTTGTTCCGTAATCCTGAAGTGAGCAGAATGATAAAGAGGTGTAACGATTTCGGTGCCGGGGGAGTATCTGTAGCTATAGGTGAGCTCTCTCCGGGGCTTATAATTGATCTGGATGCAGTACCTAAAAAATATGAAGGTCTTGACGGAACAGAGTTGGCGATATCAGAATCTCAGGAGCGTATGGCGGTTGTTATTGCACGATCTGACCGACAGAAATTTGAGGCTTTTGCAGCCAGTGAAAATCTGGAAACTGCGGCTGTAGCAATTGTTACTGCTGAGAGACGGTTGAAGATGGTCTGGCGGGGAAAGGTTATAGTAGACTTGAGCAGAGATTTTCTGGATACTAATGGTACCCGGCTGGAAACAGATGTTTTGGTAAAGACTCCCGGCAACGATGAAAATTTCTTTAATAAGACAATGGCAGATAAAAACAGCTCAGCAAATTTAACTAGCAGATGGCTTTCTACTTTATCAGATCTTAATGTCTGCAGCCAGAAGGGGCTTGTTGAACGTTTTGACAGTACGATCGGGGCAGCTTCGGTACTATTGCCCTTTGGCGGCAAGTATCAGTCAACACCTTCTGAATGTATGGTTGCCAAGCTGCCAGTTGCTGAAGGTTCGACCACTATGGGAACGGTTATGAGTCATGGTTACAATCCCAATCTTTCCAGGTGGAGTCCGTTTCATGGTGCGCTTTACGCGGTAATCGAAGCAGTGGCAAAAGTTGTTGCTTCTGGTGGTGATCATCATCAGATCCGTCTTACTTTACAGGAATATTTCGAACGAGTAGGCACAGATCCGATCAGGTGGGGTAAACCATTTTCTGCTCTATTAGGGGCATTGACTGCACAGCAGAAACTTGGCATTGCTGCAATCGGTGGGAAAGACAGTATGTCAGGCACGTTTAAAGATATGCATGTACCACCAACTCTGGTAGCATTTGCTCTGGCACCGGTAGATGTAAGTAATGTGATATCACCGGAATTTAAAAGAGCCGGTTCGGAAGTTCTTCTGGTCTCTGTAGTGCGTGATGAACAAGAGATGCCAGATTTTGAGCAAATTGACAAGGCTTACTCAGTAATAAATAAAATGATTCACGATGACAATGTGCTTTCTGCACACACAGTAAGGTCTGGGGGAATAGCTGAGGTGGTTAGTAAAATGAGTTTCGGTAACCGAATCGGTATGCTATTTGAAGAATCTATCGATGAAGAGATCCTTTTTAGCGCTAATATCGGCTCTATAGTTCTTGAGATTAAAGATGGTGTTGATTACAGAAAAGAATTTGCTGGTATTAACAGTATGCGTCTTGGAGTTACAAGCGAAAAAACAGTAATTAAAGTCAATGGAATTGATTTAAGCATCGATGAGCTTCAGGACTGTTGGGAGAAGCCTCTGGAACAAGTGTTTCCATCAAGAGCTTCAATTATCAAAGAAGTCAGAGAGACTCAACTTTATACAGAGCGCAGTAGCGTTCGTCCTATGGTAAAGATCGCCCGTCCACGGGTGCTTGTTTCAGTGTTCCCGGGTACCAACTGTGAATATGATTCGGAGCAGGCGTTTACTAAAGCTGGTGCAGTTTGTGATACCTTTGTTTTAAAAAATCTCAGTCCATCTGATATTGTGGAATCGATTGAATTGATGATAAAAAAGATCCGGCAATCACAGATAGTGATGATTCCAGGAGGGTTCAGTGCTGGTGATGAACCGGATGGCTCTGGTAAATTCATCGCTGCTTTTTTCAGAAATCCTCATATTAAAGATGCTATCGATGACTTGTTGAAGAATCGAGATGGTTTGATGCTAGGTATATGTAATGGATTTCAGGCATTGGTAAAACTCGGATTGGTTCCTTATGGAGAAATCCGTGATATGAATGAGTCAAGCCCCGCATTGACGTTTAATACTATTGGTCGCCATATTTCTCATATGGCTTATACCCGTATCTGCTCGGTCAAGTCACCGTGGTTCAGTAATGTTAAGCCTGGTGATCTGCATGCAGTGGCCATTTCTCATGGCGAGGGGAGGTTTGTTGCTCCGGAGAAAACAATTGAAGAGCTGTTTTTGAATGGCCAAATTGCTACGCAGTATGCGGACTGTGAAGGTAATTGCTGCGGGGAGGCAAATCTGAATGGATCGTATTATGCTATTGAGGGGATCTGCAGCCCTGATGGCAGAGTGTTGGGTAAGATGGGGCACTCTGAGAGAAAAGGGGAGCGTGTGGCAATAAACATTTACGGTTGCAAGGATCAATTGCTTTTTGAGTCTGGGGTCAGCTATTTTGGTTGATATCGATTCCCTTTTTTGGGTGATGCAATAGACATGCCATAAGGGGTATTGCTCAATTTGAAGGGGGACGGTGAAAATTCAAGGACTATTATGGTTATTATGTTGTGTATTACAACCGTTAATTTTCAAGTTTCATGAAGTATGGGCATGGAGTATTAATGAATTGCCGGATTAATAGTATCCTCTCCACTAACAGTTTCTTTTAGAACTCACTATATAGTAAGTAGCCTGTAAGCACATAGCGATCAAAGCCGATGAAGGGTATACTATCTTTTTTGTTCACAGATTCCCATTCTTGCTCTGGAATTTAGGGACGGAGGAAACTTTTCTAACATCACTTATTTTCCTCCGCCCCTAAGGGGGCCAAACCTGGCCTAACATTTGATCCTCTTTTCCTTAAAGCCCTTTCTTTTCTTCACCTCCAAACATTCGAGGTTAAAAAAAATGGCCAGAAAACCCAGGCTCTGCATTCCCAATACAGTTCACTTTGTCACTACCGAAATTATT
>JAEYNR010000035.1 GCA_023412475.1 Fibrobacterota bacterium | reverse complement strand
GATACAAACTTCCATAATGAACAGTTTCATGTGATGCATTATTGTAGGTTCTGAAGGTAATATCATTCGACAGAAGATTGATCTGCGCTCCAGCGCTAAAAAGAACTCCGCAAAATGCTACTGACACACAAACTGCCTTTAAATTGAGCTTCATACTTCCTCCATGTGAAAATAGTTAAATGTATAACCCGTGAACAAAAACTGGAAAAGTTGCAAAGATTGAATTATCGAATTGGAATTATAAATATGATATAGATGAATGTTTTTTTTGATATTGTCAGATCTTAGGAAGGAAATTGTTTTTTTGTTAAGTCTGAATAATATTAATAGATACAAATGAAGAGATCGTTGCAAAAATGGCAATGGAGAGGGAATTTTGCTTAAATCGCTGAAATTATGATATAATTTACCCCCCCCACAATTTTCTTTTGTCTATTATTGAGAAATGTTGGAGTGACATTACATAATAGATTTTTTTTGGAACAGGATAAACGATCATGCTGTTTCTTTCGTCTTGTTAATTAATATTTGACGTTTATTTAATCCAATATAATTATTGTTTCATTAGTGACAACAGTTTTTCGTCAAATTACAATATAATCTCTTCATTTGCCTGAAAACCCAAACTTTTTTTAGTATAGTAATACAATTAGAAAATCGTCTAAAATCTGAACAGATAAGCACGCTTTGTATCCGTGGTTTTATTAACTTTTCGATACAGAGATCCCTAGAATTGAAGTACATGTTGGATAAAATCGAAGATAAGGTTGCCATTTGCGAGTCTTTTTTACTTGTTTTTCCCTGTCAGATTTTCCATTATTCCTGCTTTTAAGTTTCTGTTTATCAACCGCAATGGTTGATATTCACAAATCCTTTGTCGGAGAAACTTTTGCAGCAATTACCAGTTGAGCGGATCAAAGAAACTGCAGTTCCTGCCCGTTATGGCAAAAATCTCTTTGTTTTTGCCATGCAAGAGCGACATCAGGCATAACCGCAATGCCAAACTACTCTGTAGCTCACGATTAACTGGTCCCACCCGTCACTCTCTTAAGCCCCCGATAGGTGTGGTCATTACCGGATTCACCGGAGGTAAATTATCAATTTGTAATCCTGCCACCTCTGGGGTTTTCATAGTGCCCGATATTCCAAATAAATCTCAAACATTAAACACTAAACCTAAAACAAATTCCAATAGTCGATTGATAAATTGATAGAAATAGGGAGAAGCACGAAATCCGAAATTCGAAACCAGAACAGGAAATGGTAACAAGACCCAAATATGAGAGATGCTCCACACAAGATCACTCTTGTCCTATTAGGAAAAATATGTGCACTACAAGCTTTCCTGCACATAATAGCAAAGGAAACTCTTTGCTTTAGCCCATAACCGCAATGCCAGGCTACTGCCGCAGCTTACGGTTAAAAACTCTGCACTTCACACTATCTTAAGCCCCAGAGATAAATTCTCAATTTGTAATCCTGTCATCTCTGGGGTTATACATGAAGCCCTGAAATCCCGATAATTAATTATCAGACCCCCAAAAAAACAGAAAATGGGAAACAAGGGCAATTTGAAAAAACTTAACTATCTCCCCTTTAAACTTCTTATTCCTGTTTTCTTATTCCTGTTTTCTCATTCCTGTTTCTGATTTCGAATTTCGGATTTCGGATTTTTCTTTTTTGCATTTCTTTAGATCTCCAAACTTGTGATTTGGCAATTTTCCCCTATATCGGCCCCTTTGCCTTCCGCTCAGAAGAATCTAAATTGATCTCTTTTTAATTTTAAATTAACTTTTTGTTACCTCATATCGTATTTTTAGGCAACTGATATTCTGGAATGAAACGTTTTTTAAGACAATCCGGTCTTTTTCGTTGTTCCATTTCCGCAAAACCGATTGTTTCCAATTTTAAAGAAAGGTATTTATGCATCCCGTTCTTTTTAAAATTTTCTCTTTCCCAATCCATTCTTACGGGCTGATGCTCGCATTGTCTTTTCTTTTTGGTATATGGTTTTCCGGATGGCGGGCAAAAAAAAGAGGACTTAATCCTGATGTTATTGCGGATATGGGTTTCTGGATCATTCTTTCAGCAATTCTGGGTGCCCGTCTCTACTATGTGATTCTGCATTTTGAGGAATTCAGGGGCAACCTCTTATCTATCATTAACCCCTTTCAGGGAGAAACCATCGGAATCGGCGGGTTAGTGATGCTCGGAGGGTATATAGGAGCGGTTATTGCCGCTATTCTCTTTTTTAAAATCAAAAAGCTTTCGTTTCTTCCCTACGCTGATATCGTTTCTCCGAGCGTAGGTTTTGGGATAATGTTGACCAGGCTTGGATGCTTCCTTAATGGATGCTGTTATGGTGGGCCATCACAGAGTGCCTTAGCTGTAACGTTTCCTCTGGAATGTCCGGCCGGCGCTTACCAGCACCATATTCACGCAGCCAGTCTCTACCCCTCACAACTTTTTGAATCATTTGGGGGACTGCTTATCGCACTGATCGTGCTGGCTGTAGCACGGAAGAAAACCTTTAATGGATTACAATTTTATCTAACCGGACTTTTGTACTCCATTTTACGATTTTTTGTAGATTACAGCCGTTTTTATGATGTAAATGAACGTCTTTTTGGCACATTAAGCCATAATCAGGTCATCTGCATCGCACTCTTTATCCTCTTTGGCGGACTTATTCTTAAAAACTTCCTGTTTAAGGAAGAGATTGCCGATACCATCGCAACCACCGCTGCCACTGCTACAGAAAAAGCAGTAAGCACAACTGCTGACAAGGCATAAGGTGGTCTCTTTTTTAAAGCGGCTGGAAGATTTTATTTTTCCGCCGCTTTGTATTATCTGCGACAATTATCGCATAAATAACAATGACTGGTTCTGCTCTGAGTGCCTGAATCAACTTCTGGCCAATCACAAAGACCGCAAAAGCTGCCCCCGCTGCTCTCAAAATACGCTCAACAGAGACTGCACCTGTGAATTCTCATGGGACTTCCCATACGAAAGCATCCTTTCTTTTCTTGACTATGATGAAAAAGTACAGACGATCATGCATCATATCAAATATTTCAACAAAAAGAATCTTGCCCTCTACATCGGCTCTCTTTTCGCATCATTTATCGATGAGAGTTTTTGGAGCAGTGTAGACTATATCATCCCGGTACCACTTCACTGGTTAAGAAAATACAAGCGTGGCTATAACCAGGCTGAATGGTTTGCAAGAGGTATTATTAGCGGTAAGGATAAGCCAGCCTTGATCACCTCTGGATTATACCGCAAGAGAAGAACCAGAACACAGGTGAAACTGGACAAAGCCGATAGACAAAAAAATGTTGAGGGGGCATTCGGTATCACCGATGATTTAAAAAGAATAATTAAAGATAAAGATGTGCTTCTGGTGGATGATGTCATTACCACTGGAGCAACGACTGCCTCCTGTGCCCAAGAGTTGCTCCAGGGCGGCTGTGAAAGGGTACGGGTGCTTTCTTTAGCCAGAGACTGAAAAGAGAATATGAGGCTTTAGATTTTTGATTTGGAGTAATCTGAACTCTCAAATCTGAAAACTAAAATTCTCTTTTAGGTTCCCGGTTTAGCCACATTTATATCCTGGCGGTTTACCTGGGCCGCTGGAAGCTCATATTCACTGAAAACAAACCGGTAGAGTAACCCAGCGAACAAAGCCCCGGCAATGGGAGCGACCCAGAAAAGCCAAAGCTAAGAAAGTGCCCATCCACCCAAAAAAAGAGCCGGCCCGGTGCTTCTGGCCGGATTTACAGACATATTGGTAACCGGAATTCCGACTAGATGTACCAGAGTCAAAGCCAGACCTATGGGTATGGGAGCAAATCCTTTGGGAACTCTTTTATCGGTTGCCCCTAAAATGGTTAACATGAAACCAAAGGTCAAAGCGATCTCAATCAGCAGAGCAGAAAAAAGTGGATAGCCTTCTGGTGAATGAATTCCATACCCATTGGGAGCAAGACTTGTGGCCAGTTCAAACCCCTCTCTTCCGGAAGCTATGGCATATACCAGCCCAGCTCCCAGCCATCCCCCTATCAGTTGCACTATAATATAGGGGATAACCTCCTTAAAAGGAAAACGTCCACTCACCCATAAAACCCGCACTATAATTCAAGAACCTGCCGGAGTGGCAATTACGGTTAATCCTGGAGTAATTTGCAAATTCGATAATGGCAACTATATCGAGGTCGGATATTCAGGTCCGGGAACTTTCATTGCCTCAGGACACGATACCATGCCTGTCACCTTTACCCGTATAGAAGGAATCCAGAACTGGGGACATAACGAAGGTGGAATTCTCATCTCTTCAAATGCTACCCAGAACTCCGCTTTCAATAACTGCATAATCGAGTATGCCACCACTGGCCTTCGAATCAATAACGGCTCGATTGTCATAAACAACTGCAAAATTCGTAACAATGCAAACTATGGTGTTTATTTTGAGAATGGATCTGGTCCCAAAGACACTGTTTCATTTATTAAAGACTCCATTACCGGCAATGGTGGCTATCCGCTCAGCATACAGGCAGATAATGTGATTAACCTTTCAGGCGAAACCTTTTTCGGTGGCAATACGAAACAGTCGATTGAAGTCAGAAATGGCCCTGTGGTAAAGAGTGGAACATGGCGTAAGCACATGATCCCTTACTTCTTCAACGGAGCTGTCGAAATCGGCAATGAAGCAGGAGTAGCTATCTCTGTAAATCCGGGCACAGTATTAATGTTTGACCAGAGCGCTTATCTGGAAATAGGATATACCCAGACAGCTTCATTTTTCGCTAATGGAACTGCCACCGACTCAATACGGTTTATCTCTGGCGCAACCAATGCATACTGGGGACATAATGAAGGTAATATAGGAGGTTTATGGTTTGGCTCCAGTACCACCGGTAACTCTTCTCTTCAATACTGTGTAATCGACAGTGCCACTACAGGTATCTATGCAACTGATGCATCTTTAACAATCTCCAACTGCCGAATCACAAATAACCAGCAAAACGGAATAACTTTCGACTACGCCTCACCTAAGGATTCCGCAGGATTTCTAAACAATGTAATCACCAAAAACGGTGGCTACGGAATCACGATCAGAGCCCCAAAACTGGGAAATCTCTCAGGAACCGGATCGGTAGCCGGCAATGCCCTGGGTGGAATTTTTGTAGAGGGTGATTATGTCGAGTCTTCTGCTACCTGGAAAAAGCATGACGCTCCATACATCGTTAAAGGAACGGTAGCAATCGGTTCTGAAAAAGGTGCCCCTGCAGTAACTATCATGCCGGGTGCTAAGTTTGAACTGCTGCAAGAGGCATACTTTGAAATTGGTTATTCCAATGCTGGTGCACTTATTGCAAATGGTACTGCTACCGACTCGATAGTCTTTACTTCCCACAACGATGGCGTTTTCTGGGGATACAGTAGGGACAATGCTGGTGGCTTGTGGGTTGGAGATGGAGCTGCAACCACCACTTCATTTACATATTGTATAATCGAAAAAGCTACTGCCGGAGTATATCTGGACATGGCAGCAACCGTTAAAAACTGTACGATTCGCAATAATGAGGGGTTTGGCATTGTAATAGCCGATGAAGGCACCGATGCCAACGTATCCGATAACGTTTATTCGGACAATGGAAGTGGTGACGTTTCTCAATACGAATAGGATACTCTATCCTGTAAAAACGGGAAGGGTTCCTTTAAAACGCTTCTAACAAAAAAGCCCTGCTGATCAGTCAGCAGGGCTTTTCTTTTTTTTGATGATGAATAAGAAATCAAAATTTAAAAATCAGATCTTCTGCGATTGTATACTCGGAAAAGATCTGTTACACTAACCCCATACTCTCATCATAGCCGCAAACAATATTCATGCATTGAACAGCGGCACCGGATGCTCCCTTGCCAAGATTATCCAGACGTGAAATCAGCAATATCTGCTCATCATTGTGAAAAATGCATATATCGTTTCGATTGGTGTCATTTGAGCCAATAACGTTGAGATATCCGTTTTCGGTAGACAGCCCGGTATCAAAAGGCAATACATGAACAAATTGCTCTGACCCATAATAATCAGAAAAAAACTCATGAATCTCTTTGGCAGTGCTTTTCTTTGGCAACAATCTCCGCAACAGCGGTACCATGACCGCCATACCTTTGTAATAGCTACACACCATAGGAGTAAAAAGAGGCTGGAAATCCAGTCCTGCTACTCTCTGCATCTCTGGCAGATGCTTATGATTTAATCTGGCAGAATACGGACGCGGGGCACAAAGAGCATCCTGGGTTGTATCAGATTGATATTGGGAGATCAGTTTCTTGCCGCCGCCGCTATAACCTGAAATAGCATGCAATGTCACCGGATAGTCCGGCTGTACCAGCCCTTCTTTAACAAGTGGATACATGATGGCAACAAAACCGGTTGCGTAACATCCGGGGACTGCTATTCTTTTGGATTTTTTTATCTTCTCCCGCTGTCCCTTGAGTTCCGGAAAGCCATAGGTCCAGTCAGGATGGGTCCGGTGTGCAGTACTGGCATCGATAATACAGGTTTTTTCGTTGGAAACAAGGGAAACCGACTCTCTGGCTGCATCATCGGGAAGGCAAAGAAAAACCACATCTGCTTCATTGAGAAACTTTCTTCTCAGTTCAATATCCTTTTTCTTATCGCTGTCAATTTTCAGTATCTCTACTCCACTGTATTTTGAGAGTCGTTCATTGATCTGTAATCCGGTCGTACCTTCCTGACCATCCACGAAAATTTTATACATCTAAACTCCAGTCTTTCCCGATAAATAAAAATGCTTAACCAAAAGAGCTGATATCATCCAAAGTCGGACCTGCCCCGTTCTTCCGCCGACATTCTTCAGGCTATTAATTGTCAAACACATAATATAATAAATCTGTTTATCTGCAGCAATTTGTTATTTCTTAGGACACATCAAGCTCCCAGCACTTTTTCCGCTGATCCCATAGGATCAAATATTGTAGCACACTGTTTAATCAAACAATTATCATAAATACGGTTTTATCGAATAATTATCAACAAACTCGTTGGATTTTTGGCCAATTTAATCCCAAAAACATCTGCCATGCCATTATAATTGCATTATTTCTCCAATTGCACTATCCTTGTTTTCGTTTCTGTCGAAACCTATCTTCAATTTATGATCCTTTGAGGGAGGGCTTCTCAAAAATGACTGAATTTAAGACTATAACATCTCTTGTGCTCTTCTGCTTTTCGATAATTTATGCAAAAAACAGGTTTCCGCCCTCTCCAGCACCAGTTCCTTTTTATCAAAATGTACTTTTTCAAAAAATGCTGGCTCCGTCGCCAGTTCTTGACAGTACCCGCATTTTAAGCTTTGTTGATGAGGTCCATGGCACCCGCCCATCTGATCTTCCACGCACTCTTACCGGCAAAGGTATTCTGATAGGAGTCATTGATACCGAATTTGATACCCATCATCCTGCATTCCTTGACCAGGATGGTAACACCAGATTTATCGCTCTGTGGAACCAGAATGCTACTTCTTTAGGTAAACAAAACCGCTTCGGTTATGGCATAATGAAAAACCACCGTGAATTACAAAAAGACAGTCTTTTCGGGCTGGTTGAAGATCATGTACATGGAACCATGATGGCCAGTATAGCGGCCGGTTCCGACAGAAGCCATAACTTTTACGGGATGGCACCAGATGCCATGATTGCGGCAGTGATCTATTCAAACAAAATAAGCAACATTTCCGATGGAATCTCCTGGATCTTTTCACTGGCAGATTCATTAAATGTGCCCTGTGTAGTCAATCTAAGCATTGGCATCTCCTATGGCCCTCATGATGGCACCTCGCTTTTCGATTCTTTTGTAGATTCAGTCGGTGAGCCCGGAAGAATAGTGGTGGGTGCAGCAGGAAATGATTACAACCGCAGCACTCATCTGAATTTTAAACTAAAACCAGATGAGGCCCAAGGTACCTGGCTTACTCCTAAACTGGCCAGTTCAGGCTCTGACACCTTCTATTACTCCGGAATTGATATCTGGGGTGAAAAATCAAAGCCTTTCTCTGTCCAGCCTCTGCTAATTGATACCATTACCAAAAAAATTAGATATTTCAAAAAAACATCCCTCACAGGTACAACTGAAAATGAAGATTCTCTGGTCTGGGAAAATCCTGATGGATCAACCGATATCGCACACATGTTTATCAATGCCGAATCATCAAGCAACCTCAATAGAAAACCCCATGCCCTTCTTTATTTTCAAACCTTAAAACCCCATCTGTTTACGGGTGTGACTATCACCAACGGTAAAGACAATTGCAGTATCCACACCTGGCATATATATAAGCAGCGTTTGCGAAAAATGGATATGGATGGTTTTCACAATGGTAATGCTGAATACAGCATCAATGAGGTAGGCGGAACAGCGAAACGGATAATTGCTACAGGAGCATACATCGGGAGAGCAACTCTTAAGTACTGGAATGATTCGGTGGAAGTTTCTACCGATAACAAAGGAGATATAACTCATTTCAGCAGTACAGGGCCTACTGTTGATGGAAGAATAAAACCGGATATCACCGCTCCTGGATGGCGGGTGGTAGTAGCAATGAGCCGAAGTTCACAACCGGATCTGACTCCTGTAATCTGGCCCGATATTTCCACCAAAAGCGGCCGTTATGCCGAAGCAACCGGGACTTCCGGAGCTTCACCTGTCGTAGCAGGTATCATTGCCCTTATGCTGCAAATCGACCCTGAACTTACTCCGGAAACCGCACTGAAATGTATTCAGAAATCAGCCACCCATGATCAATGGACCGGTGATATCACTTCCCCCATCAACCGGTGGGGTGCGGGAAAAATCAATGCCGCAGGAGCCGTTAAGGAAGTAATTGACCTGTCTTCTCCAATAAGAGTATCTCGCAAAGAAATTCCATCTACGGTTTCATTTACCCATTCCGGTCAAAGCGTATTCATTCAGAATTTCAATCAAAAAGGATCTGCAATCTTATTTGATCTGCAAGGCCGTAGAATTGCCAGGATTAATTTCAATGAAAACGGTATAGTCGCTTTGCCCGGAAATATGGCAGCCGGCCTTTTCACCATGGTATTTTACAGACAGGATGGTTCGATGCTGGGAAGGCATAAAATTGCTATTAACCGTTAATTGCTTTATACTATAAATTGACTAAGTTTCGATTATTTTGCTGCTTATAAATGATAGTTTCTTTGATGATAAACCGCGTTAGCGCCCTGACCTGGTAGCAAAAATGACAGAGGCGAATCTACTTCCGCAGAGAATATACGATTCAGGCATTTAACAACTGTTTTTGCAATTTGCCGGAAAATAATTTGCATATATCGGCAGGTGAAATGAAGAAACCCTGTTCATGTAAAGTAGTGCAGAATGTCTCATGCCCCCTTCCTTTGCGATAATCCGGTTCTTTGGGTGGATGTTCAAGATATCGGTTCATAAGAGAAATGTCGGCACAAACCAGCAGGCTTGATTGATAATAGTAACAGAATGGCGATGAACCCATATAAAGTGAACTTCCCAGTACTTTTCGGTTCTGTATTGCAAGATCACTGATCCCCATTTTTTCAATAGAACCGATACCTTCACTTTCAAGCAGTGCTATCATTGCATTATGAATATTGTCAAAAATATCCAGAGCGGATTCACCGGTCTTGCGTTCACCTACCACAATTATAACTACTACTCCCGGAGCAAGAATAACAGTGCCCCCTCCACCGCGTCTTTTTTGTATAGAAACACTGTCGGCAATGCAACGGTTAAGGTTCAGTTCTTTTTCAGGCTTACACGAGGGGCCATAGACAATTTCCAGAGACTCCTGCGGATAGACGTAAACGTAAGGTTTAGAACGTTGCGCTCCATACATGAAAATTCCATCATTCTTGCGAGCTTCACCCGGAAACCTGGGAAAAACTAACACATCACTTTCCCTTCTGCTTTTTACTGTGTCTGTTGGCAATGAAAAGCGATATATAAGACACTGCTGGAAAAAGTTTCTTTAACAGGGGTTCCCTGATAGAGATGGCCTTTTCAGGGCATACTTCCTGGCAGCAGAAACAGCGAATACAGTTTTTATAATCGAACCGGGGGATCTTTGACCCGGCTTTACAGCTTAGAGCTTTGGGATCAACCGGACAGCTTTTTACACACCTGAGACATTGAATACATTTTTGCTGACTGATAACCGGTCTGGGTGTAAAGCGAGAGCGGATCTGACGAAGAATCCGGTTTTGTGGCAAGGCGACCGGAGCAGATCTAACTACCTTAAAATTGGCATCAATGAGATCTTCAATTGATTCCCCGATTATTTGGATTGAATCCTGATTGGAGACACCCAGACCACCCTTTACTCCTTCCACAATGGGGGGAACGAAATCCGGATTCAGATCGATAAGTCTGCAGGCAGTGCTATCCAAAGCAACAGGATCATCAGAGAAAAGCAGTACACCCAGTTTTTTCGGTTCACCGCTTTGTGGCCCATTGCCTTCCATAGCATAAATTGCATCCATGATATACAAACGAGGTTTAATAAACCGATTTATATCTACCAGTAGTTTTGAAAATTCGTAGACATCGGGCAGTCTTGCATGATATTCACCTTTCACCAGTCCTGGAATACACCCATATTGATTTTTAACAGCCCCTGTCATTCGGGTTAACCCGTGGGTTTTGAGTTTTGGCAGACTAATCAGTCCATCTGAATTGAAAACCGCATCAGCAAGAAAAAGCTGTTTACAGAATATTCCTTCGGAAAATGAGACGTTTTTTCCATGGTCAAAATCAGCGTGCTCTATGTTCAATTCAGAGGCTATTCTGCTATAGCCAGGCTTTTGCATGGCCTGGGCAGAAGTCTGTAAACCGGCCGGGGAATCACCGTACTGAAGAATAACACCATGGCCCTGTAAAAGAAGTGCTACGGCTTTAAACACCGAAGGGTGAGTTACCACACAGCGCACAGGATCTGTACCCCAGAGAGCATTGGGCTTTATAAGTATTCTCTCTCCACTGCTGCAAAACCGTCCTATGCCCCCAAGTAACCCGATTCCCTTTATTACTGCATCATTTACCTCGTCCTGGTTATATGAACCACATGCCACAATTGCCACTGATGATTTAGACATTATAAAAACCTCTACCCTAAAGTGTTAGAAATAGAAATCCGATAATTCCCTTAATACGTTATAAGTCCTGTTTTGAATTCTTTTTATGCAAAAAATAACTCAGCAAGAAAATAGTTGCGGGTAGAATAAAGTACCATCCCTTGTTAGCTAAGGAGAATCTTTATTCTTGAATTGGACTTTTATTCGTTACTATAGACACAAATGAAATAAATATATTATAATCATATAATTAGGTAATAATATAACCACTCAGCTTTGTATTAAAACAAGTATTTAACTATAAATAGAATTTTTAATCAAACGAAACAGCTTAGAGCTAAATGTTGGAGATAATGCAAATTCTTAATTCTTGTTCTTCAGATTTTTCTTTCCGCCCTGTCCACCGTACTTAGGTATTAAGGAGGCCGGGAATTATTTCTGATTAATTCGGTTAATAGCTGAGTGGTTTAAAATCAAATAAATAGTTTTTTTTCAGGACTGTATGCCTCATGATTCAAATCCTCTCTCAGATCGAACATCTTCTGTTTCCAGCACTTTTATTAATAATTGTTTTTATTTCAGTGCGTTTATACCGCCAGATGTATCCTAAAAAATCAATTGTGCACGACAACTTTACTTATGCCCGTGCACTTTTTTTCCTTACCACTTTAGTAATAACAGTACTTTATATCCTGGGATATTGTATTACCAACAGGCTTGTCAAAAATGAGAAACAAAAAATAAAAGCAGAGGCAAACCTATCCGTTTCGGTTATAAAGGCTGCGATCGAGAGCAAGATGAACAAAATTGATGCTGGGGTCAGTGCGATTAGCGGCTCCCCTGCAGTTGTAGAGTACCTGAGAAATCCAACAGAAATTAATAAAGAAAGGATTATTTCAGTTTTAAATCGTTATCAGAATGCCTTTGATGCATACGCCGTATATTTAATAAACTATGACGGAATAACAGTTGCCTCCTCCAACTATAATACTGAATTAAGCTTTGTAGGTAAAGATTATTCTTTCAGAACTTATTTTAATGAGTCAATAGCCGGAAGGAATACCAGTTGTTTTGCGGTAGGAGCAACAACCGAAAAAAGAGGTTATTTCAGCGCTGCTCCTGTAAAAAGCTCTGATGGAAAAGTGATTGGAGTGATAGCAATTAAATATGACACGCATCAATTGGATTCGATTTTTTCACTACAATCCAGGGCATTTTTAGTCGATCAGAACAATATCGTTTTTATATCCAGCTCTCCAAATTGTAATCACAGACCGCTTTTTCCGCTCACAGATTTACAAAAACAGCATATCAGCCAACGATCTCATTACAGAGTCAATTCTATGGAGCCGTTAATAAAGCAAAAGACCTCAGCAGGTGAAGCAATCATAAAAAGAAAACAATATATAGAATCCATGTCTTCTTTACATTTGGCAGGCTGGTCCATTTATGTGTATTCCGAAAAGGAATCTGTTTTTAAATATTACCTTCTTGGTTTTTTCATAACTGTGACCTTGATCCTTTGCATATTTTCCATCATTAATCACATTGCATTAAAACGTATCAGAGGTTGGGTTGAGAGCGTTTTCCTTTCTGAAAAAAGGTTTCAGACGATTTTTGAGCATGCCCCGGAAGCTATAGTCATTTGCGAAAGCAGTTCCGGACTTGTGATTTCGGCAAACCCCCTTGCATTTGAGCTTTTGGATATAGGTATTGAACCAGTTTCTATCCTTCAAAAAATCGTTCCCTCTGATCCGGAAATACCAGAACTTGAATTGCCACTCTCTTCTTCTACTCTTAAAGGACTCTTCTACAGAGATTGTGTAGAAGAGGTGCATATTCTTTCTGTATCCAGTGAAGAGATGTTGTTTAAAGGGAAAAGCTGTCTGGTATCATTTCTCAAAGACATTTCCGATTTGATCAACACAAAGAATGCTTTTGAGGAAAGTGAACAGCGTTACCGCGAACTTACCGACTTTCTTCCTGAAGCAGTTTTTGAAACCGATAACAACGGAAACTTCACCTATTGCAATAAAAAAGCATTTGAACTTTTCGGTTATAACCCAGATGATCTGTCGAAGAAATTCACTCCACTGGACATGATCATTCCAGAACATCGGGAGAAGGTAAAGGCTAATATAATCCGTATTCTCAACAATGACCCTAAATTTCACAATGAATATACCGCTTTACACAAAAGTGGCAAAGAATTTCCTGTATTGCTCCATTCCACTCCAATTATCCGCCAGAACAGGGTAACCGGTATGCGCGGTATCTGTGTTGATTTAACCGACAGGGTCCGCTTTGAAAAAGAGATTATCGAAAAGGATAAATTGGAAGCATTGGGAATACTGGCTGGTGGAATAGCACACGATTTCAATAATCTGTTGACTGCTATCTGGGCTGGTGTTTCGATATTTAAAATCAACAATATTGACAATCCGGATCTCAGTAATATTCTTAACGATATAGAAAACGCCCTTCAGAGAGGAAGAGATCTTACAGGGCAGCTTTTGACCTATTCAAAAGGTGGGGCACCAATAAAAGAAGCAACCTCCCTTGAGTCTTTAGTCAAAGAAACTGCGGCATTCACCATTTCAGGGACTCTGGTCAAATGTGATATCTCCTCTCAAGACAATTTATACTCTGCTGATGTTGACAGCACTCAAATCAGTCAGGTCATTCAGAACCTGCTGATTAATGCCATTGAAGCAATGCCTCAGGGTGGAGTAATTAAAATTTCAATGACTAATGAAGACAACCCTTCTGTAAAAGATGTCCAACTGCCTCCAGGAAAGTATATCAAACTCACAGTCTGTGATTGTGGAAAGGGAATTTCACCTGAAATCCAGCAACGCATTTTTGATCCTTTTTTTACCACTAAAGCCAAAGGATCCGGCTTAGGGCTGGCTACCTCCTATTCAATCATTAAGAAACATAACGGACATCTCTTTGTAGAGTCTATTTTAAACAAGGGCACATCTTTTCATATTCTCCTGCCCGCATCCACAAAGATTGCAGTCAAGCATAAAAAAACCGGATCTATTCTGGCAGCTAAAACCGGTAAAATTCTTATAATGGATGATGAACCGGTTATCCTTACAGTCACAAAAACACTTCTCTCTCATCTGGGCTATATCGTGGAAACTGCCAATAATGGAGAAACCGCTATCGAGATTTATATTAAAGCACTGAAGAACAACCAGAAATTTGATGCCATCATTCTTGATCTGACAGTTCCTGCAGGTATGGGAGGGAAAGAAACCATGAGCAAGCTGCTTGAAATAGATCCAAAGGTTAATGGCTTAGTTTCCAGCGGCTACTCCAATGATCCCATAATGGCTGATTATAAAAGCTATGGCTTTAAAGGCATTATTTCAAAGCCTTACAATGTGGAAGAACTGAATAAATCTTTGCAGTCGCTATTACATGGAGGAAACGAAACCTAAGAGACTGCCATGAAATTTGCTTGTAAAGCTTTCGTCACTCAAGCCTATTTAGAGTTGTCTTACCAAGCACTCTTTCTTTTCAGAACCATTTGAATACAGAATGAGAGTAAAAAATATATTTTATGAATGTAATTGTATATCTTGAAAACGATGTTAAAGCCTTTAGTGTAACCGATGAACATATAAAACGCATCCGTAACCGCTTTCCACTATGGGATATTTTCAGAGTTACAGATGAAACCTCATTTTTGGAGCATCTTGATTTAGCCGATCTGGTTATTACCTGGAAATTCAAAGCACAATGGTACTACAAGGCACCAAAGCTCAAAGCTCTATTCACTCCTGCTGCAGGACAGGACTGGATTGAGAAGGTTAAGGATTTTGATGTTGCTGTTTTCCATGGAACATTTCATGGAACCATAATGGCCGAGTCGCTTCTGTCTATGATTCTCTATTTTAACCGTCGCATACCTCAGGCTGTTCTCCAGCAGAAAAACCACATCTGGGATCGTGATTTCCTTAATCAAACAAGCCGTCTGAGCACTCAGCACGTTGTCATTGTGGGATATGGAACTATAGCACGCGAATGTGCCAGAGTCTTAAAAGTTTTTGGATGCAGAATAACCGGGGTAAAACATTCCCCTTACGACTGTACGCTGGACAAGGACACCTATGCGATTTGTCATCCTGACCAGATAGAAAATGTCCTGAGGAGCTGTGATCATCTGGTAAGTATTCTTCCGGGTACAGAATCCAATAATTGTTTTTTTAATAAAAAGCGGTTTAGCGCCATTAAACCAGGCGCCTTCTTTTACAGCATAGGAAGAGGTAATTGCTGCAAAGATGAAGACCTCTTATGGGCTTTAGACAGGGAACTAATTGCAGGAGCCGGTCTGGATGTTTGTTACCAAGAGCCTCTATCTCAGAACTCCTCTCTCTGGGATTATCCTGATGTACTTATCGTACCGCACGGAGCCGCCATTGTCAGAGATTACATGGCATTGTATTTTAAAGAGCTCTGTGATGTGCTGGAGAATTTTGCGGATTATCAATAGTCTTATTACTCCGGCAATTAAGTGTTTCCCATATAAAACAATAATTCCGCATATCCTGTGCCAGAATTCTGCTATTCTCCTATTGTAACTACTAAGAGTTTTTTACGGACAGTTACTTAATCCTAAGCAAATGCCCAAAACTCAAGCACTATCCTAAACAAATTCCAATGCCTATAAAATCTTTTAGCAGGACTACTGTTGCAGGCTACTTCGTGGTCACAGCAACTTTAAAAATTGCAGGATTCCACTCTATACCTTCATCCTTGGATGCAGAGGGGTCGATCAAGACTTTTGGTTTTGCATCACTGACTCCAACTATAAGGGAAACACCTTTTGAAACCAGAGCCGGATTTCCGGTAATACTTAACACCTTATTGCTTTTTGTATAAGCAAGGACTTCTTTTAAATTTACTTCTGTTCCTATATAAATAACTGATGGAATTTCTGTGGGAACCCCATCACCCTCGAGCACCTTTGCTAAAGTTGCTCCTCCAAGCGGTTTCCCTTCGGTTTTTTTCATCTCTGTTGCAAACTTAGATGCACCTACTACATATATTGTTACTGAACTTCCTGCGGCGATATTTTTATCAAAAGCTAAAAGTTTTAAAAATAGTGCTGCCTGAAGAGATGCCGGTGCAGCACCGATATCTTCACACCATCCCACGCGAGCGATGAGAATTATTGCTGATAAAAAAGTTAGCGAAAAATAAATAATTCTCTTTAGTAACATTAACCCCTCCCTGAAATATTAATTCCTTATGTACTACAAAAACAATTTTAGCATGAAACATCATTGTTTTGCAAGTAATTCAAAACAAAAATAGAAAATGTGGAAAATGGATTCACTTCCTATGCTTTAGTTGCTTTCTAACACTATTATCTCTGTTCAGAAATTAGAATTTATAAAATTTGATTAGAATTTTAGAATTGTGAATTGGAATTTCCTTCTGCATGGATTTTATTAGACTAGTGGCTCAGGTTTTTTCCTGATGAGATAACTAAAGTAATATTTAATTGCTCGAATAATAATGTCACCAATGGATCTGTTTTCAAATCTTGTTGAATAGTTTCCAAATAAAGTGTATCATCATAATCTAACAATTTTTACACTAATTCGTCTTTCCATTCAAGCAAAACAAAGGAGTTACAGATGAGGAAAAGGCTCTTCAATAGTCTATTGGCAGCGTTCTTTTTATTTATCCCATCAATTGTTCAAGGAGGCGATGCTCCATCAGTGCCACAAGACTCGGTGTCAATAGGTGACACTGAAGAGTTAGTCGAGCTGAGTCTTGACGACCTTATGAATATCACCGTTACAACAACTTCAAAAACTGAAGAAAAGCTCTCAGAAGCTGCTGGTGTAATTTCGGTGCTTACCAGAGATGATATAGAGAGGTTCGGTGCAAGGACGCTTCTGGATCTACTGATGCGCATGCCCAGCATCAATCTATCTACCACGTATGTCGGAGATCGTAGCTGTGTTTCAATTCGTGGCGACCAGATCAGTGCTGCAGCCAATCACATTTTACTTTTAATTAACGGCAGACCCGTTCGTGAAGCATTAGAAGGTGGAATCAAGGGTGAAGTATATGAAACATTTCCAGTTTCGTTAATCGAAAGAATCGAACTAATCCGTGGACCTGGATCTGTCCTGTATGGTTCAACTGCATTCTCAGGTGTTATCAATGTCATTACAAAAAAACCAACTGATAATAAAATTGATTTATCTGTTAATGGTGGTACACCCGGAGCATTTACAGGGATGTTTAACCTCAGACATCAATTTAAGGATTTAGGGCTGGTCATTGGTGGACAGTATAAATATCTCAGACCATGGGATTTTCGTTTTCAGGCACAGGATACCGTATTTCGAGATATGTCAGCCCCTGATAATGGTGGCGGTGCTTATGGTGAATTGTCATTTAAAGGGTTAAGATATATGACATCTTATAACCAGTGGCAAAACTATTTTGTAATGCAAAAATATATACCTCCTCCCCCTGCAGGGCCTGTTGCCGGAAGACATACCTATGGTGATGTTTCGTGGAATAAATGGTTTAATGATCTGGGGTACACCCACAATTTCTCCGATCTTCTTGACATGTCCTTTAATGTAACCTACACACACTCATGGCTAAAAGTCGATTCATTTCCTGCACCTAACCGCAATTCTTACGACCTCACCTGGGAGTGGACAAACTTTTTTCATCCATTAAAGAACCTTAACATCACTGTTGGTGTTCTTGGCAATATGATAAAAGGAAAAGAGGAAAGCGGCTTGCCATTATCTACTACATGCGATACTACACAATTCGCTGTTTCCGGGTATATTCAGGGTGATTATGCAATAATCCCACAAGTTAAGGTCATCGCTGGTGTCCAGGGTAACAAAGCTCAGGGAGTAGACCTTGATATTAATCCACGATTAGGGTTGATATGGTCGCCAGATCAAATTGTTAACATTAAAGCATTATACAGCACAGCATTCAGGGCTCCTTCTATGATGGAACTGTACTTAGCGCATCCGACATTAAAGGGCACACCTACACTTAAGCCTGAAAAAATCAGAACCATTGATTTAGGTGCAAATATTCAAACGGACAGAATCTCTTTTGGAATAAATAACTTCTATAGTGAGATATCAAACAACATTTATCCAAAACAGAATCCTGTTCCACCTCATATTTATAAAAACCAAAGTTCACCAACTACCTTTATTGGTTTTGAACTCGAAGCGAAGATGTTCATAACTAAGGAACTTATGCTAACAGGATCTGGTTTGTATCAGAAAAACACAACAGGCGATTCTGCCGGCAATATGATGCCCTTACCAGAAGCGAGTGCAAAAGGTGGTATCAGTTACAGTAAAAATGGATTTACAGCAAGCTTATTCAATATTTACGAAGGCAAATTGCACAAAAGATATGATGCCTCCTACAACAAAACAAGAAAGGCATTTGACATCCTGAATCTCAATCTCAAATATGAGCTGGATAAGGCATTTAAATGGAAAGCTTTACGACTTGCAGTACATGTTGATGCTTACAACCTGTTAGATGAGGAGATCTGGTTGCCGGCAACCGGTCAAAGCATTAAATTTACAGTACCACAGGTTGAGGGCAGGTCTATCCATTTTGGAATCGATTTTGGATTTTAAAAAGTATTTTATTTAATATTATCACAAAGTACAGCGGTTTAACATCCGCTGTCTTTTTTATATAAACGTATCTTCACCTTTATATTGCGAATAATCCACTTATTAACTGCATTGCTGTTTTCTGCTCAATCGCCTCCAAACTGACTTCCGCTAAACGAGCCTGCCATTTCAGCGTCAATATCCATAGGCATACAGATGTTTGTGAAACATCCCATAGAGGTCTGGCATAAGGAAACACAGGTATTAAGTTGTGTTGATTTGAAAAACATATAATGACAGACTCCGTATTTGGCCGCACCCTGACACAGAAGAACACCTATTGTGGGGCCATTTCCAGAATAATCTGGTCCATACTTATCTGCAAGCATATTTGCCAACCAGGAAGCCGCAATTTTGACAAAATATTTAAACAATCCCTGTGCAATTGCAGTTTTGGCACTTTTAGAAAGTGCACCATTATTTTCTGATGCCTGAAGCGCCAGAGCTGCTGAAGCTATACTTATTCCGGTTGCGACTCGGATGTAAAGAGGCTGTTGGAAGCCTGGGCTATGTGCCAGTTCTTTAAGTCCTTTAAAATCCGAAATATCATTTGCTGACAGAAAATCCCTTACATGAGTGCACGATTCTTTAGTGGCAGTTTCGATTCCTGTAATTACATCGGATAACAATGAAGGATAAATATCCAGACTTGCGGCAATTTCCTCTGTACCATGTCTGATCACATGAAATGCATTTTTGGGATTAAACTGATTTGACCCTTCTATGTCATATACCGCCACAGTCATGGTATCCAGAACCCACTGCACAGGCATCAGATCATGAAGAATAATTGCAGATGTTATACCATCGTTATCGCTGTAAATTACATGCGTAGGCTTCATCAATTCATTTTCTTCTGTTCCGTGAAAAAACAAAGCTGAGCCGTCATCACCTTTACTTACAAAAAGAAGCTCGTTTGAAGCATCTGAGCTTAAATACAACCCTGGGTCAAAAGGAATTATGGTTTGATCATCAGGGTCAGGATCATCAATGATGCTGCTGCTATCAACTTCTTCACTAAATTTTTCGGCCCACAATGGAATATCAACCCAATTATTTGATTTTTCATTACGCCAGAAGCCATCAAAACTGGCTCCATCTGCCGATACCTTACTCACTCCATAGCCACGGGATTCTGCCTCACTCCATGACACGTTTATATTCTGCCCCTTCCACCAGGATAACGAGAATCGTAAGCCTGAGAGTTTTCCGGCGATTCTACCGTAATTATCCGGCTCACCATAGAGTCCATGTACAGAATCGCCGACTTGTTTCAACAGGATATCTCCCCATTCAGAATACCACATTCCGGTTAATGGTGCCAAAATCGTGGTTGTTGTATCTATAGTAAATTCTGACTCATCTATTGCTTTGCTTATCCGTACTGCGACCCATTCCGAAGGACTCCATTCCTCATCACCCTCATTGCGCCACTTCCCATGCAAGCTGTCTCCTTCTTTACTTACCCTAAAGAATCCCGGACCACGGTGGTATTGCTCGGCGCTATCGTATGGGCAACCGCTCAATGCATACTCCCACCACCTAAAAGAGAAAGAATCGGCTCTCAGAGCGCCTTGCAGTTGCCCTGTACTAAATGTATATCTACCGCTTATAGAATCCCCGGTCTGGTGCAGGATCATTATTCCCTCTTCCCCATTCCATCCATAAGAGCTTCTCCAGGTCCCGGTAAGGTCAAATGTGGGCACTTCGACAGGCTCAGATGTGGATGGGTTATCACAAGTTACAATAAAAAGTAAAAACAGCGCTGCAACTGCAGATAAGAGAAATCGAGGAATCATTATTACCTCTTTTAGGGAAAACATTTGATAAAGAAGGAGTGTAAACCTCAAAATTAATATCTAAATTATGACAATGTTAAGATAGTTTCTGAGATAAAAGAAAGCAATATCAACTCAGTTGATCTTACAAAAGATACGCATTCCTGATCGCAGCGGGAAATTATAACAAGAGCTAAGAAGAAAACCTCTGACCCAGGAGAAAATAACGAATGATGAAAATCAGCACAGGATGCGTGCCAAGTGCTAAATAGCGAGCGCTTACAGAGCCGGGATGTAACTGGCAAGGTGACAAAGTAATTTGAGTTTTATGATACATGATTTACGATTTTGGATTTCGGAACTCTTAACCTCCGAACCCCTAAGAATCAAACCCCGGAATGGTTAAAATAGTCGCTGAGTTTGGCTCTGGATGTAGGATTCTGGTAGAGTTTTCTTAATGACCGGTCCCGAATCAGCCGTACCCGTTCGCGGGTGAGCTTGAGTTCGCGGCCGATCTCCTCAAGAGTGAATTGGCGGGAAAAATTGATGCCGTAGTACATGCGAAGTATCCGTTCTTCCCTGCTTGTGACATTCTGAAGAACACTGTCTAATACTTTATGCAATTCGAGACGCTCCTCTTCGCCATCATGGTCAGGCTCCTGTCCCAGCAGATCCTGGAGCGTTTTTCCGGATTCCTCATCGGTGCTGCTGATGGGAGCATCCAGAGAAATTCCTTTGAGTTTTTCCAGAATTTCAACTATTTCAATGGAGTAGGTCTTAAAAGCCTCCATCTCCAGAGTTTTGTCAAAATCCCCCTTATTCTGTTCCAGAGCCTGTTTGAACCGATTTATCAGGGCGATTTTATTGGGCGGGATCCGTACTGTGCCTGCCTGTTCAAAAAGAGCTTTCTGAATCGACTGCCTTATCCACCATACAGCATAGGAGATGAACTTTACATTCATATTGAGGTCAAAGCGTCTGGCAGCCTTTAATAACCCTACGTTTCCCTCATTTATTAATTCAAGGTAACTTAGCCCTCTTCCACGGTAACGTCTGGCAACACTTACCACAAATCTTAAATTGGAAGTGATGAGGGTGTTGATAGCCCCATCCTCGTTGAGCTGAACCAGTTTAACCAGCTCTCTTTCCTCCAGATCTGTAAGAACCCGGTATCTGGTTATATCCCTGAAATAAAGTTCTTCTGTTCTGCTCAGCATATTTAACCGCTTTAATTATATTCGTTGTTTTTACAAGATACATAACAGCAATTACCCATCGCCACCTTTTTATACCTTGTGTTACAACACTACTATAAATTATACATCTCTGAGAGCACTTAAAACCGGCTATTTTTTCTTATCCCATCGCATAATCACTCAGCAATCTAATTGAAAATAAAATCTAACTGAATAATATCAAATCAAAAATAATGAAATTACAAAACGCCAGGGGCGATAATTTGGGTATTACGGGTCTATCCGGCCCAACCGCACAGGGCTGGGATGTGACAATTTTTGGCGCTTTATTTAATCCTACTGTTTTTCATTTTATAACAATCATAGGCCTTCTTGATGATTTTTCTTTATTTTTATGATGCTTTATATACATACCCCTTGCCAAATTCAATGATTGTATCTTATAACATTGCCGACCATCGATAGTATAAATAACATGTCTTTTTTCACTATTTGATTTCATATTTTTTCGAAAAGAACCACCCAGTCTTCCGATCAATGTTTGTTCATTTGTAAAATTACTTAGTTTTTCCCAGGATTTCCCGTCCCATTTATAAAAAACATCGGTTTTGGAAGTTGTGGCAGTTCCACTTCCTGCAGCATAAATATTCCCTAAGCTGTCAATAGAATAAGAATGTAAAATTACTTCACGCATCCCATCCAATACTCCCCATTTCTGTCCATCCCATTTACTTAAAAAGTTGCCAAACATTGCGTATAGATCCCCTTCAGGATCAAACATCAGGTTACTTATTGATTGTTCACTCATATTACCCAATAATTTCCAGCTATAATCCTTTGACTGTATATAAACACCTGTCATTGTTCTTGAGGAGCCTGCACCTCTCCCATATGAAGCAACTCCGACACTATAACTTATAACAGCATAGAAATTTCCACTATCAACCTTCACAATATCTGTCATCTGGTTATCTATGTGATCAATCGAACTCCAGGAGTTACCGTCCCATTTTGCCAGATTTTGTGCCTCAACTGCTCCGGCATTTGCAAATGAGCCACTAACATAGATATTAGCTTTTTCATCAATGACGATGGAATTAACAAAGCCTTTTTTTCCATTTTCTCCACTAACACCGTTACCGAGGTTACTCCAGGTTTTCCCATCCCATTTTGCCAAATTATTTACCAATTCATTGCCGGCAAAGTCAAAAGATCCACCAGCATAAAGATTACCGGCATCATCTAATGCAATAGAATTAACAAACATTATGTTGTCTTCCGTATGTCTCATTCCAGTGCCAAGCGCTTTCCAGGTGTTACCATCCCACATGGTTATACCATTAACTTCAACTCCACCAGCATATTTGAAACGACCACCAACATAAATATTCCCGAAATCATCGATCATAAAAGTCGATATAGTCCCTTCACTTATTTGTGAATTCAGACTACTCCATTCATTTCCATTCCATTTTATTATTTCAGCCTTATTGTAGCCATTTTCTGTTTTAATATTTACACTGGCATATAAGTTTCCATATCTATCGATTTTCATTCCATTTATATTACCACTGACGATTTTTGTAATATCATTTTGATTAGATCTTACCGGAGAAAAGGTTATTAGTGTAAAGCAGGAAATAGAAGCCAATAAACTAAATGCCTTGCAAAACACATAGCCTCCCTTTGTGTTGAAGATGATCCTTTAATCAAAAAGATAAACATTTTATTTATAATTAATTATGGAAAGTTTTTACATTTTTTGTTTATTGATAAAATGTTGCTCATCTACTTAATAATGTCGTATTCTGGCTTTTACAGTCATCTGGTTATTCTCACTAATATATAGAGTTTAAAAGAGTAGCTTATAGATTTACAATTTGAAATCAGCGAAGGTATGCCTGCTCGAGAAGAATTTAAGCAATCCCAGGCCCCCCGTTAAGGTGGGTTTTGAAACCAAACGTTTTCTCCGCCATATTGTTTGGCACAAAATAATTGGAGATTTAAGATACAAGATTTACGATTTCGGATTTCTGAACCTCTGCACCATACTATCGGATGCATAGAACGACCACGATATCCCGCCCTTACAGGGCTTCAAGAAAATATTTTTATTTTCATCCACCCAGGCCTGGAAGCCTGGGCTATTATAAGGCGCTCTTTCAGAGCAAATAAGATTTCTTTCATCTCCGACCCTGAACCTCTTCCTCAATCAATAAGCAGATTTCTGGATGCCTGACCCAGGACCACAATCCCGCTTTCACTAACAAAAAACCGCTTTCTGTCCTCTTCCAGATCATAGCCTATCCTCTCTCCGGGCCCAACCCTTACCCCCCGGTCGATGACAGCTCTTCGAACCTGCGCTTTCTCACTAATCTCCACATCAGGGAATAATATCGAGTCTTCAACCACCGCAAAGCTATGTACACGTACGCCTCTGGATAAAACCGAACGAATCACTCTTCCCCCGCTTATGATGCACCCTCCTGACACTACGGAATCCAGCGCTTCACCTACACGCTTTTCATTTCCTTCCCCGGAAAAAACAAACTTTGCAGGGGGAGATTGAGCCGGAGCGGTTCTGATAGGCCAGTGATCATTATAAAGGTTAATCTCCGGAAGCACATTTCTGAGTGCCATATTGGCATTATAGTAGGCATCCATGGTCCCGACATCTTCCCAGTACAAACTTTGCTCTGAAGTTTCACTCGGGATTCGGTTGTTTGAGAAATCATAAACATATATTGGATAATCATTATAGATCTTGGGGATAACGTCTCTTCCAAAGTCGTGAGATGAGGCTGTCACACCGGCATCATGGAAAAGCTCCCGCACTAAAAATTTCCGGTTAAAGATATAATTACCCATAGAAACCAGGACTTTTGATGGATCTCCAGGCATTGGTTTTGGATTTTTGGGCTTTTCTTCAAAACCTATCATTCTTCCACTTAGATCAACTTCTATAATACCAAATGAGCTGGCTTCGCTAATTGGTCGGGGAATAGCAGCGACTGAGGCAACAGCGCCAGTCTGGCGATGATAATCGAGCATCTGGGAGATGTCCATCTTGTAGATATGATCAGCCCCAAATACTGCCACATAATCAGGATTTTCATCCTCTATGAGGTTTATGTTTTGAAATATTGCATCAGCGGTGCCCTGATACCATTTTCTGCCGGTTCTCATCTGTGCAGGAACCGGATCGATATAGTGCCCCAACATACGATTCAGATTCCATCCGGTTGTGAGATGTTTAATAAGGGAATCAGATTTGAATTGAGTCAGCACTTTTATTTTAAAAATGCCGGAATTGATGAAATTGTTGAGCACAAAGTCGATGATTCTGTATTTGCCTCCGAAATAGACTGAAGGCTTTGCCCTTTCCTGTGTCAATGGATGGAGTCTGGAGCCTTCCCCGCCTGCCATAACCATTGCCAACACATTTGGATATCCTACTTGTGCACGGTACATTGTATCTCTTTTCTGAATTTATGGTTGTCCCGGATTGTTCTCACGTATTCTAACTGTCTGTTTTTTGGAGTATTAAAATAGCTTCAACCTGTAGTAAGATCAAAACCAGATCTAATTCTAAATTTGACAAGAAAAGTTGCCAGGAACAATATTCTAATATTATAACGCTACAATTTCTATATTTTTTTGATCCGTTACCCCAGGTGTACCCCAAGAATGATTAAAACAGTCTGGCTGATGCTTATTTCATTTGCGATTTACATTGCTGCATCAGATAGCGTTAGTGCAGTTCAAAGCAACACTCCTACCATTGTAGTAATTCCGGTCAGCGGTACGGTTGATCCGGCGATGGCGGCATTTGTCAACAGGGCCCTCCAAAGCAGCAAAGAATATCCTGACAGGTTGATAATTCTGGAGATCGATACCTACGGCGGTCAGGTAGATGCAGCATTCCAAATAGTTGACACTTTGCTGAATTTTCAAGACACAGTTTTTTCCTATGTTAAAACCAAGGCAATCTCGGCCGGTGCGCTGGTTGCTTTAGCCGGAAAAAAACTGATTATGAAACATGGTACCACTATTGGTGATGTTGCTCCATTGACCTACTCAAAGGATGGCGCTGAGATGCTGGGCGAAAAGTTCCAATCACCAATAAGAGCAAAATTCCGTACCCTGGCTAAAAGAAACGGTTATCCGGAAACACTCACAGAAGCAATGGTCACAAAAGAAATTTCTGTCTATGAAGTTAAATTCAGTGATACCACCCTATATCTGGATTCTATAGCCCTCTCTGAGCTTAATCCTACAGAAAAAAAGAAAATTCTTTCTACTAAAAACGTAGTCAGCAGCACCGAACTTTTGACAATGGATGACATCGAGGCCCAAAGGTTTGGATTCTCCTCGATGAGTGTTTCCGGTTTCGATGAAATGATCTCCAAGCTAGGCTATCAAGATGCTAGGATCGTAAGGATTCAATCTAGTTGGTCCGAAAAACTGGCCAGCTTTATTGGCACAATTGCCCCGATTCTGATGATGATCGGATTTGCTGCTCTTTATATTGAATTACGCACACCGGGTTTTGGTGCTCCGGGTATTATTGGATTAATATGTCTGGCAGCCGTCTTTTTCGGGCAGTATATGGTCGGTCTTGCAGACTACACTGAATTGCTTTTACTGGCAATAGGTGCACTTTTATTGGCAATAGAACTCTTTGTAACTCCAGGGTTTGGTTTGATGGGTATCATCGGAATTCTGGCTATGGTTGCGGGGATGGTTCTCTCGTTTCAGGACTTTGTGATCCCAAAGCCTCAATTTCCCTGGCAGGCAAAGATTCTGATGAATAATCTGCTTACAGTGCTTGCCAGTTTTCTAGGCTCGATGGTCCTGATAGTGCTTTTCTTTCGGTATTTATTTCCCCGCATAGGCAAAGTCGTTCAGGGCCCTTATCTTCAGGAAACATTGGCAGATGCCAGGGTTGATTCGGAAACTGAGAGTAGTCTGCTGATAGGCCAGACAGGTGTTGTTCATTCTCCATTGCGTCCTGCGGGCAAAGCACGCTTTAATGATGAGTTAGTGGATGTGGTTGCTGAAGGAGAATTTATAGAGAAAGATTCTGAAGTCGTGGTAAGTCAAATAAATGGTAATCGTATTGTGGTAATCAGGAGAATAAGTACATGATAAAAGACCTGCTCTGGCCTATACTATTGCAGCTATTAGGAATAGTGGTTATTATTGCGGAATTTATTCTACCCTCAGCAGGGTTACTGACTATTGCAGCGCTCTCACTGTTTGGATACTCCCTTTTTCTGGTCTTTACCACAATTTCGATCAATGCAGGGTTTATTTTTCTTGTTGTCGATCTGATAATGGTACCGCTCTTTATCTGGATTGGTATAAAGATACTGGCTGCTTCACCGGCGACTCTTAAAACCTCACTTAAAAGTGAAGAAGGTGCGACTGTTCTTCAGCCCGGCTACGAGCAACTGCTGGGGTTAGAGGGAAAATCAACCACCGACCTGCGTCCTTCTGGTACTGCAAGTATAAATGGAAAGCGATATGATGTAGTCAGTAATGGAGAGTATATTATTAAGGGAACTAACATCATTGTAACTGCTATAAATGGAAACCGTGTCGTAGTAAAAATAAAATAATTATCCACCGAAAGGAATTATCATGGGTATTCAATTTCCGCTGCTTTTGGTTCTGGGATTAGCTGCACTAATACTGTTTTTATTTGTAGGATCTGCCATAAGTCTATGGATGCAAGCTTTGTTTTCGGGAACAAGGGTCGGGCTTCTTAACATCGTTTTTATGCGTTTCAGAAGAGTCCCGCCAAAGCTCATTGTGGAATCTAAAATTACAGCAGTCAAAGCCGGACTCGAAATTACTACCGATGCGCTCGAGTCCCATTACCTTGCCGGTGGAAATGTATTAAGAGTCATCCAGGCCCTTATCGCAGCAGACAAGGCCAATATCCCCCTTACTTTTAAACGTGCCGCTGCGATAGATCTGGCAGGAAGAAATGTGCTGGAAGCGGTGCAGATGAGTGTTAATCCCAAGGTGATTGAAACTCCCAGAGTCGCAGCCGTGGCAAAAGATGGAATTCAGCTTATGGCATTAACCAGAGTCACAGTTCGTGCAAATATAGACCGGCTGGTAGGTGGTGCTGGTGAAGAGACGGTTCTTGCCCGTGTTGGTGAAGGTATAGTGACCACAATAGGATCTGCTGTCAGTCATAAGCTGGTGCTGGAGAATCCTGATTCTATCTCTAAAAGGGTTCTGGAGAAGGGACTTGATGCCGGAACTGCTTTTGAAATACTCTCAATAGATATAGCGGATGTAGATATAGGGAAAAATATTGGTGCAGAACTGGAAACTGACCGGGCTGAAGCAGACAAAAAGATTGCTCAGGCAAAAGCAGAAGAGAGACGGGCAATGGCTATAGCTGCAGAACAGGAGATGAAGGCAAAGGTTCAGGAAATGCGGGCAAAAGTGGTTCAATCTGAAGCGGAAGTGCCTCTGGCTATGGCAGAGGCTTTTAGAAAGGGGCAGTTGGGAATCATGGATTACTATAAAATGAAAAATATCAGTGCTGACACCCAGATGAGAGAATCTATTGGGCAGACCCCAAAAGAAAAAGATAAAAACTCTGAAAGTAACGGTTAATTACAGGCAGGAATAAAATATGGATAATTTAATAGAGATCCTAATACCGATAATCTTTTTTATAATCTGGACTCTCTCCTCTATTTCTGCAGGCAAAAAAAAGCAACAACGGCCGTCTCCTTCTAAGAACGGCCAACACCCTCTCCCGCAATATCCGAAAAAAAATCTTCCCCCTTCAAGGGCTAATCCCATGGATGATCTAAAAAGGACCCTGGAGAGTATTTTCAGCGAAATGTCAGAAGAGAGGGAGGAGCATGTTGAACCGCAATCACCCCAAGAGAACATACTGGCGCAGACGGTAGAGCCCCCACCGGTTGAAAGACCAAAAACAGTTGCCAGGAGAATCGCCCCCAAACAAAAGAAATCCTTTTATGACTATCCACCAAAAGAGGTTTCATATGGACTGTCTCACCAGGAGCTTCGAAAAGCTATCGTTTTAATGGAAATTCTGTCGCCGCCTGTTACTCTGAGAGAATAGAACATCTGCCGCTAAAAACGGCATGTGTTTTGTTTTTTTATCAGTGATATAACTGCAGCCCACTGTCCCGTAAATAGTTTGCTCTCACAGTAGGTTTTTCAGTTACGATACAGCAGAAGCAGTAGTTCTCAGGTATACTTTCATTTTTTATTCGCTCTGAATTATTTTAAACTGGTTTTTCAACCCACAGTAGTTTCTGTAGAGAGGATTTCTATGATTAGAGTTGGGTTTGTCGGCTGGCGCGGTATGGTTGGTTCTGTACTTATGGAGAGGATGCTTACAGAGGGTGATTTTAAGGGGTTTGAACCGGTTTTCTTTTCTACATCGCAGGTTGGAGAAAAGGGGCCTTCTCTGGGTTTTGATATTCCCTTACTTAAAGATGCATCAAGTCTGCAGGAGCTCTCATCACTGGATGTTATAGTAACCTGCCAGGGTGGTGACTACACCTCAGAGATCCATAGCAAACTGCGCAATAACGGCTTTAAAGGCTACTGGATCGATGCCGCATCAACATTAAGAATGCAGGAATCCAGTATCATTGTGCTGGACCCGGTCAATAATGATCTGATCGAGCGTGGGTTGCATAGCGGAGTTAAGGATTTTATAGGTGGTAACTGCACTGTAAGCCTTATGTTAATGGGACTTGCAGGGCTTTTTAGAAGAAATCTGGTGGAATGGGTCTCCTCTATGACCTACCAGGCTGCTTCAGGGGCTGGTGCAAAAAACATGATTGAACTGGTCTCCCAGATGAACCACATCTCAAAGTCTACCGAAAAAACCTTGAACTCCCCCTCTTTCACCGTTATGGATTTGGATAAGGCAGTTACCTCTGAACTTAGAGGGTCTCAGATTCCTACAGCGAATTTCGGCGCACCTTTGGCTGCCAGTTTAATCCCCTGGGTCGACAAACTCGTTGATAATGGTCAGACCCGGGAGGAGTGGAAAGGGTTTGCAGAAACCAATAAAATACTGGGTACAAAGACTCCTATCCCTGTTGATGGGGTTTGTGTACGTGTTGGCGCTATGCGCTCTCACAGTCAAGGATTAACCATAAAGCTGACCAAAGATTTGCCTATCGACGAAATCACTGCCATGATCGCTTCAGACCATGAGTGGGTAAAGGTCATTCCAAATACAAAGGAAGAGACACTTAAAGAGTTAACCCCCGCAGCGGTTTCCGGAACTTTGACTGTACCTGTTGGACGGTTGCACAAAATGCATCTTGGTCCGGAATATCTGGCTGCTTTTACCGTAGGGGACCAGCTTCTATGGGGTGCAGCAGAACCGATCAGAAGAATTCTACGCATAGTGCTGGAGTTTCTGGATCAGAAAAATGGCTGAATCTATCAATAGTACGTGGGGGTGCAAAGCCCCCACACTTATTATTGAAGTCTTTCGGGGCTTTGAATTGAGAAATAAGGGGAAGCAGGCATTCTTTTTCCACCTTGGGGAAGCTACTTATCCGAAGCTCATTTATATTATCCCGGAAGTCATTTTTTTGATCCCACTGGCCATGTTTAATGGTGTTGTACTTTGTCCAATAGTGCCCAGCCTTTAATGGTTCCCCGATCTGCCTATCCATCGACTCTAAACAAATACTATAAACTTCCAGGACTTTACCTCTGAAGGAGACCTTTTCTCCACCTTTTTTATCCTTTAAAACTTGACCGATTGGAGAGCTCATCGAAATTGGACAGTAGCTAACCCCATCGATATCTATTTCATCGGCACCCATCGCCAGGAAAAATGCCCCCATGAAAGTTTCGACCAGAGCACCGGGTTGTGCAGATACATACGTTTTATTATAATTAATGTTTTTTAGCATTATTTGTTCCTAAAACGTACGATTCTTTTATAAAATTGGATCTGACGATCCAAAAATACTTTTCTACAGGTTTTTCGTTTGAAAGTTGATTACGTTAACAAGCCAAAACCATCTGTTACATCGCTATCCCAGC
>JAEYNR010000029.1 GCA_023412475.1 Fibrobacterota bacterium | reverse complement strand
AAGATTTGGGATATAAAGATTTATAAAGAGGCTACAACAATACATGATGCAAGTTCTAAATTTCCGCCCATACAGCTTACAACAAAGGCATTACGCCATGAGTACACGGCGCAATGCCTCACACGTTGTATGAAATAGCGCGCCGAAGAGATGAAGGCAATGAAGAAGATTGAATTAAGACCCCCGTGCCAAAAAACCTGCCGTCCATGGCAGGTTAAAAAGAGAGAAAGATGATAAAGAAATTACGGATACAAAACTTTAGGTCAATAAAAGATATTACTCTTTACGTGAGTAATCTCAATGCGTTGATAGGGCCAAATAGTACCGGCAAGACCAATATCCTGAAAGCATTGGATTTATTGCTTGGTGAAGCTTGGACAACTAAAGCAAAAGTATCTCGTGAATATTTTAATGATCCTGCGGCTCCTATTGTTATCGAAGCTGAATTAAAAGAACCTGTAACATTTAGGACGCCAAGCAGCTATAAAGAGACGACTGTGACTTCCGTTCGGCTGGAATTAACTATCGAACCTGATGTTTCAGCAAAGACAACAATAAACGGGGGCAATACATTTTACGGGCAAGAACAATTCAAGAAATTATGCCATTTCATTTACTTGCCTGCAGATAGAAATCTCGCTAATGAACTAAGGGTAAGTCAGTGGACAATGCTTGGAAAACTGATGAAAGTTATCCATGAAAATTACATAGAAAATTATTCGACGGATGATAATTTAAAAGCGGCCTTTCTTGAAGCGATCAATCCAGCGAAGGAATTTCTTGAAAAGGATTTTTCTGCTGATCCAGCTATTGTCACTTTCAAAAAATTCGTTGACTCATTCAAGAGTAATTGCAAAGCAAATAGTCATGGTTTAGCTAACGATTTTGAACCTGTGCTCAACATTTATAACTTGAACTGGTTTTACAAAACATTACAAATACAGGTAAAAGAGTCCTTGCCGGATAAACATTTTGACAGCGAAGATGTTGGGGCTGGGATGCAGAACCTCCTAATGCTCTCCATATTTCAGACCTATGCTCAGCTTATGGGTGGGCGGGTAATATTTGGTATTGAAGAACCCGAGATTTACCTCTATCCACAGGCCCAGCGAAGTCTTTACAAACATTTTCAAAGCATCTCCGAGCAATCACAAATATTCTACTCTACTCACAACCCGAACTTTGTGGACGCTGCAAGGCCATCAGATATTATCCTCCTTCGAAAATCGGTTGAGAATGGAACTTATCCCCTGAAAAAATCAACATACTTCTCTGCAGAAAATGCCGAAAAAGACAGGCACCGGATATATACCCAATTCAACAAAGATCGCAATGAACTCTTTTTTGCCAAAAAAGTACTGCTTGTTGAGGGAGATTCCGACAAGATTCTAATCGCTACTTTATGTGAGCACCATTGGGATATCGATATTGATGCAGAAGGTATATCAATCATTCCATGCGGGGGAAAAGCTGGCGTTTTGTATTTTATCGGCATTTGTCAGATGGTTGGAATTGAAGACTATTTCGCCGTTTGGGACACCGATAATGAAATAGATGATCGAAGAAATATTCTTTCAGCAACATTAGATGCAAAAAAAGGGCTTGCCTTTGATCCGAATATGGAAACGGCATTGTCTATTCCTGCCGGGGCAGATGCAAAAAAGGTTAAAAATGCTTATGAATGGGTTATAAACACAGACGTAGAGCAAGTACCGGGAACATTGAATAGTTTGCGACAATTCCTTGATCACAATTACACGATAGAGGAAGCGGTTGCAGTTATAAACGACGACGATTTACCATTTTGAAATTTAAGGAAGAACAATGCTAAGCGAACAACTTAAAGATTTAGAAAAAAATCTCTGGCAAACTGCCGATACATTGCGTGCCAATTCAGACCTCAAGTCAACCGAGTACTCCACACCGGTTCTGGGGCTGATCTTCCTGAAATTCGCCGACAACAAATATAGCTCCTTTGAAAAAGAGATTCAAAAAGAATTTGAAAAGCTAAAAGGATCTCGCAGAGAACGGAAAATCGAAGAGATTGCCTTGGAAAAATGCGGTTTCTATCTAGCACCCAAAGCCCGGTACGATTATCTTCTGAATTTGCCTGAAGAAGAGGATATTGCCAAAGCCATTAAAGATGCCATGGCAAGTATTGAAGAGTACAAGCCAGAGCTGAAAGGTATTCTGCCGCAGGATGAATATTTCAAACTGGTTCGAAAAAAAGAGTTTCGGGATTTACCAAAACGGCTTTTAAAGAACTTTGCAGATATTCCCAAAGATGCTACCGGCGACATGTTCGGGCAGATTTACGAGTATTTTCTGGGAAAATTTGCCATGGCCGAAGGTCAGGGTGGAGGGGAGTTCTTTACACCCCGCAGTGTTGTGCGGCTTATGGTGGAAATCATTGAGCCCCATAACGGTACCGTTTTTGACCCTGCCTGCGGTTCCGGTGGAATGTTTGTGCAATCAGCTCATTTTATTGAAGAGCGTCAAAAAGGCGGTAAGAAGAACAACGATACAAGCCTGTATGTGTACGGTCAGGAGAAAACACTCGACACGGTAAAACTGGCTAAAATGAACCTTGCGGTCAATGGATTGCGCGGTGAGATACATCAGGCAATTTCCTACTACGAAGACCCAGTAAAGGCTTTTGAAAAATTTGACTATGTATTGGCCAATCCCCCTTTTAATGTAGACGATGTAAGCCTTGCCAAAGTGGAACAGGATCGCCGCTTCAATACTTATGGTATACCCCGTAACAAGACTAAGAATAAAAGCAAGGGCGAAGAGACCTGCCCCAATGGCAATTACTTATGGATAAATCTTTTTGCCACTTCTCTTAAAAAAACCGGTCGGGCCGGTCTTGTTATGGCCAACTCTGCCAGTGATGCGCGCCACAGTGAAGCAGATATTCGCCAGAAGCTCATAGAATCCAATCTGATTTACTGCATGCTGACCCTGCCTTCCAATATGTTCTATACGGTAACCCTTCCGGCCACGCTCTGGTTTTTTGATAAGGCAAAAACTGACGACCGAATAATATTTATCGATGCTCGCAATATCTTTACCCAGATCGACCGGGCACACCGCGAGTTTTCGCCAGAGCAGATCCAGAATATCGCGGTTATCTCCCGACTACACAGGGGCGACCGCCAGGCCTTTGTTGATCTGATTCGTAGTTACTTTGAAAATGGTTTTGAAAAACTAATAGCCAACCGTGATAATCTGAAAACTGTTTCGGAGAAAGTGACCAAACTGCTTAAAGAATATGGAATTAAAGATGTCCCCGATTTTTCACCACTCATTGCGAGCGGGAAAACGCTGATTGGCGCATGGGAAAAATGTGAACCGCACAGTGATATCGCAAAGGAAAACAAGTCACAGAAAGCAATGGCCGAAAAGACACTGCCTTTTTTTGTAAAGCTCCACGAACTACTGAAAATTGTCGACCGCGATGTCCGCACCATCGAAAAAGAGAACAACCGCGCCAAAGATATTCGCCTGCTTAAAACCGAACTGGAAGAACTGCACCGGGAAGTGAAAGATACGGAATACTTTTTCACTCATATTCACTGGCTACAGGAACGCTTCCCTGAAGCGCGATATGAAGATGTAACCGGACTCTGCAAACTGGCAACGCTTGACGAAGTCAAAGAACAGGAATACTCCCTGAACCCTGGTCGCTATGTAGGTGTGGTCATCGAAGAAGACGGAAAGACAGAAGAGGAGTTTATCGCCGAAATTGTAGGTCTCAATGATGAGCTGGAGGCACTGAATAAAGAAGCCCGCAAACTGGAAAATGTGATCGCAAAGAATATTGCGGCGATTGCGGGGGAAGAATGAGTAATTTCAGTTTTGTTTCCGTTAGTGATTTAGTAGTGAAGAAAGAAGCATCTATCCAAACAGGGCCATTTGGAACTCAGCTAAAAGCTAGCGATTATGTATCCGAGGGTTATCCTGTTATCAATGTGCGAAACATCGGTTATGGTAATGAAAAGGATGCCTCACTTGAATATATAAATAATGAAATTGCACATAAATTACGACAGCACAAATTAGAAAAACATGACATTGTTTTTGGGCGTAAAGGTGCTGTTGATAGACATCTTTTGATTTTGCATAGCCATGCTAATTATTATCAAGGTTCGGATTGTATTAGATTAAGAATCTCAACCCCAAAAGTAATTTCAAAATTCTTGTCTTATTTCTTTCAAACTGAAGGCCATAAAAGATGGATGGAAGCCCAAGGTTCTTTTGGTGCTACTATGGGATCACTAAACCAAGGAATTATTAATCGAATAAATTTTCCTCTCCCACCCCTCCCCATCCAACGCAAGATCGCCGCGATCCTCTCCGCCTACGATGAACTGATTGAAAACAACAACCGCCGCATCGCCATTCTGGAAAAGATGGCCGAAGAGATCTACCGCGAGTGGTTTGTGCGCCTGCGCTTTCCCGGGCATGAAAAGGTAAAGGTGGTGAAGGGTGTGCCTGAGGGGTGGGAGGTGAAGAAGGTGAAGGATGTCGTTGATCGGAAACCATTCGGAAAAATTTATCGTGAATCTGAATTGTCTGAAGAAGGGAAAATTGTTGTAATTGATCAATCTACAAAAGACTATTTGGGGTTTTATGATGGTGAACCAGAGCATATAGCAAGCATCGATGAACCGATCATTCTATTTGGAGACCATTCGTGTAAGATGTTACTAATGATAAAGCCATTTTCCTTGGCTGAAAATGTTGTACCCTTTAAATCTCGGCATAAAATTCCAATCGTTTATTTGTACTATCTGGTGCATAACCTCATTGAAACAACAGAATATAAACGACATTGGACTGAGTTAACAAATAAATATGTATTTATTCCAACAAAACACTTACAAGAGAGTTTTTCAGAATTCGCAAAGCCATTATTACTTAAAAAAGATAAGCTAGTGGCTTCAACAAATAGTCTAAAAAAATCCCGTGACCTCCTCCTTTCTCGCCTGATCTCCGGCAAGCTGGATGTGGAAAACCTCGACATTGCCTTTCCTCCGGGAATGGAAGAGGAGCGTTCCTGAATGGCAATTGTCCGAAAGACCATTGAAAAAGTACCAGCTATTCTGGCTCAGCCCATTGTAATTCCGCCCTATCAACGGCCCTATAAATGGGATGCCCGCTTGGTGGGGCAGTTATTACAAGATTTGCAGAATCACCAGCATAAACACGCCTACCGCCTGGGTACAGTGGTGTTCTATCGGGATAAAGAGGACAAGCCTCTGGAAGTGGTAGACGGCCAGCAGCGACTCATTACGTTGGGCTTGCTCAACTACTTTCTGGAACCGACAAAAACCCCGGAGATTCTGAAGCAAACACTCCCCCATACCATCAGTCAACAGAATGTTAAAAACAACTATCAGCTCATCGGCCAGCAGCTCGGCACCCTCGGCAAGGACGAACGCTTCGCCCTGCGCCAGTTTATCATGGAGAAATGTGAGCTGGTGATTGTGGAACTCAACGACATATCCGAAGCGTTTCAGTTTTTTGATTCCCAGAATGCCCGGGGTAAAGAACTTGAACCCTACGATCTGCTGAAAGCCTACCATTTACGGGAGATGGCAGATACTACAGAAGCAGAACGCCTGAAATGTGTGGAACGCTGGGAAAAAGAGGTCGATTCCGGCAGACTCAAGCTGGTGATGGATAATTACCTCTACCGTATTCGCAGCTGGTTGCGTGGCTTGCCTGGGCGTGAGTTTATCAAGGCTGATGTGGATCTCTTTAAGGGAATTACCCTGGCAAAAACTATGGATTACCCGTATCTGCAACCCTATCGTATCAATGATTACTTTACCCGCTCCTATGGTGGCGATCCTGTGCGCAGTGTGGATCATCAGAAGGCGCATTATCCTTTTCAGATCAATCAAATCATGATCAATGGTCTGCGCTTTTTTGAATATGTGCACCATTACATTGAACTGACGAAGAATATTGAAAACCACCCTCCCAAAGCCCTGGCATCACTCAATGAAATGCTCTATTCCTATGGAGGGCACAATAGAACCGGCGACCGTTATACTCGCAACCTTTTTAACTGCCTTATACTGCACTATCTGGATAAATTCGGCTCCCATGAGCTCGATAAGTACATTCGACAGGCTTTCGCCTGGGCCTATTCAATGCGCTTGACACAATTTGCCGTGAAACTCGCTACCATGGACAACAAAGCACTGGAGCAGGACAATCTATTCAAAGCAGTAGATCAGGCTATTTACCCTTCAGATTTAGGGCGTGTGGTTATCGAGCCTCTAAAACCATCAGATATCCGGGGTACTCACACAGAGGTACTTCAGAAAAAATTGCAAGAAATGGGGTATCTGAGCCATGTATAACAGAAATGATTTAAAAGAGCTGAACCTCATAGAGTTATTTGCCAGCGGGCAATATATTGTCCCGGTTTATCAGAGAAACTATGCTTGGGTTGAGGAACAGATTGAACAGTTGATTCTGGATATCTGGGATTATGCACGCCAAAATCAAGAACGGGAATATTACCTTGGCTCACTGGTGGTCTTTCAACGGGAAGGAACTGAACATTATGAAGTGATTGACGGACAACAGCGTCATACAACCTTGTCAATTCTAATGGCAGTACTAAAAAATGAGTTCCAACAGCCACTGTCTCAATTCGAATCAATTAATCTAACCTATGACAGCCGTAAAAGGGCACATCGAACCCTTCAGGCACTTCTGGCCCATCATGAGCTTCTTGAATATGAAGAGTCCATCAAAAACGCCTATGAAATCTGTAAGAAGTATCTGTCATCAACCATTGGCAGTGAACAGTTAAACCTGTTCAGCACTTACCTTCTTAATAAAGTAAAGATTCTCAGAGTTCTGGTTCCATCCGATACAGATTTGAACCACTACTTTGAGATCATGAATAATCGGGGCGAGCAATTGGAAAAGCATGAAGTACTGAAAGCCCGCCTCATGAATAAACTAAACAAGGAAGATGTTGCAGAACTAACAGCCTTTGCGACTATCTGGGATGCCTGTTCTGATATGCGGCGTTATGTCCAGTATGGATTTGATAAATACGTGCGCCATGCTGTTTTTGCTGATAATCTCGACAAGATTCCTGCCGATTTTCTTTCCATAAAAAAAGCATTGGGAAGTGTCTCTATAAAAAATACCGAGCTCTCCATTCTGGATAGCATTACTGCTCCGCTTGCAAATTCAAAGCAACAATCCCGGCAGGACGATTCTTCCTCAGAACGATTCAATTCGGTAATTAATTTTTCAAATTTTCTGCTCCATGCGCTTCGTATTTACTTGAGAAATAATATCCGTAACAATCCGGAATTTGACATAGCGCTGGATGACAAAGCCTTGCTAGATATTTTTCAGGAACAAGCTGAAAAGATCGACCCCAAAGAGTTTGTTCACCTATTGCTGCGCCTGCGCTTCTTGTTTGACAGCTACATTATCAAGCGGGAATGGGACGATAAGTGGAGCCTCAAAAGGATTCGCTGGTATGAAAATCGTGACAATATCAACTATGTCAACACCTTTGACGATGAACAGTCAACAAGCCAGATTATACTGATCCTCTCTATGTTGCATGTTTCGTTCCCTTCGCTGATTTATAAGCATTGGCTCAATGGGGTTTTGCTCTATCTTCATGAACAACCACTGACAGTGAATGCAAGTGAATACCTAAATTATTTGGAAGAGTATGATGATCGTCTGTTCTTTGGCCGATTTTCTGTTAAGCAACTGGAATACAAAGATATTCTCTATAACGCCTGCACAATCAATTATACCCTGGACACAAGCCATCTGGATCAGGCTACAAATACACAGAACTACATTTTTAACCGGCTCGATTATCTGATTTGGAAAACCAATTATTTTTATAGAAATACGCTTCCTCAAAAAATGCAGTTGAGTTCATCTGTAATCGACAAGTTTATTTTCAGCTTTCGCAGTTCAGTGGAGCACTACTACCCTCAGCATCCAATTGGCGGTGAGCCTCTGGAAAACTGTGACCGATTCGGCAATCTCTGTTTGATAAGCCGTAGTAACAATTCAAAACTCAGTAATTATCTTCCAACGGCAAAAAAAGAACACTACGCTAAATCAACCACAATTGAAAGTTTGAAGCAACAACTCATGATGAGCTATGAACACTGGGGGCCAGAAGCCTGTGATTCAATTGATGAGCATCAAAATCTCATGATTGCTTTGCTCCGCAAAAAGAACAGTGAAATTGTAGTAGGGGCGGCATATGCCTAACTTTATTTCAGAAGACCAAATAGAAAAAGAAGCAGTCAAGATCCTTGTGGAAAAACTCGGGTACAGGAGTATCAACTGCTTCACTGCCGATATCGAAAACTTGAATGATAATTCAGGGCGAACCAATAAGCAGGATGTTGTATTTCTTGACATACTCCAAAAAAAAGCTGAAGAACTGAATCCCCACATACCCCAAAAGGTTATTACTGATGCTTTAGGCCAGATCACTGCCAAGCGCTATGCCATGTCTCCCATTGCAGCCAACAAGGATGTACATCATCTTGTCAAGGATGGTGTTCCGGTTGAATATGAAGACAATACAGGTAAAACAGAACACACAAGTATAAAGTTGATAGACTTTAATCACCCCGGAAATAACGATTTTTGCGCAGTGACACAGCTATGGATTAAAGGGGAACGATATCCCCGTCGGCCGGACATCATCATCTATGTGAATGGAATCCCGCTGGTATTTATCGAGCTGAAAAATTCCAATGTAAAAGTTCAGAATGCCTTTGAAGATAACCTCACCAACTATAAAAAAGATATTCCGCAACTGTTTCATTACAATGCCTTTTGCATTCTTTCCAATGCCATAGAAACAAAGGTTGGTTCCTTTACTGCCGGATACGAGTATTTCTTCAACTGGCTTCGTGTAGAAGATGAAAAAGAGAAGGTCGATAAAAAGCAGATAGAAAATGAGGGCAACAGTCTAGAGCGGGTTCTGTTTGGACTTCTGGAAAAACAACGCCTGCTTGATTATATAGAGAACTTTATCATCTACCACAAAGAGACCGCCAAGATTATTGCCCAGAACCATCAGTTCATCGGTGTAAATAAGGCAATCGCTTCATTCTCTGACAGAGAAAACCGGGAAGGTCGCCTTGGGGTATTCTGGCATACGCAAGGCTCGGGCAAGAGCTTCTCTATGATATTCTTGAGCCGTAAAATATTCCGTAAATATTCCGGAAATTATACCTTTGTCATCATTACAGACCGAGACGACCTCGACGGGCAGATATACCGAAATTTTCTGAACACCGAAACAGTCCAGAAAAAAGAGGCGGCTCAACCTAAAGACAGCAAAGAGATGCGGGATTATCTGTCACGCAACATGCGTTTTGTCTTTACCCTCATCCAGAAATTCCGTTACGACAAAGGAAAAGAGTATCCTCTTCTTTCTGAACGCAATGACATCATTGTCATTGTCGATGAAGCTCACAGATCCCAGTACAAAGGGCTTGCGGAAAACCTGCGCAAGGGACTCCCAAACGCGCAATTTTTTGCCTTCACGGGCACACCGCTTCTGGCCAACCGAATCGACCGGGATGGCAAAACAAAGGCCTGGTTCGGTGAGTATGTAAGTGAATACAACTTTGCGCAATCTATAGATGACGGCGCAACTGTTCCTCTCTTTTACGAAAAGCGTGTCCCGGAAGTGCTTATCCAAAATGATGATCTCAGCGAAGAGTTCTACGAGATTCTGGAAGATGAAAATCTCGATGAAAAACAGCAGGAAAAACTGGAAAAAGAGTTTTCTCAAGAGATAGAAGTGATCAAACGGGATGACAGGCTCGAAACCATTGCAAAAGATATTGTCTACCATTTCCCCCGTCGAGGCTATCTAGGTAAAGGTATGGTGATTTGCGTAGATAAATTTACCGCAGTAAAGATGTACGACAAAGTACAACACCACTGGAAAGAAGAAATTAAAAGCCTTGTCGGAAAAATAACCAGGACACCGAGCGAAACTGAAAAAGAACAGCTTAAAAAAATATTGGATTACATGCGCAAGGTCGAGATGGCGGTAGTTGTCAGTGAAGATGCTGGAGAAACCGAAAAATTCAAAAAAGCGGGGCTTGATTTCAGTATTCACAGAGAAAGATTAAACTCACTGGATAATAATGGACACGATGTTGAATACCGTTTTAAGGATCCCGAGGATTCCCTGCAACTGGTTTTTGTCTGTGCCATGTGGCTAACCGGTTTCGATGCTCCTACTGTATCGACACTCTATCTTGACAAGCCGATGAAGAACCATACCCTTATGCAGACTATAGCCCGGGCCAACAGGGTGAGTTCCTATATAATCCAGGATGTGATAAAAAAGAATGGCGAGATCATTGACTACTACAATGTTTTCCGCAATATGAAAAAAGCATTAAGGGATTATGGTCAGGGATCAAAAGAAAAAGATGATGAGCCAGTACAGGAGAAAAGCAAGCTCTTTGAATTGCTGGACAGTGCCATACAAGACGGCATTACCTTTTGTGCATCACACGAAATCGAACTGGAATCGGTATTGAGAGATAAACGGGTATTCAACAAGATTGATACTTTCAAAGAGTTTGCAGATAAACTGCTTGAAAAAGATAATTATCGCAAAGAATTTAATGTTTATGAAAATACGATCACCTCTCTCTATGAAGCGTGCAAGCCTGAAATACTTGATAAGCAGTTTCGGCCAATGGTCCCGGTGTTTCAATATTTGCGTGGTATCGTAGACAGCATTGTAGGCACTGCGAATATTGATAAAGTAAAGGGACGGATATCTGACCTGCTGGATCAAAGCCTTGTTTCGGCCACAGGTGCCATGGAAGTTAAGGAAGTACCTGAAAATGAATATCAGGTTATTCAAAAGGGCAAGACCTGGGATTTAAGTAAAATCAACTTTGAAAAACTTGAACAGGATTTCAAGGAAACCAAGTACAAAAATATCGAGATTTCTGACCTAAAAGCATTTATTGAAGACAAACTTGCAAAAATGCTTAAAGACAATATCACCCGGACGGATTTTGCAGAACGACTACAGGCGATTGTCGATAACTATAACTCTGGCGGTTCATCCACAGAAAATTATTTCGAAGACCTTATGGACTTCGCAAAAACAATGAGAGAAGAAGATGAACGCCATGTAAAAGAAGGTTTGTCAAAAGATGAACTGGAACTCTTTGATATTCTGAAAAAAGATAAACTAACCAAAGAAGAAGAAAAAAGAGTGAAGCTTGCCGCCAAAGATTTACTCAAGAGACTGATTCAGGAACACCCGAGAATCCTTGTACAGGACTGGTATAAGGACAGTCAAAGCCAGATACAGGTTCGTGCAGCGATAGAAGAAGTACTTGATAAAGATCTACCTGAAACATACGATCGGGTGGAATTTAAAAAGACCTGCGACAGAGCTTATGACTTGGTTTATGAATATTCATCCCGGGGTTTTAAATGGGCAGCTTAAAAACAAAGAATCCAACCTCCGCCGTCCTGGCTACGGTTGGATGGCACGGGGGAAAGACAAAGTCAGAAGAACGGCGCGCTACATCATACAACAGCGGCTATACAAAATGCCTGCCGCAGGCGCAACACAGGCACTTCGCATAGCCGCGGGACGTTGGTACGCCAAGAAAGCTTGGCGTCTCTTATATAGTGACCTGTCAAAGAGTATCTTGACAGGAAGTCCATATCTGGTAAGGATTAGCCATCCACCAGTACCAAGTCTTGCGTGTGAGGAGGAGGTATCCACTTGTCCTTTTAGAAGCAGGCGCAACTGATGTGTGATGACACGGAAGCAACTTCTTTTTGGCCAGACAAGGGAACAAATATTGAACAATATGCACGAAGTGTAGACAGGGAATTATGCAGGCCACAGGGAGGACCGTAACTCCTGAAGACTATTGAGCCCCGTTAATGCGGTAGAGCGGAAGACGATATTTTCAACGGCATAGAAGTCTACAACGAAACACCATTTTGGCGAGGTGTGGAGATTCCGTCGGGGTAATAAGGCGTGGCATGTATAAAGAGAGATGCACAGGAACTTGGGAGGCCCGATACACTCCATTTCAAATGACGTGGTAAGATATGCCAACAACAAAGAAGGGTATCTGATGGTGAATCGGGAGTCGGATCAGTTCATAATACTCTGAGGTCGGGAGAGCCGGCCACATGCTTGTACGATGCAAGCTTGGGGAAGGGACTGACGCAATACGCAGCAGGTAAAGGTAAAGTACCCTATGACCATATGGAAATCAGGCGAAACTTCAGCGAGTAGTGTAAGACTCGGTAGACTGATGCAGACCTCACTGCCTGCGATAGCACAAGCAGCAAGACGTGACAAGACTAAGCGGTTTCGTGGACTCTACAGTATGCTTAACAGAAACAACTTTTTAGTTGCATTCCGAGCAATTAGAAAGGGTGCTGCAACAGGAGTAGATGGTGTAACTTATCGTGAATACGAAAGGAACTTATCCGATAACCTCGCAGATCTGGAAAATCGATTGAAAGAGAAACGATATCGTGCAAAGCTGGTAAAGAGAATTTTTATTCCTAAAAGCAATGGAAAACTCAGACCGCTTGGAATTCCCGCACTCGAGGATAAAATTATCCAGTATGTGGTGAGGGAAATTTTACAGACGCTCTTTGAACCATTGTTTCTTGATTGTAGTTATGCGTATCGACCCAAACGTTCAGCACGAATGGCAGTTGAAAAACTAAGAAACGAGCTGATGAATAAATACAGCTGGGTTGTTGAATCTGATATTTCAGGTTTTTTTGACAATGTCAATCACAATTGGATGTTGAAGATGCTGGAAAGAAGAATTAACGACAATGCGCTAATTGGGTTGATACTAAAATGGCTTCGTGCAGGGATATTACAACCTGACGGAGCAGTAGAGCATCCAGAGCGTGGCACCCCTCAAGGATCAATTGTAAGTCCGATACTTGCCAACATCTACCTGCACTATGTTCTTGATTTGTGGTTTGAGCAGGAAGTAAAGAAAAATGCAGTGGGAAACGCAAAAATGATAAGGTATGCAGATGACTTTGTATTAGCATTCAGGTACCATAAAGATGCAACTCACTTCAATAAAATACTTCCGGCAAGAATGAAAAAGTTCAATCTTGATCTTGCGGAGGAAAAGACCAGAAAACTCCTGTTTAGCCGTTTTCGTAAAGAAGACAGTAAAGCATTTGAGTTCTTGGGTTTTGAATACCGGTGGACAATATCCAGAAGGGGAAAAGATATCATTCACCTTCGTACATCAGGTAAGAAGCTTCGAAGGATTATTCTTGAACTAAGAATATGGTTAAAGAAACATAGCAGCAAAAGGCTGAAATGGATAATGGGTATGGTGAAAGCAAAACTAAGAGGGCTTTACAATTATTTTGGAGTATCAGGTAATTCAGCAAGTCTTAAAGAAATATATTTTCTTTACAGAAAGACCCTTTACCTGATCCTTAACAGGAGATCGCAAAGGAAAAGTTTTAATTACAATCAGTTCTCTTATATACTCCGATTTCATGGAGTATTGCCGTACAGAAGTAGAATCGTTAATGAAGGAACGCAGCTGAGCTTATTGCCATATCTTGACTGAATTACGGAAGCGAGTATTGTGGGGAGCCCAGTGCGGGAATTCTGCACGCTGGGATCTATGGCGGGGCTGGCGGGCAACTGCCAGTTTCTACGCTACCGGCAAAATAGATTCGGCCCATTAAGAACAAGAAAATGGCGGGCGGGAAGGCGGACATAAACATAATCGTTCGAAGGAGGAAATGTGGAAATGTCACTCAAAACAAGTTTTCTTAGTGTTTTGCTATTTGGCGCAGTGGTAGTCTCTGCCCAGTATTCGGTTCCCACTATAAATGTGAATCGTGAATTCTTTAACTGGAAAGATTCCGGGATTAATTGTGAGTAATCGCTCGTCCAACACATGTTTCTCCTCCTCCGCGCTTATACAATATTAATAGAGTAACGTATAAAGGAGGATATATGTCACGTACACAGAGTAAATATGATTGGCCCCACCACATAGCGCAACAGAAATCAAGTGGACTTTCGGTTAAAGAATACAGCGCACAGCACGGTTTCTCACCCTTGTCATTCTATGTCAATCGTAAGAAATTAATGAAGCCTGCACTACCGCCGAAAAAAGAAACTGCCCAGGCAATGCCATCATTTTTAAACCTGGGGACATTACGACAACGCAACTCTGTCCTGATAAGCTTTCCTGATGGAACCAGGGTTGAGATTAACGGGGAGCAAAGCACTGAGCATTTGTGTTCTATTCTCAAGACACTTCGTACAAAAGGGGGTACCCGGTGTTAAGCTTCCCATCAACGGTAAAAGTATTCGCATGTATAGAGCCTATTGATATGCGAAAGTCATTTGACGGCCTCTGTGGTTGTGTTGAGCAACTACTTGGCGCAGATCCCCTTAGCGGACATCTCTTTGCGTTTTTCAACAAGAGAGCTACCATGGTGAAGGTCTTGCTCTGGGACCGTACCGGTTTCTGTATCTGGTTTAAACGTCTTGAAAAGGGGCGTTTCAGTATTGCATCTCTCAATGCTAATGGTAGCGCTATGGAGTTACCGCAACTGATGTTGATTCTGGAAGGGATTGATCTTGGGGGGGCGCGACAACGGAAACGATATCGGATTCCTTCTGCCGCATGAGTAAAAATTAACAAAATAATACTTGTGTAGTCAATTTGGTTTATACATATTATAGATCGTGAAAACAACCGACATAAAATCAATCAACGATCTCCCCACTGATGTCAATCAACTAAAGCAGTTAATGTGGTCTCTAATTCTGGACAACCGAAAACTCACCGATGAAAATATCCTGCTGCGAAAGGAAGTCTTCGGGAAAAAGTCTGAAAAACAAACAGTTGCTGATGATTGCCAGTTGGAAATGATTGAACTTCTCAGTCAGATCGTTCCCAACGTTGCTCCAACACAAAAAGATGAATATATCGATGTTAAAGCAACAAAAAGAAGGAAAAATCATCCCGGACGTAATGCTATCCCCGATAGTGTTGAAACTCATGAACACCTTATTGATCTTCCGGAGGATCATAAAAATTGCAATAATGGTTGTGGGCCACTCAAGCAAATTGGAGAACAAAAGAGAACCGTTATCGTTCGTATTCCTGCAAAGTATGAACGACATATCTACATTCAACCTGTCTATGCCTGTAATAAGTGTAAAGACACTCCCGTTGCACAAGAGATGCCTGTTGTATCTCCTCTTCCAAGAATCATTCCTGACATCAACCTGTTGCTCTTTGTAATCCTGAGCAAATATCAGTTTCATCAGCCTCTTTATAGAATACAGAGGCTGATCTATCACGAGTCGCAGATCTGGTTCACCCGATCCACCATGGTGGGCTGGATCGCTGAGATCTGCGTACCATTGAAAAGGATCTACAACCATCTTGTCAGTGCAGTCAAAAACAGTTTCTGTATACACTCTGATGATTCCAAAATTAAACGATGTGGACACACAAGTTACATGTGGCCATATGTCAACGGAGAGCAGACTGTTGCCGTATTTGACTATCGAGAAACCCGCAGCGCTGCCGCGCCCAGAGAGTTTCTCAAGGGGGTTAAGCCCGGCACGTATCTTATGACCGATTGCTATAGCAGCTATAATGATTCGGTAAAAAAATACCAGCTTATCCAGATGGCTTGCATGATGCATGTGCGCAGGGAATTTATTGAAGCAATCGAGACTAAATACCATATCGAGTACAACAGGAAGATTCTTCGCTTTATCAGACATCTTTACCGCATCGAACGCTTCGCAAATGAAAAAGGATTCTCTGTAGAGCAACGATTCGATATTCGGCAACGTTGCAGTAAGGTGATTCTGGAACAGATGAAAGACTCTCTGATGAATCCTGGTATAACCATTGTTCCTCAGTCTCGTACAGCCAAGGCAATTAATTATGCTCTGGGACACTGGGATCGAATCATACGTTTCCTGGAACGTGGTGATCTCCCTATTGATAATGGCATTGATGAGCGAGTCATTCGGGATTTGGCCATTGGTCGGAAAAACTGGATACAGGTTATGTCCGATGAGGGGGGAAAGCGTATGGCGATCCTTTACTCGATTATCGCGACTTGTAAGCTTAATTGCATTAACCCGGAAGAGTACCTTAAAGATATCCTGATGAGGATGGCCATTCGGCCTGCGGAGGCCGATGTCAGTGATCTCACGCCTGTTGAGTGGCTTAAGGCTCGTAACGGTGGTAAACTTCCTGAAAAGAAACCACTTTATCCATCTGTTCGCTGATAACACAGAAATAATACTCCCGTTTATTTATACTTATTGAAGTATAAGTCCTGCGGGACTGTAATCTGTATGTGTTGCTCAAGCGATTAC
>JAEYNR010000028.1 GCA_023412475.1 Fibrobacterota bacterium | reverse complement strand
TTATATGTACCATCAGTATTCCACATGGAAGGGGCAGGTAATGATACTGCTCCAGGTATATGACCGGCTTTATCTGCAAATGGTTCAATTACATCACCGGAATAAACATTCGCATCTCTTGCATCTATAATTATTGCATTGTTAGTATTAGTTTTTACGTAATTAATATCAACAAATAAACCGCTGTTGGTATTTGCGGTAAAGGTTACTGGTGAAGTTACAGTTGCACTGGTGGTAATTTCTCTTTTTTCACTGACCCACTTCTCATAAGTTCCATCAAGAATTGCAACATCTTTAACTCCAGCAAAAGCAAGTGTTAAAGCTGCGCGTGTCGGTGATGCAAGAGAAAATGGATCAGCCTGTGTGGGCAGGCTTGTAACCAGTACGACTTTACTGTCAACAGAGATTCCTTTACTACCCAGTGAACTTGAGAGTTGGGCAATCTCCGGCAGCTCTACAAGTAAATCTCCCTTTGATACAGACCAATCAGAAACTGGTGCAAAAGGCATATTGATAGAGTTTTTGATATGGCCCAATGCGAATTCTGCTTCACTTCGTACATCTATTACAATCAGGCCTTTTTTGTTGAGGTTTGAGCTGAGCCATTCGGTACTAACCACTTTCTGATTCAAATCTACATAACTTTCCTCATCTGGAGTGATATCAAAACAATTTAAAAAAGATGTAAAAATGCATGCAGAAAATAACGTACACAGTATCTTTTTCATATTCATAAAAAAAACGACTCCTTATTGAGTTTTGCACAGCAAACAGTATAAAAGTATTATAAAGCTAATTTAATAAATATTAAAATAATTTGCGTCTATTATATAGGAAGAACTTTCTTCTTTTAAACCCCTAATAAGTGTATGTTCTTTTGAAGAATTTACATTATATATAATGAGCGATAAAGAAAATGACTCACAATAATCGGCCCATAGGAAATTTCTTCCCATTGCTCCCCGAAAGAAGATCGTTCACATTCAAAAGCCAATGGGTAGGTCTTTTTTTTTGCCAGATTATACTTCTAAAACACCCAAAACCTACCTGTTTTTAAAACAAGTGTTGTTTTAAACAAAATCAAGGTGTAGAAAGAAGAGTACACGTAGTCAGTTTTCATGCTGAATGTACAAATCCAGTTCATGAGCATTTTTTCTCGAAGAACCCATATAGCTGCATAAAGAAAAGTTCAGGCAAGACGACCAGATCGGGGTGATGGAGCTCTGCAATCAGAGATTCGATATATGCCATTCGTTCGTCCAGGCCCTTGATATCGTTATTCAACTCTAACGCAAATATCCTCATATCTATACCATCCTTTCCGACTAAAAAAGTTCATCTTTATCTCTGGTTATGCTATGCAAACTTTCTGTTCGGGCCGAAGTAATTTTACGAAACTTCATATTGACACAGTACGGGTTAGTACCGATAAACCCCGACTACATCGCTGATCAGTAAGTATTCCCTGACATTTTTATTAATAAAGGATTATTCAGCTCTGGCTGTTCTTCTCAACCCAGTTCGTTCGTCTCTTCGAAAAGCACCGCTGCCCCGATTACCGGAAAACAAGCTTGCGCTAAAGGCATTCCTTTAATATAGCTTATACTCTTTATGCATTTATCCAAGACAGTCCTACTACTCAAATACTTAAATGTGCATAATTCAACTACATTTTCACAATTAAAGCATATTTTTTTCCATAATATTATTGCCTGCGATCAACGGAAACAGTCTTTACTTTAACAAATAAGGGTAAAACAACACAGTATAACTTAAAACTCAGTCAACATAGTAGAGAATCTCTATTTTTAATCAATTTAGAACTGATTCAGCTCTTCAGAACCGTTAAAACAGGACCGTATTTTTGTAGGTTTATCTCTCTTTATATTGTTGAATTAATTTTCAACAGAATTATCAATAACTACAACAATAACGGCATTATAATACAAATACATTTCTTATATTGAGAAATGTATTGGATTTAGTTCAACACATCCAATATAGGTAGTTACTCTAAGCAGTTTTAATTTTCCAAATATTGATCATTTCTACTTTTTAAAGGGACACAAATGAAAGTCGTACCATTCAAACTTTTTTGTGACGATATTTGTCTGTGGACTTGGAATTGTTTCGACTATAGTTGCTGTAAAAGTCAAAAACCCGATTATCTGGGCAGCTGTTTCCAAGATATCTCTATTATCCGGGTTGATGATAAGTTTTACATGGGCCAGCCAACCATGCACGTGACCCTGCTGTTCCTATTATGGAGTCGAGTGATATGGTGCATTGGAAAAAGGTTTTTACTGTTATCAAACACTGGTTAATAATCAAAATGGATCTCGCAAATGATGAGAATGCGTATGGAAAAGGTACCTGGGCAAGTAGTATCCGCTACAAGAATGAAACCTGTTCTGCTGAAAGGTAGTTAGCCATCCGGTTCTTTAATATATGCAAATGAGGGTAAAGTAATGGAAACAATTAATCATACATTAGAACGTTCATGCAAGATGCTTTTATTCGTTAATTTATACAAAAAGTAGTTCAAGTAAAGCGGTAGGTATTTTTCTGCTCGATGTCATTTGGAGGAATTATGATAAAACTTAATCAAAAATTGATTGCGTTCATACTACTATTTGCATGTAAAATTATGTCTCAAGATGTAACTGTTAGCCTGAACAGTGAAAAACAGACCATTCGTGGATTCGGCGGTATGTTGCACCGGGGATGGCAGGGATACGACCTGAATGCATCCGACCGTGCTCTGGCTTTCGGAAATGGTCCTGGGCAGATAGGGCTGACTATTTTACGAATTCCGATATACGACAAAGAAAGTGACTGGAACAAAGAGGTCGAGACATCAAAATATGTGATTTCTCAGGGTGGAATTGTGTATGCATCAGCCTGGACTGCTCCAACTGGTATAAGCAACAAATACACCTTTGTCCGCTGGGGTGCAAATGTTAATTCATTCAAGATACCATCTTCAAATTATGCTGCTTATGTTAATCACTTGAATAAATTTTCCAAATATATGAAAGATAACGGCGCTCCACTCTATGCAATCGGCTTTCAAAATGAACCAGACTGGGCTGATGGCTGGACTCACTGGACTGCTGATGAAGTTTACAATTTTACCAAAAGCCATGGTGCAAGTCTGCGTCTTCATGCCACAAAAGTGATGACAGCAGAATCATTCTCGTATAACAAAAGCTTCTATGACAAGATCATTAATGATACCAGTGCCTTGGCTAATATTGACATTATTGGTGCTCACTTCTATGGCAGTGATGCGAAATCACCCAACTCCTTTTTTCAGTATCCATTGGCAGACCAGAAAGCTACAAACAAAGAACGATGGATGACTGAACACTACACCGATTCCAAAGGCAATGCTAATATGTGGAAAGGATATATTATTACCGGAGATCAGGATCAGACTCCAAAATATGATACTGTTCGTGCACTTGATGTAGCCTACGAAATTCATCGCGGTCTTGTGGAAGGAAACTTTAATCAGTACACATGGTGGTATATTCGGCGTAATTATGGCCTTATCATCCATGATACCCAGAAAAATGTCGAACCAGCAGCTCCAACTGCCGCAGAGGTTGGCAAAGTATCAAAGCGTGGGTACTGTGTTGCTCAGTATGCGAAGTTTGTTCGTCCTGGTGCTATTCGTGTTGATGCCACCAAACAGCCTACTTCAAATGTATATATTTCAGCCTATAAAAAAGCAGATAGTGTTGTTATCGTAGCTGTTAATCGTGCTGGTACACAGAACATCAATTTTTCTGTACCTGCAGGAAACAGCATCGGATCCTGGAATAAATACACAACATCTGCAACCAAGAACGTCAATGATGATGGTTTAGTAAAAGCAACAAATGGCAGTTTCTCAGCCTCTCTGGACAAGGAAAGTATTACCACTTTCGTTGGAATACTTTCCGGAACTCCTATATCTCGTGATAGTCGGGTATCGTCGATGAAAAGCACTATGCGAATTGTTGCAACTGGATATGAATACAAGTTCATATTACCATCCAGAGAACCTGGACAACTAGAACTAGTCAAAATGGATGGAAGGCTTATCGCGTCACAACCGATTAAACAAGGTAGTCAAGAAATAGTTTTCAAAAAATTGAATCTTTCAACTGGTCTCATCCTTGCCAGGATTGTCCAGGGAAAGCACATTGAATCAAAGCAAATCTTCATTAATAGGTAATAATGTCCTACTCTGTCGGAGAAGTTATAATTCAGTTCATATTTGATTCTCCTGACAGAGTTTATCCCGCGGATCCCAACCAATTTTGCAATGTCGCTTTTTGTAAGGAAGTACCAGTACCTATATATCATTTTTACCAAATAAAAAGATATAACTTCTGATTCGACCATCTGATTAAGATCCACGATCTTGATAAAAAGCGTCAATATCTTTATGGGGAGTCTATGGGAGGTGAAGGTGTTTACAGGCTTTTGATGGATCTGCCTTCAAGGTTTGCAGGTGCTGTTAGTGCTGCTGGTTATACAATTAACAAAGGAGGTGAACAGATGGCTAAAACTCCTCTATGGATTCTGATCGGATCGGATGATGAAATGAGTCCAATTGATAGCAGCAGAGCCATTTATAACTCAATTCTCGATGCTGGTGGAAAACAGGTAAAGTACACTGAATATCCAGATCTTTATCATGTTGCAGGAATAGAAAAGGCAAGGGAAGAGCCGGGTTTACTTGAATGGCTGCTTGATCAGAAACGATCAACCAGTATTATAAAAGAGTCAGAAACAAGAATTGGCACAGGCAATACAGCTCCTTATCTTTCATACAAAAAAGGTAAACTGATTCTTTCCTCTCAGCTTCAAGTAAGATCCACTGTCACACTGTTTGATCTTAACGGTAAAACAATTTTTAAAACGATTACGGATCAAAACACTGTCAGACTCCCGGCTCAGATCAGTGGACGCATCTGTTTGTGGAATTTAACGAATTTGCAGTTTTCCACTTCAGGAAAAATGCCGTTGTACCAGCAGTAAGCCGAGTGTATTCTGCTGGTCCTACTGCTTGAAGAAAAGGAGAAGAACTTTTATACAGAGATCAATCAAATTACTATAACCAGAGGCGGTAGTAATTGTTTTTTAGCGGCTATTGCTGCAGCTTTATGAAAAATTCGTGTTACCTCTTTGTTTTTGTTGTATCACTGTGATACGGAGCAGAAAACTAATAGATCATTATAAGTTCTAATTATACATCTTACTCGACTGACAGAACCAGTGGTTCCCTGTTTTCAACTCATTGAAGGGTCGCCTGTATATGCTTGACTCAAAGTCGACAGAAACTTGATAATAACAATAAAACAAGATTGGACCCACTTACTTCTGGTTAAAATAATTAAATAGTATCCTCTCCTGAGATCTTGCAACCGATTCCAAACGGACTTCATCGATATAACCTTTGAATGGATGAAAGGGCTCGAGTTCTGTGTTTAAATTTGAACCGATAAAAAGTCCCTCTCCTTTTTCGGTATTACTTATGTAAAAGTTGAATAAATTCTGACATACCATTTCCCCGTCAATATACAATTCAAAGGCATTCTGTTCTTTCCTTACCAGATTAAGATGATGCCATTGGTCACAAGTTAGTGATGAAGACCTGCAAATAGTATCCAGATTACCGTCCTGCAGTGAATATGCAAAGATAGTATTACTGCTGTCGGAGATAATCCCGAACTCCTTGTTATCGGCAAATTTATATGTGATTAATGCACCTTTGCCAGAATCATTTTTGTTGAACCACAATGAAATGGTGAAGGGATCTGAACCAAAATGGTATACACTTGTATCTGCAATAACAATATAATCGTCCTCTCCATTAAATTCTTTACCATTTCCAATAACACCTGTAATACCCCTGGCACGAATAAAATCATCTCCATGATTTTTATAAATAGTAGCGTCTTTATATAGTTTGTGGTTTCGTATACCACTTTTTTCGCCTGTAATATGCCAGACACCTCTGAATCCATCTGCAGTGTCAAAAACAGAATACAGTGAAGGTGCAGTTTCAGGATCTCTGTTTTCCCAGTTCATAATTATTTGATTATTCGTACCATACTGATGTAATGTATCAAGAAGAACCCATATGTATGCTGTATTATTAATTGTGTCCCATTGTTCGATTTCATGGTTTAAAATCAGGCCATTGGTTTTAGTGAATCGTAAATTTTCATCTTCAATGTCGATCTGACTTAAATCGAAGTTTTCTGCTGATAATTTTACAAGTACAGGGACGGAAATAAGTTCTGAGAAAATTTGAGCGTCTGAACCGGGAATATCAATTGTGATTAATTGTGAATGTGTGTTACTGGAATCCTGATCAATAATGGTGAAATTTCCAGAAACAACTTGCACATTGTCAGTGAGCAGCATATCATCAGAAGATTCTTCCTCTCTGAAAATTAAAGATAGAGAAGATGCTGCCGGAATAGAATCTACATGCAAGGTTTTAACCTTACCGGACAGATTTAATGAAATGGTTGTACCTGGAATGTAGAAACAGCCCGGGCCAATACTGTCTTTAAAATTAATAGATACTTTCCCTGGGAGTTTAAGTGTATCGGGATCTATTGTTATCAGGCTGTCTTTTAGAATTCTTATATTAAAACGTAACAAACGACATCCCGAATCGATACTTAAAGCTTCAATGTTATATATGCCGGTATCCAGATCATTAAACTGATAACATCCTTTACTGTCTGTTGTATCTGATTGTAATGAATCCATTACAAAAGGAGAATAATTATATGGAAGCAGTTTGATAATAGTGTTTGTTCCAGGTTCACCATTATAAAACAGTACTGACCCTGTAAGCTTTCCGCCGCTCGATTCGGTATCGAGCCCACCGCCGGCTACAGGAGAGTCAGTTGAACATCTGATAAACAGAAGTGAAATAATGCTTATAAAAACAAATCTGATGATCTTATTCATCCATCTTACCTTTGACTTTAGGATTTGAAACTGGGAACATGTTTATATTAAGTTGATAAACCTGATCTGCACCGTTGTCGGCGTTGGCAATAGAAAGAAGTTCCTGGCGATGGTCCCTGTTTTTTAATTTGAAAAGTTCATATGTTTCTTTTGAAATTCGAAATGTTGTTGATGAATTTGATAACAGATCGTCAGGACCAAAGCGGTCAAATGCCTCAAGTGCAAGTTTGAGCATTTTCACCTGATAGTTAATTACCAGATGCGATTTTAAATCATGCCCAGTTGTGATTACAGGTGAAGTCTGGATGAATTTACCGTTTTCATTTTTTAAAAATCCAAGCCTTAGAAGCAGTTCCACTGATTCTCGTGCCTGTTTTGCTGTTATTTCAGGTTTCAGCATTGTTCCAAGTTTTCGGTAATCATCATTAAACTCTCGGCAAACAACTAGCTCGCGTATAACAGTATGGTACCATTCGGAAAAGATGTCATGCTGGTCCTCGGTAATTACATGTATATCTTTTTTCTGAAGCAGTTCTATAAGTTTATCAAAATAAGCATTTTTCATTTTAAAGCTTTTTGACTGATTAAACCAAACAAGGTTTGCGAAGTATTCAGTCTCAAGGGGATTAAGTGAGAGTGCTTCAGCGGTTTTTTTAACAGTAGCTTTGGTGAGATTTCGTTTACCTTGTACAATAAGAGGATAAAATCCGGAAGAGTTGATTCCTGCAAGGGAAGACAGATTTCTGTATGTGAAAGATTTATTCAGGGTTTTTCGGTAAATATAGTAATCATGAATAAATTTTCTATAATCAGAATAGGTATAGATTTTTTTTATAGTCACTTGCATTTAAATCCCGATAATATTCATGTATTGAGCAAAATCTCTGTAACCAAGAATATAGCAAAAAGTAATAATGTGAGCATAAAATAATCTTTTCTGAGTAAATATTGCATGAGGTGTGTAATCAGAATGGCGTTTTGAAGGACTGAGCAAAAAAAAAAACAGGTTAGACTTTTCTTTCCACTTGAAATGGTTACATTTTTTTTGATTATATTCCCATTTTTATTTTTAAAATGCTTTTTTATGTGTTTTTAGCTATATTATTGGTTACACAATTGATGAATTTCTATTCACCCTATATAGCCTCAAAAGGAGCCAATATGTTGAGTACTTTAAAAGATCATTTTAAAAATCAGTTCATCAATAATTGTTTTTTAATGCCAGCATTGACTCTCTTGTTTTTAACTATTGGTTCTCTTTTTAATGTTGTATCAGCTCAGAACAATAATGCCGGAGGTACAGATGAGTATTATCCGAAAGGCGATATATATGTTTCTCCCAATGGTAGTGATGAAAACCAGGGATCTGAAGCATCACCGTATAAGACTCTTGATAAGGCACTTGGTACTGTAACTGCAGGCAAAGTAATCTATTTGCGAGGTGGAGTTTATAATATCCGGGAAACTGTTATTATTCAGCAAAACGGGAGCTCCGATGCTCTTATAAGACTTTTTGCATACCGCAATGAGGCACCCGTTTTAAGCTTTTCACAAATGTCAGAGGATCCTTCAAACAGGGGAGTTATACTAAATGCTGATTACTGGCATTTTCGTGGAATAACTATAGAACAGGCCGGAGATAATGGTATGCTTCTTTCCGGGAACAGCAATAAAATTGAAAAATGTGTATTCCGGAAAAACCGTGATTCCGGGCTTCAGATGAGCCGTTATGATACTAAGGCAAATAATATCAGCCAATGGCCCTCAAACAATCTGATTCTGGAATGTGAATCTTATGATAACTGTGACAGTGACAATGAAGATGCGGATGGGTTTGCTCCAAAACTTACATGTGGAACCGGAAATGTTTTCCGCAGATGTGTTTCGCATCATAATATTGATGATGGCTGGGATTTGTATTCAAAATCTGAAACTGGTCCAATTGGCACCATTACTCTCGATCAATGTATAGCCCACAATAACGGATCATTAACTGATAACAAAACTTCCGGTAATGGTGATAAAAATGGATTTAAACTTGGAAGTTCAGCCACAAAAACAAATCATATCGTCAGAAGATGTATTGCATTTAAAAACGGTAAGCATGGTTTTACTGATAACGGTAATACTTCCAGTATCGAATTTATTAATAATACATCCTGGAGTAATGGTGATTATAATTTCCATACCCGTGATGGAGCTACTCACGTATTCAAAAACAACGTCTCCTTTGGGGGAAAAAGTAACGACAGGATTGTTGGTAATTATTCAGCTCCCAATGCATTGACTGCAAGTAAAATTGAATGGCCATTTACAGTTACATCGTCTGACTTTATTTCAATGATTCCAGGACCTGACAGTAACCCTGTAAGCAATGGCTTCTTAACCCCAAAAGATGGAAACCGTTTAGTGGATGCTGGCGTGGCTGTTGATGGAATCGGCTTTTATGGTAATTCTCCTGATCTGGGTGCGGTTGAAACTGGTGGTGAAGATCAGGTCTATGTGGAGAAAAAATGCAATTCAAGAATATCAAAGGGAAAAATGATCAATGTCAAAAACTCAACTGTTACAATCCCCTGCGAAATGAGTTCCAATGGTAATGTTTTCATTTATATCACAGATTGTATTGGTAGAACAGTGTATTCGGATAAGTCTTCAAAAAAACATGGAATATATGTATCAAAGATAAATACTATGAACTGGGCTGGTGGTACATATTATGTATCGATAATTGCAGATAAAAGAATGAGTTATAAATTTATTCTTCACTGATCAGGCGTAAGAATTCTTATTTTCTCAAATTTAAAGCGGAAGTTAATTAATTCGGGAGTTTATATTAAACGATGCAATGATAAGGTGATGCGATTAATGTGAAATGTTGAAAATCTGTTCAACGAAAAAAGGCGTTTGCATCCAACTTAAAAGCATCAAATGGAAATACAATCTTTATATTAGAAATTAGTTCCTGCAAAAATATTACAATATTTGGAAATTTTTTTGTTATTATATAATGTAATCAATCAATTTTTCCGATCATTTAATCACAATAAAAAATTTATTTTGGTTAATAAAAATTTGTCCGCGATATATAGAGGAGGGTCCGGCTTATGTATTTGAAGCATAATCAACTATTTAAAGTATTCACTATATTCATTGCTATATTTCTGGCAGTAGTAGAAGCTCAACCACCAGCCGATGGGGCAAATAAGTTTCTGGGTAATATTACCACCATGGGGCAGGTTCGCTCAGATTTTTCAACCTATTGGAACCAGATTACAGGCGAAAATGAAAGTAAGTGGTCATCAATTGAAGGTACTCGTGACCGGATGAACTGGGGTGGTACCGACAGGATTGCTCAATATGCTGAAGAGCAGGGATTCTCTTGGAAATTTCATACATTGATCTGGGGTAGCCAGTATCCCTCCAGTTGGCTTGATGGGCTCTCTCAGTCAGAACAGTTGGAAGAAATAACGGAATGGTATGATGAGGTTGCTAAAAAGTACCCCGATGTTCCTATGATCGACGTGGTAAATGAAGCATGTCCGGGACATGCACCTGCAACAAAATACAAAAATGCACTTGGTGGTGATGGTTCAACTGGCTTTGACTGGATTATCACTGCATTTAAAATGGCAAGAGAAAGATGGCCCAATGCCATCTTAATTTACAATGATTACAACAACTGTGAATACGACAGAGAAGTCGACTGGACTATCCAATTGATTAGAGCTATGCTTAATGCGAACGCTCCTGTTGACGCAATAGGTTGTCAGGCACATGATGCATATAAGATTTCAACATCAACGGTTAAAAGAAATATCGATAAACTTGCTGAATGTGGACTTCCAATTTTTATTACTGAATACGATATCGGTGAATCCAATGACGGCCGTCAGGAACAGATCATGAAAGAGCAGTTTACAATGTTTTGGACTCACCCGAAAATCGTAGGTATTACCTATTGGGGCTATATAGTTGGTAATACCTGGCGTACCGGAACCGGACTGAAGAGTTCAAGTGGAACTGAAAGACCCGCTCTGACCTGGCTTAAGGAGTATGTTAAGAATAACCCCAATCCTCCAAATGATTTTCCGGATTTGCTTAGCGGAGGTGGAAGTGGCAGTTCTAATTACAAACTTAGTATCGGCACCAGAGGAAATGGAACAGTTACGGCTAATCCTCAGGAAACCAGTTATCCTAAAGATTCAGTTGTAACTATTACTGCAAAAGCATCTGAGGGGTGGGTATTCAGTAGCTGGAGTGGTGATACAAATTCAACTGAGAATCCTTTATCTATAAATATGCAAAAATCATTAAAGATTACTGCAAATTTTACGACAGCCGATGGTAAGCAGGACCTAATATTTAATGGCAACTTCTTATCTGGTAATGATTCATGGACTTTCAACTCATGGGGTGGTGATGGTTCAGGAGCTGTTGTTGATGGAGAATACAAATTAGTTGTTAATACTGTTGGAGAAAACTACTATGATCTCCAGCTTGTTCAACCAAAGATTTTGTTGGAAAAAGGCAAAACATACCGTTTAGTTTATGATGCTTATGCATCCGCAAACAGAACACTGAATGTAAACGTTGGTATGCCGGAAAGTCCTTATACTTCATTTCTTACGAAAATTAATGGAGAGAAAGAAGCCAGTCTGACAACCACAAAACAGACATTCAGTTTAGAATTTACCATGGAGGAACCTACTTATGAAAACTCAAGAGTAGAATTCAGTGTAGCAGCCGATAAACCTACCGTGTACATAGATAATGTATCACTTTTTGAAGTCAAACCGGATGTAGCATGTATACCAGTTCAAAACAGGTTGAATAATCAGATTAGTATACGTCAAACCGGGACCATGATTAATATTAGCTTTAATAATTCAGGGAAGAATGGTTCTGTTGTTAAACTCTATGACCTGTTGGGCAATGTAGTCAGGTCATCCAGGCTTAATCCTTCAGGGCATTTACAGAATTGCGGCTTTAACGTTTCTGGTATTGCTAATGGTTTTTACATGGTTAAAGTTTTTGACGGAGTCTCAGTTAAGCAGGCTGGAATTGTGCTGTCTGGAAATTAAAAAAGCGCGCAAAATGGGTTAGCCATAACTGGTGAATTGACCATTTCATAAGGAAAGAATTGATGTTATCGCTTATGAGATGGTCAATTCATGTATCTGGAATACTGGATTAAAGATATTTTTTTCTCCTTTTTTATTTGCCTCCTATTCAAACTGCATGAAGAGCCCTGATGCTTAAATCATTTTTGGTCAGAAAACAACTAATATTATAATTCTGAATTATCACAATTGACCAAACTATCCGGTTATCACAAAATCAGTAAACCTGTCACTTTATTTGAATATCTTCATCTATTTTCTTTCGAAAATGTATTTAAAACCGGACTATAATTGCTGCATGATGGCACACATGCAATTCATGTACTTATTATAGATGACCATTAATATCAATTTAATGATTCATCAATTTCATTGACTTTATGTTTTTTTTAACATTTCCATTGAATGTTATCGATGCAATCAGTATCCCATGAAGATGTGCTGGCAGTAATGGTCTTGGAACAGCACGATTGAGATGTTGGGTTTCTTTAGCCAGGATTTTCCCGTTCAGATCTATCCAGGTTACAGTTGCCGGCATATGTGAAAATAATTTTCGGTGCTGATTGATGACGCGGTTATTACCGACTGTTTCATCTTTATAAACGACTTTATCACCAGCGAGTTCATTTAGATACATCTCCAGATTTGTATATCCATCCATTGATAGATTCATCAGATTTTGATCGCCGGGAAAGTCCGGGTTTAAACCGTGAAGAGTTTCCCACTCATCAGGCATCCCATCCAGATCTGTATCTTCAGGGTTAGTGCCAGACGGGATTTGCCCAACAACATCGGGCAGATTAAGAGATGTTTCATCGGAGATCTGGGTTCCGACTCTTCCGATTGTCGAAAGTTGATAAAGCATAACCGAATCAACAGGATCTCTCCATCTGTTTGCGCCAGCATCTATGGAAACCAGATTAAAGGCGTCTTGGGCAGTAAGTTCAGTTACAACTGGAAAAGTTACAGATGGACTGGTTTCCCAGGTTGCAGAGCCGAAATCGCCTTTAGTAAGAAGTCGCCCATTCAATACACCATCATTATTCTGGTCGTAGTAATTACCTGAAGCAAATACATGATATGCAGAGGTAGGACTGTCAAGAGTTCCACCTTTTGTGTTTGGACCAGTGATAAAATAATTATTAACCAGGTACCCATCAGAACGTCCTTCTGTATCTCCAAGGATATACCCTGAAGCAGTCCAGTTGTAAATTACGTTGTTTACGAACTGTGTGATTCGACGGGCTTTGGGGTTTCTGGAGTTGTTATCGATATAGAGCGTTCTAAGAATGGATGCACCCCCGTCAGCGATCATCAGGCCGCCAGTGGAGTGAGTTTGAAGTCCCTGGCCAATGATACAGTTCTGAATTGTTATTCGGTCTATAGTTTTTCCAGAAGATGGATTAACATCAAAAGTACCATCACGTCCCCAGCTTACTGAAACATGATCCCATATCATATCGTGGCCTTCAGAAATGCTGATAGCATCCTTATTTGATGTTCCTATTTTACCCATCCGTATACGAATATGACGGGTAATAACATTGTTGGTGTTATAAGCCCATCCATTTCCATAAACTGTAATACCGCCCCCCGGTGCAGTTTGCCCTGCAATTGTGGTATGGTCTTTTACGATGAGACGTTCTTTGATTTTAATTACTCCGCCGACATCGAAAACGATGGTACGTCCGGATTTTGACAGAGCATCACGCAGCGAACCCGATCCTGTATCATTTAGATTTGTAACATGGTAGACTTCACCACCTCGAGCTCCTGCTGCAAAGCGACCAAATCCTTGAGCTCCGGGAAAAGCCAGAATAGATTCGGCTTGAACGAGTTTGACTGCCCATAGAAGGATTATGATAAATGCTTTAGTATTAATCAATAATGCCTCTGTAGTTTTTGAACAGGAAATTAATAATGTATAGTTTTAAGTTTTTGAATCAATACACCTGTTTGATAAATCTCAACCACATAGGCACCATTCCCTAACATCGACAAAGATTGCACCTGTGATGGAGATTTGGCTTTAAAAATCACTTGTCCATGCAGATTCATTATCCGAATTTCACAATTTTTATCAAAACCGTATAAAATAAGTTTATCGTTAAAAATTCTTACTTTTTGTTTTATCTGTCTTTTTGAATGTAGTAAAGTTCCAGTAGGTAAGGAATCGCAAATTCCTTTGCCGAGTTTTTCGGATGTGAAACCCAGAATATCAAGATTGGCTGCACCATTTTCTGTCAGAGATGTTAAAGTAACATGATTGTTACCTTTGAGCAGCTTAAGTGTTAATGGAATTATATCCCATGTTGTCCAGCTTCCGGTTCCGGGCATATCCAGGCTCTCAATCTGAGTAATACCATTAACCTTAACTGACACACTACGGTTATCAGCAGTACCGTTTGAAAATCGCAAGTAGAAACTGTATTCCCCACTTTCGCTGGAATTGACGCTTACAAAGACGCTACTTCCAATGCTGTTTGACAGATTTAAAAATCCGTCACCTATAAAACCAGTATGGTTGTTATCTATGGTTCCATTTGCAGAACAGGTATCTTCAAACTGGATCATACCGGTACAGGGGCTCTCTCCGGTTATTCCACCGGAACAATGACCACACTCATCGACAGTCGCAGTTCCATTTTGCACTCCGGCACAATCATATTCAATTTCAGTAACCGGTTTGACATCAGGAATCGCTATGTTGTCGACTCCATCACCAATGTAAATTCCAAGATGTGGTGGTTGATTGTATGCAACATTTTGCCAGGCTACGGCTGCTCTGTAAACAGGGTCATGCATAAGTGTATATAGCCTGTGTTCGGTGGGAATAGTGGTAGAGTAAAGGATTAGTGCATTATCACCATCTTCCCTTAAAATCATCTCTTCACGCCAGTCACCAAGAATGTCAGCGACCAGACATGGATTTGCTTTTGTGCCGTTTATACTTATTCCGTGATATTTACCGTAACGATTATCTGTGGTTAGCAACCTGTCAAATCCGCTTCCATTCCAGTGTTCGATTTTAAATGGACTGGGAGTGCTTCCAATCACATCAAGAAGTTCGTCCTGGAGATCACCATCCCAATAAATGCGAAAGTTAACAGAAGGCTTTATTGTAGAGATTCTGTTTCCTTTAATATTGTAAATACCATCTGTGTTAGATGACCAGACCTCAAAGCCGCGGCTTTTACCATCAATATCAGCAGCGATTCCTCTTCCGACATCCACATTTGTGCAAAGAAATTGCCATATTTTTGCTCCTGTCCTGGCATCATGAACTTCTGTGCCCGGCCAGTTCTCTCTTTTCTCTTCGTGAGGCGACATCAGTTCCAGGCCCGGACGATCCGGATCAAGATCACTGAGATGAATTGCATCTCCATGGCCGATTCCTGTTGCATACATTAATTTGCCGTCATGGTCGATCGCAGAGGAACCCTGAATTATCTCATCAAAACCATCTCCATCAACATCTCCTACAGAGAGATTATGATTACCCTGTCCAGCAGCCTTTCCATTTCCTGAACTATTACTGTCAAAAAACCATTTTTGCGAGAGGGTTTTTCCATCCCAGTTCCATGCTGCCAGTGTCATTCGTGTGTAGTACCCTCGCTGCATTACTGCACTGGGACGTACACCATCCAGACAGGCAACCGCAGCCAAAAACCGATCAACCCTGTTTCCATATTTATCTCCCCAGGAATTGACATCCCCTCTTGGCGGATTATAATTAACAGTTGCGAGCTCTTTTCCCTCGCAGTTGAATACTGTAAGATATTCAGGACCGTCAAGTATGTAGCCTCCGGAATTACGGTAATCTGCACTATGATTCGCAGATGATGCAGGACCGGTTTTTATATAGTTTCCGCTTCCATCTTTAGTACCCGGAGCTGTTTTACAAATAATTTCCGCTTTCCCGTCCAGATCGAAATCAGCCACAAGAAACTGGGTGTAGTGAGCACCTGCGCGGATATTTTTACCCAGATCTATTCTCCACAGATGTGTTCCATCCAATTTTAAACCATCAAGATATACATTACCGGTAGTTCCACTATTGGCATTATCCTGCGAATTGGATGGTTCCCATTTAAGAACAATATCCCACTCTCCATCTCCATCAAGATCACCTACACTTGCATCATTTGGTGAATAGGTTATGTTTGCACCAACAGGTTTGTTTAGTGGAATTCGTCTGGTGAGTTCCGGCCATGGTTTAACTGTAGCAGATGAATCTATTTCGACACCGTTCAATACAGCACAAATCTTGTAGCTTGCAGTGCTGTTGCCGATGTTATCGATGTAGTTAGTGGCTCCAGTAATCGGAGTACTATTAAGTTTTACTCCATCTCTATACAGGTTAAATTCCAGTTTTTGTGATTCGTAGGCATTGAGTCGCCAGCTTAAAAAAACTTTGCTGGTTTCTGTGCATATTCCTATCAGGCCCCGATCGAGTTTTTCTACCATTCTACTGGCATATGAACAGGAAGACAGACCCAAAATTAAGGCTGTTTTTATAATGATAAAATTCATTTTTTGTTGCATATTTTACTCTGTTAAAATAATATTTTGATATAATAAAAGAAAAACTGCTTAAAGTTTAGTCGTTTATATTAATATAATCAAACATTCTCTCAACATCATTCTCAATCAGATCTGACAAGGCTAACTTTGAGAGCCTCTTTATAATACAAGCAGTATTTTCAGTGGCAAATTACATTTGTTATTGTTTTTTGATGTAAACTTATGAGTGCGACAGGATGCTGCACACATAAAGTGTGCAGCCTAAACTAAGAGAATGGCCAAATGCAGTTATTGTGCTGTAAGGAGCCCCAGACGGTATGGGAGCAAATTATACTCACCTCCGGCATTTGGAGCTTTACCCTGGTATAAAAGTTTCAGGTTGCACATATCCAGCTCCTGTGTTTGATCAGGATTTTCTCTAACCAGTTCTCCATGGCTAACATCATCAGTCCAGTCAGTTGTACCTTGCGGATACGATACATTGTTTGTACGGGCGAATGGCTTATTCTGACCAACCATATAATCCTTCCATTCACCTTCGATACCTTCAGAGGTCCAGGCGCTGAAGTACCTTCCAGTAGATCCCATTCCTTCGACAAGGTGCAGGTATGTATTTTCAGTTCCTTTAACCTTGTAATGGGAACTTCCCTCAAATATTATGCTTGTAGCTAAGGATTTTACTACCACAGGTGTACCGAAACCATTGGGAAATTGTTCAAGAGTGGTTTTGGCCCGGTAGACCTTGCCATCATCACCTGTAAAAAACAGGTAAAAGTTTTTATCATCTGCAACAGGCCAGTAATCGATTGGAAGTTGAGGGGCATTTGGTATTCTGCCGTTGGCATAGAATCTCTTGGGAGCTGACCATGATCTGGGGTCGTCCGGGGTCGTAGTTGTAGAGTAACCCGGGTCCTGCTGCTGCCAGATTAGATACCATAGTTTTTGCGGTTCGAAGTAAAAAAGTTCCGGAGCGCATTTGTATCCGCTAAATCCTTGCACCTGGTCCATAAAGAATGGTGTGGCAGAATTAGCTTCAGAGAAATCATTGAACTGTATAAACTGCATGTTCCATGTATTGGCTGAGGTGTTATAAACAGTGCAGTATATCAGATATTTATCTTTGTATTTCTGGATTGTAGGGTCTTTGACTGAAACAATTTTGTGTGAGTTATCTGGTTTGATGTCTACCAGGATACCTGATGATTGCCATTTTATTGAGGTTGGCAAAGGACAGGTTTTTTCGTTTTGTGTCATGACAACTTCTACGTTGGTCATATCATTAGAAGTCATTAAGAAGGTTGTATCACGGTAGTCTGTTTTTTTGAACTGAAGTGTAGGGAAGGTTGTTGCTTGTGCGATCTTAGTTTTTGCAGCGCTGCTAATACCCAGTGATGGTTTCATGTATAAACCATCAGGACCCCAGCCCATAGAATAGTATTGTACGTTGTCAGAGTGACTGATTTGCAGGAAGACAATTCCTCTGCTTAATTTGGAAGGAAATGCAGCTTTTGCGATTCCTTTGGTTGAAACAACGTTAGCAGCCCACAAAGTGCGTCCGCTGCAATCAAATAAGGATAGTTTCAGCGCGCCATCCCAAGGTGAGCTGACCAGCAGTTCTCCCTTTACCAATTTTGCAGAATAGGAACCGGATCTATTTTCTTGGATTATTTTCTTTGAAGATGTTGGTGATTCCAGAGAGAAATTCCCATTGGCATCGGTAGTAATTGAATAATTGGCGGAATCTTTTACAGTTACATTGACTCCAGATAATGCAACTCCTGTTTTGGTCTTTACAGTACCTGAAACGGACCATCCGTAAGAGTTAATACTAAATGCCGCAAGATGGGCAGCCAAAGTAATTATTACTGATCTGTTTCTCCAGACACCTTTTTTAGTATTCATATGTCACTCTCCCATTATGTATAGAATCGCATTACTATCAATTGCGTTTTTAAAAATTGTCTGAACTTTGCCAGATATTAATTGTAATAAAAAACTAATGTTTAATTTTCAGGATTATATTTAAATGATGTGATTTTTCCACTTACCTATTAGAGTAATATAATCAAAAAATGAAATCTCGAACGAATAACTATTAAAAAAAGTGTTGAAACCATGTTCAACATTGCTATTCAATAATAAATCCCTTAAAATGGCCCGTTTTTAACAAAAACTATAATAGAACCATTATCAAACGGTCTGTTAACGTCCACATTCAGATACAATGTTTACAACTTTTTAATATCACTCAAGATAATAACCAGGCATATATTTGATAAAATTTCATATATTATACCAATTGTTATCTTGATTTTTTTTCAACCTGTTTTTTCACATTCACTTATTGCTTAAATTAAGGAATGTTTAACATGAAATACTCATTAATTATCTGCATTCTGTTTATTTTTTATGCAAATGGTCAACCTGAAAACCATATTTCAGAAAGTTTGGATGGTATAACGATCCCGACTCAGATTATATCAGATTGGGAATCTGTTGATCGTACATCTGCTCTTGGTTACAAGGCAGTAATCACTTCTATTGCATCCACACTTTCAGCAGATAACGCACAGACAATCAATTCTGAATTGCGGAGTATTTCAAATCTCCCAACATCTGACAAAGCCTGGAAAGATCTCTATCTCAGAGCATGCCATTTCCGACGTGTTTCCCGCATGAAACCTTATTTGGACAAAATTAAACGAATTGTTTTTACCAGCCATTACACAATGGGTGGCCTTTTTCAGGGATTTCAAGAGGGTATAGGAAATAACAAATGTTCTAATTATAAGTCAGGAGCATCACTCTGTCTTTTAACAATGGATAATTATTATTCTCAGTTCAAGAAAATTCGTGAATCAACTGTAGGAGTTATCAAAGATCCGGATGTATCCTATGATGGAAACAGAATTCTTTTCGCAGAAACAAAAGACAATAACGGATTTCATCTCTATGAATTAGATGCAGCACACCCTCAAAATGTCAGGCAAATTACTTCCAATCCGCCAAACCTGAGAATCTCAGACTTTGATGCCTGCTATCTTCCAAACGGTGATATTCTTTTTCAGTCATCCAGAAATTTTGGTCTTGTAGACTGTTTTACAAACATAAGCAGTAATCTTTTTATCTGCAACTCCGACGGGAAGTACCTGAGGAGAATTGGTTATGATCAGGTTCAAACTTTCTATCCTACGATAATGGATGATGGTAAAATTCTTTACACCCGATGGGAATACAACGATCGTTCACAGGTTTATTCCATGGGACTTTTCACTATGAATCCAGATGGAACAAATCAGAATGAATTTTATGGAAACCAGTCCTGGTGGCCAACAAGCATAATTCAGGCACGTAACATTCCAGGAACGGCCAAAGTAATGGCAATATTTTCCGGACACCATACAACCTATTCTGGAGAAATCGGAATAATAGACCCGAACCTTGGAAGACAGGAAGGAGAAGGCATTACTCTCATTGCTCCAGAAAGAAAACCAAACATCGTGCGCAAAGATAATGGCGGTGTTAACTTTTTGTTTCAGACACCATACCCATTTGATGAAAATTGTTTCCTTGCAGGATACCGTCCTGACGCTTCAAGTAATTTTTCGTTATATTTCATGAATGTCAATGGAGAAAGAGAGCTTCTTGCATGGAGTTATGGACAATCAATAAACAGACCGGTTCTTACACTTGTAGATTTAGGCGGGCGTAAAATTCTGACGGTACCTCACCAGAGTGCAAATGAAAGCTATTCTGAATTATTACTTCCAGCCAGTTTGCCATCTGGAACATATATTGGTCATTTTTCGAGTTTTGATAATAATTATAATGTAAGCCAGAAAATTTTTATTCAGTAGAGTTTTGTATCAAATTGGCAATGACACCTGTTTTCCGGATAGATTATTCAACAATGTTGATTTTCCTACACCCGAAGAACCAAGCATACAGTATGTTTTTCCCTTTTCAATCAGTTTTTTAAGAGCATCGTATCCGAATTTCGTTTCATTACTGATTGCAATAACTGCTACATTTGCGACACGCCGATTGATGCTATCAACTATCAGGGTCATTTTCTGTTCACTGACCAAATCTGTTTTAGTTAACAGGATTACAGGACTTACTTTTGATGAATTGCAGATTGTCAGATATCTTTCCAGCCTGTTTATATTAAAATCCCTGTCAACTGCCTGAATTAAAAAAGCATAATCAATGTTAGTTGCGATTATCTGTATCTCACCAAACTGCCCAACAGCCTGTCTTGATATGATTGAGAACCTTGGCAATATATTATGAATTATGGAAAAATCTGAACCGTAATTTATCAGAGAAACCCAGTCACCCACAGCCGGAAATTCTTCACGGCTTTTTGCTGAGAACCTCAGATTTCCTGTAATTTCAGCCTCTGTTTCTCCATTTTCTGTCATTACAATGTATCTCTCTTTAGCTCAGATATTATTCGCCCGACTTCAAAAGTGGTCAGATTATTTTCGATTCTGAACATTTCAAATAAATCATTATATCCAAGGTCTTCGATTTTCATTTCAGTTCCTTTTACAAGCAAATCATTTTGAATAAGGCTCCTGTTCAAGATGATGTAGAAAGGGATTGAAGAAAAATATAAAAATGAACCAATGATCGCAGGGTATGACACCAGACAAGCAATTAATAACTGTAATCCAGCTACGACCTCAGCGATGACAGATACCGATCATCCCCCGACAGAGAAGCCTTGACTTGCCTCCCCTGAAAAAGGGCAGAAAGCAACCAAAGTCCCCCCTATTCCATTAATTTTTATCAACTTATAATAATCAAACTACCTGAAAAAAGCCGGTTATTGTAATTCGCAAAATTCGCGGGTATAATTAATTTGTACCAGTAACGAAAGAAGTGTGGCTATGAACATCTCTTCATCATCTTCAGTTTCCGGAATTCAGGCAGCTATAACAAGACAATCTGTTTCTGCCCATGATATTGCCAATATTAACACTGATGGGTTTGGTCAGTATACTGCACATCAAAGCGATATGAAACCCGCAGGAACCCGGGTCTCACATATCAGCCGCCAGCCAAACAGTGCGGATAATCTTTCAACTACCGATTTTGCCACTGAAGCCATCGAGCAGAAAGAGAGTCTGAATAATTTGAAAGCTAATTGTGCAGTTATAAAAGTTCAGGACAGGATGATAGGCGCGCTTCTGGATATTTTCGCCTGATCATTTCGAAATCTATATTTTTAAAATGATATGGACGGCTGAGGCGATTGTTGTGTGGGGAAGCGAGTAAGCACTACCTGACCTGGCAGGTAGTGCCCAAAACATCTGGTAAATATGTATTGTTAGTCAATATTCATCCTGAATGTTCCATCAGTTCCGACTTTATAATAATTATTTTTAAATGATGTAAATACATAGGAATGATAGCCGGATATCTCCTCTGGTAAGGGTATTATCTCCCATTTATTGAGTTTTGTATCCCAGATATACAAAGGATGGCTATTAATAAATACTAAGATGTAATCTCCCCTTATAAAGCAGTGATATTCGGAAAAAGAATGTGAGTATGGGTACGAATCACCAGTTGTCCGATATGGCTCAGATAGATTTTCTATATTGTTACCAGTTAATATTCCAAGCCTCCACTCAATAGCATCCCAGCTATATCCCAAAAATACTGTCATATTGTTAGAATAGACACAGTCAGCGATATTCAGTGAATAACTCAACTCAGCATAATTCCAGTGGGTAAGATTTTCAGAGTAGAAAATCGAATCACCTTGTACTGTACGGCTGTTAGGTCTGACAAATAGTCTGGTATCGATCGAAAATAGTTGAGGAGCGTACTTGGTATCGCCTGCAGGTGAATAAGCTGACCCACTACCAACGAATGTACTGCATATAGGGTTTATGCTCTTTTCCCACACTAAACCATCAGTACTGGTCATGAGATATCCATTTACATCGGCTGTGCAGAACATGTTTTTATGAACAATTGGTCTGCTGTGTTCTCTTGGAATTGCAGGTGAACCGATATTTTTCCATGTACTAGCATCTGTACTTTGCCAAAGCTGTACTGATGAATTGTCACTTACATCTTCCTCATCCGAGTTTATCGTAAAAAGATAAAGAATGCTGTCTTTTAAAACAATTTCTTCAATCTTCTGTTGCAAAAATTTCTGTTCACTCGATTTTGTCCAACCAGGAGATAATATAAGAGTGACCGTATCCAATAATGATACTTTATTGTCAATTGTGGTACGGCTGACACAGGTAACCTGTTTTATGATGCTACCATTAAGAGTCAGAGTAGTTTCTGGAGATACTGTTTTTACAAAGTTTCCTGTTTCCCCAATATCCCATTCATACATAATTTGTTTATTATCAGCGTTCCCGACATTAATAGACAACTTATATGGAGATTCAACAGAGATATGGCGGATTTAAAGATGGGAGACAAGAGCCCTGCCCGGAAATAAGACGCAAAGTAAACAGACAAACAAAAGTCAGCTTACACAATAATTACCTATCACCCTCGATAAAACAGAAAAGGAAGCAATTTGTCTATACAATTGCTTCCTCCCTTAAAGAATAACTTTCAGTATAAAATATCAATGATTTTTCAGGTTTACAACCCTCTGGCTCTTCATTTTATTAGAATTATGGTCGTTGAGATCTCCGGCTTGCTTGAAATTGAGAATTACAACACCTGAAGGAACACGTGTTTGTGTTAAAATGTTCTGGATGTTTTTGCTTCCGGAAAAACTGATCATACGTCCTGAAAGGTCGAATGCGTTTACTCTGTATTTTGATATTGTCTGATAATCCACTCTGTTGACCTTTTGATTATAAGGATTAAGGACATGTACTATATCTTCATAGATGTAATCCATTGCGAGCCAGCGCTGTGCACACAACTGACCGATTGTGATGTACCCGGCAGCCCGGTAGTGTGTCCCATCGGTAGGAAATCCTTTAGTATCCAAGGTATCAACGTTGTCCAGTTTCTGGCTTACAGCGATGTCTGCAGCCCGCACAATTCCATTATGGGTCCATTGATTTTGCACATCGATCATCGGTATAATAACCGGGAGATCATCTACCTCAAGTGCAGATCGAATATCTTTAATAAGATTGGTGAGATTAGTTTCGTAGGCGTTTGCGTAACCCGTTTCGTAAGCGTCAAATTCACCCTGAAACCAGACAAAACCGGCCCATCGTGGGGTGTATTGGCTTGTGTCGAATGCACTATTGAATGCTTTCATTGCCTTATCTATTGTACTCATCATTGCTTTGTAGAGTCCCCCACCATTACCATTATTTGAGCTTGGCGGTAACCAATGATCTGCTTTTGCAAGGTATGTTCCTCCGACCGAATGTTTAATAAAAGCAATCTTGGTCTCCGGCATTGAATCTGACAGGGTCCTTCCCATACCAAGTTCCGGGCCGAGAAATGATGCGAAGGCTCCAAAGCCGGGTCCGAGTGTCAGCCACTGATTCTTTTTTCCACCATCACCATCACCATCCATATATATTTTAACATTGTCAACATTTTTCTTCTGGTCTGCAGAAAGATCATTAACCGATCCAAAGTAACCCGCCATATTCGATTGACCCGAAAGCAGAAAGACTGGAACAGCGGTTTTTCCATGGGATATGAATGAATTACAGAGGATTATAGTAATTGCCATAAGGCTCACTGACACAATCCGGTAATTTTTTGGAAAAGTAATCATAATGGCTCCTTTGTTGTCTACCAGTTATTACCATGAGGGGGTTTTATCACTGTAGCATGATTGTATCTAAAATATAGCATGCCTTGTAATAAAATGTTGAATTTTTCTTTTCTGATGAAAAATTATTCACCCTTAGTCCTAAATTTATTGATTCAACCAAGTAGTGCCAATAATCCATGCTATATACTGGTACCACAATGTACCGAAAGCTCTCCCTGGTCATCTTTTCCGCAATATCCTGGTGTCTATACACCTGATGAACCTACAAGGTCAACAGCGCAGGTGCTGTCTCTTATAGACACATTATTGCACAGTGATTCAATTCAGATAGACCCGGACCGGGTATATGTAACCGGCTATTCACTTGGTGGAGAAGGGACATTTGACATTATTACCCGCGCACCAGATCTTTTTGCCGCTGCAATTCCTATAACTTCGATTCCCTTAATAGCACGGTATAATGAGAGACACGAATCTTTACCACCGCTCCAAAAACAAAAAAACTGGTAGATATGTAGAAGGTTGCATTGCAAGTCTCCTTTGTCAGAAACTATCGAAGATAGTAATGCCAAGGTCATGTAATGCCTGTGCGGCTCGCGGTCCTGGTCGGGCCATTAGCTTGGATGTCAGCGTTACCACCGGGACATCGTTGGTTTTGATATATGTTTGAAGAGTACTGGGACCTTTCAATAAAGGATCGATACAGGTTTCTTTGCATTTTCCGCATTGCGGGATAATGATACGCTGCGGCTTGTCAGCGATAATTGAATCAACAATATCAAGCTGCTCCGATCGTTTGCGTCCGGCGAGTCTGCAATTTAAAAATTCTACACAAGCTGCTATGGGACACGAGTACCAGACCGGACAGGCAATATTGCAAAGATAGCAAACAGATATCGATGGAAAAGAAGCTACACTATTTTTAACGGTGTTGATTTCATCTGAAACTTTGTTTACCAGAGCATTGCTTGCATGAATCGCTCCGGTTAAGTTTCCAATTAGCCTGATAACCTCTGGTGCTTCATAGACTGGTTTTGGCGGGATCATTTGAGCAGAAACATTATTGCATCTCATCTCTTCGATGAGTCGCCGATGTAGCGTTGTCCCTATAACCAGATCAGGGTTCAAGCTTATTATGTCATCAACTGCGACAGCATTAAAACTTCCAACTGTCGGGATTTTAGAACATTCACCGGGCCAATCGCATTGTTCTGTTTTACCGACAATACGGTCACCGAGCCCGAGTGAAAAGAGCGTTTCGGTTATCGATGGCGCAAGGGATACGATCCTGGTGAAACGGATGTCGTTTTTCAAAACAAACATCCTTTTGTAAACCCAAATTGAATGTCACACGTCCCAGGCAGCATGAGTAAGGACAATGGAATATCCCTGGTCTGTGCAATGTGGTGTTCACTGTCGTTTTGATAAGGTGCGCATAGCATAGTTTCGGATTCTGGCGTGCCAGTTTCAAAGCTATCGCCTCGTACATCCGAGAGTGTACCAGAAAAAATACAAATAAGGCAAAAGATGCAGAGCGAAACTCTACCCAATGAACGAATATGGAAAATCAAAGATACCTCCCGGAACCTTATACCTGAAGGTTCAAAAGATATTGAAAGCATTTCCCGGTACTGTCGCCTTCCCATCCCGATTTTACATCGGGACAGTGGCCTGGATTGACAGTCCCCTACGCACCTTTGCAGAGGAAATTGCTGATTACCTTTTCAGTGTAGGCAATTGGGTTGAGAGCCATGCGTTTTAGACATTCTTGATTGTCCTATCATCGACATGAATTATGTCAACAAAGGACGATTTCAGATGTAATTACATCAACCCTAATTCTTTTAATAAACTGATTGACTTATCTGCCCTGCCATCCTCGCATTTTGCACCTTTCTTCTCTTTCAACTGTTCTATCGAACTGAAATCATCAAAACCCATCTCCTTGTAAGTGTCATATGTTGCAGCCAGTTCAAGAATTACCTGATCTTGCCTGCTCAATATTTCGATATAATGCTGGTATGGTTCGAATTCACTCTTTTTAGTGAATTCTGCTGAAAAATTGTTTGCTTGCAGAGTGTAATATGATGAACCTTCATTGCTTGTGTGGGCCGTTTCTGTAATCAGACCAATATTTTGGAGCAGTCCTATTTCTGATTGAAGGTCTTCACTATATGGGCCATAATGATGAAGTTTATATCCAAAGCGGGTTGGTACACCTAATCTTTGAAGGAGTTTAACAGTTTTTTGCAGACGTGTTCTGCCAATTACTTTATGTTCAGGATGTGCAGCAATAATCGCTGCTAGCCATTGAAAACGTTCCATTTATTTAGCTCCTTTTAAGAGGGTTTTATTCCGAATCTCTTCAATAGTACCACGAAGGTGCTCAGGAAAAAAATACCTGAGCAATGTATATCGGTTTTTTAACTCTTTTAAAACTTCACGGGTTTTACTGATTTCCTTACTGCCACCATCTTCTGTTTCAAGATAAATTTCTGTAGCAGGATACTCATCGTCTGGATCATAGGGTTTATATGGTGTATCTGCAGCACTATCTTCAACAAAGTAGTATTGATCATCAACTCCTTTTTCTTTTAAAGCTTGCCTCACCATTGAAACAAAATTCGCTAGCTCGTTACCTGGTACTCCGGTTAGATCTATACCTTTATACAGATTTCGATTTAAAATACCATCGCCTAATTGAGATAGTATAATATCTGACGATTTAGTGCATGATTTGAAAAATTCAGTGATAGTGCTATCATCCAAACTCAAATAGTCCTGAAGCGAAATATTTTCTCCTGAAAAAGCCTTTAAAACAATAGATGGAGCGCCCGGGGCAATATCATGTAACAAGGCAGCAGCAAGGACTGAATGCATCACTCCAATTGAATGCGCAAACCTGCTATGGTTAGCCCCAGGAAAAACCATCTCACTTAATCCAAGCTGCTTTATTCTACGAAGCCTTTGAAATTCACGTGAGCTTATGAGATCGAATAAAAGCTGGTCGATCTCTCCACCATCAAAATTGATCAAATTATGAACCGGATCCCTAATCACTCTGGGCCAAGATTTTTTCATGACGATTTTACCTTGTTTAGTGTTCCTATCTTGTTTTAAACAAAGAAATCAACTGTCGTCTGATAGTTCAATTTACGCCATTTCAGCTTGTAGTTTCGTACATCTTTTCCTCATTTAATTCTCGACCAACAGCTCTGTAATAATTATTGCCTCTTCAGAAAAATTTATGGGTGGTTTTCGGTAAAGGTAACTCCCCAAGTCTATGAAACAAGGCATATTCCATTGTGCCCTTTTTCTATCGCGATTTCATCAACACCGATCGCATGGATATCCTCTAAATTGCGATGTTCCGTGCTACAGGGTGATCTTTAATGTCGGTTAAAAAGAACTGTGGCTTCATTGAATATCGCAATCTCATCAGGGGTGTCCTTTCTAAGTTTATTTTTTGTAACTATTTACTAACCAAGTTTGTGACACCCCTTTTTGTCAAGTTTTTTTCAAGTTTTTGTATTTTGAACAGAAACTAATAAACTTAGCCGTTTCGGTTTGTATTCATTCCGACATAAACCAAGTTATGCTTCGCGTTATAGCATGACCTACACTCCACGCGGACGCAAGCCAAAAAAGAAAACTACTCCTGAAGCTGAGGCAGTGGCCTGATGGGGACACGGAAGTGGGATAGCTTCTCGCCCACTTCCGTTGTTTAATTCTGATTTTTCTGCTCAGGTGGCTTTTTTAACCCTTGCCCACGTTACGATTGTGCGAACATATTTTGTTGGCCTATTTCTTCCATATCTCGATCCTTCTTTTGTTGCCAGCGTACATAATTTCTGTTTTCCCACCGGTTGTTAATGCGCATGCACGCGCTCCTTATTATTCCTGAATTCATTAATATCTTACATACATTTATATTTAATCAAAATAAGAAATTTAAAACGGTAGAGACCGCAAAGTTCGCCCGCCTTCCGTAGCAGACTACTGCAGAGGGCAGGCAGAGGGTAAACGCTTCGCGGTAAGGAGGATCTTTTTCCCGCTTCAAACACAGCGACACTTTTTGTAAAATGAAGAGCAGTATAGAATACAGCCGCCCGTAGTAATGGATCGATTTCTTTAAGAAAGCCGGATTTGTCATGGTGGAGAACATAAAGCTTTAATTGAATCCGGCGACAAACATTAAAAGGTACAAAGTACATTTGGTTGTGGAATTAGGAAAATGTTCCCGAATGGCGAAAAGAAGATTATTATGCATTGAAAGCGCTTGATTTAAAAACGAGTAGAGCATGTGCGATAAAAGTTAATTTCCGTCATATCTGTGATTATAAATATGAAGCATGCATGAGGGAATACTTCGATAAATGGTATTTCTGGGCGCCCCATTCACAAATAGCCCCAATGCTAAAAGCGGCAAAAACATTGAAAGTACATATTGATAACATTGTCACGTATGCGAAACATCGGATTACCAATGCACTTGGTGAAAATTTAAATGCAAAGATCGAAAAAGTCAAAAGAAAGGCGTGTGGCTTTCGTAACCGGCAGCATTATCGCTCAGCAATATACTTTCATTGCGGAGGGTTGGATCTATATCCTTACCCACCAGTAAAGCCTTGTTTACGATACAGATTTGCTTGAATACAATATATAGGGACTACCCATGAAAAAGCCGGAAGCGGCTCTTTATTTTATTAGTTTTCAAAATTAATAAGGATAAGACATCAGTTTTTTCTAATGTCTTACCCCTTATTGTAAATTTAGTTCACTATTTCTTTCTGTACTAAAATTCTCTTGAAGCACAATTCAATGACGAAGAACGGAACTCTATCTTCTTAATATTCATTTTGTCTTTCAATAACTCATAGAATACTGTACAAAACCATTCGCAGGTTGACGGTCCTTTGCTCACAGCAACTCTACTCTCTGGAAAAGATTTAACCAATTCATGATTGAGAGCTTTTGCTGGTGTTCCGAATCTGCTTGTTGTTCCTTTCATTCCTGTTTTCTCATAACCCTGCATCACCAAATCAAGTAATGGGTCGCCTTCCTGAAAAATAGTAGCATGCATGAAGTTGTCGGCTACTGCCCAAGCTAATTTTTGTGCTTCCTTTACAGGATAAGCATAATTGTGTTCGTTCAGATCTCCTTCAATTTCTAAAGTTAAATAACCCGAGTGTCCATGAAGATAACTTGCTTCTCCTGGATAATTCATAAACCTGTGTGCATATTGGAAATCCAATTTTACAATCGATCTGTACTTGTTGTTTGACATAATGATTTTCTCCTTAAGTTATGGTTTTAAGTCAGCCTGTGAGCGACAGGCAACGCGTTAATCAACACGGTCGTCTTTCAGGGAGGATTCTGATGTATACCATTTACTTCCCCTTTCTTTGGGTTGATTGTTTGTTATCTTTCCGACATTTTCCGCATATTCCAAAGAAATCAATACGGTGGCGTGAAATCTTGAATTCGCTCATTTTTTCAGCCTGCGAATTAATCGCAGCATATTGAGGCATTTCGAAATCTTCAACCAGACCACATTTTTCACAGACCAAATGATAGTGAGGGGCAATTTTCGCCTCGAAACGGTCAAAGGTGCTTCCAAAAGGAAGTTTCTGTATCAGCCCTTGACCCATAAGAACCTTTAAATTCCGATAAACAGTGCCAAGACTCAATTCAGGTATTTCTTCCTTTAGTCTCATGTAAATCCAATCAGCGGTCGGATGAGATTTCGTTTCTTTAAGAATCTTAAGAATTCTTTCTCGCTGTTGGCTTTTCCGGTATTCCATATAATCCTTATCAATAATCGTTCTTATTACTAAAATGCTTTCATGGCGCGTTGAAAGTCAAATCATTTCTTGGTTTTCATTCGCTGCATAAGCGGTTTGCTTTTTTTGGGGGGGGGCTGCATCTTTCTCTTTTGCTTTTTGTCTTCCGCCGCCGCTTATAATTTTATTCGTTCCGGTTTATTTCCACCAACGTCCCCCGGCAGGATACCGTGTCGCCTTATGATACCTAACACTAAAGTGTAAGCGGCATGGCACCCTGCCGGTGTTGTTGGTTGTAAACTGGTACATTCCATAAAATCTGCTTTTATTTAGCGCGAATTTTATCTTTGCACTCAATCTCTTTATCGATGATTTTTTTCCTCGCGATAAATAAAAGCTATATAAATTTAAAACTAAACAGTACCAGTTTATTGACCACTAACTTCCGATTGTACGAAAAAAAGTTCATACAATCTGCACTGTACGTTTATTCCATACCCTGCCGCTTTTTTCCCGAAGATATGCAAGCGGACTGCGTATCTTGCCTATTTTATTGAAGCTTACATGAGTATAAATTTCAGTAGTCGTACTTCTGGAGTGACCTGAAAGTTCCTGTATGTATCTAAGATCAACGCCGTTTCCGTGCCCGGATAAGTTCCCAGTTTGGTCCTTAATCCTTATTCTGAAGCATATACCGTAAACTTTTTCCGCACTTATTTAAACAAAGATATTAACAGAACATAATCCTAAGATAATTCAAACTGTATATAGATGCAAGGGACAAAACAGATGATATTACTATAATTACACCACCATAATTCAAAACTGAA
>JAEYNR010000076.1 GCA_023412475.1 Fibrobacterota bacterium | reverse complement strand
TTTCAAAATGTGGAGAATAAGGAGTACTTAATTGAAAAGGTTTTAGAAGATATCACCTGAAAAGAATCTGAATACCTAACAGGAAGACTTCCTTTTTTAATCTATTCAAAAAGATGAGCATTTTTCTCATTTTGGCAAAGTATAATGCTGCAGAATAAAATGTATCTTTTTCTGTCATAATCAGAATTTGCGATGGAAATCTGGGACTGTTCAGGAATTTTCAAGGAGTTTGGATTTTCTTAGGGTTGACAGAGTCGCTTCTGGGATACTGCCTACCCCAGAGTTGACTATTATCCGCATTAGGTTTTCATCCCTGGGGAGATTAAATCAGTGTTTTGCTCAGTATTACCATACAATTACCTTCTTTCTTGGAAAAAATCTTCCCTAAAAAACAACATAGGAATTCAATTCTTCACAAAGTAAAAGAATCAGCATTTATGAAGGAACTGGACTGTCTTTTGCAGAATCGCCTTATTGATCTTCTGTATCGATAACGATCTGATCTGGTTTTAAGCCATAGATTCTTGCTATTTGTTCGCAATTAAGTCTGTGATCACTCACCATTTCTATAACTGCAATGCCGTTCTTTAAACGAAGCAAGGATTGAGTGCTTTTGTCCATTGTCCGGTAACTGTACATCACACAAACCGAAGCTCCAGGCTCTTGGTTCAAAGAACGTAAACATTTCTCAGAAATATGAACCATATTTTTCCTTTTTTCTGAAGGGAGATGAATTTTCATTTCTTTTTTTCTCTCCCCAGAGGTAAAAACTCAACACGAAAAAGAATCATCTCTGGGGTATTTCATAAGGAATCACTCTTTTTACCAAGTGCCTGTAAAAAGAGTGAATCTGGCGATATCTGAAATGACTGAAGTTTAGTGTTTCTCCCATATCTTATCTCTTAGGGCGGATTCTACAAAACGGATATGCCGCTGCTCATCGGCGTAGTTATCCCTGAGTACGATTTTCACATCTTCAGGAACATCCCATTGAACCGATTCAGAATAGTTTTTATTGGTGATTTTCTCACCTGCATGAAGAGACTTGAGAGCACCTTCTACTCCAAAAAGTGATTGCAGAGCTGTAGCTCCACCCAGAAACAATCCCCGCACATCTTTCTCTTCAGTCGAAGCTTCTCCACCGTAGCTTTTTACCAGCTCCGATAGAACCGAAACATGCCTCTTGTGATCATCACGAAACCTGGTTATCTCAGTTTTCAGGGCAGCTTCTTCTATTACTTCGATGACTTTATTGTAACTGTTCAACGCATCATTATCCAAGCGAATCAGAGAGTTGAGTTTATCTATCATTTCGTTAGTTTCCACAATTGCTCCTTCGAATCGGAAAATTGTTCCGATAACCATAATACTGGGAATAGAAATCTTTAAATTAGAGGATCACCCTTTTAACTAAATGGAATAGAAGGCAACAGATGTGCCATGCGGAGTGAAGGAGTTGAAGATGACAGGGGGATAAAGTTGGCTGTCAGTAGGTACATTTGGGGATCCTGTTTCCCCGGAGGTAATTTTGTGAGCCCTAAAATTTTTGTCTCTGGGGAAAAAAAAGTCGGATTGATGGTGGACAGCGGGTAAAAAGGTCTGGAGCTGGTTGTTTGCTGGAAACGAATTGGAAAGCGGATATTGAGACCCGGGTTGTTTTAAGAGGGAGTTTCTCGATTATATATTCCTTATATATAGGAACCGACAGCCCTTCTGAGTTGATTATACCAGGATTTTTGGCCGAAAAAGGCTGTTTAAAAAAGCGCTCCCTAATCCCCCGAAGGGGGACTTAAGACAGTGAACCATCAGAAGTAATTTTCATGGTGTAAGATGAGATTCCATTAAAGATCAAACAGTGAGATTTTCTGAACTCAGGAATAAAATGTTGTTGAACGGATTTAATAAAACGCACTGTCCCGTAGGGACGCCATATTTATAGAAATGAATAACCTGCCGAAAGGTAATATTTTAAACGACAATCTAAAATTTAGAACCATTCCCCCTGATATCCCTATCAAAGAGAATGGTCTCCCCACACATTTTCCAAAAAGGAGCCAAAAGATTTTTAATCATTTACCGGGGTTAATGACTCAGGGTTCTCTTCGATAGAATTCTGTTCCTCTGAAATTGACCCACCTTCTTGCGGTTCGCTCTTTTCAGCAGCTTTTCTGATTGCCTGGTCCTTGACCTGGCTATACTCCGGAGAATTAAAGCCTAGCTCTCTGCGAATAAAGCGTCTTACCTCGAGAAAAAAATCTTCGGACTTTTCCAGAACAAGATTTTTAATTTTAACGCTGTTACGGTACAAACGGAGAGCTTCCCTGTCTTCAGCCAGTTCCCTGTCCATCTCATCACTTATTGGGATTAACTCTTCCAGTGCTTTGGCCGCAAAGGGAAGACTTTCAGAATTATCTTCGATAAACCCAATCAGCTTTTCAAAATTCAAGACAAAAATATCTGGTTTTACGTTTGACTTCTGCCAGTCCATTTTTGCCACACCAGGAAGTCTCTTTATCAGAAGATTCTTGAATTTGATAAAGGCATCTTTGGCCTTTTTCATTATGGGTATATTATCTTTAACTTCTTCATGCCATTTTCTCTTAGTCCGGTCGGCTTCCTTGATTGAGTTATCCAGTTCAGTAGACAAGCCGACAGCATCATTATGGAAAATCGCCTCAAGGGTTGGATGTTTGGTAACCAGGGAAGTAATAATTCGCATGGCAACTACAATCTTTGGTTGACTGTAAGTCATACAGCATCTCCTTGAAAAAAATGAAAAGAAATCCATCTCTGCTTTGTCCAAACATGATGGGGTGGATTGTAATGTTTACAAAAAGACTATTATTAGTTTAAAATTACCAACAGAAACAGTATCAATATTTAACAAAAAAACAGAACAGGAACCAGATAGAAACAGAAAAATTACAGAAATACTTTTTATCGAAAATTGCCTTAAGGTATAAGGCTAAAAGCATTAAGAAATTAATAACTTTAAGAAACAGTGAAAGCGATAAAATCAAGATAATTAATTATGTCGATAGAAAGCTACATATTTTTACAAAAAAAATCAGTAGTGTTCGGTTAATTTATGGAACATAAGATTGCATAAGAAGCGGGGCACACAAATAAATTCCAAATCACAAACAACAAGTCCTGAACAAATCCCAAAAAACAAATCATTACTCTGCCGTCTTGGCGTCTCTACCGTGAGCATATCTGGAAATCCGGGAGAAAAGGAATAACTCACGGTAGAGCCGCAATGCCGCAGAGGGTAAGATTTTGCATTTTAAGAACTTGAATTTATGTAATATTCATTTGAAAATCAGAGAGGTGTGTGGAATTCGGCATGTATTTCTATAGTTTTAAACTATTCCTCAGTAATTTTGAGCCATATCCAAGTAATTTTGAGCCTTGCCCAGGTAATTTTGAAGCATGCCCAGGTAATTTCGAGCCATATCAAAGTAGTTTTAGCCATACCCAAGTAAATTTTGAAGCATGCCTAAGAAATTTTGAGCCTTGTCCAGGTAATTTTGAAGCATGCCCAGGTAATTTCGAGCCATATCAAAGTAATTTTAGCCATACCCAAGTAAATTTTGAACCATGCCTAAGCAATTTTGAGCCTTGTCCAGGTAATTTCGAAGCATGCCAAAGTAATTTCAAGCCATATCAAAGTAATTTTGAGCCTTGCCCAGGTAATTTTTAAACTTGTCCAGGAAATTTTGAATAATGTCCATGTAATTTTGTTCCATGTTTCTGCATTTTTCAGACATGTTTCTGCTTGACGTAGTATTGGCCTGAAAAAAAGTATTCAAGCCTGATTGGAACAAAAAAGAAGAAAAAATACCCCAGGTTAAAACATGACAATCTGGATTCAAAATTTGCCTTAAAACAGTAGCTTCTGTAATAATTTAACAAAAACAGGGCAAATCAGACCTGTATTGTTGTTATCTGCACTATATCAGACTCCTTAGAAGTCAAATTTGATAATTGCACATTTATATATTTATTTATATTAAAAATGATAATATCTCAGGCCTTAGGGTTCCGGTTCTTTTCACCTGAAATGTGGATCCGTTTCTCCTTCGCCTTACCACCTTTATTTCTGCTTCAGGAATCGTTCATGTGTTCTTTACCATCTGAAGGCTTCAACTGCTCCATAAAGTATAAACAGTTTTATATAAAGCTGCAACTTTCCAGAGAAAACTCCATCTCCAGGTTTCCGGCTGCAACAATACGGGGAGGGTTCGGTATTACCCTGCGAAAACTGGTCTGCCCTACAATCGAGATTCCCTGCACCGGATGTATTCTTCGTCAGAACTGCATCTACTGCTATCTTTTTGAGACCATACCGGCTTCAGATGCGGCGCGGATGCGCCAGTATAAAGCCATTCCACACCCATTTACCCTCTGGTGTGCTCAGCAGGGAGATATAGTGAATGTGAAACTGGTTCTGATCGGTAAGGCAATAAAGTCATTACCCTACTTTGTTTATACTCTTAATAAGTTAGGATCACAGGGACTGGGTAAAGGACACATCCGATACCGGCTTCTTCAGGTCAGTACCGATAATAGGTTACTCTATGAGGATGGGAAAAGCGATGTGTTCATGGAATTTGATCCGGATATCTGTCAGGTCAGAGAAGCAAAAGCAGCGCAGGGAGAGTGCACACTCGATTTTTACTCTCCACTTCTTTTAAGAAAAGATGGAAGGATAGTGGATCGATACGATAATTATGCTTTCTTTGCCACACTTCTGAGGCGCATAACTACTCTTTATGCTATCCATTGTGATGGAGAAAATTTTGATGACTGCAAGGAGCTTGTGAGGAAGTGGGAAAATTCGATAGCGGCAGAAGTAAAAATGGAATGGGTGAAGAACAAAAGATTCAGTACACGCCAGAAAAGGGAGATCGACTATGATGGGTTTACTGGAGAGGTGAAACTGACCGGTGATATAGGGACTTTCCTTCCGTTTCTTGAGGCAGGAGAGATTCTGTCGGTTGGAAAAAACACTGCGTTTGGATTCGGAAAATACAGGCTGAAGAATTTGAAGTGGCAATAAACGAATTGGTTGTTGTATAAAGTACAGGAGTTAAAATGAGCAAGGTATTTATAAGTTTTCTTGGAAAGAGCAAATATTCTCCAGAAAAATATGACGATGGAAAGCTTTCGGAAACCCGCTATGTACAGTCTGCGATTGTTGAAAAGCATGGCGGTGCTTTTTTCGACAGAATCCGAATCCTGGTGACCAAAGATTCTTATAATCAGAATGGAACAATGTTAAAGGAGGAACTCGAGAAACGATTGGCCCCGGATGTCGATTTTCAGATGGTGCATATTTCTGATGATCTGATAAATGATCAGTGGAAATGGTTCGAAACGATACTGAACCTTGTAGATTTTCAGGATGAAGTGTGGTTTGACATGACCCATGGATACCGTGCTTTCTCGATAGTCCTGTCAGCGGCATTGAGTTTTATCCAGAAGACAAAGAATATACAGTTGATGGCGGTGTATTACGGAGCGTATGAGGCCCCCGGTAGACCTATTATAGATATGAAAGGTTTTTATCAGATAAACCAATGGGCCGATGGCGTTTCCGATCTTATAGATAGTGCAGATACCTCAAAGCTGGCAATGCTGTCGGAAAATACCGGTATCGATACCTTTTCTGCGCTCAGGGACCAGTCTCTTATAAGTGCACTTAATGACCTTTCTCATATAATAAAGAATGTCGATGTGAATAATATTGCGGAGAAAGCAGGCAAGGCTCTGACCTTGATTGCAGAAAAACGTAAGAGCTGTTCGGGTGCCGATTCTCAGCTTCTTGAGCTGGTCATGGATAAGTTTTCCAGCCTTGCTCAATCCTGTCCTCCTTCGGGAAAATATGACTCTTCATATTTCTCGACACAGTTGGCATTCATAGAGCTGCTTAACCGCCATGGGTTCTATATGCAGTCTTTCACGGTAATGAGGGAGTGTATAGGTTCGATAGGTATGCTTGGTGAAGAAGAGAAGTACAAGAGGAATATGAACAGCAAAGCAGGAAGAAAAGGAAGATTTTCTGCAGATATTTTTGTAAATATGATACAGTTTAATGAAAATGAATGGAATTTCGATAAAAATGACCCTAAGTTTCAAAAAATTAAAGTTCTCTATGATACACTGGTCAATTATGGAACTGTTCAAAAGCTCAGGAGTATTATAAAAACCATGCTGGATTTGCGCAATGGTTTTGATCATTGCTGGACTAGTGCAGGCCCTGAGAAACGCAGGCTTCTTGAAGAAGTAAAGGTTCATGCAGAGAATTGTCATAAGATTCTTGCGGAGATTATAGGGGAGCTGAAGGAATTGATTTGAACTGTTACTGGTTTTTACGAAAAATTTAATCATAAAACTCCATAGGAGAAAAAACATGATAATAACACGTTTTCATAATCTGGAAAATATGGAGATTGAGGTAGAATTTTTAACACCAACATTTCTGGGTGGGGCAGATAAAAGGGCAGAGATAAGAAGCGCACCATTTAAGAGCCTGATAAGGCAATGGTGGAGAATAGTAAATGGGCATCTTTCTCCCGCAGAATTATTCGAATTAGAAAATGATCTTTTTGGTAGTGCAGGTAAAAGTGGTGCAATAGCGAGTTCGGTAAAAGTAAGAGTTATTTCCAGCTCTGGGGATATTACAACCCTTAATGATCTAATCAAGAAAGAGAATTACATGCAAATTCCCAAGCTTAATGGGGAAAAGCAAAATATAAAAGCGTTTGTTTATTTAGGTTATGGTCCGGTGGCTTTAAAAGATGGGTTTGAAAATTTTATTACACCCGGTAAAAAGGTTACTCTCTGTTTAGAATTCCCAAAAAAAGCAGAGGAAATGATTTTAAATGTTTTGCATCATGCCCATTATTTTGGCTCAATTGGAAGTCGATCAAGAAACGGCTGGGGAGCTTTTTCTTTTGCATCAAAAAATTATGACTTCTCTGAACCTGTGAAAATCAAAGCTACTTCTTTAGAAAACTCTTTTTGTGAAAAAAAATATCCCTGGACATTTGCAAAGGATCAAAATGGGTTGTTATGCTGGGAAACGGCACCTTTCAAAGATTGGAAACATAATGTGTTAAGAGAAATGGCAATGGTGTATGCAACGCTCCGTTACAATACACAAATATTAGATAACATAAATAATAGAGCAATTCTGGGATATCCTTTAAAGAATGCCATACAAATAAAAGAAATCGATCGCATGCCCAAACAGTTACGAATGACAGTCATTAAATGTTCTGAAGGGTTAAAAGGACTCTTTTTTCATTTACCCTACATGACACCGGTAAAATTTAATACAGTAAATGACCAAAATAAACTTTGGAAAGATATTCATGAAGCATTAGACAATAACACTGTACTTTGCCGTACTGCCAAGATAGTAACGGAGGTAATATAATGTCACGAAAATCAGAATACTGGAAGCATAAAATCTCCCTTTTTCTTCACGATCCTGTCTGTAAGGCACTGGATATAAAGGGGCACCAGTTAAGAGCTTCAGAGATAGCAGAGGCCATTCATCAGTCGGTTTCAGCAAAGGACCAATATCAAAATGCTGACATGATCGCTTCGGGAATAACACGCGCTGCTGTACCCGGTTATTCCAGAGATGCTAATAGTGGTCATGTTGATTTTAAAGTAAATCCTAAAATAACCCATCCATTGGTTGCTAATACAGCTCTGGATATTTCATTACCGAATGAATTGTCAGCAGATGAAATTCAAAAGGAGTTGATTAAGCTGCTTAAGGACGATATAGCAGAATTGAACAGGGAAAATTCAGATTCTGTATGGGAAGAAACATTATTCAACTATCTGTTTTTCGCTTTCAAAAAAAGATTGCGCAACAAGAATGTTGGAGGCCTGGGGGCATTATGGGATGTTCTTCCAGCAGATACCAGGATACCGGATAATTCTATATGGCATCATTGCGGTCTTACTTCTGCTATAGGATCTTCAATGAAATCTGATCCTGATGGTGATGTTTCGATGACAGTATTTTCAATAACACCTGTACAGGCATTTATTGCCAAGGCAAAAAAGTTACGTGATTCATGGACTGCATCTGTAATACTTTCTTATCTTTCATTTATTGGAATACGCACTGTAATGGAGGAATGTGGGCCTGATCATGTAATGTATCCTTCACTTCACGATCAATCTCTTGTAGAAAACTGGATAAGCAAGAAGTTTTGTCTGAAGGATTTTCTGAAAGAAAACCAGATACTGGAAGCGCTCAAGGAAAAGAGCAGATCTATCGCATCATTTCCAAACAAATTTGTATTCCTAAGTGCTACTTCAGAAGTCGAGGCAATAAGCGAAAGGATAAAGAAAAAAATACAGGAAGAATGGGAACATATCGCAAGGATAGTTCGTGATAAATTATGCAGTGATGAATATTTCAGAGGATTATTTAATTATCAGATTTCCGATTATTGGCAATATTCATGGGTTTCTTCAAAACTTATAGGCTTTAATGAAGAATCTGCCCTTGATAAGATAATTCCTAAAGGAAAATGGGAAGAGGAATCCAAAACAATCCATCTGTTTGCGAATGTTTATGGTGATACCGGAAATCTTACAGCTCGCCTGTACGGGGCAACACACATGCTGATACAAACTCTCCTGGCTTCTTCAAAGATGACACCGGTTTCAATTCGTAAATCACAGAAAGGTGAAAAGTGTATTCTATGCGGAGAGCATGAAGTTTTGCATAATTTTAAAGAGACTGGGAAAACGAGTGCTCAAAAATATGATAAAGAAATCAAAAAATTCTGGAAAGAAATACGAAAGAAATATAACCGGCCTGATTCAACACCACAAATTGGAGAAAGTGAGAGGCTTTGTGCTTTATGTTTGATAAAACGGTTGTTACCAATAATAATTGGAAAAGATGAGTTCAGACACGAATTGTTATATGATACTTTCAGAGATACAGGAAAATTCTATTCAACGACAGCATTGTCGTTTCATGGTTACATGAAAAGGTTGAAAGAAAAGGTAAATATCACCACTCAGGAGGAAAAAGAACTTATTCAATGTTTGCATAACATGGAGATGGCAGATGGAGATGTCGAGAACTCAGAAGAGATGAGAAAAATATCAAATAGCGCTAAAAAAAGCGGCATATCTATAACTAACCGTGATAAGTATTATGCTGTACTGCTCATGGATGGGGATAAAATGGGAGATCTGATAAACGGTAAAACTATATCTGCTTCATGGGCTGACATAATTCATCCGGAGTTGAGGAGTCGGTTTGATGATCCAGGTTATAATGAATCATTTCCTCTAAAAAGCATAATAAAAAATACCAGGTCGATAAACCCTGCTGTGCATTCAACAATATCCGATTCACTTAATAGTTTTGCCCGATATAGCGTTGCACCATCCATAAATGATGCAGAAGGGAATTTAATCTATGCAGGAGGAGATGATGTTTGTGCAGTTTTGCCTCTTGATAAAGCAATTGAAACTGCAGAAAAGATAAGCAGGGCATATCGCCTGAGTTATGTGACTTATGAAAATGATGGCGCAAAAGAGATAAAAACCGGTTTACCAGGTTATTGTAAGATTAATAATCACCTTGGTAATGCGCCCAAAATCTCTATTTCTGCTTCATTGATTATAGCGCATCATAAGGAACCATTAAGAGAAGTCTTGAGAGATGCACATGAAGTTCTTGAGAAAATAGCAAAGGGCAAAAAAGGTCGAAATGCATTGGCAATACGGCTGAAAAAAAGAAGTGGCGGCGACAGGGATATTTCATTTAAATGGGATGAAAAAAATCCATTCCTTGATGAGACTATGCTGGATTCGTTCAAATATCTTATGGAAAGTGTTACAAATGAAGAAACAAGTACAAGACTGATTTATAGATTAAAGGAACTTCAATACGCCATTGAACCTCTGATTAAAACCAGAGAAAACGGAAAAATGAATGTAGATAAAATTATTAAACTTTTTGCTTATGAAGTTCGTCATTCAGGAATCTTAAATAGCAATAAAGAGAATGAGGATTTAATAATGCGGATTAGCAGCAGACTGGCTGCTCTCTGTATACAGGGGATTCCGGATGAGCCTGACTGGTTTAATCCTGAAGGTGTAATAATCGGACAGTTCCTTGCACCACGAAAGGAGTTACAATGAATTTTTATGAATTAACACCTTTAGATACCTTGTTTTTCCGCGGTGCAGAGCCTCTTGAACCTGGACAGCTTGCAACAAGTGCATTCTTTCCACCACCAGTATCAGTAATATCTGGCGCAATACGTACTACAGTTTTAAAGGAAAACGGTATCAGTTTTAATGCTTATAATAAAGGTGAAAATGTTCCGGATCAAATATTACAACTTATCGGAAACAGTAGCGAACAAAAACCGCCATTTACAATTACTGCAATACTTCTTAAAAGAAAAAATACTGTATACTCTCCAGCACCATACTCCTGGTTTATTGATAAAGTAGCAGGGAAAAATTATTCTGGCCTGAAAGTCATACATGCAAAAATAGCAGATCCGAATGTAATAAAACGTCTTTCGATTCATTCATCTGCGAAAATCTTACCTGTTGCAATATCTGAAAATGAAATGATTTCTATTGGAGGTAAATGGATCAGAAGTGAGCTTCTTTCTAAAAGTGGAGAGATAGTTCTTTCTGAAAATGATTTGTTAGACTCTGAACAGCTATATGCTGCAGAAAATCGGACGGGAATTTCATTGCTGGATGAAGTGACAAACCGTCCGACACGAAATGTTCAAAAAGGCGCATTGTTTACTGCCAGGCATATTCGCCTGAATGATGATGTTACTTTGATAATCGCAACAGATAAAGATTGCGGACTTAAGGATATTGGGAAAATGCAGCTTGGAGGTGAACAAAGGTTATGTGGCTACAAAAAAATACCACCCTTAAACCTTGGTAACAGTGGTAATATGTTTCTTTCTCTAAGTCCGGTGAGGGCAGAAGAAAGCAATAAAGAAAAAGTAATATGCACAGGAAAACTTATGACCATTGCAGGTTGGGATATGCGTGTCAGATTTCATAAGCCAAGCCAATCCTGGTTTCCTGCTGGAACTGTTTTTAAGGAAAATATTAACCACCAATGTGTGCCGATAGCACAATAAGAGGAGAAAAAATGAACGCAAAATCTTCTATAATTACAATGTATGCAATTTCACCATGCCATGCAGGAAGTGGAACATCGATTGGAACCGTTGATTTGCCAATTCAGCGCGAACGTCATACCAACTGGCCGCTGATAGCAAGTTCAGGTGTTAAGGGAGCAATGCGTGCACAGTTTTATAAATTAAAAAGCTCTATCAAAAATGACTCGGAGAAGTTGCAGGTTGAAGACTTAACAGAAAAAGTTTTTGGAACCGATAGAGACAAAAGTAACGAAGAAAATGGTGGATATGCAGGTTCGGTAATTGTTTCTGACGCCAAAATATTGGCATTTCCCATGAGATCAAACATTGCTCCTTTTGTCTGGATTACCTGTCCCAGTGTGCTTAATCGATTGTCAAAAGATATAGTTTTAGCCGGAAAAGAAGAAGAAAAAATTGAATGTGTTGCAGGAATAGAAGAGGAAAAAGCAATAATCTTGAAAGGAGATGTCTCCGAAGAAAAGGTTCTTCTTGAAGATATCGAAGTAACTATAGATACATCATCAGATAGTATAAGAGAAAAGTTAAGCCCAATTTTAAAGTATTTAGAACAGGCAAACCGGTTGTTACTTGTAAGTGATAAGGTTTTCGATTATTGCGTGTCATATTGTACTTCAATAACTGCACAGATACAGATAGACCAGACTACCGGAACTACCAAAAACGGTTCACTAAGGTATCAGGAGGAGTTACCATCAGATACAATTATGTATTGTGTAATATTTTGGCGCAATAGCTATAAACCAGAAGCGGAATTGCTTTCTGAAACAATAAAGTGCTGGATAAAAGAGAATATAATGAACAGGTATATTCAAATAGGCGGAGATGAAACCTGTGGCAGGGGAATATTTGAACTTAACTGGAATGAAGAGGACTGATACCATGAGAACAAGAGAACAGATAAGATCAGAATTCGCACTTAATAGAATTGCCCTTTTCGGCGAGAAAATAAAAAAAGATGATGCAAGCTTTATTGTAGGACTCCCTACGATGATTATTACCAACGGTCTTGGTCAGACTCTTGCATTCCTTCTGTCAAAAAACCCTAATTCTTCTTCAAAAGAAAAGTCGGATAAACATTCTCTATGTTTTACAATAATCAAGGAATTGCTAACAGATAATGATCTTGGAATAAAAGTGCTCAGGGGAAAAAAACTGAATGACAGGGAGTTCGTTGCAGAAGTCGCAAAGCTGGACTTGAAAGATTATACAAATGCCCAGCTGGAAACAATAAAATTTCTCTCCTGGCTAAAAAGGTATGCTCGTGCATTTCAGAAAGAGGATTGATATGATTCCGATTCCAGAAATTCAGCAGAAACTATTAGAGAACAGCCCTCACTGTAATTTTTCCCTTTACTTCCCTCGCATGGTTAATTGGGTAGATGGAGATGAGGAGAAGATGAAAGACAGTGATGCTATTGACAAACTTGGGGAAAAGTCTAAGCGTTTATTTCAAAATACAATAAAGCTTATAGAACGAATACATTTCCAGCAGAGCGATTTATTAAAACATCAACATTTTTTGAGTAAGCGCAATAAAAATATAAAAATATTTGAATTTACTGCAAATCTTGCTTCACCATTCATAAGCGGACTTGGAAGTGGGCATCCTACCGAAACAGGCATGGTATTAGACCGAAACACCGGTTTACCTTACATTCCAGCAAGCAGTATTAAGGGAGTAATGCGACTGGCTCATTGCCTTAACCTCTACGATAAGTATAAAGCCCGTAATAATATTGATGGATCTGCAGGTGTTGAAGCTAATAAATGGCTTGTAAGAGGAAAACTCGATAGCAAAGGGAAGTTTTTAAAATCGGAAAACTATAATGAAGGTGATGTGTGGGTTATAAATGATAATGAACAATCCATTGTAAAATATTTTGGAATTTCTGAAAAAGATTCAGTGCAGATTCGTGGGCAATTGGTGTTTTTGGATGCTTTCCCTTACAATGTGCCAGAAATAAAAACTGATATAATGAGTCCACACTATAAAACTTATTATACGGGCCCTGAAGAAAAGAATGAGAAAAATTTTAAAGGACCCATCGAAACCGATGCTACTGTTCCAATCAAATTTCTAACGGTTGCACCAGGAACAGAATTCGTCTTTCGTTGTTTTGTCTCACCTCTTGCAACGCAAGAAAGTCAGGTAGAAACATCATGGGGAGAGGAAGATGAAAAAGCGATTGAGGCCATGTTTGAAAGAGCACTTACAAAAATTGGGATTGGCGGTAAGACATCTATAGGTTATGGCCACTTTAATAATTTCAGGAACAGGTCTGTTACTCTGATAAAAGAATGGGAAAAAATTGAAGAACAGAAACGGATAGAGGCCGAAAAAAAGAGGAAAATAGAGGAAACTAAAGCCGAAGCTGCCAGAAAAGAAGCTGAAAAAAATCAAAGAGAATCAGCTTTGTTAGAAAAAATAGATCAGGAAATGTCCTCGCTGGGAGTTGGAACTAGTAAGAAGGAAAAGGAAAAAATTGAAAAAAGAAAGGCGTTATTGACTTTTGTGCAGTCAGTCATTAAAGGTGAGCAGTCAAAAATCACTGAAGATACAATCACAAGAATTGCAGATAGAATTTGCGATCTTTCAAAAGAAGATATTGATGATTTACACAGATATGCAGCTAAAGCAATTTTGGAAATTAAGAAGAAAGAAAACAAATGGCTTAATAGAAACGACAGGAGAAAGCAACTGGGATTAAAAAGCTAATTGATACACATGGTAGCTATCCCGAATAATTTCTTAACCTCTTATTGACACAGGTCTGACATGCAAAATCGATACGCTTTAATCACTTCTTTAGGAACCGGACAGCAAAACGGCTATCAGAAAACCACCTATCGCTTTCTATCAGGAAAAGAGTTTACAACAAGTGTTTTCCTGGAAGCACTCTTGAAGACCGGTTTTCGTGAATTTCAACAGATCTATATAATAGGAACATTTACTTCTGACTGGGGAACCCTTTTAGGGACTGTAAAAGATGAAAACGAGAATTATTGGTCCTTACTGGAAGAACTGGATAAGAATAAAAAAATTTCAGATTCCATGTTGAAATCACTGGAGAAGATCCTTTCAAATGAGTTCAAAATCCCTGTCACTTTATGTGCACACGGACCGGAAATCGACTCTGGAAATATTGATGAAATATTCTCCCTGTATATGGAAACCATGGAATCGATTCCATCCAACGTACCAATACTGTTTGACATCACACATGGATTCCGCTCTATGCCCCTCTTACTCTACCAGACAATGCAGTACAGTGTAACTGATGGAGTAAGAAGAAGAATTGAACTGGTTTATGGCGAATTTATAAAAGCTGAAAAAATCTCTCTTGTACGTGACCTGAGCAGCTACTGGTTCTATAGCGAGTATACCACTGCCCTTCATCTTTTAAGGGAAAGACTTGATGGCTTTCTTCTGGCCAAACTCATCGAAAATGAATGGAACGAAGCGTCCAAGTGGCTGGAAAAATTTTCAGGCATTGTTCAGACCAATTTTTGTCTGCAAATCGATGATTGTCTGAGGAATCTTAAGAACGTTCTTGAAAAGAAACTACTAACAAAAGGTTCTGCTCCATGGTGGATTGAAGCCGTTGAAGATGAACTGGAAAAAATATGTAAACGCCTGACAAAAAGCTCCAAAAGTTCATCACTGGCAAAATATTCCGTCTTTCTGGCAGAAAAAAAGATGTATACACAGGCAATAATCTCTTTGCAGACCTCTGTAGAGTGCAAAATGATGGAATATCTCAAGAGAGAGGATAAAATTGGTGATTACTATTTCTGGAAAAATGAAGGAAAAACCGCATTAAGAGAGATCCTCTGTGGTGAATATGATTTATGGAAAAAAATCTGCGACCTTGAACATGTAAGAAACCAGATTGCACATGGAGGTTCCAAAAACCCCAACGGCGGGGCACCCAAAGCCGAAAATCTGAAAAACCAATATGCTTCAGGAATAAAAGCCGTAAACAAACTGTTTGAACTTATAGACAAGAATAGATGACTCTGTTATGATTTCAGAAAAAATAGATACACTGATCTGTACTGTTGGTACAAGTCTATTAACCAATTTATCCAGAGGCACACAATCACCTCTCAAAGAATTTGCAGATAAAAGAGATGTAAATGGAACTGTGAATGAACTGGTTTTAAAACCCGATGCACATCGGTGCTGTGCTGAACTTAATTCTATTGCGAGCATCGTCAAGCATCAATACCTTCGCGTATATGAGCGTTGTGTGTTTCTGGTATCCGATTCCGATGAAGGAAGGTTTATTGGTGCTGTCCTCAAAGATTATATCGGCTCCGAAAAATCTCCATTTCATTTTCAAGAAGTGGAGTTTCTGGTAATAAAGGATCTTTGTGATACCGACATAAACCGCTTCAGGGATAGAGGCCTGAAGAATCTGGTTAAACTCATAGGCAAAGAGGTCCGCTGCAGGGGAAAAGACCGCATATTGATAAATGCCACAGGCGGTTACAAGGCGCAGATCTCTTTTGCCGGAATGATAGGGCAGGCATTGGGAGTTACGGTTGCATATATGCATGAGAAATTTTCTGATATAATCATTCTCCCTCCTCTGCTGCTCAACCTCGACATGAACTTTTATCTTTTGTATGCAGAAGAGTTCTTCGCTCTTAACAGGGGAACTTCAATACCTAAGGAGCATTATTTAGAACGTGATTCCAGGTTTGAATCCCTAATCGAATCGTTAAGCAATAAAGGTGAAATCTTTAACACCCTTAGTGTTTCGGGGCAGCTTTTTTATGAAAAGTTTACAGAAATCTTTTCCGGAGAAAAAGAGAAACTGCTGCCGACTTCATCCCATTGCGCTTCAGAAGAGAAACAGCGTTTCTTTGAAGACAATAATCGGGGAGAACACAAGGGACTGGCACCATATCTGGACAAGATCTGCAGAGAACCTTTTGTGGAATCAATTACAACTGCTTATTACAGCAGTGATGTAAATGAAGGAAACAACTTCAGGCTCTCTTCATTTTGCAGTGCTGAGCAGATCGAGGGGATATTCAGTAATGGTGAAGGAACCACCAGATTTTTCATCACCACCACATCACAAAACGAATCGCAACGAAAAGCATGTCTTAACTGGCTGCTGTTAAATTTGCAAAAGGAATGTTACTGATAAAGTGAAGCTCCTTTTTGTTCTTTGAAATATTTGGTTTGAAAAGCACATTTTTTTCCGTGTATAATATTAATTAGAATTGACCGTAGCTCTCAGCCCTGGATATTTCTTTTATATATAGCGCGTCTGTAGTGGCCGGGTTAATTACAAACATGAGATTGCAAAAAATGAGCATGCAAATAAATTCCAAACAAGGAAAGAACGAAAGTGGAGGTCTTTATCCTGTTTCGAATTTCGGATTTTTAATATGCCATAGATCACCGGCCTATGACCGTGGTCTTTTACACAAAGAATCGAAGCCCACCGAAGCGTCTTTGCATAGGCGGGCTGTTCCTGTTTAGAATTTAGGTATTGTAATTTGGAATTTGTTTGGAATTTAAGATTTGAGATTTGGAGCTTGTTAAATTGACCGGACACTACTGATATAGCCTATTAACTTTTCCGCAACCGGATAACTGGATTGATGCAAACCACTTCACCTTTTAGCTGGGGGGAAACTTATGTCTTTTATCTACGTGACGGAGCAGGGAGCCTACATAAAAAAGAAAGGTCCCAGAATACAGGTCATCAAGGATGGTGAAATGCTGACGGACAGGACTGTAAAGGATGTACAGACCCTGGTGCTTTTTGGAGGTGTTCATCCCACTACCGAAGCCATGCTCTCTATACTGGACAATGGCGGAGACGTTGCCATGATGACTATCGACGGGCATTTCAAAGGTAAAATGGTCAGTGCAAAAGGAAAAAACTCCATACTGAGAGTCGCACAGTATTCGCAGTTCGCAAATGAGAAACGGCGTGAGGAAATGGCTCGAAGGTATGTTGAAGCGAAGATCAGAAACGGCATGGATGTTCTTCTTGATTACCATTACAGTAAAAGTAATACCTATCGTTTGGATGACCATGTGAGGGAGCGGTTAGAGAAGATCTGCGATATCCTTCATAATCAGCAGATGGATCTGGCAACGATTCGCGGCTATGAGGGAACCGGTGCAAGATTTTATTTCCAGGAGTTTGCTAAATGTTTTCTTCACGGCCGCACTTTTCCCGGAAGAAAGTTTCACCCTTCAACCGATCCGGTAAATGCGCTGCTTTCGTTTGGATACTCTTTTATTGCACGGGAGATCGAGGCGATACTGGAGGCCTGTGGGCTGGATCCTTATATCGGTTTTTTCCATGAGGTTACCTACGGAAGGGCTTCGTTGTCACTTGATCTGATGGAAGAGTTCAGACATCCGTTGGTGGACCGGCTGGTGTTGAAGCTGTTTAACCGGAAGATGCTGGATGATGATGATTTTGAAACCAGAGGAGACGTAGGACAGGTTTATCTGAAAAAAGAGTCACTGAAGATCTTTGTCCGGCATTATGAGGAGTGGTGTAACAGTAAAAACCGGACCTGGACTGATGATCGGGAGATGTCCTGGAGGATGGTGATGTGGAAACAGGCCGAGAAACTTCGGGATTGCATACAAAATGAGAAGGAGTATTCGCCTTTTTCATGGAAAACTGCTTTGGTAAAAGAGGGAGGGGAAGAGGCAGAAGAGAAAAAGATGGAGGAGAGCTTATGAAGTATGTGATTGCATTTGATATAGTTGATGACCGTATCAGGTCAAAGGTGGTCAAGATTCTTTCGGAGTATGCTTATCGGGTGCAGAAATCGGTATTTGAAGGATTGATCGGCAAGGAGTCCACAGAGGAGATGCAGGAAAAACTTGCCAGGGTGATAGATCAGAAGAGTGATTCTGTGCGGATTTATCCCTTGTGTGGAAAATGTGAGCCGGAGGTGCGTATAATCGGGATTGGCAGCAAGGTGGAGCAGGTAGATTACATTATACTGTGATTGCCAATCACAAGAACCAAATCACAAGTACCAGCTCCTGTTCCTGTTTCGGCTTTCGAATTTTCCTCAAACTGTGGCTTTTACTATTATATATTCCTTATATAATAGAGCAGGCAGACTTTTTCTGGGCAGATTATTCAACCAGGATTTTTAGGCCGAAAAAGGCTGTTTAAATGAAAAAGCATTTAATCTACTATAATTCAGCAGGTTAGTTTATTTAAACCCTTTACCGAAAGGATGACGAAAATGGCCTTGTGTAAACAAAATCTGGGGCTGTTGAAAATCGGTCTTGTAACGGCTTTGGAATCAGGGGGTTAGAAAGGCCGCTATCAGAATAGTTTCCATGATGTAGAATGGATTAAGACTCTACATATTGCATGATTGTTGCGGTTATCAGTTCCTTTTACATCAGAATAGTTTCCATGATGTAGAATGGATTAAGACGTTTTACTCATTACGTGAGATAATGACATAGCTTCATTAATCAGAATAGTTTCCATGATGTAGAATGGATTAAGACGTACCCTTCACTGTTGAATGCTCTGATATCGCCGAATATTGGGGCATCAGAATAGTTTCCATGATGTAGAATGGATTAAGACTGACGACTTGGTTTACGGTCAAAAAGGCCGAGTTCAACTGATCAGAATAGTTTCCATGATGTAGAATGGATTAAGACGAAGTTAATAGGAAACTAAGAAATTGTTTTCCATCGATCAGAATAGTTTCCATGATGTAGAATGGATTAAGACCCTTCTTAATGCGACGCTGGTGTAGAACCTCTTTCAAGGAAGAATCAGAATAGTTTCCATGATGTAGAATGGATTAAGACGAAGATCCAGGGCCGTTGCCCCAGTCGTGATCCCTCCAGTACATCAGAATAGTTTCCATGATGTAGAATGGATTAAGACTGTATAAAAAATCATCAACTGATCCGCATACAAGACTTTATACTGGATCAGAATAGTTTCCATGATGTAGAATGGATTAAGACCCAGTACCAATATGTCCAAACAACAGTTTTGTTTTGTCCATAATCAGAATAGTTTCCATGATGTAGAATGGATTAAGACCAGATCAGCCTCGTGCAGATTAGCCCCGCGCAGATCAGATCAGAATAGTTTCCATGATGTAGAATGGATTAAGACTCCCTTAACAACATAACGTTGATAGTCTCGCTCCACTTATCAGAATAGTTTCCATGATGTAGAATGGATTAAGACCCATATTGGCAATAGAGACCGTCATCGTACACGTAACCTTTATCAGAATAGTTTCCATGATGTAGAATGGATTAAGACCAATTTTTTCCTATCCAATAAAATTTTCTTGATATCAATAAAATCAGAATAGTTTCCATGATGTAGAATGGATTAAGACTACAGTTTCAAGGTCAATATCTGCATCAAAGCAGGCTCCATCAGAATAGTTTCCATGATGTAGAATGGATTAATGCTTTGATCAAATTTTATACTGGATTGTCCAATGACTAGTGCTGGCGCATCTTGCAGTATTTCTTGAGTCTGCAAGCCGATGATTGTGTGGTGTAAAGCAAGTGCAAATAATAGAGGTAAAGCTCAATCCTGGGGGGGGTAGAGGTGTGGAAGAATGAATTATTCCCCCAGTACAAACAGTGCTTTTTCGTGTCGCAACATGGTATGAGGCGACATGAATTTAATGTTGAGCCCTATGCAAACATCTGGGATTTTAATCTTTTTTTGAGAGTCGGAAAGGACTTAATGGAACGAATTCAGGAGTAACATCGGAAACGCCTGTTTCTCCAAGCCGGATATGCTCCGGCTCTCTCATGAGCAAGTGTAAACATCTGACCGGATTTGGTATCTGCTCCATTTAAAAAGATCAGTGGTGCCCGTTTTTAGCGAGGCGGTTAATTCTACCCCAGAGTTGATTGTTTGATCTGTAAACATTTCACCTCTGGGGCAGGTCGGTTGGGGCCGCCTTCTTCATGGTTCTATTAAAGAGAAGCCGCATCCTAAAAATCCGCTTCCTCTTCAGTTTTAATATCAGGGTATCTCCCAGGAATCGGTATCGGGAGTGCTGATCCATTTTTTTGCCACTAAACCAGAAGCGCTCGGATTTCTGGATCCTTTTAAAAATGCACTTGAAGGCTGGAAATCAGAAACCGACCAGTTGCAATGGCTCAGATGGTACTCACTGTTAATGAAGTTTTTAAACCACCAGTCAGTATTCTCTTCATCTATATGAGTGTGACCATTCTGCCCCCCATCACTGTGAGTAGTACCCCATTCAGAAACAAAAACTGGAACTCTTCCTAATCCCGATGCTAAATAGTTCGGTTCGCAGCCACCTTCTCCATCACCCATTTTCACATAATAGGCATGAGGACCGTGGCTTGCTGCATAGAAATGAAATGAATAGGCGACATTTTTGAAAGGTTTTCCATCATCATCGGTGATTGGATCATCTGCTGCGACTCCCACATGCTGAGAGTAATAGGGAGTACCAAAGATCACCAGGTTTTCACAACCTTCATTACGGATAGCCTTGGTTACCGCTTTAAGATAAGGTTTAATGAGAGACCAGGTCTCTCTGGCGTTTTCAATACTTCCGTCCTTTGGTTGGGAAGCAGAGGCAATAACCGGTTCATTGTATATCTCAAAGATTAGATTAGGCGTATTTTTATAGATCCTGGCCTGTTGGGTGAAAAAATCGACTGCTGCAGCCTGCTGATTGTGGGCTGTGTGAGAGTGCCAATCAATTATCACGTAAATGCCCTCGGAAATTGCAGCATCGATAATTGTTTTGACGTTCTCCCATCCGCTGTCGTTTTCTTCGTTTCTGTCATAAGCGGCTCTTATCACAGTGCATTTCCACTCATCCCTGAGAAACCTGACCCAGTCTCTGGTGTAAAATCTGGTTCCACCCCAGTCCGGTTTGCTCCAGAAAAAACTCATTCCCCTTAATTGAACAATCCGGCCATGCTGGTCAAGAAGGTATGGGCCGCTGGTCGATAATTTTCCGTGTCTTTGAACTGGTGTATGCATATTGTATTGAACTCAAAAAGGTTTAAGGTTCATTAAGTTCAGATCTAACTTGCTTCGATATTCGATATTCGCAGCAAAGTATGCATAATAATAAAAAAAACCTGCTAATAGCAGGTTTTTTTTAAAAAAGTAATAATGGAGAAATGATTTATTGAATGTGCGTAAGTTTGATTCGCTCTCCAACAGTTTTGCCGTTATGCGAATGGATCAGAGTATACATTCCCGATGGAAGTCCTGATAAAGAAACTGATTTGTTCCCTCCGGTGGCACTAAGCTGGTGCTGCATTACAACTTTCCCGGCTACATTGAAAATTGAGAGTTTCAAAAAGCCATTATACTGCTGCAGGTTCTTATATACTAAAGTACCATTTGAGAACACCGGTTTCAGAGAGGCTACTAACCCGTTTGGAGAAGTCTTTACTATTGAACTTTGTCCGATATCAAGATCTTCGATGTAAACATTATCCAAATAGAAGGAAATCATCCCGGTAGAATCATAGGCAGTGAAACGCAGAGCGGAAATTTTATTCAGATTGAGCGGCACTTCCGACTCTTTCCAGTCTGGTTGTTTGAAATCAGAGATATTCAATCGATAAGTGCTGAAATTTTTCATGACAGGAATTCTAACGCTGTGATAGGCATTATCGGTGATATCAGACTGTTCAAGCTCGGCATAGATAAAAGACTCTTTGTTTGCCCGTAAATCAAAGAGTATCGATTTTGCCGAACCAATGGAAACCGGAGTGCCTTCATCATTAAAAGTAGCTTTAACTCCGCCATAACTATCGGGTTCGTTGGTTTTGACATTCATAGCGATTGTCAGAGCATCGGAATCTCCATCAAAACGCAGTTTCGTTTTATTTGCGTAAATGGTTTCAGTACCAAACGGAATCCAGTTTCCATTTACTTCGTTAGCTGTATCTCTATCATCAAAATTATCTATACTTGTGTCGCCGCTTTTTGCTGATGGTGCCTTGTTCTGGCTTATATAAACTGAAGTACCGGATAGATTTGCCAAATCATAAACAGCTACATCTTTATCTACGCTGACAGAAATAGTTACAGTTTCACCACTGAGAAACATCCCTTCATCCGCGCTTCCATCCCATTTTTCATCGATACTGTTACTGGTTTTAGAAAACGTTTTTGTCCCGAAAGCTCCGATGATTTTTACTGTCCATTTTACTGATTCAGAAAATGCAGCTTTCAGAGCAACTGTGGTCTCATTAAAATCCAAGCCTGTCTTTGGATTTGCAGAGAAAGGGGTAGAAACTTTAACTGCATCTCCAGGATTGTCTAATGCCAATAAAAATGCTACTGCCCCGGTTATACCTGCATTGTAATCGACTGCCACTTCACAGAATTCTGCAGACCCATCATTTGTCCAGTTACCATCCCCATTGGGTCCGCTGACCAGTGCTCCCTGTGGAGTACCTGGCGAACGGTAATGGAGTTGAGTAGCAGGGGATCCGTTGAAACCTACAACATAGGATCTGGCTCCCTTGTAACCTGCAACCCAGTCTACATGATCCGTTACTCTTTTTAGATATTTTTCCCGCATTGTGGCACTTGTGGTGGTAACATAGGCCAAAGCAAACTCAAAAGCAGCAGAACCGGCCTCACGTGCCGTTCCCCAGCCACTATTTTGGTAAATATCGGCAAATACTCCACTTGTTTTCACCTTGCCTTCCATGAAACCAGTGTTAGCCATAAGTGAAGCGGCATCAGAGAGGCCCTGTCTCCAAATTTCGAAAGAGGCCAATGGACCAATAAACGGATAACCCATACAGTTGTAAAACTCTTTAATACTTTTACGGGCATATTCTTTGTAGATGGGGTCGCCATCATTAGTGGCCCGGTAAAGTTCTACTCCTGCTGCTGCCATGCGATCTTCGATTATTCCTTTACCATCTTCATAGTCGTATAGTGGTGAGCCATCTTTTTTTTGTGGAGTACAGTAGTAATTCTTTGAATCAACTTTCTTTTTACCAAATTCAAATGCCAATTTTGCTTTATCCAGACAAAGGTCCGCATAATCGGAATCAAATTCACGATATAGAGTTGACATCAGGGCCAGGCAGGCTGCATAGGTAAGAGGTATGTCAGCACCTGAACAGAGAACGATTTTATCACCTGACCTTCCTCCCGCATTAACTACTCCCCAGGTCCTGTGCTCTTCATCCGCTTTTCCTACATCCAGAACAACCTGATCTTTGCTTATCACTGCTTTATTGATGTAATCGGTTGCAAACTTAACTTCATTAAGGATGTCGGGAATGCCATCTTTGCTTTTGTAATCCCAGGAGTGGTTGTCAGTGTATGCGCTGGGGAAAACATCATACCCCTTAAGAAGGCAGTAAACAGCATATCCTAAAGGCATTCCAAATTTGATATAATCACCAGCATCATACCATCCTCCATCCAGTGCATTACCGTTGTAATTGTCTCCGCCATGAGATGCATTAGTGAATCCAGAATTTAGATTGTTTGCTGAACCGCTTTTCAATCCGGCGCGCTGGTAGCCATAAAACTTGATCAGCATATCATGCAGTTGACGGTAGTTTCTGGTTTGTGCAAATACCGGCACAGTAAGTGATAACGTTAAGAGAATGAGTAGTACTTTTTTCATATTATGAACCCCAGTTTAAGATATCAGGTTTTTAGATTACATATTTTTGATTTATGAATTAAAAATTATTTTTTTTAGTGATTAATTATGAACGTTTTAGTTAACCCTGAACCGTTTATCCGATTCAATTTAAGGAAGAATACACCATTGGCCATATTTTCTAACGTTATCCTGGTGATGTTCTGGTTTAAGAATCTGCCTTTAATGATTCTGCCATCAGGAGCCACAATGGAGTATGATGAAAATCCATGCGACTGGGGTAATTGTGCGTTAAAACCATTTTTTAAAACGGAAAAATCAATCTTAGCTTCATTTGCCGTAGTCGCTGGAAAAGAGATGGCCACGGTTTGCTCGTTAGTTAGCTCAAACCATTCAATCCAATACGATCCGCTGGTATTAGAAAAATTAAACTTCAATGTCTGAGTGCCTGAAGGAACATTTAACTCTTTTACCAGGGTAGTCCAGGAGGAACTTTTCGCGATCTCGATTTTGCCAACAGATGTAGAACCTATGGAAATATCTATCTCTCCTGATCCATTTTCTGCGCGATAACGTAAATGAATAAACTTGGTTTCCTGTTTTGAGTTTATGTTGTAGTCAGCCCAGTTTATTTCACCCATTTTAGAAATTGCCAGCGCCATGTTTTTCGTTTCGCGGGGGTCATCCGTATCTCTTGTAGTCCTTCCAAAGGGCACTGTGATACTATCGACACCGGCACCGTAGTATTTGTTAAACCAGGCTGCCGAATGAGTCCCCGGCATGGAAATTACCGTATCTTTGCTGGTGCCATCTTTACCAGCTACATCAGGCCTGTCCCAGGAATCGACACTCGGTGTTGAGATCCACTTTTTAGCCAGTGCACCAGAAGCACTGGGGTTTCTGCCACCTGAAAATGCACTTGATGTCTGGAAATCAGAAACTGACCAGTTGCAATGGCTTATATGGTATTCGCCATTAATGTAACGATTAAACCACCAATCAGTGTTTTCTCCATCTATATGATTATGTCCATCCTGGCCGCCATCACTGTGCGAAGTACCCCATTCTGAGATAAAGATAGGTACTTTTCCTAATGCTGGTGACAAATAGGTTGGCTCATAACCACCAGTTCCATCGCCTTGTTTTACGTAATAGGCATTGGGACCATGGCTGGCAGCATAAAAATGAAATGCGTAAGCCACATTTTTAAAGGGCTTTCCATCATCAGCCACAACCGGATCGTTTGCTGCAACTCCTACGTGCTGAGCATAATAAGGAGTTCCTAAGATCACCAGGTTGTCTGCACCTTCGTTGCGTATGGCTTTGGTTACCGCTTTAAGGTAGGGCTTTATGGCGGCCCAGGTTTTTTTCGCATTTTCAATACTTCCATCATTTTGTTCGGCACTTCCGGCTACTATAGGCTCATTATATGGTTCAAAAATAACATTAGGGGTGTTTTTATATAGCCTGGCTTGTTGAGAGAAGAATTCTACTGCTGCAGACTGCTGGTTGTGCGCTGTGTGAGAGTGCCAGTCAATTATTACGTAAATACCCTCTTCTATACAAGCATCAATTACAGTTTTTACTTCGTTCCAGCCGTTATTGTTGCCTTCGTTTCTGTCGTAAGCTACTCTTAAAACAGTGCATTTCCAATCATCTTTTAAAAATTTGACCCAGTCTTTAGTATAGAACTGAGTTCCGCCCCAGTCCGATCTGCTCCAGAAAAAACTCATTCCTCTCAATTGTACTATCTGGCCGTGTTCGTTAAGAAGATAAGGGCCGCTGGTTGATAGTTTTCCGTGTCTTTGGACAGGCGTTTGCCCGTATGCAGAGAAAAGAAAACCTGCGATCATTAGTCCTGTTAATAATTTGAAACATGATTTGCGAATCATCAAAAATCCCCCTAAAAAAACGATTGATACCGAATTATTGTCTCTTTTTTAAAGCGTATTTTCAAATTATATAGTTACCTGAACAGTGTACAAGGTTCATTAATACATAAAAATTACTCAAAATAAAATGTTTGACAGCATTAACATGAGCAACTATATTATACCAGAATTATTACAACACTATCAGGGTTCAAAATGCACACGCAACTTTACAATATCAAAATGAACCACTCTCTGAAAAGTGTATACTAAATAAGAAAATCAATAAATCTTAATGTTCTTAACTTAAAACGAGGGGTTTTATGGGACGCTTTAAATTTAAAAAAGCTTTGTTTGGGTTAACTACGGTTACCGCGGCTGCGTCGCTTTTTGCGGCTGATTTCTTATTGGATAACCACGAAGATGGAACTAATGAAAACGAACTGGAACAATACTGGTACTATTACGATGACTTTGCTGGTACAAAAGAGGATGACCGTCCTACTGCGGACCCTACTTCTACACCTTCAAAAATATTAGTGGACTCCAAAGATAAAGAAATAACCCTGGATAACGGCGACAAGCACATAATGCAGGATTATACCTTTACAGTAGAAACTGAAGATGATAATACATTCGCCACCATGCCTTTTGAGTATGGGGAAATTTGGGAAGCTTCATATGGAGATGCAGCGCCTTTTGTGGGCATAGGCGCCGGGCTTTCATCAAAAACAGACCCGATTGATCTGTCTAAAGCAACTGGTATCAGATTTAAAATGAGGTCGCGTGGTGAGCCACTTACTGTAACCTTTCAGGTAGAAACCAAAACTATTCTTGAAAGAAAAACCTTTGACTATCATGGAACAGATTTGACAGCTACTGACGAATGGGATGAATTTGAAGTTTTATTCGAAGAGTTGGAACAACCTGGATGGACATCAGCAGCTGATGAGATGGAGCTTGATCTCGCAGACATTGTTCAGCTTGCCTGGCAGGTACATGGAGAGAAAAACGATGCAATAACCGGGGGTGTATTGGATCTTGATGATATTTATATCATAGGCGAAGTCCCGCCTCTGAAATCAATGTTACCTGGATTCGCTGAAATGGATGATACTTCCTCCGCGTACGCTTTTGGAACATTCGAGAAAAAACCGAAAAACCAGCAGCCCGTTTTAAAAACATATTGGTATGCTTATGATGATGGTGAAATTGGTGGAAATTCTGAAGTTTATGAGGGTGCAACAAAAAGTGAAAAAACTAACCGTTTAAATCTTGAATTTGAAGAAGGAACTGGATCCGACGAAAAAGGAACTGCTCCATTTCTTAATTTCAAGCTGGGTGATGTGATTACTCGGGAAGAAGACGGTGTAAAGATTAAACCATTTGTGGGAATTGGTATTAATGTTTACGATTCTGCAACTTGCAGATACTGGGACGCATCAGATCAGGATTATATCTATTTTCATTATATGACTGCGGGAGCAGGAATCAAAAAAGCTACATTGGAAATCAGCGATATTAATGATGTACCTGATGATGATAATCCCGACAGAAAAGATATGCGTGGCTCTGGAGTAGTCTGGTATCTAGATCTTCCAAATACCAATGAAAAATGGGAAGCTGCTAAAGTAAAATTTTCTCAATTGGTTACTCACGAAGACTGGGATGTTTATAATGATATTCCCCTTGATAAATCCAAGCTGGCAAAGATTCAGTTCAAAGTACAGGGTGATATGGGCACAGAAGGGTTCCTTGCTGTAGATAATGTCTACTTTGGCAAAGCCATTAAGGATCTTGATGGCAAAATATCAATATTACCAAAGGTGAATAAAGTAGATGCTAATGCATTTGCTGCTTCTTACAGAAACGGCAAGATCAATATTAATTGGACTGCAAAAGCTGCCATTGCCGAAGGCAAAATAAGCCTTTTCGATGCTAAAGGATGTATGATCCAGAGCAGCTCGATTGCCAAAACAAGTCGGGTATCCAATTCAATCTCTGCTAATACTGTGGCTTCCGGAGTTTATATAGTTAAGCTCAGTGGAGTAGATGTTAATGGAAAAGCAGTCTCCATGCAGAAATCTTTGAATGTATTAAAGTAAAATAATTTTTTTACAGATTTAGCAATTTGAAAATGGCCGGACACAGAAATGTGTCCGGTTTTTTTTGATGCAGTTACCAGTGTGCAACAGCTTTAGAATAAAAAAACTGATAAACCGTAGTAAATTTTCAGGATACACGGACTTAGCATTTTTCGTATTAATTAATCTTTATTGAGATGTTTGATTTTTCATCATTTTCTCTCTGTTATTAATACCGCGCATTCCTAACCCCTGTTTCAAATAAATAAGGTTTAGCTGGAACTTATCATTCAATCATTAACCGTTTTTAATCTTGTATTCGGGATTTGCTTTAAGGAGTATTCAAAATGAATTTCAATCAGGAGATATGCCGGAGAAGAACATTTGCCATAGTCTCTCATCCGGATGCCGGAAAAACGACTCTGACTGAAAAGCTGCTTTTATACGGGGGAGCTGTGCAGCTTGCAGGCTCGGTCACTGCCAGAAAAAAGGAACGAAAAACTGTTTCTGACTGGCTCGAAATTGAGCGTAAAAGAGGTATATCGGTCAGCTCTACTGTTCTTAATTTCGACTACAACGGTTATAGGATTAATCTTCTGGATACTCCCGGCCATAACGATTTCTCAGAAGATACCTATCGGGTACTTACTGCTGTGGATTCGGTGGTTATGGTGATAGATGGCGGTAAAGGTATCGAACAGCAGACCCGTAAACTTTTTGAAGTGTGCAGAAGAAGAAACATTCCAGTATTAACCTTTGTTAATAAGCTTGACCGTCCGGCTCTGGATACTCTGGCAATTCTTGATGAGATAGAACAGGTTCTAGAAATATCTGCTTATCCGATGAACTGGCCTTTAGGATCTGGGATCGATTTTAAAGGTGTATGGGAGCGAAAGACCGGTCTGGTGCATCTTTTTGAGAGGACTGTCGGAGGAGCTTTCAGGGCTCCTGTTGCCACTCATGGTATTGCAGACCAGAATGTTCGCAATCTTCTTGACCAAAATACCTATGACAGAATCTGTGAAGAAATGGACATGGTAGAAGGAGCGGGAGCAAGATTCGATCTGGGTGATGTTCTGGTGGGAAAAACTACACCGGTTTTTTTCGGCAGTGCCGCTAACAATTTTGGAATCCAGCTATTGCTTGATGGTTTTATAGAACTGGCACCACCACCGGCTCCCCGCATTTCTGTTGATAAAGAAATAGAACCTGAAAACCAGAAATTTTCTGGATTTGTTTTTAAAATTCAGGCAAACCTCGATCCCTTGCATCGTGATCGAATGGCATTCATACGAATTGTCTCTGGTAAATTTACCAGGGATATGCCGGTTGTACATGTGCAATCTGGCAAAAAACTTCGTCTCTCCAACTCCAATGCGATCTTTGGGAGAGAGCGGGTTTCTATTGATGAAGCTTTTCCGGGGGATGTAATAGGAATGGTTGGCGCGGACTTGCTTTCCATCGGAGATACTCTCAGTGAGGATGCAGGTATTATTTATGATGAGATACCCAGTTTTCCTCCTGAATGTTTTGCATTTCTCCATAATCCATCGCCATCAAACTACAAAAGATTTCAAAAAGGACTCGATCAGCTTATTCAGGAGGGGTTGGTACATAGCTTTGATGTAACCAATAATGCCAGACGTGCACCGCTTCTGACGGCAGTGGGACCTTTGCAGTTTGATCTGGTTCAGTTTCGGCTGAAAAACGAATATGGTACAGATGCCAGAATCGAGATGACTAACTGGAAGCTGGTGAGATGGCTGGAGAAAGGGTGTGAACTTGGCCCCAAATGTCATTTTCCCAATGGAGTGGAGTCGGCCAGAGACAAAAACCAGAACCTTGTGCTTCTTTTTCCGGGGGAGTGGCATCTTAACTATTTCCTGGATAATAATAAAGAGGTGAGGTTGGTTGAGTACCCGGATAGTTGACAATTAAAAAAGAAGAAAATCCTGTTTCCCTGATCCCGTAGGGATCAAATATTTATAGGTTAAATAACGATATATGGGTTTACGCGGATGGCAGCAAATCTGGTCATATAACTGAACTATTTATCAAAAAATATGTTGTCCCTTTGGGACAAGGATTTTTTGGCTTGTTGTGTATCCTATAAATATCACGTCCCTAAAGGGACTAAAATATTCAATATCATTATGCATCTATAATTATCCTGTCCCTCAGGTTAACGAATATGTTTAATACATTTGTTTTCCCGATCCCGTAGGGATTAAATATTTCTAGGCTATATACCCATAAGAATAATCCTCGTCCCATCAGGGACGATATATGGGTTTATGCAAACGACAAATGTTTCTGATTAAATGCTGTTTTGCCATTAATTCATTTTAATATTTTCTCCCCCTTGCTTTTTCCTTCCCATTCCAATTATATTATCAGCCTCGATTCGGTAAAAGGGATCGGGGCTGCTCATTAAAACTTCGACAATATCCATTCACCTGATGGCATGTTAGGTGGGAATTCTGCCCGGTCCTCAAAAGGGAAAAAAAGAGTAAAAAAGAGGTTGCATTCTCTTTAATGTTTTACTATTTTTACGAGCACGATTTTGAAAGTGGATCTTTTAAGGGTAAGGCAAGCAAGTTTC
>JAEYNR010000051.1 GCA_023412475.1 Fibrobacterota bacterium | reverse complement strand
GCTCATGAACACCAATGGATGAGACCTTATAGATAACGCCAGGGGCGACGATTCTGGGTTTTGTGCACATGGGTGGATTCTCCTTTATTGGGTATGTGGAATTGCAGGGGATAAAGCTGCAATTTTGATTCCAAGGAGTGCCCCAGAGATGAAGGATTTACTAATCACAAACTCATCTCTGGGGCAATAGGAAATCGGAAAGCTACAGTGGATAAAGTCAAATTGCCATCGCAGAGGGGGTAATTCATTGTTTTTGGTGCGGTAGAACCAAGGGTTTCTTGTTGGTAACCCCTGGAAGGATTGCAATACAGATGCTCGGTTCAGTAAGCAATTATAATCTTCAATTTATGGTTCTGAAAATTGTCGTAGTGGCTTCATACAAAATGATAAATATCGGACAAAAAGGATTCGCTCTTCATAGTCTTAAGCACTGATTGAAAATTCCAACTTTCCAAGCTACAGGACTTTTTTGTGCATCTCTTTTTAAGAAGAATATTGGTGCAGATAAATTAAAGAGCAAACGTCTGAGTTCTATAGTTCATGAAGGTTCTGAAAAAATCCAAAAATAACAGGCTTTTTCTAATTTTCGAACGCTCGGGAGTAAGAGGAAGAGTAATGTGCGCAGAATCCTTGAAATTCGAAGTGTCCCAGAGTTAAAAGGCCAAGAATTCAAGAAGTAACTCTGGGGAAACTACCAGGGCCATGAATAAATCTCCAACCCCTCAGATTGGCTTATCAGGTTCAAACAAAACTCTCTTAAGAAGACTGCTAAGCTCTTCGATATTGTAAGGCTTGGAAATAGCAGCACAAAAACCAAAAGAAAGAAAATTCAGCATAACAGGGTCATCAGAATAACCACTGGAAACGATCGCTTTTGTGTGCGGATCCAATTGGCACAGCTCCCCAATTATCTCTTGAGCACCTTTACCACCAGGAATAGTCAAATCAAGAATGGCTGCATCAAAAGGAGTTTGGTTTTCAATTGCTGCACTGTATAAGCGCAAAGCCTCTTCTCCTTCATTGGCCATAAAAACCTTGTATCCCAAATGAGATAAAAGCCGCTCTGTACTTCGACGAATTATATCATCGTCGTCTAAGACCAGGATTTTACCCTTTCCCTGCCACGTCTCCTCCATCGAAACAGAATCATCTATCAGGATTCTTTCGGATGCTGGCAGATAGATGTAAAAAGTTGACCCCTTACTGAGATCGGAATATACGGTGATATACCCATTGTGTTTAAGCACGATTGAGTATGCAGAGCTTAGTCCCAAACCGTTTCCTTGCTGACGAGTGGTAAAATAGGGATCGAAAATCCGGTGAATATTCTCATGGGGAATTCCTTTGCCAGCATCGGAAACAGTAATGCAGACATACTTGCCTGGTTTTAATGGGATATTTGCATTTCTATGCAATTCCACATTTTGTGCTCCAACGGTAATCGTACCCCCATTAGGCATTGATTGATCGGCATTAACAATTATATTATTAAGCACCTGATCGATCTGTCCACGATCTATCTCCACCATGTACAACTGTTCATCCAGATTTAATCGGTAATCGCATTTTGAACCGCTCAGGTAGAATCCAACCGATTCCTCTATCAGCTCTTTCAGAGAAGAGACTTCTCTATTCGGAATTGTGCTGTCTCTGGCAAATGATAAAAGCTGTTTTGTAAGGCTTGAGGCTCTAAAGGCAGCCTTCTCTGCATTAGTGACTAAATTATAGGTCTCACTGTTAATAGATAAAGCTGTTTTGGCCATGAAAAGATTTGTGATTATTCCGGTAAGCAGATTATTAAAGTCATGGGCCAGGCCACTGGCAAGTAAACTAACTGATTCAAGTTTTTTCGATTTAAACAGCTCCTCCTCAAGGATCTCTTTTTCGGTGATGTCTCTGAATACAATTACATATCCTAATGTTTTACCATTGCAATCAAGGATGGCAGAACGGTTCTCAGATAACACATGACTAGCTCCAGATAATGAGACCAGTTCTACTCTGCGGCTATCAATTTCAGACACTGAATCTGGAAAATGGCAGGAAGCATACTGCTGCTCAAGATGCTTGATCGGAAACACCTCAGTCAGTTTTTTCGTTTCTGCATCCTCCTGGTTCCATCCGGTGATTACTTCTGCTGCTTTGTTAAGGAAAACGATATGTCCATGCTCATTAACGGTGATTACTCCATCACCAATGGAACGCAATGTTACCGACAGATACTCTTTTTGAGCTGCCAGATCACTCTCGGTCAAAATCCGTTCCTGTATTTCGAACTGAAGCTGTTCGTTTCGTTGCTCCAGCTCCAGTGTCCGCTCTTCTACCCGCTGTTCCAGCTCATCACGTGCCTGCTGAAGAATCTGCATATTCTGCTGCCGTTCAGAAATGTCTCGGCCGAAAAAAACTATTCCTCTCAATTTGTGATTCTTATGGCGCAAAATAGACCAGGATAGTGAAATGGGAATCGCCGAACCATCTTTTCTTATAAACTCGGTTTGTACATCATTAACCGAGCCACCTTTTAATAGCTGCTTTACCGTGGTATCCGTGTTTGCTATGAAAGCGATCAGCTTATCGGGTTTCTTTCCAAGCAGTTCGGCTTCTTTGTATTGAAGCATGGTAAGAAGAGCTTTGTTTACGATCACTATCTCGTCTTTGACATTGACAACAACCAGAGCATCGGACATGGAACTGATGATTACCTCAGCCGCATCAGATGGATTAAGGTTGAAAAGATTATGCCGCCTGATCGCATAAGTAACGAATATCGCCATGCAGGAGATCGCTACTTTGGTAAAATCAGGTGTTTTTACGAAGTGAAGAGGAAGCACAAGCTCACCAGCTATACCGATAAACGCTGCTACTGCACATCCACTCAAAATTATTAACGATTGAGAGCGAACCGATTCGGTTTTGGTGGAAAAATGGAAATAAGCAAGCAAAATGACAGATAAAACAGAAACGACGATTCCCCATAAACCTATTATAAATGCCATTATTGATGGCTCGATATTATAGCTCCAGCCCCAGTAACTCCACTCTACAGAGCTTTTCAGTAAATAGTAGTTAAAGAGCGCAAATACCACTGCAGTCAAATACGTAATGTAGAGAAAAAATCTAAACAGACTTTTTTTCAGAAATGCTGTGTAATCAAGAACAAAATGCACCAGAAATGCAATACAGATGGTCCAGATCGCCCCAAATCCAAGCCAGAATGTAGCTTTGCCAGCAGTTTCCGATTGGCTGGCCAAAAATTCGGTTATCGACCAGAATGAAGCTGAAAGGCAGAATAAACCAAAAAGACGGTTTGAGGTCTTTTCTGTGCTATACTTTAGGACAATTATGGCTAACCCAAAACAGAGAGTGGCTGCAAAGATAGAAAAAAAAGAAAATATCAACATCGTAAGGTGTTTTCCCTTTTTACGTATTTAAACTATGCAGATGAGGAAAGACATTACCAAAAGCACCATCTTTTTATATTAAGATATCATATCAAAGGAAGTTTTTCAATTAATCTATAAATCGTGAAAACCGCAGCAGATTTCCACAGAACAACAGGTAAACTATTGTGAATAAAAGGTTTTTAGTCTTTTCAGTCTTATCGCTACTGATAAAACCTAATGACCTTAACCTTTCTGTTTTGGTATTCTTAGGGCATTTTATAGCCACTTGCTGCTGTTTTCAGAATAAATGCAACTATTTTACTGATACTGGAGAGTAACTTCAAAAGCTCTGATTGTCTGGACCAGTTTTAATGTGGCCGATACACTACATTCTTTAATATATTATTGTATTCAACTTAATTTATTATATTCAAAAATCCAAAAACCAGATTAAATTTAATATATAGCAGAGAAACCACATCAAGAAAAAATAAATCCAAAATGCAAAAAGACCAGATATTAATAATAATACCTACCTATAATGAACGGGAAAACATCGGTGCAATAATACCGAAAATAAAGAAAGTGCTTCCCCAGGTACATATTTTAGTAGTTGATGACTCCTCACCAGATGGGACCGCACAATGTGTTCAGGATATTGCATCTACTGTAAGCGATGTGTATCTGTTGGAACGTCCTAAGAAGGATGGATTAGGGCGGGCTTATATCAGTGGCTTCATGTGGGCATTGCAACGCTCCTATCAGTTAATATTTGAAATGGATGCGGACTTTTCTCATGATCCCAAATATCTACCCGATTTTCTTAACGCCATGAAAGAAAATGATCTGGTAATCGGATCGCGCTACATTTCTGGAGTAAATGTAATTAACTGGCCTATGTCCAGACTACTCCTAAGCTACTGCGGTAATAAATTTGCCAGTATCCTGACGGGAATTTCGGTGAAGGACTGCACAGGTGGATTTAAGTGCTTCCGACGAGAACTTCTGGAAAAGCTTAATCTGGACAAAATATCCTCATCAGGGTACTCCTTTCAGGTGGAAATAAATTATTACGCATGGAAAAAAGGATTCAGAATAACTGAAATACCGATTGTTTTCACTGATAGAAGATATGGTGACTCGAAAATGTCCACAAGGATTATTCGTGAAGCTTTTATGCTGATCTGGAAACTTCGTCTATCATCACTTTTCAAGAGGATCAATTAATAGTGGCGGTTAATTCTGACAAACTGATATCTATAGTAATTGTTAATTACAAGGTACCCGGGTGTATGCGCGATGCTATCAGATCTGTACAGGATGCAGACCTGGCAGAACAGACTGAACTCGTAGTCGTGGACAATGCCTCCGGTGATAATTCAAGGGAACTGATCACTGCAGAATTTAAGAATGTAAAATGGATTCAGCTCAAAAACAATGTAGGCTTTGGTAAAGCCTGCAATATCGGCGTTCAAAGCTCAGATGGAAAATATGTTCTGTTACTCAACCCCGACACTGTGATAGCTAAAGATACTCTTAAAGTGGCAGTAGATTTTATGCGATCCCATCCGCAAGCCGGATTAATGGGTCCAAAGATTCTCAATCAGGATGGCTCTTTACAGGCAAGCTGCAGAAGAGGGTTTGTAACACCCCTGGTTGCCTTTTACTACTTTACAGGGCTAAGCCGGCTTTTCCCCAAAAGTAGACACTTCGCCAGATATCATCTGACCTATATGAATGAGAACGAATCTGCCGTAGTTGATGCAGTGTCCGGTTCCTTTATGTTTATCCGCCGCTCCCTTTTTGATAAGCTAAGGGGATTTGATGAGCAATTCTTTATGTATGGTGAAGATATCGACCTTTGCTGGAGAGTGAGAGAAATGGGATATAAGGTATGGTATCATCCATTGACCCAGATTATTCACCGCAAGGGACAGAGCTCTGCCAGATCACCCTTACGCTCAAGATTCGCCTTTTATGAAGCGATGGTAATTTTTTCAAAAAAGTACCGCCATATCCGGGGCGGTTTTTTCCCTGATTGGCTCATTTTTATAGGAATCATCTTTCTCTCAATTCAATACACGGCTAAATGGCTTCTTCGACATTTTTTCCCTGTGCTTATCGATCTGATTATCATTAATGCTACTCTGTGTATTGCAATGTTGCTTAGATTCCATGACATCAGTATCTATATGGGTGAGCATACTTTAAAGATGTACGGAGTACATTTCCTTATCACCTTAAGCTTTCTTTTCATGTTTTTTTATAATGGAATTTATTCCAAAAAGCGCTATACCATGTCAAATGCTTTGAATTCCAGTTTTTTAGCTACTTTGCTCTTTATTGCCATGGTGTATTTTGTTAAGTCGCTTGCTTTTTCCAGAGCAGTTTTCGCATTATCCTCTGTAGCCACTTCCTTGCTGCTTATTAGCTACAGGGAGTTGATCCCCCGGATTGTGCACAGCTTCAAGCGCCTTGTTTTTTCACCCGAAAGGATTGTGGTTCTGGGAAGTGGTGCAGTTTCTGCTAAGATCATCAAAAGTATCGAAACACAGAAAAATGGCGACATAATTGGAATCGTATGGGATAGTAGCTGCTCTGTTCCAAGTGAGTATCTAGGATACCCGGTCATAGGAACGTATGAGGCACTGAGAACTGTTTTTCAGAATCACAAGGTCGATACGCTTCTGATCGCGACTCAACAGCCCTGGTATTCCTGGGTCATTGGTGTACTCTCAATACAGAAAATTAAAAATGTGACCATTCGATGGGTATCGCATGAACTGTTCGAGAAAGCACCCGAAGAGCTTCCCGATGAGATCGAATTACTGGATTTCGCCGTTTAATCCTGAGGCCTCTCTCTCTTTTATGTTTTATATTTAACTCTGAAAAATTTCATACAAAGCAATAGCGAGAACACATGCCAAAATTATTCGACCTTCTCTCAGAGAATAACAAAAAAAATCTTCTGTCTGAATCCAGAAAACCACTGACTTCAAAATCTTCCAAGAAGGGCTATCAGAAAAGCAGAATCGATCAGAAAAATGATACTGCCGTTTCAATAGAAGCTCCGGACTTTATCGCTTTTGATCTGGAAACAACGGGGCTGGATTTTCGAAATGACCGGGTGATAGAAATCGGAGCCCTGCGGTTTGTTAACGGTAAACCGCAGGAGGAATTCTCTACTTTTATAAATCCGGGGATACCTGTTCCATCATTTATAACAGACCTCACCGGCATCTCCGATAAGGAGTTAGTCAGTGCACCCGCGTTCTCTGAAGTTGCAGAAAAACTGCTTCAGTTTATTGGCAATCTTCCCCTGTGTGGTCATCAGGTCGAATTTGATGCAACATTTCTTAGCGAAGAGCTCAAAAGAATCGGCCGCCCAACCTTCTCTGGACAACTTCTGGACACTGCACTCCTCTCACGAATACTTCTTCAGGGAAGTACCCGTTTTTCATTGAAAGCCGTTAGTGAATATCTGCAGATCAGTCTGGATAATGCACACAGAGCACTTTACGATGCTAAAGCATCCGGTGAAGTCGCGGTGCAATTGGTAAAGAGAATAAGCGGACTGCCCATGCATGTAAGACAAACCATAGCCGCATGTGCTCCGGGATCACTCTTTAAATCCTTAATGATTCGATCTTTAAATGGAATCAGGGCTCAGGTGTTAGTTCAACTTAATAAAACAGAAAACCCTGGGGTGCGCTTACAGGAACCCGAAAGCTATCTTCCAATCGACAAAGACAGTGTCGTAGAGCTGTTTTCCGGTGATGGTAAATTGAAACTGACCCTTGAAGGCTTTACTCCAAGGCCTTCACAAGCCGATATGGCTCTTCAGGTTGCAGACACTCTGAACACCAGTTCTATTCTTATAGCCGAAGCAGGCACAGGAACAGGAAAATCATTAGCCTATCTGCTGCCCTCAGGTCGATGGGCTTTGGAGAATAACTGTCGAGTTTTAATATGCACCAGAACTAAAAACCTTCAAGATCAATTGCTTATTAAAGATCTTCCTCTGGTTAAGAAAATGCTGGGTGAAAAACTCCGTTACACAGCCTTGAAAGGTCGAAATAATTACATCTGTATCAATCGTTGGGAAAAGCTGCTTAGAGGAGAGATAGGAAACATTTCACCACGGGAACGTTTTGCCATTCTTCCGCTGATCCCCTGGGTGGAAAAAAGCAGAACCGGTGACATAGAAGAGCAAAACCAGTTTAACTCCAAATGGTTCTCCAGAATCTGGAACCTCATTTCTGCAGAAAGCCATGAATGTCAGAGCCGGCGCTGCCCTCATTTCCAGAACTGTTTTTTCCAGAGAGCCCGGCTGCAGGCGCTCAGTTCAAATATTGTCATCATTAATCATGCACTGTTCTTTTCTGAAATCTGTTCGGAGTCTTCTTTTCTGGGCAGGATAGGCACTATAATCTTTGATGAAGCGCATCATCTGGAATCCTGCGGGCATCGGTATCTTAGAGTTGAATTGGACACCGCAAGAATAAACCTGTTTATGGATTTAATCAATAATCTGGTTTTGAAAACCGCTGACCTTAAGGAGCAGGAAGAGATCTACAGCCATGGCAGGGAATTAAGAAACACCTTGAAACACATGCGTAAACGTTCCCAAAAATTTCTTGCAGAACTGGGTAGCTGGGTGGAAAAAAAGAGCGATGCTAATGAGTATCAGATCACCTATCATGAAAATGATCTCAATTCTTTGACTGAACCTGTCGCCCTGGGAACTAATATCAGTGAATTGGCAGACAGATTGCTTACCTTAAGGCAGGTGTTGTCTTCAGGGGAATATGTAAAAAAGTTTGAGGAACTTTCAGCTCAGGTTCAGGCCTGTTATGAGAAAGCATCTCAGCTTAAGGCGGATCTGTCGTATCTTTTAGCAGCTAAAACTGAAGAGCATGTTTTCTGGCTTGAAGGAAACAGGACTAAAAACTGGGCTAAGCTCTGTGGTGTACCTTTAGACATCAGTGGAGTACTCTCGGATGTGTGGGGACGCTGTAATGGAGGGGTTGTCTTTACCTCTGCTACCCTGTCGGTTTCCAGATCAGTTGATTATTTTAAAAAAGCTGTTGGGCTTCTGCCCCATGATCATCGCACGGTTGCTGCCTTTTTCAGGAGTCCCTTTGGTGTGCACCAGTCTATTATGGGAGCAATTAAAAGCAGCCCGGAACCAGATAATCCTCAGTTTGCCGCTTATGTTTCAGACACTATTCTCAGACTTCATACCGAATTCAATAAAAACATACTGGTTTTATTTACAGCCAACTCCATGCTTGGTGCAGTCAATGATCTTTTAAGGGCAGATCAGAGCATCGATAATGGGAAAATTCTGGCGCAGGGCACCAGTGGCTCCAGACAGAATATCCTGGAGCAATTCAAACAGAATCAGCGGATGATTCTACTGGGGACCGAAAGCTTCTGGGAAGGGATCGATGTTCCCGGAGAAGCATGTGAGATCGTAATCATACCCAGGTTGCCTTTTCCGGTTCCAACTCACCCTTTAACCCAGGCCATCTCTAGACGAATGGAACAGATTAATGGAGAATCCTTCTTTAGCTATTCGATCCCTGAAGCCATCATCAAATATCGCCAGGGGGCTGGAAGGCTGATTCGAACTGTAAATGACAGGGGTGCTCTGATCGTACTGGATAACCGCATTCTCACAAAAGGATACGGAAAGCAGTTCATAAGGGCACTGGATGGCGATTTTAAGAATTTTGAAGATGTTTCAAAGATGATTTTCAGCATTAAAGAGTTTTTTGAAACCGATTCCTCTGCAGAGGTTTCCACTCTCAGCTACGTTCCATTGGAGGATTAATGAGAAAAATCTGCCCGCTTTTTTTAATATCGGTTATCACGCATTTCTGGGGATGTAATATCTACACCTTTAGCAACAGTTCTCTGCCATCACATCTGAAGACAATCGATATCCCTTTGTTTGAGAACAACTCGCTTGAACCTAATATCGCTGATGAGGTAACGCAGGAATTAAGCATACAAGTGACAAATAAGGGACAGTTGAAAATCGCCAATGGCAAAGGTGATGCCTCTATCAGCGGAAGCGTAAACTATTACGAAAATGTTCCTTACTCCTATGGGGCCATTGCAGCAAGAGAGGTAAATGTTGATCAGTACATCGTGAAAATCACCGCAGAAGTAGAATTTCTGGACAATGTTAAAGACAGCGAATTGTTTAAAGGAGCAGTGACCGGTGAAGGGATCTATGATTCAAAAACCGAAGAGGAGAGGGTGGGAAAAGAGAAGGCGGTCAAAGATATAGTTGCCCGTATCCTGGAAAAATCAATACAGAGCTGGTAAAGGGAAGAAGAATGAATTTTATGAAAATGGAAGGGCTGGGAAATGATTTCCTGGTGACACATGAAGTTTCTGTCGGAATGGCCCAGACGGTTCTCAAACACACTCCCAGGATTTGTGACCGCAGACGTGGCGTAGGGGCTGATGGGATAATTTTCGTGCTCCCTTCACGCCGGGCAGATTTCATGATGAGGATTTTTAACAGCGACGGCACCGAAGCAGAGATGTGTGGAAACGGGATTCGCTGTTTTGCTCTTTATGCTAAATTGTTACAACTAACCAGCTTAAATCACCTCGTTATAGAAACTGCCTCAGGCGAGATCGTTACCGATATAATCGATGAAAATATGGTGAAAGTAAATATGGGACGACCTGTAACCGATGCTCCCGCGATCCCGGTTACTCAGGATAGTGGGACTGTGGTTATGAAAAATATGGTTATCGACGAACAGAATTTTCAGATCACCGCAGTATCTATGGGTAATCCTCATGCTGTGATCTATTCGGATGATTTGACCGATAGCCTGGTACAAGGCTATGGTCCAAAAATCGAAACTTCTCCCTTTTTTCCAAAAAAAACCAATGTGGAATTCGTAAAAGTCCTCTCTGACAGAGAGATCCGCATGAGAGTGTGGGAGCGGGGCTGCGGAGAAACCCAGGCCTGTGGAACTGGTGCTTGTGCCAGTGTGGTCTCAGGGATCATAAACAAACTGCACAGTAATGATGTGACCGTGCATCTTCCCGGAGGTAAGCTTCAGATACAGTGGAGCGGGAGACTATCGGATCCGGTTTTTATGGCCGGTCCTGCCAGAAAGGTTTTTGAAGGCAATATTGAGATATGAGTCCTTTTGAAGTAATGATGTTAGTATGTTTTGGTCTGAGCTGGCCCATCTCCATATATAAATCTTGGAGTACAAAAAAAGTCAGTGGCAAGAGTCCGGTGTTCATGTTTGTGGTTATCCTCGGTTATGCCAGCGGCATGGCTCACAAGGTCCTTCACTCCAGAGATTGGGTGATTTATCTGTACCTGCTCAATCTGATTATGGTTTCTCTGGATCTGTTTCTTTATTACAGGTACACTGGGAATAAAAAGTAAGATCACGAGGTGTTTTTTTTGTCACCACTCAGCTCTTAAAACACATCTGCGAGGCATTTCTTTAATTCCGCGCTACATTTAATTTTACAGAATTGCTGTTCAGGTCCACAAGAATAGCTTCCAACAGGGGCAGTATTCAATGGAAAACTTGGGTTGAATATAGGAGGACTCGCAGCGAAAGAGATAGGCAAGTCCCAAGATTTTCTGGAGATGCCCTTGCCCCAGAGATAACTTCTCGACACGCTGCACTTTTATCTCTGGGGATACCAGCACGGATGCTGCCCAAAAATCCATCACCTCAAAACACTGAATTGCACACTCTCATGAAACTTATCACCTCTAAAAACACCAAGATATCTCCCGGAACTGTATCTTTCACCAACAGAAAAATTCAATACCCCTGATGGCTTAATTATAATACTTTCCACCTGAGTCCCATCGATAGAGAACAGCTTGAGAACACCGGGGCCACAAATATCTGTTTGAATTTTAAACAAAACTGAAGAGAATGATTTTTGAGCACTCACTTCAATCGCAGCAGTCTTAAAAATTTTAGAGGCAGAATTTCTTCGACAATAGACCGGACCTGTCGGAATGTCCTGGGTTGAAAAAACAAAATTGTCAAAATAGATAAATTCTTCTTTTGATGAAGCCCATGAAGCATCATTACCACCAAAAAACGTGCTGAAATAAAACAAATCTACACCAAAATCAGCACCTTCGGCCCTAAGCATGATTGTAGAATCCAGTGCCAGTTCTCCATCAAGCCACGATGTCACCCGCCCGTTTCTGGCTCCTGGAGTATTCATTATTATTCGGGTCTTTAGATTGTGCCATTGACCATGAACCAGATAACGTCTGGTGCTGGACCACGTGGGGTTTGGATGGGCCCAGAAAAAATCTTCACCCCAGGTGTTGGTAGATTCCATATAGTACATGTATTGGCAAATTGCAGACTGGGTGCCATCTGCAGTACTTCTGTTGCGCCACATGATTCTTGCAGAAAATCCATCAGTGCCATCGGAAACTGCTCCGCCTGTAGGAGCCGTTCCACCTGCAAGCCCGGGAAGCTTTCCGCCCTGAACCCGGTCAAAATCCTCAGGTAACATTATATAGTAACTGACATACAAAGTATCATAGCCCTGGGCAAAATTCATCTTCCACTGGGCACCACCCTGCTCAGGGCCTACCGAGCCTTCGGGATATGAAATCCTTAATACTTTTTCCCTGACTCCTGTGGGGTCATTGACTATATGACAACGTCTTTCACTCACTCCATCATTCCACGATGGATTATTCCACGATGCCTTCAACTGTTCAACAGTGTAGACACCTTCGGGTTCGTTTTCAAAATCAATAGATTTCACCGCTTCAGCATACAAAGCGATAGCCGTCATTAAAACAAAGGAAAATATTACCCTGCCCATAAGTGCTCCTCCCTGCCCCTTTCTCTTCAGAAGCATATCACATCGGCAAAACCGAAGTCAAAGGTTGTAGCTATGAAGCAGCTTGTTTTCGCGTTGATTTTTTAATTTCGTAGCGAATCTGCAGCTCTCTCTTTTCCACCATTTCGCAACATCATCACTTCGTAAAGACGCTCTGCCTGCATCATGAACGTCTCAAGCCGCGATTCATCGATCTGAGAAAAAGGGTTGCCATCAAGTTCGAGACTCAACGATGGAAGCACATCAATCTGCGACTTTATCTCCGGGTATTCTTTCGGTGTGCCGGCATTGATTTCAGCCTTCTCCTTCCCATCGATGGTCATTTCGACCATGGCCACAGCTTCAGTCATACGGCTGTTCATGCAGCCAAACGGCCCCACATTGATAACTCCGCAATATTTATCGATGTAGTGATGTAATGCAGCTCCACTTGAGAGCCCCGGCTCACCGGTAAGCTCAAGCGGGAAAAAATGGGTCGAGTGAGCCATGTATTTACGAATATCAATCATATCCATGTCGTAGAGTCCGGACTTCTTCAGGATCTTCTTAACATTCTTCTCATAATAGTCCTGCACGAAGTCAGAGAGGAGATATTCAACTTTACCAATTAAATTCCGCTTCTCCGTGAGCATTTTTATATCGCGCAGAAAATCAGTATACCGTATCCATTCCGATACCGGTGCATCGAGCATGACAAAACCATGCTGAGCAAGCTTTTCGGGGATACCCATGAGCGAGAAGTGATCACGGCGCACGAAAATCTCACCTACCACACCGATGTATTTTGGATTTTTGAATGGACGTTTCAGCGCAATACCCCTGAGAATAGCAGCAGTTTTACGCAATTGTCTGAAAAAAGAGATACCGCTGCTGCCATCGATGCTGGCCCAAACCTTTGCTACTTCCTCTTCCCAGATCTTCATTGCTGAGTTGCGATTCTCTGCATGTGCCTTGATCGCACTGCGTATGTCATCTAAAATATCACCGGCATATACTGCCTTTACCGCTTTGAGACGAAAATCGACACCCAGCCCCGTATACCCGTTGTCATTGGTAAGAATGCACTGCGTAACGTTACGGATCTTGAGTTTCTGGATAATATTGTTGACCATGATGGCATACTGACCGACACGACAGCATCCTCCCGATCCAACATTCATCAATACAAGTTTTTCATTGGGATTTTTCTGGTATTTAAGGTATTTCAACAACTGCCCCACAATAACAATAATCGGAAGGCACTCTTTACCAGTCATAACGGCACGGGCAAGATCCAGAGCTTCACGGTCGCATACCTGAAGCGGTTCGGCATGCCATCCAATCCCCCGAAGCGCAGCAGCGACTCCTTCAGCAAACAGGTTACCCATTGAAGGAACTACAACCTTGACGCTTGGATCTTTTACCGCAAAGCTCCTCAGGTCCGAATCGACAACTGTAACTTTGCCGGTCTGAGATACAACGAGTGTGGCTGGTGTAAAGTCAATTGCAGGATCGCTGATAGTGTTTTTTACCTTTAGATAGTTCTTGATCACATCCAGAAACGCCTCGACACGGGTATTTACACCGGCATCTGCGGTATGGGTGTCAACTTCGATTGTGAGTGAGGGCTTGGTAGCCATCAGATCGCGAAAGTGAGTAAGCATCATGGAGTCGAGCGCACAAAGGAAATTAGTCAGATAACAGCCGAATAGCTGCGGATGTCGTTTGACAATCTGCGCGGCCTTGATGATCTTCTGGCCCATCTCCCAGTAGGTGTCCCGATAGTTGGGTTCATCCTCGAATGGAAGAAAATCGAAGGGAATGATCTCATAGCCACGGGAAGCAAATTTGTTAGGCACTCCCTTGTTGGCTTCATCGACAAAGGCGTTGTAGGGCCTGCCAAAAAGTACAATGGCGATTTTTTTGGGGTCTTTTTCAAGCTCGGCCATGATACGGTGCCCCTCAGCCTTCATCTTTTTAAAGTAATCCATCAGTGTCTGGAACGCCACATCGTGAGCGCGTTTGCCCTCTGCTGCGCTAAATCCAAGCTGCTGCGCAATTTGAATAAACTGTTTCTCCTCAGCATCATAGCCGCTCATGAAATTGAGTACCGGAGCTATAAGCCCGGGCGAGTTGGGGTTATCACGTAAAAACGTGGCTCTGAGATACCACGGCTCACCTTGCACAAACATGCAGGTGGTCTGAAACTCGATGCGGTACTCCTTCTCATCTGAAACGTGCATCTCCTTGATGTGTGGGAGAAAAACGTAGTCTGGCTTTTTTGTCAGAAGGTTTTCAAACATGCCTAAGGAGATTTTACCGGACAAACAGTAACTGGTCATTCCCTTATCAACTCCAGTCTGCTCAACAGTATCCGGCATCACTACTTTACATCCGAGTTCATTAAAAAAAGTGAAATAGAAAGGGTAGAGTGTATTTGTATGAAAAGAGCGGTTGAGGCCAATCACCAGTGCCTTATCTTTAGCTTCAGATGCCATCACCGCCTTGTCGAAAATTAACTGTTGCCGTGTCTCTACATGATTAAGCTTTTTTGCATCGACCTTGATATTGTGTACTGTGTTGTAATATTTATTGCATGCCCCTCCAAACGGTAATTTTTTGCCTGCAACATGTATCATACTGATAGAGCATTTGCGATCGCAGTTTTCTGGCATGCCCTGACAGATAAATGACTTTCCATATTCAACTTCTCGTGCAGCCAGCTCTGCCAGATCAAAGCTTTTTTTCTCGATCAGGCCCAGCTCGATCATTTTTGCACATTCCAGAGCCACTCCATAAGCCCCCATGAGGCCGGGTTCGGGCGGGACGATGATTTTTTTACCGGTAATTGCGGCCATTGCCATGGGAATAGCGCGGTTATAGCACACCCCACCCTGCATGAAAACCTTTTTGCCAGTCTGACGCGCACCCTTGACACGGTTAGTGTAGTTGATACAAATAGAGTAGACCAGACCGGCAACAATGTCTTCACGCGAGATTCCTTCCTGAAGCGCAGTGTTGATACCGGATGAGATAAAAGCAGCACACTGATCCGAAAAGTTCGGCGGATTCTTGGCAGCAAGGGCAATATCTGCGATCTGCTCCATCTTGACACCCAGCGACTCGTAGGCTGATTCCTCCAGAAAACTTCCGGTTCCTGCTGAACACGCCTCATTCATGGCGTAATCTGAGGCTACAAGGTTTGTGAGATAGGTGTATTTTGCATCCTGCCCACCGATCTCAAATATTGTGTCGACTTCAGGATCAAAGTGAGTTGCAGCCCGTGCGTGGGCAATGATCTCATTGATGATTCCATCGGTATTGGCATGAAGAGCAGCTATGTTACGGCCGCTGCCGGTGACCCCAAGACCAATGATATCAACGGAAAGATCGGCTAGTTGCTGATGCAGCGATGCGTAGCACTCACGCGATGCGCTCACAGGATTGCCATTTGTGCGTAGATAAACCGATTTGAGTATTTTTTCATCGCTAAGCCGTAAGATTACTGCCTTGGTAGTGGTGGAGCCCACATCGAGACCCACAATACATTTATCAGCCTGTACTGGCTGACCGTAGGGCATCGATTTGAACTCAACACGAGATTCGAAATCCCTGAGTGGATTGAGGAATGTGAATGAGGATGCTGTTTCCCTGAAGTATCTATCTGTGCAGCCTGTCATCACCTGCTTTGTTTCAAGTGCCCATAGCGCGGCCCCCAGCGCCTCGAAATAAGCTGCTTCCTGTGGAATGGTAACCAGATCGAATGATCCTTTCAGAAAGTCGATTACTACATCGTTGCGAGCAGTGCCCCCCACGATCATGACCTTGCACGCGTTAATCCTGACCAGCAACTCTTCGATCTTTTTGGCAATCATGTGTGCCAGACCTGCAGCCACATCAGCCACCGATTCGCCCTTATTAAGCGCATGAGTACAATCGGACTTGCAGAAAACCGAACAACGCCCCGAAAGCTGATGTGGTGATGTGGAGGTACGCGCCAATGAAATAGCCTCCTTGATGGAGACGTTCATTCGTCCGATCTGTTGAAGGAAAAATTCACCAGTTCCAGAAGCGCATTTGTTGCCTGAGCTGATTCTTGAGATACGGCCTTTGCGATCCATTTCATAGACCATGAAAGTCTCTCCACCTGCAGAAACAACCGCATCATATTCGGTCTTGCTGCTATTTACATAAGCATAGGCGTATTCGGTAGCTTCCGGCTCTATGATAGAGGGGATCTTAAGCATTTGGCGGTATTTGCGACCGGTGGCACCAAGATAGGTTTCGGAGAGCTCGGATTCATCCAGGTGTTTCTTCAGCGCTCCCTTGAGATCACCGTTGTGAGGTTCACTGGTGGATTTAGTTATAGTGATATGCCCATCACTGTTAAGCTTGAGTTCAACCAGGGTTAATGAGGTGGCTCCAAGGCATAACCCGACAGCCCTCCCAAAATCAGTAACACGAGTAGTCATGTAAGAAAAGTCCTTTGAAATAAAAAGCATTGCATGTTTTCGAGTGTTCTTTCAAAAGCACACAACTGCAGATAATCAAGATAATCGGACCCGAGTGGTAAACTATCTCCCTTATTTTCCTGTATAAGAAGGCACTGGTAATTTTATGTATTAACAGTTCTTTGTAGATCAACTTGTGCTTGGTCCGAAAAGATTATGATATGATGCAGTAATAACAGGGGTGTGTGGCAAAGTAAACCGGCAGAGTTCTTTATCAAGATCAAAGAGCATTATAATTACATCTGGTGCATACAAATCAATTAATATCTGTACACAACATAACTGAATTTTATAGCTATAAGATAATTTCTGCTGGAACATGGGTGCACAAATTGATATAGCTGTGGTTAAACCAATCCTATATTAATGGATTAAGTACATAATTGATTTACCCATTTTACCGGGTGTTTCAGCAGTGATGGTGAAAGACCAGGTTACTGGAACTGATTCTATCTGCGAATTACAAATGAATGTATTTTGTCTGACAATAGGTCACAATATGCTGCAAATGGAACCACAAAACAATCCCAACAAGAGATAGTGTGCTCTTCAAGACACTCTTTTCCCTGTTTCGAATTTTGTATTTATTTCTGATTTCGGATTTTCTTCAAATATTTGGCACAGGTTGAGCTACAACATGGCTTTTTTAATAACGGAGGGATTTCTCTTCCGGGTCCTACATTAAAAACGCTCACAATCAACTGTTCCGTGAATCGAGTCAAGATGTTGAAATTACACGGCAACTCGCTTTTTTATCACTACCATCAATTGGACAGAATTGTTTGAGATTTAAGGTATATGATTTACGATTTCGGATTTCAGTCCTCATTAACCTTCTAACCTCTGAACCCCTGATCCGCACGGGGCGTTGCCCGGTGCTGAAATAATGCGCCCTTACAGGGCTTGGATTCCGGAAAATGTTTTTATTTTTCATCCACCCAGGCCTGGTTGCCTGGGCTATTATAAGACGCTCTTTCAGAGCTAATAAGAATTCTTAACCTTCGAACCTCTCAACTGCTCAACCCTAACCCCTGAACAACATTACTGCTGCTTTCTACAACATTACTATTGCCTTTTACAACATTTCTATTGCTTTCTACAACATTTCTATTGCTTTCTACAACATTACTATTGCTTTCTACAACATTAGTATTGCTTTCTACAACATTACTATTGCTTTCTACAACATTACTATTGCTTTCTACAACATTACTATTGCTTTCTACAACATTACTATTGCTTTCTACAACATTACTATTGCTTTCTACAACATT
>JAEYNR010000074.1 GCA_023412475.1 Fibrobacterota bacterium | reverse complement strand
CTGAAAACCAAGTACTCTCTTATATGTAACTTTGCATCCTTCACGTTTCTTTGCATCATCATTATCCAGTACCATGGTATCAAGGTGAAGCACAATGACTTGTGGCTTTTCTATTTTGAGACGCCAGATGAAAAGATCATTAAGAATCGACCGATACGAAGAATAAGTGTTACCACGGAACTTTCTGAAGAAGCGCTTTGCCGCAGAAGTACTGATAAGAGTGTCGATAGTACGTTCAAGAACTGCAGCGTAACCGGTGTCTTTTTTCAACTCATCAAAACGAGATATGGAATGCTTAGTACCATCCATGCACAATGCCATGAATTGGCGCGCACATTCACCGATCGATTCTCCTTTCCGGCTTTTACGTAAATGACCAAATTTTTCTTCTATTTTGGAATTAATGCCTATTTTATCAAGATAACGAAACATAAAACTTAAGCCGTCACGATTGGAAAGTGTATCATTGGTGACTTCAACTGTGTTAATCTTGTTTTCATTTCTGTCAGAACCTATCTTCATTATATCACCTTTTGAGTGTTGATTTAATTCCAGCTATTATAAGTTATGTCACCTATAATTTACTGTATTAAACGCCTCAAAGGGTGTTTTTTTATGTCAATATATCGTCTGGTTTAGGTACACTTTAGTTACTTGAAACACTCCTATCCCTGTTTAGAAATTAGAATTTTGGGCATTGTTTAGGATTTAAGAATTGTGATTTGGAATTTTCTTCTGAAACGGGCTAATCGAATATCTTCCGGCAATTAAATATTTCCCACTCCGCCGGTTCCAGTCCTTTATCCCTTTGTATCGAATTGTGATTTGGAATTTTCTTCTGTTTGGATAGGGCACCCACAAAGGGTGCCCCGACAAACAAACGATTATACTAGTCACTTTCCAGAGCATCCCTTACAAACATCATCTGCTCACTAAGATCATTGATCTCTTTTTTCCAGAAAGAGTCGGTTCCCCAGTCCGGGAAGTTTTTTCTGAACTGATGATCATTAAACTGGCGGCTGCACCATCCTAAAAAGTAGATCAGCCGCATCGCTCTGAGTGGTTCGATCAAACGTAACGTTTTGGAGTCAAAATCTCTGAACTGCTCATACCCTTCTATAAAAAGCGCCACTTCTTCTCTGGATTTCTCAAGTCTGTCCGGAAGTAAAAGCCAGAGATCCTGCACAGCAGGCCCCATGACCATATCATCAAAATCGATTACCAGAAGACCTTCTTCCATTCTATCCAGAATATTACCAATATGCAGGTCTCCGTGTATCCTGATCTGTTTGTTGTGGTCAAAAAAGGGTGTGCAGAGATCAATCAACTCTTTTCCCAGTTTCTGGTAACTGCTATTATAGGGTGAAGGGATGATGTTATTGAGATATTCAAGATTATTACGGGTAGATTGGTCTGGTGAGAGTATAACCCGTGATTTTGAAGCATGTAATGCACCAACATTGTGGATACGGGCTACCAGGGTTCCAAGTCTGAGCCAATCCTCAAAGCTGTTTATCTCCAACTGTCTTCCAGCCTTTTTGGGAAAAATAGCAAAATTAATCTGGTCATAAACTCCCAGCGTTTCTCCGTTTGAGAGTTTTATGGGAGTGATAACGGGCAGTTCTGCCTCATATAGCTCCTGAAGAAATGTATGCTCATCTAAGATTGCATCCCTGCTCCAGCGGCCTGGGCGGTAAAATTTTGCTATTAGCTTGATTCCATCACGGGTTCTGAACTCATACACCCGGTTTATGTAGCTTGGCAGTTGGGCTGTGAAACCGGTGAAAAGTGTTCCGGTTGCTTCTTCTGCAGCGTTTAGCATCTGATCGAGGGTAAGCTCTTCGAAGTTCATTGTATAATCCGCCATGGAGTAAAAAGGTTTATCGAATAAAACTGAATATAGATTCAGAGGGTGAATGTATCAAAGCCTCAGGCCTGTAGGGCAGGGGCATCAAATTGGCACTTCTATTTGATTATGAATAGATCAGGAAGTAATTTTAGAAGATGTAATTTCTGTTTTAAGTGAGTCTTTTGCGTTTGGTTATCCTGCTCCAGAGTTAATTTAGAAGTGGGTTGTCCAAATTTACAAACAAATAGTTGGATTTTAAGTTTATCCGAAAGGATCTGTTAATGAATGCTCCTGTAATCGATATGATTATTCGTTCTGGATGGGCAGGTAGAATAATAATAATTCTGCTGGGATTATCCTCGCTTCTATCCTGGGCGATTATTTTTAACCGGTATTTTGCTTTGGCTGCAGTTGCGGCTAAAAATATACTTTTCCGGCGTCGTTATGACATGCTTAATAGACTCTCTGAAATAGAATCGGTGGACGCCAAAACACTGGCTTCTCCTACGGGGCAGTTAGGCCGCACGGCCGCAATGGAGTATCGAAGAATTCTGGAGGATGCTAAATCTCATACTGGTGTTAAAGACTGGTCTTTTTTTCTGCAGAATCAATTTACCATGGCTTCCGAGCGGATGGAGAGCGCCTTTATGGCTCTGATTGCACCTTTGGACAAGGGTGTCTTTTTACTGGCAATGATAAGCAGTATCGCTCCATTTCTGGGTCTTTTAGGAACAGTCTGGGGAATAATGAACTCATTTTTCGAGATCGGAAATCAGGGTTCTGCCAGTTTGCCGGTAGTTGCTCCTGGAATAGCAGAAGCACTGATTACTACAATTGTAGGGTTGGCGGTGGCTATTCCGGCGCTTTTCTTTTATAACTATTTCAATCATAAGGTCGAAAAGATTGAAAATCAGATGGATGAGTTTAAGGAATTGATGATAGTGAGATTGAAGCGGGAAATATTCAATCTGCTTTACACAGAGCGGCCGGGTCGCACACAGCCATCACAGATGCCTCGGGTTTAGGGCAGCGGGGGAACAAAGAGCAATGGGCAATAAAAGAAAAGCCAGGCGTCGTCATGTTATAAGCGATGTCAATCTCACAAACCTGATCGATGTAGTATTTGCCTTACTTATTATCTTCATGATTACAGCTCCGATGATGACTCAGGGGGTACAGGTGGATCTACCCAAAGCAGAAGCGGAAAACGTGGAGGTCGATAAATCAATTCAGGTTACCATCAATTCGAAAAATGAAATTTACATAGATTATGAGAAAGTGTCTCTGCTGGATTTCAGAAAAAACTTCCGTGAGGTTTTTGCCGGAGAAAAGGAAGTTCCTGTATTTGTGAATGCAGATGCCAAGGTGCCTTATGGTCTGGTAATTAGAGTAATTGCAGAGATACAGAGAGCCGGTGTGGTGAAGCTGGGATTTCTGACTCTGCCTGTGGAAAAAACCGGAAGGTAAGGCTATGTCCAGACCCGATACGCTGCTGACTTATGAGAATCAGAAGGATAATGGCTGGCTTTCATTTATCATCTCTATCACATTTCATTTAGTGGTGTTTATCGGCGTTCCTCTTATTTTAAAAATGGCCTGGAAACCACGCACCTTTCAGCGTCCTCAGACTTTTCAACTTGTGTCGCCTATGCGCCCGGTGGTTCCTCAGAAAGTGCGCAACGCACCACAGCAGAGAGTAGCCCGCAAGGAAAGCAAACCGGAACCCAAACCGGTACCTTCCACTAACAAGAGTGCCGACAGAAACACTAAACCTCAACCAAAAAAAGAACCTTCTCAGGCAGTTGAGGAAAACTTGGATGAGCTGGCATCTATTCTGGAGGAGCTTCCGGTACCAACCAGGGTTTCGGCTGTAGGAGATTTCAAGTTTCACTGGTATCTTAACCATGTGCAACAGAAGCTTGAAATGAACTGGCACCCCCCAACCGAGAATCATCATATAAAGGTGGTGGTGCATTTTATTATTCATAAAGATGGAAACATTTCATCACCTTCCATAAGGCAATCTTCGGGCAGCAGTACTATAGATAATATTGCTCTGCGTGCTGTAACGCTTTCTGCACCATTTGGAAAGTTACCGCCCGGTTTTTCGGGTGATAAACTGGATCTCAATTGTACACTTATCCCAACCAGGAAATAACATGTCGAAACCACTTTTAATTTTTACTTTCTTAATCCTCAGTTGTGTCGTGTATGCAGAAAAAATTGATCTGGAGATTTATGCCAGTAAGTTTGACTCGATACCGATTGGAGTTATTGATTTTCGTTCCACTGATGGGCAAAAGATAAGTGAAGAAGGAAAACAGCCCTGGAGAATCATCGCTTCTGATCTTGATTTTTGCGGCAAGTTCACTGTTACAAGTCTTAGCGATTATGACAGCGCAGCATTTGTCGAGGCCAGTGTAGGTATCTATATCGATGGCGAATATACAATGGAGGGTTCTCAGATCACTGTAAACTGTTATCTGAGGGATGCTGTCTCAAAGGAGCTGATAATTGGGAAAAAATATAAAGGTGATTTGAAATCGATCAGAACCATTTCACATCGTTATTCCAATGAGATTGTGGAGATACTTTTCGGGGATCGTGGGATTTTTCTCAGCCGCATCTTATACGTTAATGCTTCCGGAAACAGAAAAGACATCGCACTCATGGATTTCGATGGGCATAACAGAGTTGTTCTGACTAAAAACAATGTGATAAATATTTTTCCCACCTTTGCCGATGCCAACAATATCTTTTGGATCTCATATCTCAGAGGAAAACCGGATATGTACAAAGGATCTATTGCAGATGGCTCTTCAAAAATTCACATATACAGTAAAGCCATCACAACCAGTCCGGATGTATCTCCAATAGATAGGACCATCGCTTATGGATCTTCCATAAAGGGTAACCTTGATATCTACACCTGTAACCCTGATGGAACAAATGTCAGGCAGCTTACAGTCCATTACGGGGTGGATACTTCACCATCATGGTCTCCTAATGGCTATCAGATCACCTTTACCTCAGACAGATCGGGCAATCCTCAGATATATGTAATGGATGCCGATGGAGCCAACCAGCGGCGGCTTACCTTTGAAAGTAAATACACCGATTCTCCGGACTGGTCACCCAGAGGAGATAAAATTGCTTTCCAGTCGATGGAAAACGGTAAATTCGATATATGGACAATCGCACCTGATGGTACCGGACTGACAAAAGTGACAGATTTGAGGGGAAATAATGAGTATCCGGTGTGGTCACCGGATGGCAACCTGATAGCTTTTGTTAATACCATTGGTGGCAACAGTGATCTTTATGTGATAAAGCCTGATGGTACCAGATTGCGAAGGGTAACCAGTACGGGCAATGTGAGAATGCCGGACTGGTCGGATTTTTAATTTTCAGGAAGATATTATGACAAGAAATTATCTGTTGATGCTTTCCATGTGTGCAGCAGTTTTTGTTGGCGGGTGTAGAAAGCAGGTTTCTACCCTGATGGAGGTTCCAAGAGATCCGGTGAAGAAAGCTGCCCCACAGCCAGATCTGTTTAAAGGAGTAGATACTACAGATGAAGTCTCATTTGCTGAGGCTGATCTGGCAAGTGAGCTTGCATCAAAGGTCAAAGAAAATCTAAATACCATCCATTTCGAATTCAACTGTTTCAGCCTTGATGATGAAGCTGTGCAGAAACTGGTTACTGCCGCAAAATTTCTTAATGAATATTCCGGTATTCGTATTCTTGTGCAGGGGCACTGTGATGAGCGGGGATCATCGGAGTATAATATGGGGCTTGGGGAAAGACGAGCAAAGGCTGTGAGAGATTATCTTCTAAACCTGGGGATTTTGCCGATTCGCTTAGAGGTGACTTCTATGGGTAAGGAGATGCCGGTGATTGCTGGTTGTAAAGAGGAGTCCTGTCATTTGCAGAACCGTCGCGCTGAATTTATTGTGCTGGCTAAATAATTGCCGGTTTTAATTATGAATAGATGTTTTCGAAGAGGTGAGTTGATGATTAAAAAGATTCTTTTACCGGTTGTGCTTCTCTTTGCTGTAACACAGTTTCAGGGGTGTACAAATCTGACCATGTTAAGGACTCAGGAATTGCGTGATGTGAAAGCTCAGGTCGATTCTTTGCAGTCAGAGCTTACTGGCATGCAGAAGAAAATGCTGGAAGAGCAGAAAAATCAGTCAGAGGTATTAAGACTGCTACGTGCCGATCTACAGATAAGGTTTAACGAGCTGGACAGAAAAGTATCCACTATCGATGGCAATCTGTCAGAGAACCAGTCCAGACTTTCAAAAATCGATGAAAAAACGGCCGAATTTAATAAAAGACTGGAAGCCAGGCTCACTGCTGACTCAGCTTCAAATTCCAGGTTCTCTGAAACTGAAAAGTTTTTCCAACTGGCTATGACTGATTTTAATGCAGGAAGATATGACATCGCTTTAGGTGCATTTCAGAACATTACAAATCAGTTGCCGGAATCGTCACTGGCTCAGGATGCCCAGTACTGGGTTGCAGAATGCTTTTATGCTACAAAAAAAAATACCGATGCAGAAAAAGCCTACCTGAGTTATATCAAAAAATTCCCACAAGGTTCAAAACTCTGCGTTTCGCTGTACAAGCTTGGTCTGGTATACGAAAGACAGAATAAGGGGAAATCAAAAAATATGGCCTGGAAAAAACTGGTTGAACAATGTCCGGATGCTCAGGAAACAAAGGTCGTTAAGGCTCAGAAAAGAAACTGACAGTTGTGTTTTGCATTCTCTTTGAGGCAGGGTTATTTCGATATAATACTGCATTTTTATTACTGACGAGTCGAGCATCTGTATTGCAACCCTCCCAGGGTAAACAATCAGAGAGCTCTAGCTTTGATCAATGGAGTAAAAACGATTAATTTGCCGCCACCTGGCTGTAGTAATTTAACTTACTTGACCACAGCTAAAACACTACGATAATTATAGCTGCAGTGCTTGATTGTGGTAAATACTGGCATTTATTTTAGATGGTCGCTGCCAGGAATTTTCGTGGAGCAAGGAAAAAAACAGCATCACAGCAGATTAAAAGCCAATCGAAGAAACTCTTAAGTAAAATAGCATCATTTAATCGATTGATATAATTAATTTATGCGAAAAGTTGAAATATCTTATATATAAACGAACCGTCAATTATGACTTACTAACAAATAATGGAGGATTTTTTAATGTTTTCAACATTAAATGAAGTGCGGGAGTACTGTGACAAAAACAAGATCAAAATGATAGACTTTAAAATGATCGATATCAATGGCCGTTGGCGGCATATAACGATTCCAGTTGAAAGGCTCGATGAAAACACCATGAAGTATGGAATCGGTTTTGACGGTTCCAATTACGGCTATGCTCCGGTTGAGAAAAGTGACATGGTCTTCATCCCCGATCTCACCAGCTCTCATATCGATCCTTTTGTCGATGTCTCCACGCTTTCAATGATTGGGAACGTGTTTATTATTCGTCCTGACGAGAACATTCCATTTGATCAATATCCCAGAAACGTTGCTCTGAAAGCAGAACAATTTTTACGCGAAAGCAAAATCGCTGATTCTATGGTAATAGGTCCTGAATTTGAATTTCATCTTCTGGATCATGTCAGCTATGAATGCAAACCAAACCGTGTTTCTTTTGAGCTTGATACTGCTCAGGCCGAGTGGAATAGCGGCAATAATGATGGAATGAACTCAGGTTATCAGGTTCCGTTAAAGGGTGGTTATCACATTACTGCACCCCATGATATTACCTATGGATTGCGAAGCAGAATGTGTCTTCTTTTAAAGGACTGGGGCGTAGAGGTGAAGTACCATCATCATGAGGTAGGTGGGCCCGGCCAGGTGGAAATTGAGGTCGAACTTGGGCAGATGACCGAGATGGCCGACAAGACAATGATTATCAAGTATGTAGTAAAAAATTCCGCGATATCAGAAAATAAAACTGCTACTTTTATGCCAAAGCCGATTTTCGCTGAAGCCGGAAACGGAATGCATGTGCACATGCTTCTTATGAAAGAGGGCAAACCGGTTTTCTATGATGAAAAAGGGTACTCAGGGTTAAGCAAGGAAGCCCACTGGTTTATTGGTGGTTTACTCAAACACGCCAGATCTCTTTGCGGATTGACAAATCCATCAACAAATTCCTACAAAAGGCTCGTGCCAGGTTACGAGGCACCGGTTACAATCGGTTATGCGACTTCAAACAGAAGTGCTGTTGTGCGCATCCCTGCCTACGCCAAGTCCCCAGAATCAAAGCGCTTTGAATTGAGAAACCCTGATGCCACATGTAATCCCTATTTTGCCTATTCTGCCATACTAATGGCTGGTATCGATGGCATCATTAACAAAATTGATCCACATGAAAATGGCTGGGGACCCTACGATTATAATCTTTACAATATTTCAGCGGAGGAACAGAAGAAGCTCACGGCTCTGCCCAGCTCCTTAGGTGAAGCTCTCGATGCTCTGGAAGCGGATAACGAGTACCTGACTCGGGGTGGAGTGTTTCCCAAGCAGTTACTTGACACCTGGATCGCCAGAAAACGCGCTGAACTGGAATCGATTAATAGAATTCCTCACCCGGCAGAATTTGCTCATTATTTCGATTTGTGATTAATATCAGGTGTAGCAGGGGGTGTCCCTTTGCTGCGCCGGACTTGGGTTCAGGGGTGGTCCGGTCACAATCGTAGGCGTTGCCCTACGTTAAGGTAGTTCAGCCTTACAGGCTGAGTGGTAGAGACGTCCGGCCAGACGTCTCTACACGAAAAATCTCTTCGATTTGCTTACACACGGTTAGCAAAATCCTTGATTATCTGATTAGATATTATTTCTTATAATATCTGATTGTTTGTTTCCTGTTAATTCTTATTCTATTTCTATTTATTATCTGCGATTTTTTACTTTGTGACACAGTGATGTACTGCAGCACGAAACGGCTTCTTTGCGCTGTCGCGCCCGGAAATAACAACCGTATAGATTCCTTTGCTTAAAGAGGTAAATCTCACGGTTGCAGCAGAACTATAAACCGGTATTATCTGACGGCTTATCAGGGCACCAGAGAGGTCGTAGATGGCTGTCTGGATCTTATCAGTTAATATATCAAATGGTACTGTGACTGAAAGAGAACCATTATTAAGCGGATGAAATAGAATGGCTTCTGAGGAGCGGCTGGTATTGATGTTTTTTCGTACTGGTGTTTCTAACATCTCAAGAAACTCCTCAAAGGGGAGTGACACTCCATTGTAATTGTCGTGGATAATCATGCCGTTGTCATCCACATAGAAGCCCAGAGGATAATTTTGTGGCCCAGTGTGGAATCCGTGGACATCATTTGTAAAAACAAGGAGATATTTTCCCTGGAGACCTGCGAGCGATACCTCATTCATTGTTGATAATAAAGAGTCACGGATGGCTGCCGGAAACTCATAAACACCGACGTTATCTTCGCCTGGAGATTTTGACTTTGATAATTGATAAATTGGGATGACTGCCGGAATTGAATCGTATACTCGCCCCGAATCGCACACTATAATCTTAAGTTTATCTGCCTTTTTCAGTTCGAGTTTTAATTCCATATATCGGGCGGCCACCGGAAATTGATATCCATCGAAGATCTCTTTGGTGGAAGATTTTATACGGTATCTATCTGTATAATTACGCTGTCGGTAAGTGAAAATATAGTATCAGAGCCAGCGTTGATTTGGTCGGATTGCGTATCATCGGTTTTTAATGATATTTTTCCATAGGCCAACGAGAACACTGCTGTGGCGATAAACACGTAATCTGATGATTTATAACTATCAATGAGTTCACGGATCATTTCGCTACGGTACACAGTATCAAGAGTCGTATCGCCTTTTGACGAGCAGGTCTTTCGTGCAACAATAAGATCAGTACCGTTCTCAAGAGTATCAAGAGATTGATGAATTTCTGGAACCGTGCTTGCCTGAATGGGCTGTATTGCCGGAGATGAGATTAAAAGAGAGAGCATGATTAATGGTGTCCGTTTATGGTGCATGTCAACCCTCCTGTTTAATAATAATGGCAACAACAACTTAGTATTTAATCGGAAAAAATTCTAAATTACAATCCTTAAATCCTAAACAAATTCCAAATTACAAAACTTTAAATTCTAAACATGGAAAGAGTGTTTCAAGGTGATTAAGATTATCAGGTTAGTTCTTTCTGTTTCCAGTTCCGTTCTTATTCATGTTTCGAATTTAGTTTTTCGGATTTCGTGCTTATTCTTCTTACTCCCAATTGAAGCTTATCTGCACCCCATCCATATCAGAACTGTTTTTGTCACTCGGCACCATTAACTCTGCTTAGGTACGGTAATATCCTTTTTTAAATAATACTCTTTTAAGTTACCATATACAAGTTATCAGGGAAAAAAATGTATTCTTTTAGAATACAGTGCTTTTGGCTAAGCATTACGCAATACTTACTTACGAGTCGAGCTGCCAACGCGAAGAATACGGAAAAAAGAGGCAATAAACAAAATCGCTTGAACTTTCTATCGTCATCGTGCGACAATAGAAAAGAGTAAAGGGAACAATCGCACACTAACTGCCCGGGATCTTACCTTTCCGGTAAACATTTTTAATGGAGGTTATCTTGGTTACAAAAGCAATAATGAGAGGATTATTAATGATTGTTATTGTAGTGACTGCCAGCACAAACAATGTAGCCCGAAGCAGAAGTCAGATAATATTCTCAGTACTACTATTGTTAATGTTGGCAAACCCTGAAGGGGCGAGATATAACAGGCCAGGCTGCTAAGGCCTGGGCTGTTGATGTATGCATGTAAAAAAATTCCGACAGAATAAAAATAAATTGGTACTGGATAGACATCTTGAATCATTAATCAAAGATTCTAAGATCCAGTGTGCCAGCCATATTCTAAGCAGATTCGGAAGAGTGTTTTCATGTAAAGCATTTGGCCCTTTAAATAATAAAAGCACTGACACACATTTCACTCCAGACTCGCTGCGGACGTATTAATTCACTCACCAACGCATTCACAGTTATAGCAATCATGCAATTGGTAGAACGTGAGGATGATTCATTTACATCAACCAGTAAAAGAAATAATTGATGATTTTAACGATCCTGTGCACGAAAAAGTTACCATGTTTCATTTGTTGACTCACACATCTGGTTTAGTAGCTGATCCAGATAATAAGGTTTATAGGGTAAAAACAAGTTGGAGCTACACCTGCGATTTGATATTTAAGATTCCTCATTCTTAATTTGCCATTCTTCGTTTGTTATTAGATATTAAAAATCGTGTCTTTAAAAAATGGCATTTCTTTTGCGAGCTCATAAATCATAGATGGAGAATAAAATGCTTTCAAAATGGCTAAACCTATTCAAATATATCGGTATATGTGTAGGAGTGGGTCTTCTTGGATCAGTATTCACAATGAAATCTATCCCCACCTGGTACGATAAACTAAATAAACCCTCCATTACTCCACCATCCTGGATATTTGGTCCAGTATGGACACTGTTATACACTCTTATGGGCATTTCTGCTTCTATCATATCACAGAAAAAAGAGCAGGGTAAAAAAGTTGCAATGACCATATTTTATTTGCAGCTAATACTAAACTACCTCTGGACTGCTTTTTTTTTTGGGATGCATTCCCCTTTTGCTGCATTAATTGAGATATTTATTCTGTGGATTTTCATAGTTGTTACTATCCTTCTGTTCTGGAAGCTCTCTCCAGTAGCTGCGCTGTTACTTGTTCCTTATCTGCTATGGACTAGTTTTGCATCAGTTTTGAATTTCTTGTTCTGGAAAATCAATCGTTAATAATCAGATTGAATTGTTAAGCATGTTTTTAGTGTGGAGGAGATATGCCCAGAAGTAATGAAGAGATAAAAAATGATATTATAGACAGTCTTTCCAGAGATTCGAGATTGAAGTCTCAAAATATAAAATTTGAGATAAGTAATGGTCTGGTTGTACTCACTGGAAATGTACAGTCCTACAAGGCTCGTGAAGCCGTGGAGTCGGATGTGTGGAAAGTTACCGGTGTCACAGCAATAGATAATCGTCTGGATATCGTTTTCCCCTCTGGCTACAGAAGGCCTGCCGATGAAGCCATATTGGAAAGTGTAAACCAACTGTTGAGTTGGGATCCGGATCTGTATCTTGAGAGAATGACGGTGTTTGTACATGAAGCAAGGGTGATTCTTGAAGGTTCGGTAAATATGCTATGGAAAAAGATCAGAGCTGAAGAGCTGGTTCGCAATGCTGGCGGTGTTTTGGCTGTGGTAAACAAGCTGGCTGTCATAGGTACCGGCGATTTTACTGATGAAAGAATCGGACAGGAAATTACAGGATTGTTGAACCGCAACTCTGTATTAAATGTAAACACCATCTCTGTAGAGGTGCAAAATGGGAACGTGCGTCTCAGTGGAACGGTTTCAAACAGAAATGCTTTTGACATTGCTGAAGACATCGCCAGGTACACTCAGGGAGTGATAAATATTGATAATCAGCTCGTGATAAAAGGAGTTTAAAAAGAATAAGCACCAAATCCTAAATCAGAAATCTTTTTTGTTCTCATGTCCTTCTTATTTCGAATTTCAGATTTAGGATTTAGGATTTCTTTCCAGATATTTGTGTAAAGAGATGAATAGTAATCCAGTTTCTCTATAGGCTCAGCTTCATCTTGAAAAACCGCAGGGCTATTCCATATATTTAATCAAATAGATGAGGAGATATGTATGGTCCGTTTGCGATTTTTCCTTTTTTCCATAATTTGTTGTGCTACTTTTGTTTCTGCTCAACAGGACAGTCTAACTGCTCCAGTTTGCGCTCACCCTGATCAGATTGTAGCAAAATTGAGTGGTAATAAGATTGAATATGTGATGGGGGAGTATCAACTGAATATTTCCACCATCAAGGGTTATCTTTACAATGATAATCTCAGTAAACCTTATCTGAAAAAGTATAATACACTAAGAGGAAGCTCTTATGCGATGCTCGCTGGGGGGTTGGGGTTGGTGATAGCAGGATTTTCTACAGGAAAAAGCTTAGTTTCCCTTGGTGGTCTGGTAACAGCAGGTAGTGGTATGCTGATCTACTTTAAATCCAACAACAGTTTTCGCAAATCGATTCATGAATATAACAAAAGTGTATGCAGCAATAAATTTCATCACTGAGCTATAAGATGGAAGCCGGCCTTTAAGCGACCGGCTCCCCATAGATATCTCAGTTCGCTCTTGATATAAATTCATCAGTAGCAGTGTTTATGCGGATTTTATCGCCAATAATACAATACAAGGGAACCTGAATCTCATAGCCGGTGTCTATTTTTGCGGTTTTGAGCACTTTACCGGAAGTATCCCCTTTTACCGCAGGTTCTGTATATTCAATTGTGGCTTCAACCTGTGCAGGTAGTTCTACTCCAACCGGTTTTGTTCCATATACGATTATATCGATGCACAGCTCTTCCCGCAGATAATGGAGTGCATCGCCCAGATCGTCCTTGTTCAGATCCATCTGCTCGAAGGTTTCCTGGTCCATAAAAGTATAAAACCCGTTGGTTTCGTAGAGAAACTGCATATTTTTGCGCTCCAGTACTACATCATCAAATTTATCGGAAGCCCGATACACTGTTTCTGACATACTGCCAGTAGCCAAATTTTTAAGTTTCATTTTCACAGAAGATGCGCCGCGGGCACCTTTGTTGTAGAGCGCTTTCATGACTATGAAAAGATCGTTATTGATTTTGACAGTATTGCCCTGTCTGAGTTCCTGTGCTTCTTTCATTAAAATGACTCCTTGAAATTTGAAAGTTAATTTATATTTTTAAGCTAAATTTTTCAGCTCTTTGAGAAATATGAAGTTGAATCTGTTCTAAATTAGGAACAGAAAACAGAATTCTCAATATAAAGATGGAGGGATCAGATATCTGATCGTTAGAAATGTATAGGCTGAAGATGGTAAGTGGATTTCTTTTTTATTAATTATTGAATTCACGGAGAAAATCACTGAAATTTTTAACCAGATTACAATTTTGTTCCATAAAATAACTCATCTTCTTGCTTGCATGTTCAATTTTATTCAGATCCTGAAAAAAATAATAAAAACTTTCGGCTGTTTTTTGGGTTTTTTCTTCAAACTGAGCATCATTAAATTTTTCCATGAGTTCCTTATATCTAATAAATACCTCAGAATCATCAAAATATTGTCTGAAATTTTCAAGAAATGCATCCACTTTTACCCTCTGATAGCGATTATCCTGAAGATAAGCATTCCAAAGAAATGGTTTTGCTGCACAGATAGCCCGGACCAGAGAGTCTTCGCCACGCACAAGATTAAAATCACAACAGCATAAAAGAGAGTCATAGCTTTGCTGAGAAAGAAAAGGAAAAAAGACGATATGCAGGTTTTTGTATTGAATGTAACTGCAATTATCGGCATTGATACCAGCACGGTTTAAAGAAGCTCTGATGCTGCTGTGGCTTTTATGGCCAAAAATCATCAGGTAGACATTTTTGTCGATTTCGGTGAGATTTTCAATGAAGTAATCAAAACCGCGTTCATAAGAGAAAACGGTTCCAAATAAACTGTTCTCTTGATCACCAGGAAACGATCCGATCTGCTTTGCCAGAAGTCTCTTAAGCACACTGAGGCGTTTAGTCTGAAGTTTCTCCCGGTTTTTTGCAACAGTTGTATTGATTATTACTCCACCTGTTGAGGTGGTGAGACCTGGCATGAAGAAGAATTTTTTAGCAGTACCTTTATTTAACAAAGATTCTCTCAGATGATATCCTTCCACCCAATCTTCGGCTGAGAGGTACTCCAGATTGATAATTAATTTACTTTTAAAAGCCGCTGCGTCCATCACCGGTTGTGGAATTTCACAGGCAAACACTTCGACTAGGATATCTGCAACTCCCAACTTTTCAACATCTTGTGAAGAGAGTGCGGAAGAACCGATGAAGCTGATTTCTTCAAAGTGCTGAACTGGCAAAACATCAATTTGTGGGACGATACTATGAAGTGTTTCCAGGTTATCTATGAACACTCTGGTATTACAATTTGGGTTCATTTTTTTGAATTCTTTAGCAAATCGGTAAACGACTCCCGCATCACCGAAATTATCGATAACATGGCAGAATATGTCTATACTGGTAAGATCCACACTCATTTTCCTTTTTCATAAGTTTTTTAGGAAAACGATTCGGTTTTCCCATTTCACTTCCAAACTGCCTGGCACAAAAAAAGCTGGCTGCCAGTAAATAAGTAGGTGTAAAAAAACTCATCTTTAAAAAATAAAGCTCGTCGAGCAGAGTTGAAGCAAGATAATATATAGATAATACTGATTTGATTTGATATTATTTTATACAAACACAGATCAGGAGGCTTTTTTGAATAAAAAATTTCTGCTATTAATAATGTTTTTCCGATTGGTATCTTTCGGATATGAGATTGCTCTTCCTGAGGAAGAGGTTTCATCAACTTCTTGTAAGCTTAATATGAAATTGAATATGACAGCACCCGATACAGATGCGGTTACCGGAAGGGCTGTTGTAGAGGTTAAGTTATTTAACGATAATGGGAACCCGCTTTCGGGTTATCAGATTCAATTAAACAGTACCAGAGGGACATTTTTATGCCAGCTTCCAGACCAGGAATCGGGGAGTGCAGATGGTGGTGAACCTGATCGGACCTGTTTTTTCACTGGCCAGGATGGCACAATTAAGGTTCATCTGGTAAATCTTCCGTTGAATGGAGCTGTTATTACTGTTAAAGCCACATGTGATTGTGGGGGATACCAAGTTTACGCTTCAGGGAATATTAATTATAACAAGAAAACTATCAGGAAAAAGAAGTAGAAAATTTTATTTTTATAATTAATCAGCTCTGTGAGACAAACATATAGTAAGAAGTATCTAATCAATAGAAAATTTAAAATCACAATTCTTAAATCATAAACAACTCAAAATTACAAAAAATAATAAATTCTAAAATATGAATAAGAATTTCCTGGTAACAAAAGTATTTCAATTTTGACTTGTTTCCACTTAATGTTCTTGTTTAGAAATAGATAATTTGTTTATTTAAATTTGTTTTAGGATTTGGTGCTTGAGTTTTAGTGTTAATTTGTGATTTCGTAATTACGGCACAGAAAAGCTGACTTGTTACACTTATTTTAAATAATAAAAGGATTGAGGTTTAGTTAATATTATATGGAGTTACTTCATTATGTGTTGATTAGTATGTTTGCTGTTATCTTCATTTCTACGATGACAGAATCCTGCATTCTTAGCATTTCTTATTCCGATATTTTTACACTCCAGAAGAAGTTCCCTATGATAGGAGGAATATGGAAACAGCTCAAGCAGGATATAAACCGCTCCTTTACTCTTGTTTTAATATTCAATACTGTTGGGATTATTCTCTGCGCCAGCATTGGTGGTGCATACCTGTCTTTAAAATGTGAAAAGCAGTGGTTTATTCCCATAGCTGTTATTCTTTCCTATATAGTATTACAATGGGGAATAGTACTTCCAAGGACGCTGGGGGTCCGCTTCAAATTGCCTATGGCATTTATTATTGCAATTCCTTTGTATGTACTTTCTATTATCTTAAGGCCACTGGTATTGCTTGTGGGATTAGTAAATAAACCATTTGAATCGAGAAAAACTGATAAGAAGCTGTCTCCCCTACTGGAGATTGCTACTTTGGCGCAATCTGCTGCATTAGACCATCAGATCAGCCGTGAACAGGCGCATCTTATCGAAAGAAGTATTCAGCTTTCAAGGATGATAGCCAGGGATATCATGGTTGATATTTCCGAGGTGAATCTGCTTTCGGATTCCATGTCCTTGGCTGAAGCACTTGTGGAATGTCACATGCATCATCATACCCGTTTTCCTCTCACCAGAGCAGGAAATACTGATGAAATAATAGGGTATGTCAATTTCAAGGATATCGTGAGTGCGCTGAGGGTCAATCCGACCGATCCCAGTCTTCATGGTATCTGTCGTCCCATTGAGACGGTGAGAGAGACGATTGCGCTCTCAGAACTGCTGAAAACATTCACCCGCAGCTATCAGCATATTGCCATGGTGAGAAACGAATACGGCAAAATTATAGGAATGGTTACTCTTGAGGATCTGATAGAGGCTCTGGTTGGTGAATTGGAGGATGAATACGATAAGCCTCCTGAGCTATTGGTGCAGCTTTCAGAAAACCGTTTCAGGGCTGGCGGTGGCATAACATTTGAAAAATTGAGAAAACAGGTATACAAGGATTTGCCCGATTGGGATCTATCGGTTGATGAGTGGATTTCAGGGCAGTGTGCAGGAAATGTACCTGAAAACTTTTCCACTTCATATCAGAATGTTAACTTTAGAGTGAAAAGAATAAGTCGCGGACATGTTTATGATTTGGTTATTGATCGTCCTTTCACAGATACAGCTCAGATCGTGTGATATGATATATAAGAACAATTTAGCTAAAAAATGTGAGTATCTGCATTGTTTTAACTTATTTTTCTATAACTTAATTCCGTAAAAACATTTCGGGTGCATTAGCCTTGAATAACCGAAGGATTTAATGTGCCTGTAAGAAAACCATTTTTTTTCAATATATTAATTTCCATCTATAGGGAGGCATAATGAAGATTCAGAGTGTAAAAGGGCGTGAAATAATCGATTCAAGGGGTAATCCTACAGTAGAGGCGGTTGTTACCCTGGACAATGGTATAGTTGCAAATGCAATGGTTCCATCCGGTGCATCTACCGGTGAGAAGGAAGCTGTGGAATTAAGGGATAAAGATCCCAAGCGTTTCATGGGTAAAGGGGTTCTCACCGCTGTAAAAAATGTAAATGAAAAAATCCAGCCTGCCATTATCGGAATGCAAATCGATGCTCAGCGGGCAATTGATGCAGTAATGCTTCAGCTCGATGGTACCCACAATAAAGGCAAGCTGGGTGCAAATGCAATTCTGGCAGTATCTCTGGCAGTGGCACATGCTGCAGCAAAGGCAAAGGGATTGCCGCTTTACCGTTATCTTGGTGGTGCAAATGCATCGGTTCTTCCTGTGCCCTGTATGAATGTTATCAATGGTGGAGCTCATGCAGACAATAATGTGGATTTTCAGGAATTCATGATTGCTCCACATAATGCTCCTGATTTTAAGACTGCAATCAGAATGGGTGCTGAAACATTCCATGCCTTAAAAGCGGTTCTCTCAAGCAAAGGGTATGCTACTGCGGTTGGAGATGAAGGTGGTTTTGCTCCTAATCTCAAGTCAAATGAAGAAGCTGTTGAGACAATTCTGGAAGCTATCACTAAGGCTGGTTACAAGCCCGGCCAAGACATCTCCATCTGCCTTGATCCTGCTACAAGTGAGATGTGGGAAAATGGTTCCTACCACTTTTTCAAATCGACAAAAAGTAAATTGAGCTCTGAACAGATGGTTGAGCATTGGGAAAACTGGGTGAATAAGTATCCAATAGTATCAATCGAAGATGGTATGGGAGAGAATGATCAGGCTGGATGGAAACTTATGACTGAGAAGCTGGGCAAGAAGATCGAGTTGGTGGGTGATGATCTTTTCTGCACTAATCCTTCTATTCTGGCAGAGGGTATACGTAACGGTATTGCAAATTCAATTTTGGTGAAAGTTAATCAGATTGGTTCTCTTACTGAGACTCTGGATGCAATTGAGCTGGCTGGAAAGAATGCCTATGGTTATATGATCTCTCACCGTTCAGGTGAAACTGAAGATACCACAATTGCAGATCTGGCTGTTGCAACTGCATCTGGAAAAATCAAAACCGGTTCAGCCTCCAGAAGCGAGCGTATTGCCAAATTCAATCGCCTCATTGCTATTGAAGATGAGCTGGGTACAGCAGCACGGTTTGCCGGAAAATCAGCTTTCAAGAATGCATGATTTAGATATTGGATCTTATAAATCTGAAATCTTATATCTTTAAATGACTTGCAGAGGAAATACATCCATTTTTCTTGGTTTCCTCTGCAAGCTCTTCATCCTGCCCCACATTAGAGATCTCAAATCTCAAATTCTAAATCCACAAATCCTAAATAAATCCTAGATCTTAACTCAATCTGAGATCCTAAATCCAAAAATCTGAGATCTGAAGATTGTCTTTTGTGTTTTTTGGGGATATAATTAAGCGGTTCATCAAGAGGGGCTTATGGGGCAGCAATCTCAGGGAAGAATGTGTAAGATTCCGGTTGATAAAATCAAATTAGGAATGTATCTGGGTGATGTGTTTGATCCTCAGGGGTATCTTTTGTTTGCTTCTGGTACAGTAGTTCACAGTTCAGAACAGATTGATATGCTCAGAAAACATCAGGTCAACTCGGTAATTGCGTTTGAAATCAAGGGCGTTTCAGATGATTATCGTCGTGTTGATCAACAAATGGATATATCAGGACGGGAAGATGCCTATTATAAAGAATTGTCCAGAGCAAAAGAGATCCATCAGAATACGCTGCAAGCTGCACGTGAAACTTTGATTAGTGCACGTCTGGGAAAGTTGATACCCATAAAGAGTATTGAAGCTGTTGCTGAGCAGATCGTTGAAAGTGTTTCAAGAAATCCTGATGCTCTGGTAAGTCTTGCTCAAATTAAGGGCTATGATGAGTACACCTATGTGCATTCGGTAAATGTGGGAATCCTTATGACTTCGCTTACCTATTCGATGGGTTATAATAAGGAAAGACTGGTAATGGCTGGTATCGGAGGGATTTTGCATGATATAGGTAAAATGGGGATACCAGAAAGCATTCTCAATAAAAAGGGTAAGTACAACTGCGGAGAATATGCCATAATGAAGCGGCATCCTGAAATCGGAATCAATATGCTTAAAGGGTGCAAAAATATCAGTGATCTATCCAGGACTGTGGTAATCCAACACCATGAACGATATAATGGAAGCGGCTATCCCAGACAGCTCGCAGGAACGATGATTTCTGAGGTCGGCTTAATTGCTGCTGTTGCTGATGTTTATGATGCCGTAACCACTGACAGAGTATACAGAGCTGCATGGACACCGCATAAGGCACTGGCTATGATCTTTCAGGGATGCGAAATGGAGTATTCAAAGCGAATCGTCGAGTTTTTCACCAAACACCTGGGGATTTATCCGGTTGGCAGTTTTGTAAAACTCTCATCCGGAGAAATGGGTATAGTGATAAGAGTGGAAAAGGGAGAGATCCTGGCACCCGACGTTCTTATTTTGTACTCTACCGATGGTAAAAAACTAAAGGAACCCAAAGAGTATAAGCTTTGGAGTATGCAAAAAACGGAAAATGGGAGTCAGTACAGGATTGTGCAATCGCTCAATCCTAAGGACTTTGGTATATGCGTTGAAAATTATGTCAAAGCCAAACCTTTTGAATAGGATTGAGCTTTGGCTCTGGAGAAAATAGAGAGGACTGCTCATGGGAAGCAAACATTGCAGATTATATGATGAAAATCTTGTGCATAACATAATGTTATCAACAGGATTATCCATACTGGAATATCTCAGGGAAAATAAGAATGTAAAGGATGATGATATTTGTGAATTCATAGAATTGAATGCAGGAACTATTATTGAGGACACAATAGAGCAGCTAAATAACGAAGATGAATTGACCGATCAGGGCTCGCCGGATTCAGAAAATGGCCTGTGGCCGTTCAATAATCCCGGACCAGAATGAAATAAAGTCCTACTATTTGAGCTAACTTGTTGCAATTGGTTCAGGGAAATATTAATTTAAAAACCTTCAGCCGAAGTGGCGGAACTGGTAGACGCACTGGACTCAAAATCCAGCGATGGCAACATCATCTCGGTTCGATTCCGAGCTTCGGCATAGATTAACTTTTTATTCACCATCCCGCTTATAAGTTTACATTCCTGTTTTATGATCCTCTGTTATCCCGATTGAATTTATTTTCTTAGTAGTTTCGAACTATAAACGTATTACCTGGCAAGCCTTTTTTAAATCCTGTGGGATGGTAGTGATTTTCCCCTGTTTGAATATTATTAAGATAGCAGTTCAAAGCTTTATTTCGATTAGATATTTAAATTCGATAACAGATAAACATTTGCGCCAGTGATATTTACTACCTGTACCGCTCACAGGCTTTCTTCAGCCGTTTCTTGATCAGGTTTCTTATGTGTGCAGGGGAAAGTACTTCACAATCTGCGCCATGACTGAGGATCATTGAATAGACCCATTCATCTTCCGGGAAAGTGACTTTAATTGTTATTCCACCATTATTATCTGTAGTAGATGGGCATTCGCTGTAAAATTCTTCAACTATACTTTTGGCAGAAGAAGGGAAACGTAGCAGAAGATCGATTGAACTACGCTTATCATTATTGAAGAAGTCATGTTCATTGAATGGGTGTTTTCTCAGTAAAAAACTGGATTGCATAACTTCGCAATCAAACACACGGGAAATGCGGAAAATGCGAAAATCGTTGCGGATTCTGCAGAATCCGTAAAGATACCAGCAGTTGCTTTTTAAAATCAGGGACATTGGCTCAATCTCTCTGGTTAATACTTCACCCTTGAGATTACGGTAACAAAACCTCAAGAGCCGCTGTCCGGTTAAGGCCTGCTGTATCAGACTGAGTTTCTTCTTTTGTTTGATAGAGTTTTCCCAGGGGGAAAGATCGATTATGAAATGTTCAAAATGGCGATTTATCAGCTCTTTTTTGTCACCAGGAATCAGACTCTCGATCTTCTCGATGGCATCGGTGATATTATCATCTTCAAGAGAAGTGTTAATTCCTTTGAGTGCCATAAGAATAGAGGTTATATCATCTAAAGTAAGTAGTTGGCGATCTACTCTGTAGTTTTCTATGAGGCAGAAACCGCCCTTTTTCCCCTGCCAGGAGACAACAGGTATACCTACTGTTATGATGGTTTCTATGTCGCGATAGATGGTTCGGATGGAGACTTCAAATTTCTCACTTAGCTCTCTTGCTGTTAAAAATGGACGGTTGATGAGCATTAAAATTATTGAAAGCAGACGGTTGATTTTCATATTGATCTCTCATTTCAAAGGCTTCTTATATACAGAGATCTGGAGTCCTGCAGTTTAGTTCTAGTTAAATAAAGAAATCCAAATATAAAATAGATCATTAGATAATCAGCAGAAAAGTTCCTCTTATTTCGGGAAAAGAAGCGTAACCCGAATAACGCGAAAAAGAGCAAGACGATGCAATTCAAGTTAGAAAGGGCTGAGTGTAGTGAAATGCAAAAAGCCAGAATCAGCAAATATTTTTCTGTCTGATATCACCCGAATTTATCTTTAACTTAAATCGGACGATTCTTTTGATGGGGCATTGCTTTGATCCCTTTGTTTATCGACCCAGAAGCTTTTTGACATATCGGCTGGTAGTAGATATGATCTTCCCGTTCTCCGTCCATCTTCCGTAGCAGACTACAACAGAGGATGGATAGTAGATTATTACGAAGGATGAACAAAACCTCAGGGCTGCTAACCTAAAGGGCTCTATGCGATTCACGCCAAACAATCGCCTTAGTTAGGTTAAGCCTTATCAAGGGCTATTCTGACCCATTTTAAAATTGAACAAAAAGGATCTTATATGAATGGTGCGGTTTTGTATCGAAGCAAGTATGGTTCAACCGGTCAATACGCCAAGTGGTTATCAGAATCGTTACAGGTCAAATTGATTGATGTGAAAGAAGCCAGATCAACGGATCTGATTCCTTTAGATTATCTGGTATTTTGCAGTCCGGTTTATTATGGAAAGCTATTGATCTCAGGCTTTATTAAAAAGAATCGTAGCATGTTTAAGGACAAAAGGGTTTATCTGCTGGTTACAGGTGGGACGGATGAAAATGCGAAAGATGATATCAAGAATATGCTGAATGACAATTTCGATCAGAAATTCTTCGATTATCACATAAACTGGTTTTATTCCGGTGGACGGATTGAGGTTGATAAACTTGGCTTTTTAGAAAAGTTTCTGATAAAGAATATGGCAAAAATGGTTAAAGATGAGAAAGAAAAGGAAAAGCTGAAAAAGGGTTACGACCATATTGACAGGGAAAAACTAAATCCCGTAATTAAACAGATAATAGAGGATACCAAATGACTGCATCTACAAGAAACAGAAACTAATTATTATTGTTATAAGTATCATTATGGCTCTGGTTTGTACTACCGTTCACATGTTATGGATGTATAATGCAGAGGTGAAGTCGCTGACAATGGAGGAGCCCCAGCTATCTGCTATTGCTGATGGAGAGTATGAGGGGGAGTATGATTTGAGGCTGGTGTATGTAAAAGTTATAGTAACTATACGCAAAGGTAGAATCGACAATATTACGATATTGAAACATGACAATGGAAACGGAAAGAAAGCGGAAAAGATTGTCGATAGTGTAATCAGGCAACAGAAACTGGGGGTGAATACTATAAGCGGTGCAACTGCCAGCAGTAAGGCAATATTGAAAGCTGTGGAGAATGCATTGAAAGATGCAAAATAACTACTTAGTTATTTCCAGTAGTTGTGAAAATCCAGGTAAACTGCAAAGTTAAGCACGAAATTCGAAATCAGAACAGGATTGAAACGGTGATTTAGAATTTCCTTTTGATTAGAATTCAATATTTAACAATATCAACTGACAGATTGAACTGACGATTTTGGGCTCTGTTCACATTCATTAAAAAAGTCAATAAGTGTCTGGGAAAATGCCGGACCGTTTTCACCTGCAAATGGAGAGTGACCGGCAGTTTCCAGTTCCAAATGTCTGCAATCAGGAAGGTCTGCTTTAGTCTGCAGAACCATCTTTTCAGTTACCTCTTTGTCGTTTTTGCCCCTTACCAGCAGGATGTTTTTAACGTTTTTACCGGTGAGCGATGTCTCTTTATGGTAGTTACCGTAAGCATTGCCGCGAAAAGCAGACAAAAGGCTTTTTTCTGTGCCTTTGATTAAAAATTGTTTTTCAAATATCGATTTGCAGGATGGGTCGGAGATCAATTCCAGTCCTCTACTGATCATCATTTTCTTGATAATGGTTCTGAAGATAAAGTCTCCAATGATAGGGAGAGTACACATTTTTAGTGGAATTCGTAATGAGGAATCACTTTTGAAAATGTTGACAGCAGGGGAGATCAATACGATTGATTTTACTTGTTGGGGAAAACGGGAGGCAAAGCTAATGGAGATCGCTCCTCCAAAGCTTGGCCCAAGAAGATGTACCGATTGGTGGATATTAAGCGAATCGAGCAGGTCGTGCAGTTGATCTGAAAAAACCTCTCTGGTGTAGGGGATTGAGAGTCTTTGTGAACCACCTCTTCCGTACTGGTCATATCTGAGCGTACGAAAACCGGCATCTGTGAACTTTTTTACCTGCTCGTTCCAGGTGCACATAGGGATTGTCCCGCCGTGAATAAGAACAACAAGCGGAGCGTTTTGAGGGCCACTAAGCTCATAGCAGGTTACGCCATGAGACAGTTGGGCGATGTTTTTGGCTCCAGCTTTAAATTCCTCTTTTTCCTGGTACTGACTGATATAGTATACCCAGGCTAACACAATCAGAATGCAGATACTTAGTAAGAGTTGGACAATCATAGAGTTCCTTTTTTTGTAACTGTTCAGTTATCTGATAGAATAGAATATCTAAACCAAGAATTGAAATAAGTACGAAATTCGGATAACGAAATCAGAAAAAATAGGAACAAGGACACTCTGGACAGCTTAAAGATACCTTGCAACGTTCTTGAATAAATCCTAAAACGCAAACTTCAAATTGTAAACAAATCCCAATAACCCCACTCACCAAATCCCAAACAAGAGCAGGAAAAGGAAACCACCTGAAATTGAAAACTTAAAGCTATCTTGAAACACTCTCACTCTTATTCCTGTTTAGAAATTAGGATTTTGTAATTTGGAATTTCTATAGAATTTAAGAATTGTGATTTGGAATTTCATTCCGATTAGATATTATTTCCTATTCTATCTGATTTTTTATAAAAGCTACCGTTGTTATCAATTTTTTAATTTAATAATATAACATTTGTTGAACGGGTTAAATTGAGATTGATTGCCGGATACTTACCATCTTTTGTAGATTTTAAATGTTATAGCAAATGGCATGTTAAATTGTTCTATCTGGATTAGAGGGAATTGTGGGCATAATATATTTTGGCATACTTTTGCGCAGTAAAAAAATCATAGTCGTGGAATAAAATTATGCCTTTGGCTCATTTGGTTAAAAAAGATAAACAGATCGATTCACCAATTCCAAAAAGCCCTAACAAGAGGGTGGAAATTGGACTTCTGGTTTTAAGCTGGCCAATACTGGTAGAGAACCTGATTCGTATAAGTCTTAACAGTGTAGATGTTTTCATGTTAAGCGGGTACTCTGAAAAGGCTGTTGCGGCAGTAGGGCTAATAAATCAATTCATTTTCTTTTTGCAACTTTTATATCTGATGGTGGCATCTGGATCCGGGATTTTGATTTCTCAGAACATCGGTGCTGGTAAAGAAAAAGGTGCCGGGCTGGTGGGGTTAGCCAGTCTTCAGTTGTCTTTTCTTTTTGCAGGTGTTTTGAGTATGTGGATGACTTTGTCTGCAGATTCGATACTTACCTTGTATAAACTTGATGCAGATGTACACCGTTTCGCATGGCAGTTTCTTACTATTTATGGGGCGACTTCAGCATTTGTGGCTGTAGGAATGGTATTTTCAACCATTTTACGCACCTATGGATATACCTACCAGCCGATGATAGTAAATATTATCGCGCTTTCACTTAATGTCACGGGGAATTATATCGCCATCTATGGCCCCTTTGGTTTACCGGTAACAGGTGTACCGGGTGTGGCCTGGTCAACTGCTATCAGTCAGGCTGTAGCTTGCTTGATGATGTTCTTTATGGTTCTCAGACATCATGATATACAAATTCCTTTCAGGAAATTCTTTGGGTTCTATAAAACTGTGTATCGGCAGATTTTAGCGATCGGAGTGCCTTCGGCAGGAGAGAACATCTCCTATAATATTGGTCAGATTGTGATAATGAGTATGATTGCCACACTGGGAACCGAATCCATGACTGCAACCGTGTATGCACTGACTATTCTTCGATATGTATTCATTACTTCAATATCGATCGGTAATGGAGCGCAGATTAAGGTGGGGTATCTGGTGGGTGCAGGAAGGTCCGATGAAGCACATCTCAAGGTTTACCAGTATTTTCTGGCCGGTTTCTTTATCTCACTTTTTTTGGTGATTGTGACAAAAATAGTTCAGGTCCCTTTGGTGCATTTGTTTACTGATAATGCAACTGTCCAGGGACTGGTTTATATGGTGTTTATTGTTGCTCTGATTCATGAACCGGGAAGAGCTTTTAATGTGATAATTATTCCAGCACTAAAGGGAGCGGGCGATATCTGTTTTCCGGTTTATGTAGGAATGATCTTTATGTGGGGTGTAGGTGTATTGTTTGCCTATATTTTCGGAATCGCATTGCAATGGGGTCTTCTGGGAATCTGGATCGCTTTAGCTGCAGATGAGTGGATCAGGGGACTGGTGGTGTTTTTTCGGTGGCATAAAGGTGGTTGGCGAAATAAGTGCATGGTGAGAGCATAGTCTCTCATTTTTTTTGATCCTTTCTTTTCCTGCCTGTTTTTCTTCTTTTTTGGTACGCTTTTTGCTGCATTCATTACTTACTGATGAGTTGAGCATCTTATAGGCAACTCTTTCCGAGCATTACCAACAATAAACCACTGGTTAGTTCCAGTAGCAGTAAAGAGGGCTAATTAGAACGTATAACGTTCTTCAATTTTTCTGATCCGCACCACCGCGGAACGATAAAAACAAAGCGACCGCGCTTTGGACACAATAACACCGCTGGAGCAGTAGCGACAAAAACAAGAATTACCATCTCTGGCGGTAGTAATTTGATTTACTTAGTTTCTTCAGTAGATGTATTTAAATCTTAAAAGAAAGGGATTATATGCAATGGGTTACCGATCCTATGCGGGAGTTTGAGAGGATGCGTAAAGTAATGGACAAGATGTTTTCGAGGGTTCCTTTTTTTAGTACAACCGAATTCCAGTTTCCACTGGTGAATCTATACGATTCCAGGGAGATGCTTTATGTGGTGGCTGAAATTCCGGGCGTGCCCAAAGAGGGCATCGAAATAAACTATCAGGATGGTATGCTTAACATCAGTGGAAAGCGGGAATTCAAACAGTACGGACAATCCGAGCTTCTGAGGCAGGAGCAGCCAGAGGGGGATTTTGAGAAAATTGTAAGGATTCCAATGTCAATAAAGGGTAATGAAATAAAGGCAAAATTTGAAGATGGCATGCTAACAGTTTCTCTTCCAAAGACAGAAGAGGCAAAACCAAGACAGATAGCGGTGGAATTCTAACGATTAGCAAGGGGGAGTATATGGCTGAAATGGGAAAAAGAGAACAGATTCCGGTAGGCAATTCATCAATCGAACAACTTGTATCGCAATCCAATTCATTCTCACCCGATGTCAATATTTATGACAACCGTGAAGCTCTCATTTTCAGTATTGATATGCCGGGAGTTCGTAAAGGGGATGTGAGCATAGAGATCGATGAAAGCAATATACTGTCGATTAAAGGAAAGCTTTCTTTCAAAGAACCTGAAGGGAAAGCAATGGTAAAGGAGTTTGATGTCGGAAACTATTACCGGGCTTTTTCTGTAAGCGAAGAGTTTGATAAAAACAACATTTCGGGCAAGATGGAGAACGGGGTACTGGAGATTATTATGCCTAGAAGAGAAGAGGTAAAACCCCGTAAGATTCAGATAAATGCTTGAATTGTGTTGCGGCAGTTCCATGAAAAAACAAAATTATCCATCTGAAATGAAGCTTGGTTTTAATAAGTCTTGACACAAACGAAACAAACATATACTTTTATTATATAATCAGGTTGCTAATCAGATGGATGAATTGTTTAAGGGGACGCAAACAATGAAAAGAGAAGAGAAGGATTTTAATGAATTTATAGAAAAAAGACTTGATCAGATAAGCGCCATGGGTGAGTGGGTTGGCAAGTATCTGGGAAGTTTTGGAAGAACGACTCAAAAGGTAATAATTGGAAGTGTAATACTATTAATTTTTGGAATCGTTGCTTTTATTTGGGCTGTAGCTAAAGGGGCGGGTAAAAAGAGGTAGGTATCTATTGCAGATACAAAAAAAAGCAGACTTGCCATACATATGATCCGGATTTATTTTAGTGCTCTTTATCGGAGTGTAGCGCAGCCTGGTAGCGTACTTGAATGGGGTTCAAGTGGTCGCTGGTTCAAATCCAGTCACTCCGATTTAAAAACAATCTTCAAAACTTCGAAATTCGCTAAGTTTCGTCAAAATCCTGAGGCTTTTAGCTTCAGGATTTTTTTTATGCGCTCGGCAGAGCGGCAGATGCTAAATGGTGTAAGTGAAATATTCAACGAGCTTTATTCCGATTCTGAAAACAGTTATTTTTTACCCATAATATCAAAGAAAGATACTACTCATCTCTTGAAACAAATGTCTGAAAAGAAATATCTAATCAGAAATAATAAGAAAAAATCAGAAATAATATCTAATAAAAAAGCCTTAAGCAAAAAGATTCTTTCATATTTTCCGATTCTTTGTTTAGATCTTTCTCTACTATTAATTTTGATTAGATGTTTTGATATTAGTTCTTATTTTTTCTGATTTAATATTTTTATCAGATAGCTGCATAGGTTAAAAAAAAGGTTTGCTTTTTATGCCTCTGGTTTCGATCATCATCCCTGTTTTTAATCGAAAAAAACTTCTGGAAAGAGCTATTCAATCAGTTCTAAAACAGAGCTTTGAAGATAGTGAACTGCTTGTTGTAGATGATGGCTCTGATGATGGAACACAGAATCTGCCTGTTTTAAATGAAAGTAAAATCAGCTATATCCGGTTGGAAGAAAACAGCGGAGTATCAAAAGCACGAAACATCGGAGTTAAGAACTCTTCAGGAGAATGGATTGCTTTTCTGGATTCAGATGATGAGTGGCTCTCTCAGAAACTGGAAAAACAGATAGACTGGTGCAGAGAAAACCCTCAATTTCAAATTGTTCAAACCCAGGAACTCTGGATCAGAAACGGAAAACAGGTGAATCCACCAATGGCTCAACAGAAATTCCAGGGAGATCTGTTTGCCGCAAGTCTCCAGCGGTGCATAATTACCCCTTCATCGGTCCTGCTTAAAAGAACTCTGTTTGAGAAGTCAGGGGGATTTAATGAGACTTTCCCTGTTTGTGAGGATTATGATCTGTGGTTGCGAATCACCTGCCAAAAACAGATCGGCCTGCTTGATCATTATCTTTTGAAACGTTATGGAGGGCACAGTGACCAGTTGTCCAGTTCCATGATGGGAATGGATAGATTTCGTATCAGAAGCATGCTGGAGCTGCTAAGAAGCAATCTTTTAAATGATATTCAGGTGAAACTCTTAAGAACTGTACTTTCAAGAAAAGCACTCATTGTAGCCAATGGTTATCTGAAAAGAGGAAACGAAACGTTATATGAAAAATACAGACATATTGCAGAAGCTTTTCGCTGAAAATGGCGAAGGAACCGGACTGGCCTTTTCAAGGTTATCTGTTGAAAATGTAGACTTTCCAGATTCTCTGTTTGATCCTGATATAACAGTAAAAGAACAGTACTGTGGAGTCATTCCACCAATAATTGTATGCGAAAAAGATCACAGGTATTCGGTGATAGATGGATGTAAACGATTGGTTCTGCTTCGCAGAAAAAATATTAAGGAAAGCACTTTCGTTGTAGTTAATGATTGCGATAGTTTCAGTTCCTCTATGCTTCGGATTCTTTTAAATCGGGACCGCTTACTTGCGCTAAGGGAAAAAATCCTTTTTGTAAGCTGGCTAAAGGACAATATGGCCGATTATGAATACAGAAAATATACCTCAGAGCTTGGAATCTCCGATCGGGAGAGATTTGAACTGGAACGGTTATCGGAATGTCCGGATAGCATTCTTGATGCTGTTGATAGAGGTTTTGCTGATTCCGCAGTCGCATCCGATTTAAAATCGATGAGCAAAGATGACTGCGATGCCTGTTTGAATCTTATGTCAAAGGTTAACCTTTCCCGTCAGCAACAGAGGGAGCTTGTCGAATGGATGCCGGAAATCGCATTTGGTGAAGACAAAACTCTTCGTGCTCTTCTCAAAGAAAGCCAAATTACAGAAATTCTGGAAAACGAATCTGCTAACCAGCCCCAGAAAGCACAGAAAATTAGAGACACAATATTTAAGAAACGCTTTCCTGATCTTGCTGCTTTGAAACAGAAGTGGTCAGCTATGGTTAATAAAGTCAATCCTGACCAGGCTAGAATCCGATTTAATGTACCTGAAGCATTCGAAAAAAACCGCCTGGAGATAAGAATTATTCTGGATGAAGCACAGAAAGCTACAGAGCTTATCACTAAACTAGGTTCGATTTGCAAAGAAACATGGGAAAAACTTATTTACCCAGGAAACCAGAAACCGGAGTAAATGAGTTTTTTCGGGATTTCTGGTTTAAAGATGTCAAAGTGTTCAAAACCTGAGAAATGTCCGTCGATATTTCATGGTGCCCACATAACACATAGATGCTTTCCACAGGATTACCCGGTTCCTTCCCTGTGCTTTGGCATGATAAAGCGCAGTGTCTGCGCGCTCAATCAGACGGGTAAGAGATGTACAATCGTTTCGTAGTGCTGCCAGCCCCAGGCTGACAGTTACTGAAAAGTGACGACGGTGATAAGAAACGACGGCCTTTTCTACAGTACATCTGAAGCGTTCTGCCACTTCAGTCGCTGTTTCCACCGGTGTCTCAGGAAGCAGAATTGAAAACTCCTCTCCACCATATCTGGCAACTATATCGATATTTCGGAAAAGTTTTCGGCACACGTTCGCAATGGCAATTAAGACCTGATCACCCGCAGGGTGACCAAAAGTGTCATTAATGCACTTAAAATGATCGATATCGACCATCACCACTGTCAGTGAGTGCTTGTAACGCTGAGCCCGGCTGATCTCCTTTCTAGCAAGTTCAAAGAAATGACGGTGGTTGTAAAGGCCGGTGAGAGAATCGGTTTGAGCCTGGAGAATAGCTTTTTCATATAATCTGGTGTTGTTAATGGCCAAAGCAGCCTGCGAAGCAAAAAGATTGAGATTAATTAGATCTGTTTCGCAAAACTGTGTAGTCTTATTTACTAAGATAATTACTCCTATTGTTAAGTTATCTCTGATCAGGGGCACAGCTAATATATGGAAACTTTCCCTACCTTTAATATCAGAAAACCTGGTATTAACTGCTATTTTATTGATTGCTACAGAAGTTATGATCGATTGACAAACTGAGGGAAGATCTAATTGCAAAGGTGAGTAAAAATAGGAATGGTCAGGACCCTGGGAATCAAGTATGCTCAGTTTCCCTCCATGAGCACCACCAAGAAGTACTGCATTCTTAATGATTAAAGAGCGGAGCTTATCGCTATTGTGTTCTGAGTGAATCTCTGTAAGAGAGGATTGAATGATTTGATGATTGTGGGGGCCAGAGCTGGTCTGCTTTTCGGTTGATTTCATTACTTCACGAATCTCTTTTTTGGACGATTTTTCAAGTGGCTTAACTTCTGCAATTTCCTCTATTGTCTCGATTGCTGATTTTACACCGTTTTTTCCTTTCATACGATTTAATATAGTAAAAAATGAAAAAAGAACCAGTAACACTAAACTTATGCTAAAAAGATAAAAAAGTGGAGTAAAAGAAGGAATCTTGAAAGTGGATACAATACCCAAAATCAACATGATTAATAAAAAAGGAACTGTATTTTGAAGGAAATAATGCATGAATACTCCTCAATAAAGGGAGAGCTATCAAATAATTGCAAAATGTCCTGGATACAATTTAACATCTCTATAGTCTAAAAAATGCAAACCGAATGCCACCAAAATGGCTACAATGTCGATTATCCAGCCACTATACCAAAAAAATGTTCAGAAAAAAAATCTACCGGATACTTTTAAGTAAATCGGCTTTTCGTGAAATCGGGAAAGAATCGGGAACAGAAAATGAATCGAAGAAAGCAAGAAAATAATATATAGTTCAACAAACGAAAACTCAAATATTACATAATTGAAACGATTAATCAATGATTGTTATACAAATATCAATAATCGGTATCAAACGTGTCCAAATCGACATCGTAGTCGATATTGATATTGAAATAAAATAGAAAAAGAGCGACGATTGCGATAACGACTACGATACTGAACCGCTTCATAAAATATGTGATTTGGAATTTTCTTCTGGTTAGATAGCCGGGTAGTTACAAAGACTCCCAAATTGAACCAGTTGATAATCTTGCTGACAACCTGATGTCGTATTTGCGGAAGCGCGGCATTTTCTATATATCTTCCTACGATATCCAGATTAACCTCTATCTGATCACCAGGCAGCTCTTTTTAAGGATTTCGAGTATGTCGTCGATTTTGGTCAGAAGCTCCTCTCTTTGAAGCACATGAAGACCGATTCTTAACAGGGGGATTCCTTTAATCTGATCATCAGCAATAGAGCTGTCAGAAGAAAATGAGAACTTAATATCAGTTCTCATTTACAGGTTGTATCTGATCCTGTTGAGTTTTACGAAAAAGCCCTTGAATGCTATTTCTGTATAAATGGAGATCATTTCTTTTCAGCAGATATCTTCTAACAGAAAATAGAGGAATCTCTGTGTAGTCTTCAAGACGTTTGAGTGCATCTGTTTCGTCATTAAACCAGATTGAGGCAAGTCTGAGCTGTTCGCTGATATTACGGGTGATATTCTGAGGCACAAATCCCACAGCGCAGTCATAGTCTCTGGAGATGAGGCATCGTTGATAATCCAGATCCTCCAGTGCATCCAGATTGATGCTTATTTTTGAATGAGAAAGGGTGGCCAGAAGCTTTTCTGCTATGTTTCTGGATATCTGGTCATCTTTGCAATAGATAAGCTTGAATGTGCGACTTGAGGAGAACTGGCCAGTGCTGATATTCTGAGTTTCCGCAGATTCAAGATTGCCCACAACCACTGAATTGATAGTTTCGCCTTCTACTTTTGCAACATTGCGAAGCATATCGGTCTTATTTATCTGTCTTTTAAGAAATGCTCTGAACCCTTCATCTTCCGAAGCACAGGCCAGAAAATACCGCTCTCCAGGAATCTCCTGCAGGGAGCCATTTTTAGTCAAATTTCTACGCGCATACTCCAGATCATTTGTCGAGCTCAGCACTACAGCGTCGTACTTATTTAAAGAAAATGAGAGAATCGGGTTTGGATCCCCTCCAGTGCAAAGTATAATTTTTTCCAGAAACGGTTTTGCCGGAGCAGAATTACCATTTGCCAGCAGTTCAAGATCATTGTCACTTCGGCGGGAAATGTGATATAAACCCAACTTCAGATTGCCATCTATCAGTCTTCGGTTCCGTAAACGAAATCCTGCCAAAGTATCGATATTTGCCAGCCGCAATGTGATTGTGTTTTCATCAAGAGCATTAAAACCCCTCACTGTGGCTTCATTACCGGAGATAAATTCTGGTATTCCTACAATGTTTCTAAACAGAAAGTAACCTTCCGCAGGATATTTCTTCAGAATAGAAGTCCAGTTGTCTATGAAATCAAGAGCAGAAAGAGTACGGTTTTCGGCGTTAGTGAATCTGCCATTAATCTTAAGGGTGATCCGGTGTGCAGAAGAATCGGAAATTGCCAAAGATGAGCTCTCAGTCTGATCTGTATCATTACTAGTATTGAAGGGGAAAGCATTAAATAACCGGGAAAAAAGCGGGTCAACATTTTTTCGGGGGAAATAAACTCTGGCGACTCCTCCAAAGCCAGGTAAAATCGAGTCTGTGACTTCTGGAGCGGAATCCGAGCTGACTTCCCCAATGATCTCCTCAATTATGTCTTCAACGATCTGAGTCTGCTCAATTATAGTGATAGGCTGCTCGAGATGGGAATGCTCAGATGATGGCGTCAGCTCAATGCGAACATAATTATGCACTGTATCTTTCATAATATTAACAAAGTGATACTTCTGCAGAAACTGATTGAATGAGGAGACAAACGCTTCCCGTTCATTTGTGTCGTTGAAAGCAACCACATAGCTTAGCGTGTCATTGTCCTGAGATAAGACTCTGGGGCATGGTGCCTGAAGGGATTCGATTCTGGTGACTGTTCGGTTTGCACATCCGGTTATCAGTAAACAGAATGTGACTAGAAGAGCTTTTATTTGAACATATCTCATTAACCATCTCCCTTTTATTTTAAGATAAAACGGACGATTCTGAGGTGGCTGGGTGCGGGCACACATATAAAGCAAAGATGTGCCTGTACTTTACCAGGAGAATCGCCCGATTTTGATTACTAAAAATATACTGTAATGCCTATAAATGTCCACCTTTAGCATTGGATTTCTTGAATATCTTATATAAAATAGAGTAGATTTAACATTCTGAATCTCTCTTAAGCTGCGGAAATCGCTTCAGCGAGTCTACCCTTTTCTTAGCATTCTTCATTCGGGCTAACAAAAAAAATGGCAAAGAATAAAAAAGTATTGAAAATTATCCTGTGGATTTGTGGAGGAATTACTGTACTGACTCTGATAGCTGCTTATCCTGGGTATCTGCTTGCCAGATCCACCTTTAATCGCTATTTCCTCAGGTGGGGTGACAAACTGGTTGATCTGGAAAAAAGGGGACTCTTGTCCAAAGAGTATGGGGCAGGGTGGCAGGATGTGCTCACCGATGAGGCTATGGACCAGCAAGCCGCCAGCATAGTCGACAGGGGTGAAGAAAAAGAGAATTCTGAAGTCAGGGTCGTTGATGGGGTAACCTTAGATGATTATCCCTCGCTTTCGATAATTGATCGACTGCGGGAGGTGCGTCAGTACTCCAATACCATCGAGATTGTTGACAGACTTGAGCGGCCTCTGGCAAGAATTAAAACCGATCATCAGAGAGCTAAACTCTCAGAGGTTCCACAAACTCTTATCACCGCACTTCTTGCCGCTGAAGATCAGAACTTTTTTTCCAATCCCATGGGGATTGAGTTTGAAAGCTTTGTGAGTGCTTTTTTTAGAGCTACAAAAGAGTCGGTTTTAAAATTCAGGATCGTTACTCCCCGCGGAACATCCACTATCACCCAGCAGGTAGCAAAACTTTTCATTTCAAAACTGGATGAAAAAGGGATGCGAATGGTAAGCAAGTCTGTTGACCGGAAAAAGCGTGAACTTCGGTTGGCGGTTGCTCTGAGGAAAATGTATTCCGCAGAAGATGTTATGGAGGTCTACCTTAACCACTGTGTCACAAGTGATTATGGTATGATTGGATGTAAAGATATCGCCAGAGGGTTGTTTGACAAAGAATTAAAAGACCTGTCAGATGCAGAGTGTGTTTATCTGGCTCGCATGGTAAAATGGGGAAGAAACTTTAAAACCAAGATCTCCACACAGTGCAAAATCGATATGCCACGTATGGCTGAGATGCTGGGGTGGGGGCCTGAAAAAAGTGCACAGGTCCTCTCTGAGATCGAAGCACTGGAATTCAGCCAGCCTAAAACTTTTCAGGGTGGTTATGGAGCTCTGGTCGATCTGGCCAATGAGTTCTGGCTTATGACTTTGAAAAGAAACGGTTCTGATCCTGAACAGCTCAAACAAATGGATCTTATAGACCCTAATTCTCTGATCCGAAAAAAAGGAAACCTGCTTATAAAATTAACCATCGACAAAGATCTGCAGGAAACACTGGAACAACTGGTAAACAACAGAGGGTATGGCAAAGATACTACTATAACCGATGAAGTAAGAATAGGAAGCGATTCTGCAACGATCGAAACAAAAATTACTCCCAAAGATTCCGTTCGATTAGTCAGAATACTTAAAGATACAGTCAATTTCAATGAGCCGGGCTCCACATTTTACACCCGCTGTAATCCCGGTGATACAATCATTGTAAATATCCGCTACAAGAAAATGGCTGCAAATAAGTTCCGCAGAAGCACATTTTTTTACCTGCGTAAACCTGTTGCTGTTGATGGTCAATATTATGCCTATAGTATTATGGATTCACGCTCTGGAAAGTTGCTTGCATATTACTCAAAAGACAGATTAGGTTCAAGACTGGCATGTCTGCTTAAAAACAGGACACCAAATGGCTCCTCAACTGCTAAACCAATTCTTAACACTCTTAACTATGATCTGGGTATCTTTAAGCCCTACTCAAAATGGACCGACACTGTTGAGGTTATTGATGATGTAGCCTGGAAAAGAGATCTTGAGTTTAAAAAAGGTGTTAAAACCGGAGTGATTTTTCATAACAGTGCAGTAAGGGGCAGAGGCTATCCGGTTCACAACTACAGAAATAGTTTTGATGGATGTAAATACGTGTTTGACCTGCTGGCATCATCCAATAATATTTTAGCTGTTGAAACACTGCTAAGGATGAACCGCAGCATATTCAATTCCAATTTTGATGTCCAGTCCGATGCTTTTCAGCTCGTTCAGCTCCTTTACAGAACTGGTGCGTTTTCCAGAGTAAAGGATTCGCTGAAGCTAACCTACATGACCGGGGTCAGAGCATACAAGGAATTTACCAGAATCGTAGGCGCAGATGTAGATTACATGAATTCCTATGGCAGAAGAGTTCCGGTTTCCGACAGTATGTACTCCATTGCTTTAGGAACACTGGAGATGAGTCTTTATGAACAGATGCATCTCTTTAACGTTTTCTACAATAATGATCTGATTGAACTCCCGGCACAACACCCTTCCCTGGTTGTTGAAAAAATAGTTTTAAATGGAGAAAATGTATCTGTAAGTGACACAATAAGACGTTACCACCCCTATGCTGATATCAACAATATAAGACCATCGTTACTTGGAATGCACAAGAGGCTCATCTCCAACATGGCTGATGGGTTGAGTGATTATGATATTGCATACCAGCTCTCTCCATACGATCCATCATTAACTGACAGCGTTTACAACGCGGATGCATATCTGTTGAATGAACCACTGTCCAATTTTGCAAAAAGCGGAACTACAGATGACATCATGCGACCATTTAATGTCCCGGCCTACAGTAAAGCAAAAACCAGCTTTGGTCTTTGGAATGCAGTGATCAGGGTTGATCTGGACCGGTTTGGCAATAAAAGCGGAGTACCGGATATTCACGATCTCACTGTGGCCTGTATAGGTGAATGTAACACTAAGTACACTGGTCCGGCTGATGGAAAGTCACTTCACCGCTTCCTGACCACAACTCTTTTAAAAAACGGGGGAAAAAAGAATCCTGGAGGATTTTATTCTCAATATGAACGCTACATAAAGAGAATGACACCTGTCACCGAGAATTGTGGAGAAAATGTAATGCCACCACCAGCCGATACAACTGGTATCATGGAGAGAATCGATTATTTGGGGGATTAGAGTGGGGGGCAAAATCCACTGCTGGAAAGTGGCTCCCATAATAAGGGGGATTAACAAAATTTTTTTCTGCCAGTAGTTACAAAACCCCAAAGCTCATTGATACAAAGGATAAGCACGAAATTCGAAAAAAGAACAAGAAAAAACAGGAAACAGGAGCAGGGGCTAACTGTTATAAACTTTTGTTCTCTTTAAACATTTATAATTTTCTTACTGTGCTTTTTCTTTCTTCACTTCATCATTCGATATTCATTATTTCTTTTCCCAAACAGCCTCTTATTAATTAAACGCCCCGTTTATACCGAATACATTATCAGAAACATAGAAATCAAATGAGAAAGAGGCGATTCTCAGGCCCGCTCCACCTGTAAAAATATTGATGTTTTTTATCTCCTCCCAACTGGATTTGAGTCTTCCGGGAGCCCGCGCATAACCAAATCGCAATATCACATGTCTGGCTATATTCGCTTGCAAACCGCCTCTGAATATGTACCGGTTTTTGATACTCTTGTTGAGCAGTCCCCGTATCTCAAGGTCAAGCGGGAAATCAAGAAGAATTCTATCGTTACTGATTGATGCATGGTAGACTATCCCAGTAGTCAGCGTCCGGTTGACTCCTTTTGTCCATCCACGCATAGACTTTTTGTAACCGGTAAAACCATACGTTTTTATCATCACAGAGTCCAGCCTCTGTGAATCAGCCAGTGTATCATAGTAAACTGTATCCGGGTTACCATAGCTCCATACGTATCCCAGAAGATTTCTTATGACAAGTCCGAAATCCATGTTTTCCATAACTTGAGGTTGAAAAAATCCTATATCAAGTAATGCACGTTTATCTCTAATCGAATAATTTTGATCCGGGAAGCTGCTTTCGTATTCATTTTCCAGAACCCATTTGCCAGAGTCTGCTGGTAGAAAATGCTGTACTTTAGCAGGTTGCTTTTTCCATTCCATTTTCTCAAACCGCAAATTAATGCCAAAGTCAACTGCACCCTGGTCGTCGGACTTAGAAGAAATCTGACTTGCAAAATTGATAGTCATCTCATGCTGCAGGATATCTTTTTTACCTTTCATAAAACGGTAGAATAACCCCAGCGAACCTTCCTGGTTTGAATAGGAGAAACCTGCAGGCAGAATTTGAGTATTAAAGAGTGAGTCCCTGCCATAACCGATTGCAACAGTGCCCTGTGATTGTGGCACGATATTGTAATGATGGGAGAAGGTGAGCGCAGGATTAACCAGACCGCTAAAAAGATCCAGAGGAAGTGCGGTTCCCGCATTGGCCAGCGATTTAAGTGCAGAGCTGTAAAACCGGTCCTGCACCAGAAATATTCTGTCCACTTCGGCTGCGATTATGACGCTGAGTGTTAAAATGAAAATCAGTATTCTATTCAAAATATGCTCATGCTTCTTGGAAAAAAGTTTAACCCGTTTCTTGCCTAATATAACATTGTACATCTTCGTAATACCTGTGATACTTGCATTACCCTCAATTTTGGAAATATATTGCAGATGCTTCAGAGAGCGGAGGCAAGGATACAGAATAAATGAGACTGCATTTTAAAAATCTATTCAGACATTTCCGTCCGCAAAATTTGACTCCGGATTTATTCGACTCTAAAACGATAAAAAAAAGACGCGACAATTTTTATTGCCTCAAACATAAGCAAATACTCAATGAATGTCTTGAATTTCTGAAAAATAACGGAATAACCGTTGATGATGATTTAAGGAGACTTATCGGTTTTTTCTTCTCTACCGACCAACACGTGACTCTTGAGGATATTCGCAGGTTTGTTCATGAGCACAAAATTAATATTTCAGATTTGGCCATCAGTGATGCCCTCGCTTTACTTGTTGAGTATGGATTTGCCATCGAACGGATTTTTGGCGATAATATGGTGCGCTATGAACATCTGCACCTGGGTGAGCACCATGATCATTTTTACTGCTTAAAGTGTGGCAAAATAATCGAATTCTTCTCTCCTGAAATTGAAGATTGGCAAATCAGGGTTGCCAGAAATCATGAATTTCATGCTTTTGATCACAAAATGCAGATCCATGGTTTGTGCAAGCAGTGTTTTGGGACATCTAAAAGCATACCGATATCAAAAGTAGAGACTGGAGGGAAATTCCGCATAGTTGAAGTTTCTGATAAAGAACAGTTGTCCCAGGGCTGCAGGATGCTCCAAAGATTAATTGATATGGGCATTCTTCCAGGCACTGAAGGTACAGTGATTACAAACCATGGTGGCCGTATCGTGCTTCTGATCAACAACTCACGGGTTGCACTGGGACGTGGCATGAGCCAGGGTATTAATGTCACTTTGATCGAATAAGCCTCGTGTAAATGGTACTGCTCTGCGAATCTGCTGTCAGCAAGCGAAACATAAACAGACTTTATCAACAATTTATTACCAGAAAAAGAGTGGCACTTAGCGGCAAACCTGTATTCCATAACCCGGTAATGGGATAAATTATTCAAAATATCTTTATAATGCTTTATGCTCTTGGATACGTTTTAACCTAATATTTTTTTTAAGAGTGTATCGAACCGTGAAATGTCGCTCCACACCATTAAAGAAGCGATAAACTTAATACCAGAATCCGACGATTGTCACTGTCGTTCTTTTAGCGTATAGACATCCGCTGTAAAGCCACCTTTTATCCAGAAGATTCATTAATAATGCATTTCACCCCATACAGTGATTACCTCATCGATGATGGGGGCAGTATTCTACTGGAAAATTTGGGTAATTATAACTCTGGAAAGAGTACTTGGAGCTATAAAAAGCTGTCCCGAAGTTCGGATTAAATCGAGTCCGGGTACAGTAAATCGAGATTAGACATCATTATAACGACCCTCCGGGACCCATAAATGTCACTTTGGAACCCACAACTGTCTCATCGGGACCCAAAAAAAAACCACAGAACCGAAAGTCTGGAACCTGGAGATCGCAATTTTTTAACGAAAACACCATCATAGAAGCAGGCCTGTCGCCTAATGGAAATGGCTAAGCTCTGGAAAGGATAATGTTTTTATCGGGGCAGATGAGGCTGTAGGGGCTTGGGCAGGTGCTGCCCAATTAATATTGCGGCAAGTAATTATTACTCATTTATCTAATCTCAAAAACTGTGGACTGTTAGCCTAACCAAACAGTAGAAAACTTCAAGTCACAGTTCTTACATTCTAAACAAATTTCAAAATTCTAATTTCTAAACAGGGGGGGATAAGAAGTTTCAAGTAACTAAAGATTTTTAATTTATCTGGTAACATCTTTCTTTTTTCGAAATTTTATAATCTTTTTATCATTTGGAACTTCCTGTGTGGCCATTTCCACTTTTGGATGTTCCAGTTTATTTTCGAGCGTATTTGGTGCGTTTCCGGTGCTTATCTTAATGATTCTAATTTCACTGGATCGATCAGCGCTCTGAAAACAGCCTTTTACGACATGGGGAGGTTGAAGTTTTAACACCTGCGTTACTGGGGGGAATACCGCAAGACTGGCAAAATGCATCCAAAGCCATTTCCCCTTTGGTTTTGCTTCTTCATCGATGGTGTAACCGATACAGACTCCGTAGCCGTTAAAAGACCACTCATCTTTTTCGGATGCCGGCTGCTGGCCCTCTTGAGATATGGAACGGCTGAGCAGGCAGAACAGGTCGCCTTCGAAGGGAAAATCGCTGACTTCATTGGGAGAAGTGTAGCGGGATGCCAGATCTAAAATTTCATCTCTGGATAAACCCATAGGTAACCTCGTTTGTTTTTACAGTATTTAAGCCCTGAGAGTTTTGCCATAGCTCATACTTGTCTGTTCAAAATAGGAGACGTACAGACAAGTATCAAGATCTTTCTTTGGGTTAGCTGTCAAATGTGGGTATTAAGGGGTTCAGAGGTTCTGTGGGGCAGGGGGGGGCAGGTCATAATCGTGGGACATTGCCCTACGTTAAGGAAGCTCAGCCCTGCAGGCTGAATAAGGCAAATGACACTATCCTATCTAGCCCTGAAGGGGCGCATTATCTTAGCACAGGGCAATGCCCTGTGCTGATAGGATGTAGGATGTAGGATGTGGATATGGATATGGATATGGATATGGATATGATATGGGATATGATATGGGATATGATATGTCGAATTTCGTGCTTATTTTTTCCGAACAGATATTTTATTCCATTCTTATTTTGACTGTTTTTTATACCTTTAATCCTTTAAATATGCTAAAATCACCCATAGATTACCTGTTTTTCTCTGAGAAGGCTTTGGTTAACGGCTCGAATATAGCGATTATGAACAAGTTTGCTCTTTCTGGACTTTTCAGCGTTACAGTGGGATTGTTGATACACTGCTCTGAGGTGGTTTTAACTGAAAGATGCGAGCCGGTGGTGGTGTTTAGTGGGTATATAAATGGTGATTACATGAATTTAAGCGGCAACTGCCACTGGAAAAATCAATGCAAGTATAATGGTGATACACTGGGGATCTATTTTTATTCAGAGGATTTTCGGGAGGTAAATAATATCAGGGATGGTGATTTTTTCAGGCTTCACATTTATCCGGGTGATGGCCAGCTACTTGGAATCGGCAGGATATTATTTCACATGGCCCGCTATCATGAGAAAAACTCTTCCTACACTGTTAGTCCGGCTGACACACTCTTTGGCCGTTCGGTGGCAAAGATGCAGATGCAGACAGTCGCATGGGACTCGATACTGATTGATAATATATATGTAAGGTGTCCGCCGGTGTCTGGAACTTATGGTGAAACTCTGGAGATAAGGGAAGGAAAAATTCAGGGGGTTATCCAATAGATATGAAACCAGGGCTGTTTCTGTTAATATTTTACCCACTGATAGCTCTTGGGGCTACAGATCCGGGCGGGTTCAATGATGCGCCATGGGGATCTTCACAGCAGCAGGTAAGGGCGATAATTAATCCCAGTCAATGGATAAATGATCCTTCAGCGGCAAGTTTCCCTGCAGATCTTAAGATAACTGTTTATAGAACAAATGCAGAGATAGCCGGAAAAAAAGCAACGGTAAAGTACTATTTTCATGAGGACAGCTTTTTTCAGGCAACTGCAGTTTTTGATTTTGAAGATCTGAAATATTATGATTTTAATTACAATGTGTTTCGCAGTGTAAATGAGTATTACATGGCAATCAGAAGCCGCACGCTGGTGTTTGTTCACGATATCTACGATTTGCTGGAAAAAAAATACGGGATGAAGGCTCCGGTATTTAAGGGGCTTGATCCCAGATTGATATTTGTAAAATTGGACTCTTATGTCAAAAAAGAGAGATGGAATCTAAGATATCATCCTTACGATTACTACCTCAAAATAAACACTGCAGCCTATGCAAGATGGGATTTCCCCAAGACAAGGGTGATTTTTTCAATCAATATTTCCGCTTCAGACAAACGTTTTGATTATACCCTTTCTCTTTCATCTCTGAAACTGGAGAAGAGTGTAAGGGAGAGGATGGATCAGTTGAGAATGAAGGGGCTTTAGATGCCCTTTCACAGGGAGCTTCGCAGACTTTCCACAAATGTATATTTATCGATTCATAACAATGGGTCGATAATATGGAACTCACGAATTGATGCAGCAGAATAAATCCCTTCGATCTCAGCTTAGCCGTTCCAGTGCTTATGTATTTCTGGGTAAAACGGTCCGCTATTCGCTTCAATATGGAACGCAGATTTTATTGATCAACCTTTTGCTGCCTTCCGATTTTGGTCTGATGCGATATGTGACTCTTTTTGTGGGCATGGCCAGTCTGATTAATGAGATGGGGCTTACCACTGCGATTGTACAGAAGCAGGATATAAACAGGGAGGAGGTTGCAGGTTGTTTTACGGCGAGTGTGATCTGGGGGGTCCTGCTTTATTTAATCATCTATTGCATAGCTCCGCTTATAGCATCATTTTTTAATAATTCTGAATTGGTAAATTTACTGAGGGTTGGATCGTTGATAGTTCCGGTCTCTTCAGTGTGTTCTGTTCCAAGAGCACTTCTTCAGAAGCAGATGCGCTTTGGAGCACTGGCTTCCATAGAAGCGTCTTCAGCAGTGGTATCCTCGTCACTGATGGTTATTATGGCAGTCAAGGGTTATGGTACCTGGTCGCTGCTTACCGGTGCTTTGGTTCAGGAAGTGAGCGCTTTAACTCTACTGGCATCTTTGGTCAAGGTTCCAGGGATTAATTTCCATGCATTAATGAATTCGGGTAAGATTCTTAAAGTGGGCTTTGGACTGGTGTTTCTGCGTATTGCCGATTATTTAAGGTTCAGCATGCCTTTTGTTATTATCGGCAAACTGATTGATGAGAAGATGCTGGGATTGTTCAGTTTTTCTTATGATATTTCCATTCTGCCGCATCTGGTAATAAATGCCATTTTAGGAAGCATTACTGTGGCAATTTTTTCCAGGCTGCAGAATGACAAGTCCAGGACAGAAAGTGGTTTTTCACAACTTACTTTTGTCGTATCTTCGTTAGTCGTTCCAGTTTTGTTTTCTATGAGCGTGCTATCTGGGGAGATAGTAAATACCATCTGTTTTTTCCAGAATAACACTCTTTGGCTGAAATCGGCGGTTCTGATGCGTTGGTTAACACTGATGGGAATATTTTATTGTATATCGGCATTTCCGGGCACAATCTGGATATCCAACAAAAGAATCGTACCTTCGATACTATGGAGTCTTTTGATGCTTTTGACCACGGTTGCGGCTATTTTTTCTGCAGTAAAGTGGGGAGCAGAAGGTATCGCTGTGGCGCTTTTTATAAGGGCAGCAGTGGTTTTTCCAATATTTACACACGTTAATTACAGGATAACCGGGATTCGCAAGAAAGTCTACATCCGATCGGTTTACCCGGCATTTGCCGGCAGTCTGTTGATGATCATACCAATTATTATCATTCAAAGGTTTGTTCCCGGAACATCACTAATCCGCAATATTTCAGTGCTGTTGGCTTCTGCTCTAAGTGGTGGAACAGTGTATGTGATTTGTTTGCGGTTCTTTTCCGGGCCTTTAATAATTCCCTTTACAGATATGCTGGATAATCTAAGACAAAGGATTTTTATTTTCAACCGATAGATATTATACAGGCACAGTTCATGGGTTCAGAGGTTTAAGAATTCTTATTAGCTCTGAAAGAGGGCCTTATAATAGCCCAGGCCTCCAAGCCTTGTAAGGGAGTATTATTTCAGCACCGGGCAACTCCCCGTGCGGTTCTCTCCAAAAAAGCGAAGCGTTTCCGGCCGGAAGTATTTACTGCAGGTGCTGCTTTAAAATAAAAAACTGAAGCCCAGTAACAGGTCATTTCCCCAGATATTCATATCATAAAAATACAGTTTTCCCCGATAAATTGATCTTATCTGTACTTTTTCCGAAAGCTGATAATAAAGCCCGGTGTTAATACCCCATATCGCAGCAGCGTCACTGAAAGATCCAATATGCAAAGATTTAAACCCTACCATAGAGCCAAGTGGAATCTGAAAGCCACCCGGAAGGGAAAAACGGTATTCTGCTCCCAGATAATTACTGCTGGTAAAGGAGCGGTTTCTGTACTGCTGCTCTCCGAAAAAACTTATGTTAATAGCTGGTGTTATATTATATCCCAGATTCTCGGTTAGAACGGTATTAAAACTTTTGTTAAATGTGCTAAGAGAGAATGCTCCGCCGATTTCAAACCTGTAATAATTGTGTGTTGTGTAAGATCGTGAGCTCAAAGAAAACAGAAGAACAAAAAAGATTGTTTTACCTGTCATGCCAATACTTTCTGATAATGTGTTCGGCCTCTTTGTCTTCAGGTGTATAATCGTTACTGGAATCATTCCAGGGGTTGTTTAATTCCCATTGCCAGAAGAATATCCCTTTTATATTGGTAAAATGAGCTGCCTGACAAAGAAGAGCTTCGTAAGACTTAGCCTGCTCAAGTGGGGAGCTTACGCCTCCTTTACTCCAGTCGCCCGGATTGATAGCACATCCCTCTCTGCTGTAAAAGCCGCATTCGGTTATAAAAATCGGTTTGCCTTTTCCTGAAGAGAAATTATCGATATGCGTCAACCAGTAATTCCAGCTTTCAGTCAATTCCGATCCGGTGCAGTAGTTATTATTGCACAGATTGTACCAGGCATTTATTCCTATTATATCTACATGCTGCCAGATATCTGATTCCAGAAAGTGATCAAAGGAAGAGGCATAGATGATGGCACCCTGATAATTATTTCTTATCTCTTGTATAAGCGAAAAAAAAATGGGTGAGTCTGCAATGTTGTCGATCTCTGTTCCGATTACCAGATGCGAGAGATTGTATTTATTTGAGAGTTTCACATAACGGTAGAGGATATCACGGTAACAATTAAGCCAGCTCTGAGGGTTAGAGGGGTTAAGCTGATAGCGGGGTTTACCGTTTTCCAGGTCAACATGAGGCTTGAGAATGACATTAAAACCCTGTTGCTGGCTGGAAATGATGATCAATTCAAGAACACTGTCTTCTATTGTTTCTGCAGTGGCTTTGATTGAATCGGAGAACTGATCACTGCAGTAATGAAAAGGTATAAGAAATAGTGTGTTGATTCCAAGAGATCTCATTTGACTGAGATCATCTCTGAATTCATCGGGTCTATAAACATTTCTGGTGCTTTTCTGGAAAAAAATGTTCATGCCCTTGAAGTAATTCTGGTCATAGTCAACAATATCCACATTACATTTGCAGAGAGCAAATAGAACCAATAAAAATGGCAATTTATTGTATCGGACTGTAGCTATTCTATTCAGAAGATGCTCCTGTCATCAGATTAGCGAGTGTTCAAATAGAAATATCGAAAAACAAATGTCAATCCTTAAATATCGAAGTAAAAAAAGAAAAGTAAGGTACCGTGGTATTTGAAATTAATAAATTTATAGGCATCAATTGCCCCGGCATACTAATTGCACTCTATAATAGTTACCTTCAAACCAAATTCATTCAAGGAATATAGATAAATCATGCTTCGAGCGCATGTGGATTTTTCAAGAAAACTTCGTGATTGGGACGGCTTCGGGATCTGTTTTACCGACAAGGCAGCAGTTGACCCGGAGGAGTATTTTCCACTAAACGAACATCACCAGAAATTTCTTCACGAGATTTTCGGTCAGAATGGCTTACGGATGGGTACTGCTAAAATGTTTGTTGATCCTTTTCGTTTAAATTACTGTCAACAGGACAGTGATGAGGATCATATTGTAGAGTTAAATGACTATCATTTCCACGATCTTCCTTCTTTTCATACACAACTGGCCAGCTATGCACTAGAGGTGGCCAGAAGTTGGGGAGGAGATCTGAAGATCATGCTCTCTGGTCTCTGTCCGCCAGCATGGATGACCCGACAAAAGGAACTATCCGGGCGAGATCTTGATCCGGTTAGCCGTATACATTACAGCCAGTATCTGGTTGCCTGGGCAAGATACCTTTCTATATCGGAAAAGTTGCCGCTGCACAGCTTATCTCTACACAGCCGGGGTGAAATGTGGCAACTATGGGATAGTTCAGGTATTCCACTCTACTCTAATACCGGAATGAATCTTTACTGGTCTCCAGAGATGATTGTTGATTTTCTGAAACTTATTCGCAGGCAACTGGACCATAATGGATTAGAGCATGTAGCACTTAGTCCTGGTGACACTAAAAACTGGGGAAATTTTTACGACTGGGGGTATGCTGATTTGATTATAGAGGATCCATTGGCTCTCAGTGCAGTTTCGCTTTTGAGTTCAAATGCCAATCTTTCCGGCAACAGTAATGATTTCTGCAGTACAGGTATAGACCTGATTCATGAGAAAAGGCGAGATCTGCACGCCTGGGTTACTATCGATGAAATAAGAAACATACGACCCGACTCTATCAGTGCTTTTTATAAATTGATCTATAGAACAAAGGTCAACTCGCTGATCATCAGTACTGCCATTAAAAATAAAGATGGTAGCTTTTCCCGAAGCAAGGAGCTAAACTTCCTTAAACCGGTCTGTAAAGCAGGCCTGCCAGGCATGGGGGTGTGCCAGGTTGGCTGTAATGGATCTGATATGTCCATTATTGGTTTCTCCAACAACTCCACCCGCAATACCGACTCTTTCGTGTTAATTAATGATGATAAACTGGACTGGAATATTCCTATTGAAATTCGTGGTTCTGCCAGTGCTAAATTTTCAGTATACCGTACGTCGGCATCCGAGAATTTTCTCAGACTGGCAGATGTCCCGGTAAAGGAGGGCAAGATTCATTACAAGGCTCCGGCTAAATCGGTGAGCGGTTTTTATACAATTGTCTGATTTATCTATCTTGTGATAAGAACAACAGATAGAGTATAATATAGTAGAGGCTGGAAAAGTTCACTTCTACTCTTCTGAGCATAAAAAGGGGGTACACTTGAGGGTAGTCTTTTTGGTACGGACTATAGCAGGAGTAATCTTCTTTTTATTACTCCATTCATGCTCTCATACTAAGCCAACGATTTCGTATTTAAATAACGCAGCTTATCTGCTTTGTGCCTCAGGAAATAGTGAACCCCCTTTAACAAATGCTCAACGCTTTGGTTTCTTTTCCAGTAAGCTCTGGAATGAATATGAGGAGAGCCTCAGAGATGAGATCGCTGTGTTTGGTGCTGTTCCGGGCTACATACTCTGGTACGTTCAATTTGGTGATGACTTCCCTCTGAAGGTAGCCGAGCACAATAAGAAATTGGACATATATACAGTGATAAATCAGGATCTGAAGTCAGATCAGTTTTCTCTACAGCAGAATGAAAAGATTCTGCAGGAAATAGTTGATGGTAAATGGGATGATTACTTCAGGCGTTTCGCTTCACAGGTCTCAGAGATTCAGACAAAGGTATTCTACAGGTTTGGTTATGAGATGAATGGTGACTGGTTTCCTTGGGGAGAGAAACAAAAGCTCTTTGTGAGTGCATGGAAACGAGTGCATAAAATCTTTAGAAAAGAACAAGTTACTAATGTTCGATGGGTTTTCAGTCCTGGAGTCGTGTGGGGAGAAAAGACCTTTGAATCTGATATTCTTCCTTACTATCCGGGTGATGACTATGTGGATATTGTAGCATTGGATGGTTATAATTTTGGAGATGAGCATGATGAGTATCATCAGTGGGAATCTTTTCACAAGGTTTATGGCGGTTCCATCGCTGGGCTGATGAGTTTTAACAAACCCATGTGGATTGCAGAGATTGGGTGCCCCTCAGAGCCCAGACGACATCAGTGGTTGCGTGACTTTCTGGAATTTTTTGATAATAACAGTTGTTTTGAAGTTTTTTTCTGGTTTAATGATGATAAGGATAATGAACCCAATTTCCGTATAGATGCTGATGAAGCCTCTTTAGCAGTTTTCAGGGAATGGGCTCAGCGGGTCAATCGCAATACAGGGCCCACAGATGAGCTGGCTGGCTTACGGTTAGAATCACGGGGAAAATGAAAAGCAAATCAGAATTGTTGTTGCAAAACGCTGTGTTTCAATCCTGCCTTTCTCAATTGCTCCGCAATATCTATTTTGCTTCGTTACAATATCCTTAAAAATTCCTAATCCGATTTAGCAGTCAGTGACCTTGTTTACAGAAGAAGAAATTAAGAAATACGCATTTGAAACGGTGATCGATGAGGGCAAACGGTGTTTTGTCAGGGGTAAAGTCTTAAGTCTCAGTATTGTTGGAGATGGGATTATTGCCACTGTAAAAGATGAGAGTTCTTACAGAGTTGTAATTAACAGAGAAAAAGACGGGTTGAAGTTTAGTTGTACCTGTAGTTTTTCCTATGGTGGTGCCTGCGGTCATGTTGTTGCAGCTATGCTTGCTGCAAATGACAAACAGGCAATCCAGATAGGATTGGATTTTGAGACGCCGGTTTCAGGGGACCATTCTGAAGATTCGGAACTGCAACAGATAATAGAGCCTGCTCAGAGTTCTAATGCTGCAGCAATAGTTGATCTTCAATCGGTTAGACCGGTTGGCAGGCTCTATCTTTTCGAGAGTGATTCGATGCTTCTGGTCGAGTTACGTTTCTCATACCATAACGGGATGGTTGAATTTAACCGTCTCGACACAGCCCTTCAGAGGCTGGTAGTGTCCAGTGATGGTGCCGTTTATAGGGTAATCCGCTCTAAAGCCAGAGAGACTTCGCTTACTTCGACATTGGCTGATTATGAGTTAATGCAGTACCAGACCGGTACCTACACTCCTAGCTGTGATCCGCGGATCTGGACTCTTCATGAGTTACCCCGTTTGGCCAGAGATGGTTTTGAGATTTATGGGCAAGAAAAACTCACTATAACTAATGCCAGGAAATCCGCACCGAAATTGACTGTTTCTGTTAATTCGGAACAGGGGGTATTTGACTGCCTGGTTTCTTTGTCTGTAGATGGAATTCCTGCTACATTAGCATCTCTAATCATGGCTGTCAGGCAGAAAAACCGGTTTGTTCTTCTATCTGATGGGACATCTGGGGTGATTCCTGAAGAGTGGCTTGAAAAATTTTCCAGCTTGTTTTCGGTGCTGGATATTGATACATCTCAGAGAAGCCTCAAGATTGGATCATCTCATCTACCTTTGGTTTCTCTGCTTTTCGAGATGGCAGATGAGAGGAGCGCAGATTCAGAGTTTGAAACGAAAAGGCATGAACTTCAGAACTTCTCAGGTGTAGAGAAAAAGGTTCCTCCATCTGATTTTAAAGCATCAATGCGTCCTTATCAGCTTGCAGGATACGAATGGTTTTATTTTTTGAAAAAATACCATTTCGGCGGTTGTCTTGCAGATGATATGGGTTTAGGGAAAACAGTTCAAACCCTGGCTTTGTTGCTTAATGAAAAACATCTGGGGGAGGGGCAGCCTTCATTGGTGATTGTTCCCACCACTTTGCTTTTTAACTGGCAGAGAGAGGCTCAGCGTTTTGCACCCTCTCTTGGGATGGTTCTTTTCCATGGAGCTTCCAGGGAACGCTATAAGGATATAATGTGTATGTCCGATGTGGTGTTGACCTCTTATGGGACAGTATTGCGGGATATTGAGTTTCTCCAGAAAATCAATTTTCATTATATTATCCTGGATGAAGCACAAACGATAAAGAATCCTACATCACAAATAAGGAACGCTCTTGATCGCCTCAGGGGCAGGTATCGTCTTACATTGAGTGGTACTCCTGTTGAGAATAATCTCACCGAACTCTGGTCTCTCTTTTCATTCATTAACCCGGGAATGCTGGGTTCATATGGCAACTTTTCACGTAGTTTTATCCGCCCTATCGAGAAGGAATCAAACGAGAACGCTGTTGGGGTTTTAAGAAAATTGATATTTCCCTTCATCTTAAGAAGGACAAAGCAACAGGTGGCAAAGGATCTGCCTCCAAAAAACGAGATCACTCTTTATGCAGAAATGCTTCCTCAACAGAAAACTCTTTATGAAATTACCAGAGAGACTTACCGTGGCAAGATAAAACAATCTATCGATAACCAGGGCGTAGAGCGCTGCAGGTTTCAGATTCTGGAAGGTTTGCTGCGGTTGCGGCAGATTTGTTGTCATCCCAGACTCTTTGATTCTGGCTTCAGCGGAGATTCTGGTAAATTTCAACTTATTGAGCAAAGTATTGGGGAGGTGGTAGCTGAGGGGCACAGGGTTCTGGTATTTTCTCAATTTGTTAAGGCGCTGGAATTGTTGAGAGAGAGGATCAGGGAATCTGGCATCAGCAGCGAAATTTTAACCGGTGCTACACGTGACCGGCAGGCAGTGGTGGATCGTTTTCAGAAAAAAGGTGGGGCTCAGGTATTTTTGATAAGTCTCAAGGCGGGTGGCACAGGCTTAAATCTTACCAGTGCCGATTATGTGATGCATATAGATCCCTGGTGGAATCCCAGTGCAGAGAACCAGGCATCCGATAGAGCCTACCGAATAGGGCAGACCAGGACTGTTTTTATCTATAAGATGATAACCAAAGACTCAATAGAGGAGCATATCCTCCAACTCCAGCAGCATAAAAAGAATCTGATGCAGAGTGTTATAACTACTGAGGGCTCGTTTTTTAAAAGTCTTACCAGAGAAGATGTATTGGCACTGTTTACTCAATAAATGGTAGCAATAGTGCAACTCGTTATCGCAGTGTAGCGAAAATACTACTATTTTAAAGCTTCAAAGAAAAACAATTCTGCTAAATATCAGGGTTTTACGAAGATTACAATTTGGGCACACAAATTGCTCTATATCTAAATAACCAGGAGGGCCGCTTAACTCTGTTTAATACACCTGCCTTACAGAGATAAAATGAGCTGGTGGACGGGTACCTCTCACCCGTCCTTCTTCTGTTTTAAAAAGATAATTTTGTCTGGTTAGTGGATCAGGCGTTTATGGAGGGACTTGCTTCGCCCCTGTCTTTTTTTCATTTGATCTTGCTTCCCGTATTCTTTTTTTTGGAAGCAGATCAAAGGGAATTTAAGAAAAATCATCAACAGGTGATAACTGCATATTTATTTTGAACAGAGAAAAGACTCACCTGTAGACTGTACTGTTTGCTATGATGAAAATATCAGATCTTTAGTGTAAAAAGCGGCAAAATGGGTTAAAACTTGGGCATTACCACTATTACTGGAACCGTATAGATGTGAATCGTGTCTTTTAAGAACACTGATAATTTTACCTCATATTCACCTTCTAATTGAAAGCTGAATTCTTTATAATCGGGGCCCGGCTCAGGGCCTCTTCTGGGGAAATCCCAATAGTATAAGGCATCCTTGTATTCTTCAGGGGCATTTTCCAGCTTAAAATGGATTGGCTGAAAGGTAAATGCAGGAACTGGATATGCTGTCAGGCATGGTTTGTTCCCATTATCTCCGGTTACGGTAACGGTGTCTGAGATGGTGTCTGTGCCCCATTTGTCATCATAGGCTATGACAGTAACCGGATATTTCTTGGCATACCAATATGTAAACACAAACTCAGAAGAAGCAAAAAACTCATGGCCGGTCCCCATTATCCATTTGTAATGCAGAAATTCGCCATCACTGTCACTGGCTGTAACTGCAAAGTGAACTTTTAGTGGTGCATCTCCCGAGTCTGGTGTTATAACCAGATTGCTGATATGAGGAGGTATATTAGCTGTGGGGGTAACCTGAACATAGATACTGGCTGTATCGAAGGAACCAGAGTCATCTTCCACTCTCACGCTCACTTTGTGTACCCCAGGGTTCTCAAACTGATAAGAGGATTCGGTAGTCCACACTGGGGGGATTTGTTCACTAAACAACCAGTATTGGAATATCTTTTCAGAGGAAGCTGTGTATTTTACCATAAAATCCACCTCCTGCATCACACTGATATTCTGAGGTGCATAAGTTATTCTACTAATTACAGGCGGATAGTATGGAGGGGGGTTTTCTATAAATCTAAGTTCTACATCTGTCGATTGGATTCGTTCCAATATATCTACCGCTTTAAGGGTGATGGTAAGTTTGCCAGTATCATTTCTGAAAAAACGGTAGGACAAGGTGTCCAGCAGTTTTGGAGTATGCTCTCCGATAGATTTGGTAACATTGTCAGAAGGAGACATCACATATATAAGTTCTTTAAGAAGATGATTACTGTCTATGACTTCTGCTGTAAATTGGATGGTGTAGTCTTGTCCAGCCAGCAAGGTGTCTTCGCTGCTTAAAAAAGAAATTATTTTAGGGCCTTCTTTATTGCTAAGAATAATGATTTTCTGTTCAAAGGCTGTTTCTGTGCCGGTTTTTTCGGAAGACTGAAACTGAAGCAGGTGTGTTCCGCTGTCCTGCAAAGTAATACTGATCGAGTCTTTGATCAGCTCCTTCCCACGTTCTTTACCATCAATAAAATGAAGATAAAGAATTTCCAGATCTGTGTCCCCTCTGGCTGCGCCTTTGGACGAGGCAGATATGGTTAAATTCAGTGGGGTATAGGCATAAAATGTATCATTACTGATAGAGTGGATTTTGGTGGAATCAAACTGTAGTACAACTGATAGCACCGGAGGAACGACTCTGTAAAGAGGGCTTTGGGGGTCAAATTGATTATCCCTATATGCACAACTGAAAAAAAACAGTGTGCTGTAGAAAAAATATATGAACCCATTCTTGCTCATTGAGCTGTTCCTGCGGTTATCTTATATCCGGATCGGATCTGGGCTTCAGTAACCCATTTACCATCAGGATATCTGGTTAAATACTGTTTGTAAGCTGAAACTGACTGGGATATTCGTTTGAGCTGAAAGAGACACTCCGCTTTCCAAAAGAGGGCATCCTCTGCAAAATTACTGTTTGGAAACTGTGATTCTATTTGAGAGTAAATGTTTAAAGCTTTATTGCAATCCTGCATGTCTCTTGAGTAGATACGTGCCAGAGAATACAAGACTGATTCTACCCGAATGCTCTTGGGATATTGAGAGATGAACTTGTGGTATAACTCTGAAGCGTTCAGGTAATTTTTCTGTAGCTGATATAGCTCAGCAAGTGTTACGTAAGCCTCTTCGGTCCAGATTCCTTGCGGGTAATCTGATAAGTATTGCTTGAGATTTAAAATTGCAGAGTCAAAATCGTGTATTTCATTTCTTTGTATGGAAGCGATCTGGAAAAGTGCATATTCTTTCTGGCTTTCTGAGTCGGCCTGGTTTAGAACCTGTTGCAGAGTTTTAACAGCCTGGGAATAATCTTTCTTCATTTTCCAACAAAGAGCTTCCTTCTGCAGTGCGTTTATGAGGATACTTTTGGGAAGATCCAGCGTAGAGTGAATCTTTCTGAGCTCCTTTATCGCTTCATCTAAGCTTCCTGATTCAATAAGAGCCGAAGCTGCCTTTAATGCACTGTCCTTTGGAATTGGATTATCACTTGTTTTCGGTGTTACAGGATTTTTGAGATCATTCTTATTTTTGGCTTTTTCATCAGTTTTATCGATTCTTTTTAAATGAGGCATTAATATAGTATCATAGTTTGCTACTGCATGACATCCGGAATCAACCAAAACAGAGACACCCTTTGCATTAATAAAAAGAACTCTTCCCTCCAATACATAAAGGGTAGTCTGAGATTCTCTGGGGTCAGGATAATCTTTGAAAGATAAATTGAATCTGGTGCCAACCACTTCACAGGAGGCATTTGGAGTGGTGATCTGATAGGTTTGACCAGCATTTCTCTTGTTTACCTGTGCGGTTACGGTTCCTTGCTCCAGAGTAAATAACTGTTTGTTCTGATTGCATTCTTTGATTTGAAGCGATGTTTTTTCTGCAACCTCCAGAAAGCTTTTGTCGTCTGTTTGAAGCCTCAATGATGAGCTAGCTGCGGTTCTGATGGTTTTGCCCTCTAGGCTGGCGCTTTTGATATCGATCGTTTTTTTTGCGCCTGTATCAGAGGGAAGGTCTCCAAAAACCTGGCCCTGAATGTTTAATATCTTCAAAAAAGAATTCTCTTGGACAGAGGAGGTGTTCTGTTTTGGTAAATCATTGTCAGAAAAGTAGTTAAAAACTGAAACTACAGAGATTAAAATTAAGGCTGCAATAGCCCATTTTTCTAAGGATGGTCGGGAAAATGAGAGTATTGTTTTATTGGAGCTTTTTGCATAAGAAATCTGCTTAGTCTCTGAGCATATCCCGAGATTGATATTTTGCCAGTAGGAGTCGTCTTTTTCAGGTACAGGCATCTGAGAAAGACAGTGCAGAAGAGTTTTCAGTGAGTTAAACTCATCTGAACAATTCGGGCATTCTTTCAGATGAGTCTCAGCATCTCTTCTGAGCTCATCATCGAGCGCATTATCTGCATACTGATGCAGGTTTTTCAAAAAATCAGAGCATCTCATACCGATTCCAGTATCTTTTGTAATTTTTTGCGCATGTCGTCACGTCCATGGAAAAGCCGGCTTTTCACAGTACCTAAGGGTATTTTCAGAATTGAAGCGATTTCTTCCATAGTACGTTCCTCTATATCATGTAACACTACAACGACTCTTTTTTTAATGGGAATTGCATCCAGTGCTGCGTTGATTTGTTTTTGCAATTCCAAATGTTCCATATTATCTTTATTTGATTCTGAAGGCAGAATTTCAGGATCAAAATCGGAGATTGTGTCACTGCGACGTTTGCGAAGGTGCTGAATGGAAACATTAACAGCAATTCTATATAACCAGGTGGTGAATTTTGATTTTCCCTCATAGCCTGGAAGTGATTTAAAAACTTCGATAAAGGTTTGCTGCACAGCATCATCTACATCCTCCTGAACACGAAGTAGGCGGTACACTACTCTATAAACCAAAGCTTTGTATGTAAAAAACAGCTTGGAAAAGGCCTCGTTGTCTCCTTTTGCTGCCTGCTCAAGCAGTTTTTTTTCACTGTCCACTATATATTTGTTAGTTGATGAATATTTGTTGTTCAAATTATTTACCAAAAATTTTCTTTTTAAGAGAAATGTTCCTAACAATTAGAAACCCGTTTACCGTCCAGCAAAGAGACGAAGCATTAAGCAGCCCGATCCTCAGGTAGTTTACAGGTTTATATTTTCTGAAAGCCTTATCGTAAACAGGCGGCTCCAGTCCTTCTTCAAGGCTGGAATACGATCTATGCAAAGAATTTTCTGCTATCCAGCTAATGGTGGTGCTTAGGGTTAAAATAGTGGCACATAGAATCCAGGGCTTAAGCCGGTGTCCTTCGAAGCGCATCGTTGGCTGAACTGAAACATGGTTTCCTGATTTTATCTCTACTGTGTCGGTAAAGTTGTACAGGTAATCATGTTGGAGTTTTAATATGTAGGAACCCTTTTCCAGAGTCAGTTCTGCAGGAGTTGTACCTACGGTGATCCCATTGAGCAACACAGTGCATCCCAATGGGGTTGAGCTGATTCGCAGAATGCCGGAAATATTCTGTTCAAGATAGTAACGGATCTTCAGAACCATAACATCAACGATCTGCTCGAATTCCAGTCCTTTAAGGGGGATATTTTTAATTTCTTCTCCGTCGTGTGATGAGCTCTTCAATACAAAATGAAGCGTTGGGACCTGGTTTTCGACATCGATTGAGCCGCTTGCAACCGCCATATAGTTGTTTACCGGATCATTTTCCAGTATTGCGGGTTTTATTCCATAAGGAAGAGGTTCAAAACTTAAACGCTTATAAAGATGCAAGTGAAGGTCCCTGTAAAGAATACTATCTTCAACTTCTACCTTAAAACTTCGAATACCAATAAAAGAGCTGCACTCTGCAGCAAAAAGCCAACCAAAAAAAGAGCACAATAGCAGAAAAGAAACTCTCAAATATTGGTTACACTTTTTATGATGAGGCATTATGGCCATTTCTTTAGCAAAATGTTATTCGTCTTGGCAATTGCTGATTTCAGATTTTTGGTGCCGTATGAGCATATGTAATCTGTATTTGCATAATTTAAGTATGGATCAGATCCTATCGATATATTCCTATGATCATAATATATAACGTGGATTCATAGATTAAATCTATAAGAATCTGAGCAATATGAAACGACTACAACCTGTGAATTCCTTTCTCATTACAATAAAATTAATTATTTTAACCTCTTTTGTGAGATAAAATACAGCATAAAGGAGGCATTTGTGAACCAGAGGACAATCGACCGAGCTGCAGATAACATCCGAATTCTCTCAGTCGCCATGGTTGAAAAGGCGAAATCCGGACATCCGGGCGGTGCTATGGGTGGGGCTGATTTTATGAACATTCTTTATTCTGAATTTCTTAATTATGACCCAACAGATTTAAATTGGGCTAACCGGGATCGCTTTTTTCTGGATCCTGGACACATGTCTCCTATGCTTTATTCTACTTTAGCCCTTGCTGGCATATTCAGCATCGATGAATTAAAGTCATTCAGACAGTGGGGCAGTATCACTTCTGGTCATCCGGAAAAAGACATTGAAAAGGGGATTGAGAATACCTCTGGACCTCTGGGGCAGGGTCATGCCATGGCTCTGGGTGCAGCTATAGCTGAACGTTTCCTTGCTGCACGTTTTGGTGAGTGGCTCTCCCACAAAACCTATGCATATATCTCTGATGGGGGTATTCAGGAAGAAATTTCTCAGGGAGTGGGGCGTTTGGCCGGGCATCTTGGTTTGCATAACTTTATTATGTTCTATGATTCTAATGACATACAGCTTTCCTCTTTAACCTCTGAAGTCTCCAGTGAAGATACTGCATTAAAATATCAGGCCTGGGGATGGAATGTTATTACCATCAACGGAAACGATCAGAATCAGATAAGAGATGCCCTGAAAAAAGCCAATGAAGAGAAATCACGACCGACTTTAATAATTGGTAAAACAATTATGGGAAAAGGAGCCCGCAATGAAGCCGCAGAGTCTTTTGAGGCTCGAATCTCCACCCATGGAATGCCTATAACTGATGCTGGTGGGTCGTTTAGAAAGACTGTCCAGAATCTGGGCGGAGACCCTGAGAATCCTTTCACCGTTTTCAGTGATGTAGCAGAGTATTATAAAATGGTGAAGGAGAGAAAAATTAAAGATGCTTCTTTGCGAAAGCAACAGCAGTTGCAATGGCAGAAAGAAAATCCGGAGCTGAATGCCAAATGGGAGCAGTTCTGGTCATCGGAAGCACCCGATATCGATTGGGAATCAATTGAGCAGAAAGCCAACTCTGCCACCAGAAATGCTTCCGGAACTGTTCTGGGTGTTTTGGCTAAAAAGGTGGGAAATTTAATTGTCTCTTCGGCTGACCTCAGCAACAGTGACAAAACTGATGGTTTCCTTAAAAATTCGAAAATACTAAAGAAAAATGATTTCTCTGGTGCTTTTTTGCAGGCTGGGGTGGCAGAGCTCACTATGGCAACGGTTATGAACGGAATCGCTGCGCATGGAGGACTGAAAGCAGTCTGCGCTACCTTCTTTACATTTTCTGATTATATGAAACCGGCGATACGCATGGCAGCTCTTATGAAACTGCCGGTAAAATATGTCTTTACTCACGATTCGTTCAGGGTTGGGGAGGATGGGCCTACTCATCAGCCTATCGAGCAGGAGACCCAGATAAGACTACTGGAGAAGATGAATAATTTAGATGGTAAAAGGAGCTTGTTGGTGCTCAGGCCCGCAGATGTGGATGAGACCACTGTTGGGTGGAAAATGCTTATGGAAGCAGATATACCGGGAGTTTTGATCTTATCTCGACAAAACATTAATAATCTTCCAGCTAAAGCCGGCTCCACCAGATTTGAAGATGCGATGCAGTCTTACAAGGGTGGGTATGTGGTTAAGCAGTGTAGCGTTGCTCCGGATATAGTTCTTGTTGCCAATGGTTCAGAAGTTGCTACTTTGATTGATGGCTCTAAGATTATCGAAGCTGATAATGGTTTAAAGGTACAGGTGGTTTCTGTGCCATCAGCGGGACTTTTCAATGAGCAATCACCTGAGTACAGGGAATCGGTTATTCCATTTGGTGTACCGGTTTTTGGTCTTACTGCAGGGCTACCAGATAGCTTAGTTGGGCTGGTTGGTCCTTTAGGAAAAGTTTTTGGTCTCCAGAGATTCGGGGCATCTGCGCCGTATAAAGTTCTTGATGAAAAATTTGGTTTTACTGCAGAAAATGTGGCCTTACAGGTTGAAATCTATTTAAAAGAGTACAATGCTTTGCTTGGACGCATTTCCCAGTCAGTTCCGGTTGCGATCAATGTTTAACAGGCAGGTCTGGTTATGAAAATTGGAATTGTAAGCGATACTCATCGCAATATAGAGTATCTGAGGACTGTAACAGATTATCTGGTAAATCGTCAAAAGGTTGTCGCCCTGTATCATCTGGGCGACGATTATGATGATGTTAAAGAGTTGGGAGAGCAGTATCTGGAAATAGTACAGGTACCGGGAATTTATGACACTCGTTATAAGAGTGGTAAACTGGCGGCAAAGGATTTTGAGACTATACAGGGTCTTAATGTTTTGCTGGTACACAGTTTCGAAAAGGATGTTTTGGGAGATGACATTGTCAGATCGGATATTATTCTCTATGGGCATACTCATCATTATGAGATGCGGTTGGAGGATGGTCGTCTGTATATGAATCCTGGACATCTTAAAGGACCCATGGAAAAGAACATGCCTCCTACTTTCGGACTGCTCACCATTATGGATCGCGAAGTAATTGCTACTATCTACTCAATTCAGTTCAAACCGGTTCAGACTCTGGAGCTTCTGCGCTCAGAGGGAGGACTTTACAAAGCTACATGATTGACGGTGTCTGCTTTGCTCACCCCGGCAGATGAATACGCCAATCGTTCTCAGCTATTCCCTTATTATAAAATTTAAGCCGAATTAATTCTTTTCAATTGCTTACTGACGAGTATAGCTTTGCCAGTGGCCTATGATGGGCTAATTTGACTAGAAGGTATAACGTTCTTCACTGTTTTTATACCGCGGGCTCTTGCCGCACCACAATAAAAACAAAGCGGCAGCTCTTTGGAGTCTTAACGCTCCCAGGAGTAGTGGCATTAAAAACAAGAATTGCCGCCTCTGGTGGTAGTAATTTGATTTTTATCAGTACAAAATTTGCTTGCTTTTTCTGCATTTTTCTTCCTGACCACCTAAGTAAAGCGCATCAGTTTGGCAGCATTTATGCTATGACAATAGATATGGCTATCGTCATTATAGTCTTCACTATCAGTTAACAGAACATTTCTGACATCTAAAATCTAAAGGCGGAATTCTGTATGACTTATGCCAAGTTTGCCTTTGTGGCTTTTTTTATACTGGTGACTGTAAATCTGATTTGTGCAGATGGATTACCAGGTGAGTATTTGCTGTCCAATAAATGGCGCCAGGTGTTTGCCAATCAGTCACCGGTCGATAACCCTGCTATAATTATGGAAGAGCCATATCTGAAAGTCCGGGGGGCGTTGTCGTTTTCATCCGGAGATCCTGCCAGACTTTTTGAATTGGGAGCAACGATGCCCTTGGGGCTGTATCAGACTGTGGGGCTCTCAATAATTGGGGAAAACGGCAATGATGTTGTGGGCTATATTTTCCAGAATCAGAATCTGCAGAAAGCTGGAACATCCCGAAACAGTAACTTTCTTTTTATGGGCTCTTATGCCACAAATCCATGGGGAAAATTTTCTATAGGTTCCAATCTCAACCTGGCATATCAGGGTAATTTCGGGGAGCCAAGCTGGGGCTTTGGAGCAGATTTGGGTATCAGCTACCGTGTTATCAATCATCCAGACTATGGCTGTCATATTGTTGGAATATCATACAGAAATCTTTTTTCCCCAAAAGTGTCAGCTAATGAAGACATGCCTTATTCAGCTCAGATCAAAACTCAATACCATGCATCATTTTTTCAGAAAAGAATGTTTGTTGATTATCAGATAGCTATGAGTGATCTAAATTCAAGAACAGCTCATTTTCTTGAAAACAAGAAATTTGACTGGGATATGGAGCTTCAGGTGGGTGTTTCACCAATACCTTATCTTAAAATAATGGCCTTTACAGATATAAATAAGTGGAATGATCTGGGAAGTTTCGGCCTGGTGTTTGGGGCGAATTTGCCCAATGTAAATAAGGGGAGAGAGTTGGCTTTCCATTATCAGTTTCGCCAAAATATGCAGACTGATTTGTTGGGTAGCCACTCTCTTTATGGTTCTGCACAGCTTGGGCAGCATCGGGAAGAGCTCTATGCAATGCGTCTGATGAATAAAGGAAAATATGCTTTCAATAATCTTTACAACAGGGCTATGAAGAGTTATCATGACCAGAACTATTGGGATGCTTATTTCGCTTTCAGCAGGCTTACAGCTGATTATCCGCAATTCTGTAAAAATGATGCGGTCGCCTTTTTCGCAGCTTCTTGTCTGGAGTTTCTGGACATGCGATCGGCTGCACTTCAGGCATATAAAAAAGTAAAGGAAAAGTATCCTCAAAGTCCCTTTGCAGCTCAGGCTGAACTAGGAATTTTGCGTTTATATTACCGCAACGGAAATCATGAGCAGGTTAAGAGGCAATATGAGGAGATTTTCAGTAGCGATGTATCCGACTCGATCAAACAGCACGCTGCCTACTACATGGGAGAAACAGAAATAATACTTGGTAACTACACACAGGCTGCTTCTGTATTTGAGCAGATCACTGAAGACCATTCCCTTTATGCCTTTTCTCAGCATTCTCTGGCTACGGTTCATGTTTTCTTAAACAGTGGTAACAGGGAAGTCGAGAAGCATCTGCTCAATGCCATAAACGGACAGGAAGCACAAACTGCGGCCCAGAAAGAGATTGTTAACCGCTCTCTGATTATGCTGGGATATCTGTATTATGAAGAAAAAGCGATGGCTAAGGCAGTTACTGCATTAAGAATGATACCCAAAGAGAGTTACTATTATGAAGATGCTCAGCTTGGGCTGGGCTGGGCGGCGGTAAAAGCCAGGCAATGGCAGGACTGCATTGATGTTGGTAAGCAGATTGAGGCTGTCAGTAAAAAGAGAATTATTCAGTCAGAGGGACAGCTTTTGCAGGCGTATGGATATTTATTACAGAAAAATTATCCTAATGCTGAGAAGTATCTGATGATGGCATCAAAAACAATGGAAGAATATAAAGTGGCCGGAGATGATATTTCCAAAAGACAGGTTCTCCAATATGACAGTATACGGACCACCTATGATTCTTTGGCTATTGAAATCACAAGAATCGCTCAACTTAATTTGATAAAGATAACCGATGATAATATCAAGGGGCTTCATAAGAAACAAAAGATGTTAAAGAACAATATTGATTTAAATATCAGAGGTGCGGATGAACATAAGCGAATCCGGTTTTTCGAAAAGGCATTTTTGAAACTTCGTGAAGACCTGGAATATGCTTTGGTTACGGTTTTGAGAATCCGTAATGAAACGGACCAGAAAAATGAACCGCAGCAAAATAATAATTCGGCAGACGATCAGATTGATGGAATTAAAAGTAAATAAGAGACCTTTAATCAGAGGTGTCCAATGCTAAAACTACTGGTAGCACTTGCTGTACTTATTGGAGCAACTTTTTCGATGGCCCACAATGAAAGTATCTATTTTTCAAGAGCAGTCTATTATGACAACGATGCAGACGGGTTTATTGACAGCATTGTCCTGACACATTCCGGGCCAATAGTTGAGCGGGACATCTCCACTCTCAGACAGAACATCCGACTCCCTGTGTGGAGAAATTTTTCACCCAATTTCCAAATTATTCTTCCGGCTGATAATGCTGTGGTGCTACTGGTAGACGAGAACCGGGGTATTCCTGTTACTTCGGTGACCGGTGATGATATTATTCGTTTTACTGAAGTTATTTTGCCTGATGGTGGAAAGGTGATGGAAAGCCAGCTTACACCTATTGACAATGTTGCTCCTGTTTTACAGGCTGCGCAGCTAATCTCGTATGGAGGTGTTGTAGATTCTTTGCGGGTTGTTTTCTCTGAAACAGTCAGGCCGTTCAGTCACAACAGGCCCTTTCTTTTCAGGAAGCCTTCCGGGGTCTCATATCTTATTTATCTCTCTGCAGTAACTTTGACTGACAGCATAACTGTCGGCATTCCCAACAGCATATCCTATATGAGTGAGGGGGATTCTGTATGGATCAATATAGATGCATCAATTACCGATAATCCAGGTAATATACAGTTGAATCCTCTGAACCGTAGAGTCTTTTTGGAGATGCTTCAATACGATGACATAATCACTTTCTCTGAGGCTTCATACTATGACCAGGATGCAGATGGCTTTATTGACAGTATCACAATAAGTACTTCTGGCCCACTTACGGAAGGTAATCTGGGGGGCATTCTCTCTATGACATCTTTACCGGATTATCGAAATTTTACTACAGTTAATCGGTATCTGGAGGATAGCACTATTGTGCTGATAGTGCAGGAGAATAGAGATGAGCCTAATACTGCTGTCAACGAAAACGATCGTATCACTTTGGCACAGGGGGTGATTGCAGGAAGGATTCTGGTATTGGGTACCAGTGTTCTTGTGCAGGATCGGGTTGCGCCGGTCATTCTCTGGGCTCATCTTGACGCTCATGATGTGGGGGAGGATTCTGTACTGATACGATTTTCTGAACCGGTAGCTGCAATTAATAATGAAAGACCTTTTCGATTTTTAAGGCCTGGGACTGATGAATATGAGGTAAGCCTAAGGGCGGTCTTTCAGGATAATGAAGGGAGATACACAGGAGAGGTTACCTCTGTTCAACTGGATTCAATAATGATAGGTGATTCGGTCTGGATCAATTCAGTTGCATCAGTTGGGGATAATCTATCAAACATTCAAAGCAATCCCCTGAACAGAAGGGTCCCATTGACTATCAATCTGCTTGATTTCCCGGTTGTTTTAACTCATGCTGCCTACTTTGATATGAATGAAGATGGTTTCATCGATAGAATTAAAATCCGTTACACCGGGCCTTTACACGATAATGATCTTCAGAGAGTGCAGGAGCTTATTAGCTTACCCTCTTTTAGATTCTTCTCAATTCAAAGCATAAGTACAATGGACTCGGTGATTTATTTATCGGTCAGAGAACTATCAGCCATGCCAAGAACCTCAGTTTTTCCACGCGACAGAATCATGGCAAGAGGTGGGCATCTTCCTGAAGGAGGTTATTTGATCCAAGGCACGCTTGCTGTGTTAGATAGTGTCGCTCCTGTTATTAACAGTGCGCATCTGGATTGGTATAATCGGGATCATCAGATGCTCAGAGTTACATTTTCTGAGTCGGTAAAAAGAATATTCTCCAATCAGCCCTTTCTCTTTCAAAAACCGGAAGGTGGGGGGTATAATGTAAACACGTTTCCCGATAACCGGCTTAGCAATGCCAATTATACTGGTCAAATACAAAACGTGTACCATCAAAATGGAATCCAGCAAAATGATTCAATCTGGATATTTGACAAAGCTGGAATTACTGATTTGGAAAATATCACACAGACAGCATATCTAAATCGTAAGGTTCTGATTAATGTTAACTATCATTTTAAGATGCGCTTTCTTGCAGAAAACAATCCTTTCTCAGAGGGCAGGAGGGCAATTCCTGAGCCGGTTGAGCAAGCTTACGCCATTAATAATGTAGGCCTTCCTCCAGATGGAATGGTGATTGTGGTTGAACCTGATTGTAACATTTGTCATACATATCCATTAAAGGGAACTGTTTCTATTTACGATGTGGTTCAGAACCCTGTTATTCAGAAAAAGGCTATGGTTTTCCACAACGAAACCAAACGGTTGTATTTTGTGTGGGATGGTCGCAATTATAATGGAAGAAAAGTGGGAACTGGGACTTATTTGGCGGTTATTAACGTAAGCGGACCCGATAGAAAATTCAGCAGCAAAATTAATATTGGTGTAAAAAGGTAGAGGGCAGAGCGGCAGTAATAAAAAGCATATGAAAGCTGATAGCAAGTAAATCATAATAGATTTTGAATCTTTCAGATCAGCTCTCATAGGTTTATTCCATTACTGATCAGCCCATGCAGGCATGGCTTTAAGGTAATAGCTGGCGCGTTTTAGTGCATTGGAGTCATCGATCTCCGGCTGGAGCATCTTAAGAAAATGGGAGAGATTCCCTGCTGAACATGTTCTCTGGAGTGAAGGTTTCCAGCTTCATCAGTGCAATATTTACAAAAATTAGGGTTTTTGCCAGCGTACTCATCATTTAACGGCATAGCGCAAGATTGACAGAATTTGGTATTCATAAAAATTCCTTTCTGGAATAATTTTTTTTAAAAGAGTTCTTACGGCCGTAACGATTAAAAAAATAATAGTATGATGTGACAGCATTATGTCAGGTTTATAAAAACTTTTTTTAAAGCGCATTGGTTGGATCTGCTTTTCATCTCAATTTGTATCTATTTAATCAGTTTTCTTTCAATTCTGCGAATTGCCGGCCAGCCGCTAAGTATTGTAAAAGCCACGATAAAAAGAAAATCCAGCAGTAAAACTGGTGAATAATGACCCAGACACAATGCTCTGGTTGGTCTTACCACATGGGTAAGAGGGAAAAATTCTGCAATTATTCTTAAGGCTGGTGGAAGGTTTTCGATGGGAAATACCACGCCAGAAAAGAAAAACATGGGGGAGAGAAACCCGGTGAAATAAAAATTAAAATGGTTGATGTTTTTAACAAATGTGGTGATAAGAAGTGAAAAAGTGGCAAACATTATACCAGTAAGAAATCCGATTACCGGTGTAAACAGACTCCATGGAAGAGGAATAAACCCAAATGCTGCAACCACAATGGTTACCGCAAAAGAAAAAAACAGCCCCTTTGTTCCTGCCCACAGAATCTCTCCATACATCATGTCTTTAACGCATAGGGGAGAAGCCAGCATTCCATCATATACACGATCAAATTCCAATCGGATAAATGTGCCATAGGTGAGCTCGAATGATGAAGTAAACATGGCGGCAGTAATGGGAAGTCCGGTTGCCAGAAAAGTGATATATGGAATTCCTGCCATCTGATCGATGTACCTGTTCATACCAAGCCCGATTCCTGCCAGAAAAACCAGTGGTTCAAGAAAGGGAGGCAGGCCGTTGCTAATAAGGCTTTTTGTATAGACTCGGAAATGGCGGAACCACACGCTGTAAATTCTATTGAATGTTGTTGGGTAAAGTCTGGTATTACTGGAGTGCATTAAGAGAGCTCCCGGTTGTTTTAAGAAAAAGGTCCTCAAGATTGGATTGACGAAGATAATATTCGCCGGGATTGAGGGCTTTAGAGATTCTTTCGAGTGCAAATTGTTCTCTACTGTAGATTCGGACCACATCTGTGGACTTATCGACTCTGGTTTTTACCGGGATATGCGTTTTAATTTTCTGAAAACACTCTTTGGAATTGATCTCCAGCACGAATGGTTCTATATTGGCATCGACCAGTGTGTGTGGATTACCCTCCAGAACTTTCTCTGCTCTGTTCATGATTATTATGCGATCACAGATCTGAAAGGCTTCATCCATGTAGTGTGTGGTTAAAAGAATAGTCATACCTTGGCGTTTTAGGTTTCTCAGCTTTTTCCAGATCAGGTGGCGCACTTGGGGGTCAAGTCCGGTTGTGGGCTCATCCAGAATCAGAAGTTTTGGATTATTAAGCAGTGCACGTGCAATGATTAGTCTTCTTTTCATTCCTCCTGATAGCTCTCGAATGCGGGAGCACTGCTTATCGGAAAGCTCCATAAAATTTAGCAATTCTCCTATTCTTTTAACCGCTTCTTTTTTGGGAATGCCGTAAAAACGGGCAAAGACTTGCAGATTTTCCTCTACATTGAGTTCCTCATCCAGATTGTTCTCCTGGGGAACCACGCCAGAGAAGTACTTTATAGCCAGAGCATCTTTTTGAGGATCAAATCCAAATACCGACATTTTTCCTGTTTTGCAACAGTCGCGCTTACTGACCCCATAGATCATTTTCATAGTTGTAGTTTTTCCGGCACCATTTGGCCCCAGAAGGCCAAAACAAATCGATTTGGGAACAGAAAAGCTGAGATTTTTAACAGCAGTGAACGATCCGAAGCATTTATTTATATTCTGCAGGGTAATTACTTCTTTTTCTTCCATCTTTTTCTCTATTTCAGAACAATCTCTAAGACCTGGTTTTATTTTCAGATTCCTTGTTTATGTTTTCAGGTAAAATTTAAACAGGATCAGTCAGTTACTTAAATTAGTTCCAAAGTGCTTTGTAGATGGAATATTTTTAAGTAAGGAAATCATAATAAAACTCAAGCTGATCCGTTTTTCATATATATATTTAATGTCTGTTCAATTTTTTTGGCAAACTCAGATTATCGTGTTCTTGCAATTTAAACCTGAGAGCATTGCGTAGTCTGAACATTTTGTATTCAATTTTAGACTAATTTGTATTGTTGTTTGGAAAATATTTGTCTCTGGAATAGAGGCAGTATTCAATAATTATAAACCAATCCATAAAAATCCGAGGATTATATGGGAAAAAAAACTAAAATCATCGGGATTACCCTGGGGGTGATTCTTGTAGCCTTAATTGCATCACTACTGACCCTGTGGATGATGTTTCCACCTGAAAAATTAAAAGCGCTTATCATTCCACAGGTGGAAAAGGCCCTTGGCAGAAAGGTTATTCTGGAGAAGGCATCATTGAATTTTTTTCCGGTGATGGGAGTTAACCTGACTGGGCTGGAGGTTTCCAACACTGAGCGGCAGGGTTTCTCAGATGGTCCTTTTGTACAAGTGGATAATCTTGTGGTTCAAATACCGTTTCTTACCCTCATAAAAAAACAGCCCGAAATATCAAAGATCCTGATAAAAAAGCCTCAGGTCGTTCTGGAGATCAATTCGAGCGGACAGTTTAATTATGATGATCTGGCATTGATGCCTAAAGGGAAAAAAACCGATGAGGATACTGCCAAAAAGAGTAATGGTAAAGGTATGATTGCTTTGCCGGTTCCCATAACCCTCAAAGAGTTTACTATTGAGGATGGGGTATTCACTTATAGAGATAAACGTTCCGGACAGGAGTTTGTGGTTGGAGATATAGATCAGACTGTGAAATTATCTATAGACAAAGAACTTAAAGATGTAAATTCATCCGGTGATCTGATTTTTTCGCAGGTCTCAGTAAAAACAAAAGAAATTACTAAGCCTCTGAATGATCTGCGGATAAGTTTAAGTCATGATGTTCAGGCAGATCTGGTAAGCGGCAAAGCTGAACTGAAAAAGATGCGATTATCTTTTCAAAAGGTATTTCTTAATCTTAACGGTACTGTCAGTGATTTTAACTCTATCCCTCAACTGGATTTACATGTTGATTCCGATCCAATAGAGATAAGGGACATTTTGGCTGAGATACCTCGTGAGCTGGTACCTGATCTGGCCAGGCTCTCAGCATCCGGAACTGCAGAACTTGATCTGAGTATTAAAGGTGCTTTGGAGGAAGATGCTAAATTACCATTGCTGGGAAGTTTGACGATCAAGGAAGGGATGGTAAAATATTCTGATCTGCCCAAATCAATAAATAAAATCAATACATCTCTTGATTTTACAGACAACAGCCTGGATATTGCCCATCTTAGTATGTTATTTGGTTCAAATCCAATAGAGTTGAAGGGGACCGTAAAGGATTTTGCCAGTCCGGTCATCGATTTACTGATAAAAGCGAATGTGGATCTAGATGATCTCAAGCAGATGGCTAATTTACCCGATGGCGCATCACTTTCCGGTAAGATTAAAACCGATATTGCCGCCAAAGGTACTGTTGACCCAGCCGATCCTTCGAAGCTGGATGTGAAAGGCAAAGCTGATTTGATGGATGTTTCTATACTGTGGCCGCCTTTAGTCAAACCAGCGGTGATCAATGGATTGTTCACACTTTCTTCAAAAGCAATTGGACATAATATGTCTTTAAAGATAGGGAATTCATCAATGAAAATGGATGCCGCAATCAACAACTATCTCAGCATGGTTATTACCGATAGCACAAAGAAGGCGTTGCGGCCATCAGTCGTTTTTAACATCACCTCACCTCTGCTGAATTTTGATGAATTCTTGCCACCTGCTAAAGAGGAAGCTAATCCTGAAAATAAAGATGTTGCTCAAAGAGATGCTAATTCGGGGGCACCTCTTATTGCACCGCTCCCAGGCATAGATATGAAAGGGACTGTCGCAGCCTCTAAAATTGTCTATCAGAATGTGGAAATGAAAAATATGCAGATGAGAGTTTCAGTGCTCAATGATATCGCAGATCTTGATATAAAGACCGGGTTTGCCAGAGGTACTATAACTGATAAGATTCATGCAGATCTGCGCAATACAAAATCTGTAACTATTAATAATAGATTGACTATTTCAAATGTTGAAGTAAATGATCTGCTGGTACGTTTCAGTGATTTTTTAAAGCCAACCACAGCATTAAACAGAGAATTGAGAAACGTGCAGAACAACCTCTATGGAAAGATCAACCTTAAGAGTGATCTGACCACCTCCGGAGGAACACAGCAAGAGCTCTCAAATAGTCTCAGAGGCACCATCGATGCAAAGCTTGCTAATGGAAAGATATCCAACTCCCTTATTCTTGACAGGGTTTCCGGTATTCTGAGTAAATTTATCGAAGTCAAGGATATTAATTTCCGTAATCTGAAGACTTCATTACGTATTGAAGATGAGACGGTTTATTTTGATGATTTTTCCCTTCAATCTGATCTGGCTGGTGATTGGGACCTTCGGGGAAATGTGGGTTTCGATGCTGGTCTAGACATGGATATCGATCACAAAATGACCAGGAATGCATCTCAGAAAGTTCTTGCTGTTCAAAGCACCAGTAAGAGTAAATTGCAGGGCTTGCTGCAAGGAACCAAGCTCAGTTCCGTATCAGGATTACTGGATAATGTGGGTATACCTTCTGATGCAGAGGGAAGAATCACCCTTAAAATAGCTCTTACCGGTACAGCATCCGACCCAAAACCTTCCTTTAGTGGTTTTGGAAAAGGAAGCAGCAGTTCACCTTCGGATTCCAAGCCTCAGACTCCCAAAGAGCAGGTGACCCAAACAGTGAAGAATGCCATTGAGCAGAACAAGGCAACTGTAGAGAAAAAACTTGCAGAAGAAAAACAGAAGGTGGAGGCGGAGCTAAAGAAGAAAGTGCCAATAACTCCTGAAAAGGGGCAGCAATTAAAGAATAAAGCAGCCGATAAACTGAAAAAACTATTCTAATGTCTTAAAGGTTTTGTTTTAACCTCACCTTGATTACCTCAGCCCTGCTTTGCCAGGGCTTTTTTTTGCCCTATTTCGATCTTATGGCAGATTTATTGCTGTGTATAGAACCGAAAAAAATTCCAAATCCCAATTCTTAAATCCTAAACAGGAATAAGATGTTTAAAAAAAACACGAAATTTGAAACAGGGATAAGAGTTTTAAGTTTGACAAAGTAATTTAATTTGGTTTTTGTCTTCATTCCTGTTCTTGTTCGAATTTCGTGTTTAGCATTTAGTGCTTACAATTTTATTTTATTTTGTAACTGCCCGGAATCTAAAAATATTGTTCCTAATAACGGGTAACATTTAATTGCCGGAGTAATAAATCTCAGCAGATTATCGCAATATCAGTTTTTCACAGAAAACTGTATTAAAATCTGCTACAGCCTTATCTGGAGTAATTTTGATTAAATACAGCCCTGGCAAGAAATTTCTGACAGAAATCTTGCACTGTTCACCGCTAAGGAAACTCTTTCTCAATATCATTTTCCCGTTGAAGGAAAAAACTGATGTGGTTAAAGAATTGCTCTTGTAAACACTATTTAATTTTTCTGTGATAATTATCTTGGAACGGTTTTTCTTTATAGAAAAATTTCCGGATGAGCTCCGGGTATGTTTCTGAATATCTGTTTGGGCAGAGAATCTGTAGATACGCAAGGTGCTTGCGGCAGGGTAAGTGCCTTCAGGGCGGGATTTATCCTGGTTGATAGGCATCGTTTCCCACCTCAGATAATACTCTCCATCACGGATTAGGTTGACCTGCATACCTGGAAATGTGGATTCAACTTCATATAATTCTCTCATTGCTTGTGGAGGTTCGTAAACAATGTCGCTTTGGGGTTTAAGGTTTTCTTCATTGAGGATCCATCGTTTCATCAACTGATTTGGGTATACATAGTCCTGAACCAGATCACCATTTTCATCGATGGAAAGCGGTGTTGCTGCAATATCGTGCGACAGTGAGCCTTCACGCTCAAGATCCCATTTGAAACTGGTCCAGTTACTGGTTTGATAGATTTTCCACATTCCATTCTCCCATCTGGTGTTGAAAATCTGGCTGATATTGTTGTTATCATAACGGTGATAGGTGACTACTGCACGTTTTTGTTTGTCCCAACTGATCCAGTAATCCATGTTTATGAGGCCTCGTTTGCTGGGGGTGGGGTCGACGACTGCATCAGAAGTGCTTGTTTTAACAGGTATGGAAATGTTTTTTCCTGACATTGTTTGCCAGTTGATAAGATCGCTGCTTTTCATGTGTGATATGTGAAAGTTGGTGTTGGCCACGGGCGTTTCCCGCCACATCCAGATAATGTGAAAAAAGTTGTCGGGTCCAAAGACAGGAGAGGTGTGGTAGGCGCTTACCTTGTTTTCTCCGTCAAACAATCCTTTACTGGTCAATCTGGTCCATTGTTTTGTTTTGGAATCATAGCTGTTGCAGATGGTAATTCCGTTGCCGCTTCCACCGGTGCGGTATTGGAAGAATAGTTGATTGTTGGGACCTTCGATAAATTCAGGGTAGGTAATGCTGTTTTCAAGAGTTCCGATCATCGCTGGGGATTCAAAAGAATCTGTATTCCAGGGGCTTTTCGAACGAAAGTAGATAAGGTTAACATTATGCATATTTCCGCTTATGTGAATATAGCCGGAATCATCTATGGCCAATGCAATATAATTGTGCGAATCCCATCCGGTGGTGGTTGATAACTCGGTATAATTCCAAGACGTGCTATTGGGGGATCGGGAGGCTGCGATCATTTTACGATTAGTATTATAGAATGCTACACACTGCAGTTTTTCGGTGGTTTTGATGGCGAAATTGACCGGGTGTCCTGCCCAGACCTCGGAAATATCTACTTTTTCTGAAATGATATTATTGGCAGCATCGACAGAGTAGAAAATTGAAAGAAGCAATAGAAGGAGGGCTGTGAAAAATGTGTCTACAGATAATTTCAGCATACTCAAAATCCTTTTTTAGTTTTGATTCTCCTGTAATAATCTCTGGTAAAATAAATAGATACTTTTTACAAGGAAAGAAAGGTTTTTTGTAAGAAGTTGATTCAGGAAACGTTTCTTGAGTAAAAAAAATACCTAAAAATTATTGATTTGTTGTTTTTAATATGATATGATGTTTATTCACAAAGGAAATTCATGGAAAGGAATTGTGATGACACACAGCAAAATCGTATCCATTGCCAGGAGCATGGGTATCAGTAATGCCTCAAAACTCAAGAATGCAGAACTTATCAGATCAATCCAGGCTAAAGAAGGCAATTACACATGCTTTGGTACAGGAAAAGTTGACTGTGACCAGCACGAGTGCTGCTGGAGAGAAAATTGCGTAAAATAGGCGGACAGAGTGGGAATTAGATCATTGACCTTCTATTTGGGGGGAAACGATTAATTCCCACTCTGGTTTTGTTTGAAAATCAAAAATTATGAACTGCTAATCAAATAATATCCAAACGGAAGAAATACCGAACACAAATCTTAAATAATGAGTAAATTCCAAATTGCAAAATCCTATCTTTGGTTGGAGAGCAGGCATAGGGTAAACACTCTGCATTGAGAGATCTCAATTCGAAATTCTTTCCCCTGATTTAGTGCTTTGTAGTTTTCGAATTTCTTCTCTTTGAAGTTTGCTATTTAATTTGAACTGCTCTCAAACTCATTGGATAGAAATTCATTTTTCGAGTCACGTTCATTGGTAAGCCTTACGTTTGCGATCATGTATTTTCCAGTGGTATTGCTCCCCGAGGCTTTAAAAGTGATTCCGCGGACTCCATTAAGATCAAGCAGGTTATTATGAATTGCGTTAGCTGGCTGATAGTGTATGAATTTTGAGAATTCCCGAAACGGAAGGATGATATCGTTCCAGCCACGTAATGCACCTACATTGGCTACGTAGTGTTCATTTAAACTGTCTGCTATTTGTATCGTTACTCCCAGAAACTCCTTATCAGTATACAAATGAAACCGGATTCCCCAGTGTTTTGTCCAGTCACATTTCAATGAGTCAAGACCGGTGCTGTCGTAAAGGCAGATAATATCACACCAATCATAAAGAGAGTAGGCAAATGACATGCATTTTGAAATATTTTCAGGTGCATCTGTTGGCGCATCAATTAATTCAAAACTGCATTCGCTTTTTGGTCCTTTTGAGGCAATCCAGTCAAGCTTTTCACTTTCCTGAAAATCATGAAGCAAAAGTTCAGGTTCTGTGCTTTGAAAGTTGTTCCAGTATTTTTCAACTTCTGAAGTATCAGAGATGGTTTTTACAATGCAGATGTTATCCAGGAATAAAGTCACCGGAGTAGTGTCTTTGTTTTCAGAATTGTTTTTTGCACATGAGAAGCGGATTTCATGGATCGAATCCCAGGCGATAGGAGATTCAATTTCCAATTGAGATTTCTCATCCCAGAAAACTCCTATATCGGAAAAGTGGCGCAAAGGTATTGAAAATAATTTCCAATCTTCGGTCAACTCTCCATACTGCTCTATTGTAACTCGTGATTGCACGCTCCTGTCATTTTGATGATCGAGAAAACCGACCTGGATATTGGCAGTCTTTAAACGGCATTTCACCCGGAATACTAAGCCGCCTGTTTTGCGGTAGTCTCTGAGGTCTATTGGGTAATCATTAGTAGTTGCTATGGAAACCCCTGAGTATTCATTATCATCCAGATAACATGCCAGAATCTTTCGATCAGAGAACATCGCATTTTTCTGAAGAACACAGGCAGTATTGCCGCCGTAAACGTAAGTAGAACTGTTTTTTGATAGTCTGCCATCAAAAATGCTCAAAATTATCTCTTCTGTATTCTTAAGAGGTGAGCGGGGAGGGTAGACCGATTCTATATGGTCACTCCAGGATACAACTGGTTGGATAATGGTGTTGTCAAAAGCATTGGGTTCAATGTATATATCATCAAAAAAAACTGTAAAGGCCCGGTTTTCATCCTTTTTAATCTCTACTCTGAATTCAGCAATCCTGTTCCAATCGATATCACAGGGTATTTCCATTTTTTGATTGGCATCCCAGAAAACTCCTTTATCTGAAAAGTGAAACAGAGGGATTGAAACCAGTTGCCAGTCTGTGGTGATTTTTATGTATCTGCTCAAAGGTAATTTCACTGCTGCCTTCTCTCTGGATGGGCTGGATTGGTCCATAAGCGCTACCCAGGCTTTTTCTCCTCCATTTTTACCTTTTATCCAGAAATTCAAGGCTCCGCTATTTCTACATGTGCTCAGATCGACACAATTACCAAGACTGATTGCGCCACCTGAATAATCTGCATTATCCAGAGTCATCTGAACCGAAAATATGCCATTTTTTGAAATGGTGTCAATATTGTCAACTATCGCTTTATTTGGATAAGCATAAAGAAAACCGCCTGGAGCAAGCTTTTCATCAAAGAAAAAAACAGTGTTTAAAGCTTTGGGGGAGCCACAAATCTCAATTCCATCAGAACCGGGTTTTATTATGATCTCAGTATGGGAGGCCAATGATTTTAATCTGATACTTGAACATTGCAAAAAAAGAAAAATTACTGCTAAAGCAGCTAAGCCTCCTTCATGTATAAAATGGATTTTTTTCACAAAATCTCCTCAGCATATCTGCATTATTCAGGATAATTCACCCATACCATCGAAATAATGAAGCTACTCTGATTATACCTTATATTGCTATGATTTATCAAATATACATTCCAGTTCTCTTTAACGGGTATTTCTGGCCTGATTCGGACGGTTAATTGACGATGAGATGCACAGCCGACTTGAGAAGACTGGGGTTTCGAAATCGCGGGCATATCCAAAGAGTGATATGTCCAAGCTTGCGAAACCCTCAAGATTCCAAGGCGCGAAGCAGATCGCGTCAAGGGATCGAGTTAGGTCTGAGTAAGTATAGGGGCATATCAGCGAAAAGGTATGTGCTGTCTTGATAAAAAAAACGAAAGGAGCTTTTTCAGGGATCTCCATATCTGAATGAAGGGCTTAGTTTTTGCTAATTCAAAGTAACAAAATTGATTGTTACCCATTTAAGGAGAAGTTATCACACTGGGAGCATCTTATGAATAATTTCAGTCCATCCGGTTTTATCAACGGAAACCAGCACTGGCCTGAATTGCCTTTTCATCAATGGAACAGCACCTACACGACTCTTCATCTGTGGACTCAGATCGTAGGGAAAATTCGTCTGGTTCAAACCCCTTGGGTTAATCACTCCTGGCATACCTCCCTTTATGTTACTTCCAGGGGGTTGACCTCATCACCGATTCCCTATGGAGCCAGGACCTTTCAAATCGATTTCGATCTGATTGATCATAAGCTTTGCATAAACACCAGTGATGGTCAGAGCAGAGAAATGGTGCTTTCCAAGCGTCCTGTGGCCCAGTTCTATAATGAGATGTTTGCAAAACTGGATGAACTGGATCTTTCTTTGAAAATTAACACTATGCCCAATGAATTGGTTGCACCGATTCCTCTGGATAAGGATTATGAGCATGCTGTTTACGATGCAGAACATGCGAATCGTTTTTTCCATGCACTGGTACAGGCCGACAGGGTAATGAAAAAATTCCGGGCCCGCTTTATCGGCAAATGCAGCCCGGTACATTTTTTCTGGGGCAGTTTCGATCTGGCGGTAAGCCGCTTTTCCGGCAGAGCCGCTCCGGAGCATCCTGGCGGTACCCCTCATCTTCCAGATTGGGTCACCAGGGAAGCTTATTCGCATGAAGTCTGTAGTTGCGGTTTCTGGCCAGGAAGCGATTTGATGCCTCAGGCACTCTTTTACTCATACATCTATCCAGAACCATCCGGATATTCTACCGCAAGGATAAATCCCGACGGCGCACAGTATGACTCAAAGCTAAAAGAATTTATCCTTCCTTACGATGCTGTCAGAGAATCGGTTTCGCCCGATCAGACTCTGCTTACTTTTCTTCAAAGCAGCTATGAACTTGCTGCAAACCTTGCGGACTGGAACAGGGCAAAACTGGAGAAAGAGTTCTGGTAAAAATCTCTTGTTTCTATTACAAGAACTGAGGTTGTGGGCAGCACATCGCGGCGTACGTGGGGTAAGGAACCACACATTACTATAGTGAAGCCCTTCTTGCTTCAAGAGTAGAGTACCGGGATTTGGGGCCAAGCCAAAAATGGGCAAATTGCATTATCACTACCATAAAACCAACGATGTCCGAAATTGCACTATCACCACTTAGCAGTGCGACTTCCGACGTTTCTCCTCGCACTGTCATCACCTAACAGTGCTACTTCCGACGTTCCTTCTCGCACTGTCACCACCTAGCAGTGCTACTTCCGACGTTCCTTCTCGCACTGTCACCACCTAACAGTGCGACTTCCGACGTTTCTCCTCGTATTGTCACCACCTATCAGTGCGACTTCCGACGTTTCTCCTCGCACTGTCACCACCTATCAGTGCGACTTCCGACGTTTCTCCTCGCACTGTCACCACCTATCAGTGCGACTTCCGACGTTTCTCCTCGTATTGTCGCCACCTAGCAGTGCGACTTCCGATGTCCCTCCTCGTACTATCACCATAGATCACAGCGATTACCAATGCCCAAACCCGCACATCACTTTCTTTCATGCTCCAATATCTAATTGTTCTCTCATCAGATCATCGAGAGTTTCTCTTTTTCTGATAAGTATGTCATCACCTGATTGATCTATCAAAACCTCTGCGGGTCTGAGGCGGCAATTGTAATTGGAGCTCATGACCATTCCATAAGCACCCGTATCCAGAACACCGATAACATCATTTTCTTTTATTGATGGCAGAGTGCGGTCTTTTGCCAGGATATCACCAGTTTCACAGATATTGCCCACAATGGTGACATTCTGCATTTCTGAATCGGTTGCAGGTGCATCTCTATAGATCTCGATATCGTGGTGTGAATCATAAAGAGCAGGTCGGATAAGGACATTGAATCCGATATCGGTTCCCACGTATTTTGTTTGGGCATTTTGTTTAACGGCGTGCACCCTGCCAAGAAGTACACCACATTCGGCGACTGTGAAGCGTCCCGGTTCGATTTTTACTGCTATGTTTTTTCCGGTTTTTCTGACGAAGTCATCGATAATATTTTGCAGTTCTGAGCCCAGCATTTTAAGGTCGAGTGGTTTTTCCTGAGAATCCTTATGATAGGGGATTCCAAATCCGCCTCCGAAATCAACAAACTGCAGTTCTGGGAAGTCCAGTGCATAGGAGAGAAGAAATGATGCTGCTTCGATGTAGGACTGGGGGGTCATGAACAGGGAACCGATATGCTGATTGAGTCCTGTGAGGTGGAGGTCATATTCTTTCAGCATGTTCTTGAGTTCACTGGTGAATTGGGTATCGACTCCGAATTTGGTCTTTTTACCTCCGGTAATCACTTTCTGGTGGTGACCTGCACCGATACCGGGATTGATTCTCACAGCTACTTTACCGCCTTTGTTAAGCAGCCCGATTCTTCTGAGCTGTGAAAGTGAATCTGCGCTTATCAGAACACCGGCATCGATTGCAAACCTGAGTTCCTCATCTGATACATTGTTTGGTATAAAAAGGATCTCCTGTGGTGTAAACCCTGCTTTCAGTTCCATAAAAAGTTCACCTGCAGACATTGCATCAACAGTAAGCCCCTCACTGCGAATGATTTTGAGCAGACTAAGGTTGGTATTGGCTTTTGCTGAATAGTTTACTTTGAATGCAGGATAGGAAATAAGGGATGTGAGGGCTTTGCATCGGTTTCTCAGTATGGATTCGTTGTAAACATAAAGGGGAGTGCCATATTTGCTTGCAAGTGAGAGCGGGTCGGTATTTCCGAAAAAACCGTTTTTTTCTGTCCAGATACTGTGGATATAGTTCATGAGTGGTTCTCCATATTAACCTATGTAATTATTGTTTTATAGCTTTTTAAATATACTGAAAAAAAACGTAGTGGTTCAATGTGTACATTAAACATTATCAGGACCCATTAATTCAAAGGCGTGAATAAATAAGGTAATAAGGTTTTTTTTCCGTTCGTGTGTGTCAGTTCTACCAAGGTTGGGAAAGACAGATACTAAGGTTATCTGATGGCCGATATCCGCTATCCGATATCCGCTATTCGATATTCGATATTCGATATTCGATATCCGCTATTCGATATTCGCTATTCGATATTCGATATCCGCTATCCGCTATCCGCTATTCGATATTCGATATTCGATATTCGATATTCGATATTCATTATTCATTATTTCCTATTCATTATTTCCTATTCATTATTTCCTATGGGATGGCATTGATCTAAAATCTAAAATTACTACGCTTCCCAGTCTCATTTACTTCGAAATTTGTTATTTGTTATGGCATTTCTGCAAATTGCAGTCTGAAGAATTCATAGTATAGTCCCTGAAGGCCCATCAGGGTATCATGATCGCCAAACTCCGCTATCTGGCCTTTGTTAAGTACCAGGATTTTTTCTGCACTTCTGATAGTAGAGAGCCGGTGTGCGATTACTATTGAGGTTCGTCCTTTGATGAGCTGAGTGATAGCATCCTGGATCAGGACTTCGGTTTCGGTGTCAATATTGGAAGTTGCTTCATCGAGAATGAGGATCGAAGGGTCAAAGTAGAGTGCTCTGGTAAAGGCCAGAAGCTGTCTTTCGCCTGCAGAGAAAGTTACTCCTCTTTCCATGACATTCTGATCAATTCCCTGGGGGAGGCGCTGGAGGAATTTGTTTGCATGGGAGAGGGTGGTGACTTGTTTAAATCTGTGTTCATTCCAGCTTTTGCCCATGATTATGTTTTCTTTGATAGTGCGGGAGAAAAGGAAGACATCCTGCATAACAGTGGCAATATTAGAGCGTAACTGACCTGGAGCGATAGTTGTGATATCGACTCCGTCGATCAGTATCCTTCCTTTTCTGATGGGGTAGAGTCCCGAGATGAGGTTAATTATAGTGCTTTTTCCAGAGCCGGTTTCGCCCACTATAGCCATTGTACTTCGTGCCGGTACCGAGAATGATACTCCTTTAAGGACCCATTCGCCTGGAGTATAGCAGAACCAGACATTATCGAAAACGATCTCTCCGCGTAATGGTTTTTCGGGTAAGAGGGTATCGGGATTACTTTGCAAAAGGGGCTCTTTGCGGCACTTGGCGTTAAGAACTGTCAGGATCTTTTCTCCTGCTGCGGTTGCACTTTGAAGGATATCGAATTTTTCTGCAAGATCGCCTATGGGTTCGAAGAAACTGTTTATATAGGCTAGAAACATCACCAACAGACCGTAGGAGATTGTACCTTGGAGGAAAAGGGTGGCTCCAAAGTAGATTACCAGGCCTATGGTGAACCATTTGAAAAAATCAATCAGTGGGCGGAAAATGGCATAGATTATTACCTGGCGGAGGTTGGCCTGGTAGACCAGTCCGTTGATTAATTTGAATTTGTTAAATTGACGAAGCTCCTGAACGAAAATCTGGATTATCCGGATATTGGAGATGTTTTCATTGAGAAAAGAGTTCAGGTCTGCTATTTTGGTTCTGATGACCCGATAGGCCTGGCGTGCTTTGATTCTGAAAAGAAGCATTGCTAAAAAAAGAGCCGGAAAAGAGATACTGACAACCAGTGCCAGATGATGATCGGTGAAAAACATGATAATGGTTATACCCGTGAGAATAAGAACATCCTGAACCAGGGTAACCAGTACGGTGGAGAAAAGTTCGTTGAGGGATTCGATATCGTTTGTAATTCGATTGACCAGTCTCCCTATGGGGTTTTTATCAAAAAAGGACAGCTCAAGAGAAGTAATGTGAGAGAAAAGATCTATTCGCAGGTCTCTCATCGCATTCTGTGAGAGTTTCATAAGGGTAATTATCTGGAAATATGAGGCTATGAACTGAAAAATGAAAAGCACCAGGATGAGAAGCACCATCAGGCCAATCTGGCGGAAATCACGGGTTCGAAGCAGTGCGGTTTCTGAGACGGTGAAAAAAGAGCTGCTGTTATCTTTAAGTAAATATCGGTTATTGGAAAAGCCTCGTAATATGCCTTTTGACTGAGCTTCGCTGATTTTCATTTTCAGCTTATTATCAACTGAGGGTGATTCGATCAGGGTGAATGTGCTTTCGGAAAGGGTGCCTTCAGTCCTAAGTCTTATGATTTCATCTGTTGAAAGTCCGGAGAGGTTGCTTTTAAAGACAAAGAGAGTGTCATCTTTGAGGGTTATGCTTTTAGATAATAGTTTTTCGAAATCCCTGCTTTTTTCAGCGTATACTTTGTCATTTTTAACCAGGTACCCGGATTTGACGATGTATCTGTCGATTGCAATTCTGGAAAGAAAGGGAACAGTGAGAGTGGCTGTAGTGATAATAGAGACAAAAAGAAAGGCCAGATAAAGATGACTGCGATATCTCAGGATATATGTAAAGAGCAGTCGGACTACATCTTTATTGAAAAAAGAATCTGGGGTGTTCTCTTCGGGGTAATAGTTACTCATGATACTGGTTCACCTGTTTTTTGCAGTTCATGGAGTCGGGCGTAGAAACCGCCTGCGCGCAGAAGTTGTTCATGAGAGCCCTGTTCGCTTATTTTCCCGTCAGCAAGCACTATTATCTTGTCACAATCTTTTACTGTAGATATTCTGTGAGCTATTATTAGTGATGTTTTTTTGCTGATATCATGAATCAAAGCAGTACGGATTTGCCGTTCTGTGGCAGAATCGACGGCTGAGAGTGCATCATCGAGAATAAGAATGGGGGAATCAGGAAGAAGTGCTCTGGCTATGGCCAGTCTTTGTTTTTGACCTCCCGAGAGGGTGACACCCCGTTCGCCGATTCTTGTGGAGTAGTCTTTTGAGAAGGTCAGGATGTCTTTATGTATAGATGCTTTTTTGGCTACGGTTTCAATGGTTTCCTGTGAGATGTTGCCATCTAAACCGAAGGCAATGTTTTCTCGGATACTGTCGGAAAAGAGTGATGAGTCCTGCGGGACAAATGCTATGGAGGAGCGCAGCGTTGGAAGAGGGATGCTGTTTATGTCGTGACCATCGATAGTGATCTGATCGTGGCTGACGGGGTAGAGATGAAAAAGAAGGGAGACCAGGGTGGTTTTTCCCGAGCCTGGTTTACCGATTATTCCCAGGGAACTTCCTGCAGGAATAACCAGATTTATATCAGAGAGAACTGGCGGAGATTGTTCACTGTAGCGAAAGGAAAGTGAATGAAATTCGATGTTTCCTTTTAGTAGGGGGAAGTTTTCCCCGGAGTCTTTGACCACTATCTGTGGTTCGGTGTTCATCAGTTGAAGAACTCTGCTGGTGGATGCCAGACCGCGCTGAAACATATTGAAGACCCAGCCTGTGGCGATCATAGGCCAGATAAGAAGATTTATATAGAATGTAAAAGAGATAAATTGACCGATAGAGATTTGCTGCAGGATCACCTCTTTGCCTCCAAAATAGATTAGAAATCCCAAAGCCATTGATCCCAGAAGGGTAATTGAGGGGAAAAGGAGACCCCAGATTTTAACCAGAGAGATATTGGACAAGACATAGGTATCGCAGAGTTGTCTGAAACGGTTGATTTCGTGGTGCTCCTGGTGGAATGTTTTGATCAAACGAATCCCGGAGGTGGATTCCTGGGCATGGGAGGAGATGGCATCGAAGGACTGTTGAACCCGGATATGGCGGCTTTGGATCATTTTGCCGGTTCTGATCATTAGAAATATTATTGCCGGCAGGGGGATGATGGTCAAAAGTGTTAGTTTAACGCTAATGGTGAACATGAAGAAAAGGGACATGGCGCTTAAAAAGAGAGCATCTACCAGACCGATCAGTGCCATTCCACAGGCCATGCGGATGGAGTTGAGGTCATTGATAAAGAGGGCCATCAGATCGCCTGTTTTGGTTTTATTGAAATAGGAGGGGGATAGTTTCTCCAGATGCTCAAACATATCTTCGCGTAGTTGGGTTTCGATCTTACGGGAGGGGCCTATGATGAAGAGTCGCCAGAGGAATCGTAAAACTATGGTGCTGGCTGCCAGTGCGATTATGATCAAAGATTTTTTCAGTATAACATTAGTGGAGAACGGGGCACTACTCAGTGAGTCCAGAGTTTGCTGGATGATTTTAGGGATAATTAGCTGTACACAGTCGACGGCGATTAAAACCATCATGCCCGACACGATAGATGGGGCATGTTTGCGAAGATAGCCGAGGAGAAATTTTGCAGACTGGGAATTGGGGAATAGCTTCATAGTTTAGGAAAATACTTTCTGCTGAATGGAGATGATGTAGGGATAGGTGGAATTATAAGTTATTGAATCGGTTGGGGAAAAAAAGAATTGTTCTGGCATGTTTCTTGTAGGAAAGCTTCCTTTTGGGGCACATTTATTATTCCTGCAATTAATTATTACTAAGAACTATCAACATCTGATCAGAAGGAAATTCCAAAAATACAAAATCAAGCAACTTAAGCTTAGGGAGTGAGTTCTTTTTCCCATTTCCTATTCTTGTTTCGAGTTTCGTATTTCGTGCTTAAAATTAGGTATTGGGATTAATTGTCGGAGTAATAGCAAAAAGGTTGAGAGCGGGAAGGGAAAAATGGGATTGAAAAAATGATTATAGGTGTAGCAGTGGATCATGGCGGTTTTAATCTGAAGGCATTTCTTATTGCTGCCTTACGTGAATGGGGGCATGAGGTGCGGGATTTTGGTGCTTATCAATTTGAGGCTGATGATGATTATCCGGATTTTGTGATAAAAGTATCTTCTGCGCTTGCCAAAGGTGAGGTTGAGCGTGGGATAGCGGTTTGTGGAAGTGGAATAGGGGCCAGTGTTTGTGCCAATAAGTTCAGGGGGATCAGAGCGGGATTAGTCTCAGATGTGTATTCTGCGCATCAGGGGGTAGAGGATGATAATATGAACATGATCTGTCTGGGGGCGAGGGTGATTGGTTATCAATTGGCAATAGAGCTGGTAGAGGTGTTTTTAAGGGCCCGGTTCAGCAGCCATGAGCGGCATTTGAGGAGATTGGCAAAACTTCAGGCCTTAGAAGAGTAGGGTTTTTGGAGCTGTTTCTACTTCTTAATACAAATATGGTATAACTTGCAGAAGCTTATCCGTAATTATTAAAGAAAAAGGTATCTAATTACCTGCCTGACACATGGCAGAGAAGCCAGGGGGGAACCTGGGTGCTGTGTGTGCGGCAAACAAAGGATAAATACCTGCAGGTATTGTTTTAGTAGTAGAAAGTTTTGGGCAAAGGAGAATCTTATGGATATAGCTGCACAACGAGGATATGAAGCAGCCAGACCAGAGACTCGTACAACTGCCAGAGTGATTGGAAGTGGTTCTTTTGTAGAGGCTCTGGTTGGTGCTGGTGCTGTGGCACTTGCCATTTTAGGCTTGGCCAACATATTGCCGTTATGGATGGCTACAATAGCTACAATTGCAATAGGTGCTGCATTTTTGATAGAGGGGATTTCGATCTCTTCACGTATGGCGGATTTGATGGAATCTGACAAAACCGGTCAGTTTGACATAGCTGAGGTGGGAGGAGGGATTTCAGCACAATTCTTAGCGGGTCTCAGTGGAATCACCCTGGGAGTATTGGCTTTATTGGGTATACTGCCAGTAACGCTTATGGCAATTGCATCAATTGTATATGGTGGTGCATTGATAATGAGTAGTGGGACCACATCCAGACTCAATTACCTCTCCTATGGCGATACGCCCACCAATAATGCCAAAATAATGGCCAAGGAAGCGGTCAATGCTGCTGCAGGGTTGCAGGTTGTAGCTGGTATTGGTGCATCGGTGCTGGGGATACTGGCGCTGGTTGACCAGCCACGATTTACATTTGTACTGGTTGGCTTATTAATAGTAAGTGCTTCCAGACTCATTACAGGAACTGCATTAGGTGGTAGGTTGATGGGTATGTTTCGTGGTTAGAGAAACTGACTGAGAGGCGGTTCATGCTCATAAATTATGTATTGGTGAACTGGCAACTTCCATACAGTTTTGGGAGCTGAGCCGCCTTTTTTAGTTGGCCAAAGTGCAACAGAGACTTTTAGAAAAAGTTCGGAGGGATTCCGTGTTTGTCTGGAGGATACAGGGGCAGGGTTTCGAGTGTCCCTGTCTTTTATTATGGTCTGGAGTTTGTTTTAGGCAGAGGGTTAGGGGGGCATGGCATGCTCTTTGCAAATATTGTAAACTATAGGATAAAATGCTCTAATTCAATGATAGGAGGGATGATTAGGTATGCAGATTCCCTTGGAAATAACTTTTCGAGATGTTGAGAAGACTGAAGAGCTTGAGGAGCTGATTCGTCGTAAGGCTGCAAAGCTGGACAGGATATTTGATCATATTAACAGTTGCAGGGTAATTGTTGAAAAACTGCAAAAGCATCAAAGCAGCGGGCAGCCATACCGGGTAAGATTAGATATAAAGATCCCTCCGGGTCATGAGCTGGTGGTCAGTCGTGATCCATCAAAAGGAAATCTCCATCTGGATGCGGCCGCTGAGATCCGTTGGGCTTTTCAAGCAGCCGCCAGACAGATAAAAGAGCTGGTGGATAGATTAAATGGTGATGTGAAAGTTCATCCTTACCAGCAGGTGCAGGGGGTAATAGAGAAGATTTTCTACAATGAAGATGCCGGATTTATTCGTACGATCGATGGGCGGGATATTTTTTTTCACAAGAACAGTTTGGTTCATTTTTCATTTGATCAGTTGCGGGAAGGGATGGGAGTTCGCTTTTCGGAGGAGATGGGGGAAAAGGGACCACAGGCTACCTTTGTACAGATAATAGAGGTGCCGGAATCTTATTGAAATCAAATCTCCGTGAAAACCGCGAAAAGAGGGTCGAACCTGGTTAAATAGATGTTTATGTGGTATTGATGATATTTTAATCGTTTAATCAAATACTTCCAACAATGAATTGGTTAGCAAGAGTGGAAAAGTTCCGTCTTTGATAACCGCTTAAAACTTGGCTTATACAGTTGGCCGTGGTCCGATCCTGCTTGGCTATCAGATCACCTGTTTTTTCTTAACTATCTTTTTCTTACTTACTTTCTTTGCAGAAACTTTTTTCACTGCTTTTTTTGTCGTACTCAGATTCTTAACCGCTTTTTTAATTACTTTTTTGACTGCATTTTCCATACTTTTTTTGCTGCTTTTCGCATCTTTTTTTTCAGATTTAATGCCGGAAGCAGAATCATTTTCAGTTTTGCTCTTCTTTTTGACAGATACATTAGAGCTTACTTTTTTCTTAACTGTTTTACCGGTCTTCGGTTTTTTCTTTTCATCGTGTCTGGGCTCTGAAACAGTGTTCTCATCTGTGCTGTCTAAAGCAATGCCGAAAAGTTCAGCCATATCATCTTCGGATTCATCGGAGAACAAAACTCGCTTGCTTTTCACCTTTGCTTTTCGCAGCAGCTTCGCACTCTCTTCTTTTGCAACGGTAATGACAAAACTGTTGACATCTATACCCCTGAGAGTGAAGAAAAGTTCCGGTTTTTCATCAAGCCGTACTGCTACGCCATATAGTGCTGCAGCCACATGTTTACACATGCTGGCCCAGTCGGGACAGGAGCAATCAAGTTTGATCTCTTTGGGTGAAGGGAAAAGACCACTGTCCCGTTTAAAGAAGTGCTCCTTGAGCTCTGCTGGAAAATCTCCTGCCAGTAAAGATTGCATGGAGTGTAGTGATTCACGGCTCTTTTCCATCATTTCTGTTTCAACAGATTTTCCTATTGAATTGATTGCAATGTTAACTTTATATGGTGTTGAGCTGCTTCCACTGACAAGTGCCGTAATCCTGTTGGCATCAATTTTCAAATCGAGTATCGAACCGTTTCGAAGATAACTCCTGCCGCGAGGAAGACGGTTGCTGTAATCAGCATAGCGTTCAAGATTTTTTACCCAGCTCTGACCCCACCAGGTACGTGAGATAGTACGCCCTTCAATAATAACAGGGTCAAGCACTATTCCTATTTTAGCCATTTTCTCAAGGGTTTTCTTTGCTTTTTTAATTTTTTCAACTTTTGACACATAAGGACTGTATCCGTACCAGTCATGCCTTCCCATAATAGTACCCTTTTCTATAATTGTTGCATCTGTTTTTGCTGAGTAGACCCTTTATTGAATTTATCAACCATTCAATCCGAATCGAAACATCTCATTTAATTCTTTGTCAGTCAATTCAGTAATCCAGTTCTCTGCAGAGGATACTGTAATCTCTGCAGCCAGTGATCTTTTTTCATCGATCAACATATCGATTTTCTCTTCGATTGTACCTTTGCAGATAAACTTATGGACCACCACATTCTTTTTCTGTCCGATACGAAAAGCTCTGTCTGTTGCCTGATTTTCCACTGCCGGGTTCCACCACCGGTCAAAATGGATAACGTGATTTGCAGCAGTCAGATTTAAACCCACACCACCAGCTTTAAGTGACAGAATGAAAAATGGGATATAATCACTGCTCTGAAAATGCTCCACAGCCTCTTTTCTCTTTTTAACTGAGGTGGAACCGCTCAGGGTGAGCCCTGGAACACCAAATATGTTCTGAAGATGCACTGATAAAGGCTCGATGATCTCTGCGAATTGAGTAAAGATTAAAACCTTCTCTCTTTTTTCATGGATAGTACTGCACAACTCCGAGAGCCGCTCAAATTTACCGCTCTCACGCGGATCATATCTGCCATTACCCGCATAGTGATCGATATGATTGCAAAGCTGCTTGAATTTTGAAAGATACCCCAGTATCAAACCCTTCCGCTTTATTCCATCCACAAAAGTCAGCTCGTTATCTAACTTATCAACCAGTTTTTGATAGAGTATTGATTGATTTTTCGACAGATTACACCAGGTCTTTATCTCTATCTTATCAGGAAGATCGCTAATTATTGTTTTGTCGGTTTTACTCCGCCTGAGAATATAAGGACGTATAACCTTGCGCAATCTGCCAAATCCCTGAGGATTATCCTGAAGGCCCTTAACAAAACTTTTAAACTCATGAAATGTGCCCAGAAGACCCGGATTCAAAAAATCGAAAACCGACCATAGATCTGTCAATCTGTTCTCAACAGGTGTACCGGTAATCGCACAACGGTGCAGACCTTTCAGTTCCTTTACACCTTTAGTCTGTCTGGTAAGAGGATTCTTAATTGTTTGAGCTTCATCACAGATTACATAAAACCAGGAATGCGATTTAATCCACTCATACCTGCTTAACATACCATAGGTTGTGATCACCAGATCAAAAGATTTAACCTTTGAAGACATAGTATCGATCTCTTCAGGTTGCATCATTTGTGGATGAAAAACAGCGATTTTCAGATCTGGTGTAAATTTACGGACTTCAATGCGCCAGTTCTCTAAAAGTGATGCAGGGACAACGACAAGGCTTGTTCTTCCCTGGTTTTTTAACTTTTGGAGATGCGCCAGTATCTGCACTGTTTTTCCAAGCCCCATGTCATCTGCCAAAAGGACCCCAAAACCAAGTGACTGCATAAAACTCAACCAGTTTAAGCCCTGTTGCTGGTAATGACGCAGTTGAGCCTTAAGCGATTGTGATGGTATAGTTTCGCGTATCAGTGATGGATCGGTCATCTTTTTAAAAACCGATTGCAACCACTCACCACAACTGACTTCAACGCCAGTTAGACCGGACGCAATACTATCAACCGATTTCCCCATTAAAAGACGCATCGCATCAGAAAAACTGATGGATTCTGATTCTGCTAGTTCTCTGGCCTGTTTGAGCTTCTCAAGTGTTATACTTATCGAAGTAAGATCAACAGGGACCCATTTCCCTTTAACTAAAAGCAGGTTTTCAGCTCTCTCAAGTAATGCCTGTGCTTCACTTTCACTGATTACATCACCATCAAGATGAATTTCAGCATTGAAATCAAGTAAGGCTTCTAAACCGACCTTTGATGGCTTTTTGTCGCCTAAAGAGAGTGTAACTGTAACTTTTTTAGCTGCACCTTTCCACCACCGCGGAACACGGCACAAAATTCCAGCTTCTTCAAAATCAGAGACCCCTTCAAAGAATGTGAATGCCTCCTGAACAGTCAATCCGATTGCCCTGAAAATCTCACCGCTATCGACCAGAGATTTAATAAGAGAGTTTCTTTTGGATACTTTTACAACAGTAGACAATAGCTCGACAATTTTCTTTTGATTCTCAGCATATTCTTTGAATGCAAGCTTTAGCGGCTGGTGATGAGTGCGACCGGATGCATCGATTCTTGTAGAATAGGTGGCAAGAAATGCGAAAGGACGATCCAGATCTTTACGGTTTTCCACCAGATGGAAATGAATTCTGTCTTTGTGCAGTTCTCCAGGAGCAATGCTCTTGAAAAAAACATCAACAGATCCTTTAAAAGAGCTGATCGATGACGCAAATGATTTAGTAAGCATGCTCCATACTGTCACTAAATAGTTTGCATCAACCAGCTCACCACCAACCATCTCGGGTAGTTTCTCCAAGAACTGTTCTGCATCATCATTCTGAAGAACCAGTGATACTTTTTCACGTTTTTCTTCGATGTCTGTAAGGCATTGAGCCTGATGAATCCAGGCTGCACCAAATTCCCGCCAGAAAACAAGTGATGCAGAGAGGTGAACCGAAGAGTCACTTAGCCCTAAAAGAAGCATCCACTGCATGGGATTTGCAATGGTTTTCTCTTTGAATTTTTTTAATACAATATTATCAAGGTTGATAGCTCTGTCATCAGGTGTACTAAGACACTCTTCCCATTCAAGAAAAAGTGTTCCATCAAAAAGAATTGTTGAGACCAGACGCTGAGGCATGGAAAAGTCCTGAGAAAACTGATTTGCCGAAAAAAGGAAAAAAATACATAGCGGAAAGGGCAAATTGTGATTTTTATATGGTTTAACGCTAGACTGTTAAAAAACAGAAAAGTACTCTCTGTCTGCACCGGAAACAGTTTCTTAAAAACGCCGGAAAAAGATTTCCCATTGATTAGAAGATAACCCGGATAATGAAATGGTGGTGGAGAGACAAACTCAGGTGTTGACAAAAGCGACTGCCGTCGAAATTAACCCTCAGCCAGGGATATTCCCGGCAAACCATCGCCGAAATTCTTGGTCGTAGCGTCAATAACTGCGAGAACGGGATTGTATTTAAAACAGATCAACACCGGGGGCGTCTCACGCGACTAACTACGGCTTTACTCCTCGTCGCTGCAGGGCGTATCGTCCCAAAACCAAGGGTTACGTTAAGATTATGATTGAAAACCTCTGAGTAACGAAAATCCAAACAAAATCTTTAAATCAGTATTATTTTCCCATACAGCTACCTCAACAGGGACAATTTCTTTGCTGGCATCTTCAATTGCTTCGCGTTTTAGTTTAAGGTGCTTACAGGTGCTCATAATTACTCTTATAGCTCAGCTTTGCACCTCTTATTCTTGCCGGAAGAGAGCCTGTCATAGGGAAAAAATACTTGTTATCAGGTTTAATTATCGAGCTTTTTATCAGATAATTGGTAAATGAGGTCCCGTTATAATAGGTCATGATTGTACGGGCCCACACATGCCCTTTTATCTGCACCTGTTTCATATCAAGATCATGATTGGTGATTATTACTCCAGAAACATCTGATCCGTTACCCAAAACAACTGATGGTCCCATGCTGTTCATTTTCGTAGTATTGTCAACATAACCAATTACTGTACCCTTAAAGCTGGTTCCATCATCGAAATAGATACCACCTGTTATAGTTGAATCTCTGGATCTGCTTCTGATACAGGTAATAACGGTCATCGGTCCATATTTTACCTCTTTAGCTGCAGATATTGTATCCTGTCCAAAGACCTGGGAATTTAGATAACCACCATTTAGCATGGTTTTTGTAGAACTGAAAAGAAGAGATCCACTGATATTTCCACCGTTAATGATTATTTTTTTTGCGTAAAGCTCAGATCCCTCAATAATCGTTTTATTGCTTATGCTGAGAGTTCCTGATAAAACGATAAGTTTATTCTCTATTTCAGTATTATCTATCTGACAATCTCCTAAAATCACGATTGTGTCACTTTTCAGGATATATTCTCTGAGATTATTATCAGATAGATTTCCGCTCAGAGCATTATCATGAGACAGTAAGGAGATATGAGTTTTGTTAAGATCAGAAAAAAGTTCGGGGATCAGTAACGAATCAAATGGTAAGTCATGTGACTCACGTATGATTAGTTTTTTCTGATAATCGGCAAGTGGTCTTCCACGGCGCTCACGGTAAACATCTCCATGGTGAAGCACGATCTGACCATCGATTGATGAGCCCTCATGAAGAATCAAGCCGCCGACATGTCCGGTAAGTGTCAATGATGGTTTCAGAATGCCGGGAACATCTCTTCCAAAAAGCCCGCTTATGGTACAGGTGGTTCTTAAGCGGACTCCCATAGATTCGATTCTTGAAAAAAGACCGAATTTTCTGCTCTTTAATGTGACTTTTCCATATTCTCCAAATGATTCTTCAAACCTGTCAGTCTCCCAATCCATTGAATGGCCATCGCCGCCGTTGAGAAAATATTCTGCACGGGTTATTCCGGATTCTGCCAGGAACCTGGCCTGTGCTTTGTTTGTGTGTATAGAAGTTTGTTTGCGGGTAAAGCTGGTATGTTTAAAGGTCAATGAGAGAGAAATAGCTATAATAGTCATAATTATCAGAACAGTATACAATGCATAACCTGACTCATTATCGAATTTACAGGGGCTCAAAATCCTACTCCCTTATAACAACAGCACCACAGATTAAGCCGTTAATATTTGACAGGTATTCCCAGAGTAAAACCTTTTCATTATTTACGGCATCGGTATTTTCCTGTAAGTCAAATCTTAAGTCTTTGAGGTTTTTACTCGCTATCTGATTGTTTTTCAATAACAATCCGTTTTTAAACTGAACAGTGATAAGTGAATCGGTATGTACTTCTCTAAAGCGGATGGTTGTGGTCGTCCAACTGTCTATTGAACCAATGGAGTTAAAAATTTTATCAATCTTTATTTTCTGCAGCAAGAGTTCTTGTACACTGTTGTTTTTGTTTCCCTGTATTCTAAATCCTTTACCCAGGTCGGTAAAGACAGTCATTGCGTAAACCATGACCATACTGGAGATGGTTATGGTAAGGAGGAGTTCTAACAGGGTAAATCCGGAGACTTTTTTTTGCATTTATTTTACCAGTTTGGTTTTATCGATTTCCATCATTTCTGAATTTCCCTACGTTCCCCAGAGGTGAAATCTCAATTTTTAAACCTGTTACCTCTGGGGCTCTAATGGATGCGCATTTTACAAATTTTCCCACGGCCCTGATTCGAATGCCTATTCCCAAGTATTATTCCTTATTATACCAGCTATTCTCCTCTGCCATAAAAAACAAGCTCACCTCTAACCTTCTTGTCATCTTTTACCGACATCCGGTATAACCTCAGATCAGAGCCGGTGACCTCTGTGGTTACAATCCATTCCTTTCCATCCACTACTCTTCTTTTTACAGGCACAGCTCTTTTGGGGAAAATTCTCACAATAGTTGCTTCCTGCTCCAGAATGCACATCCCGGTCAGAGCTTTTTCAGAATCATGAGCTCCTGATATTTTAAAAAGGAATGTGACCAGTGGTACTGCCACAACCAGCAGAATGCTTAATGCTATAAGCGTCTCAAGAAGCGTATATCCACTTTTCCGGTTAACAGATACCTGCTTGTAAATGATAGCTTTCAGCATTATCCACTTCCTCATTTTAGCGAGCTATCCAGAAGTCTTTACCTTCATTTGATACCAGAATCCGACTCTTTTCAATTTTCTTAAATGTGATATCTCCTATCACCGTTCCAGATTTTGCAACTGTACTCGCACCATCCGGCATCTTAACCATTGCAATGGGGCTTGATGGATTCCACATTATTCCGGTAATAGTAATTGATGGCGGTTTAGGTGGTTCTTTTTTAGGAACATTTTTAACCGTCTTTTTCACTTTAACAGGAGCAACTTTTACCGGTTCTTTCTTAAATGGAAGAAACGGGTCCCTTTTACTGTTTTTAAAATTAACCGGAATAGTATTAAGCACCAGTTTGTCTATAGATAAATTTCTGTTTTTATCTGAATTTACGGGTTTTACCGGAGTTGAAAAAGAACCTCCGGCAATTAGAAAGGCAATGTAGGAATATAGTGCAACAGCAATAATAATAAGTAATGTGAGTATTTTTCTATTCATTGTTATTCTTATTCCATTAAAACAAAATCCACTAATGCTTCGATATCCTTTTTAGGTGTACCATTTAACACGAGCTGACGAACTCTGGTCGATTTCTGATAATTTTCGATGTTTTCAACAAATTTTCCTATTGAGGAGTATGATCCGGTTCCACTGACACTTATTGAAGTTTCATGTCTATTATTAGCAGCCACTCTCGCACCCACTTCTACTTTAGCTGTCTTTAAGCGGGCAGAATCGGAAAAAATGTAAAGCGCTTCGACAATACCATTTTTTACTTCCGATTCCCTTTGAATCTGAATTTGCAAAAGACTGTCAAGTCTTCTGATATCATGTTTCTTTTTACTCAGCTCAGTTGTTATACTCACTGTGTCTTCAGCTACTCTGTGCTGTTCAAAAATGCCTTTTACCTTTTCTGCTACACTTATACAGTAAGGGAAATGGATATTTATCACCATATAGATGCTTAATAAGAAAACTGCGAAAATAAAGAAAAAACCGGTAATACATTTTTTCATTGTAAAATTTTCTCTGACAAAAAACAAAATCGATATTCCAAATAAAAATACTAAGCTCAGCCTACGCTCATGGACTCCAGAGAGCCTGTATCTTCACCCTTATTCCTCTGGCCTTCTCTTTTGCAGGAATCTGCTCACTATAGATCATTCTGCATTGATTGATTCCCTTTATCTTGTTCAAATTATCCATTAAGCTTCCAATCATTCCACTGGAGGAGGCGATTGCTCGAATATCAATCTGATAACCCCGATCAACAATATCTATAGCGGTTATCTCCTCTGCCCACATCCCTTCAGGAAAGATCTCCTGGAATTCACTGAGAAGCTCGGTAATCCTGCTCTCTTCTGCAATAAATCCAGCTTTTTCGTTAAACCTTACCAATACAGAATCCAGTTTAGAACTGGCCCCTTTAAGTTCATCCAGCATCTCTTTAACACTGGCCATTTTATCACTTTTTGAATAAAGGTAAAGATCAGAAACCTTATCGGAACCCAGCATAATGATTAGACTGGTCAATATCAGAAAAACAATCCACCTGACTGTTTTTACCGAATATTTCCAGAATGAACAGAAAGAATCCATTATCTGTAATTTTTCAAAAGGAACTAAATTCGGGTCATCTTTATGCATACAGGCAAGAGAATATGCTTCGTGATTCTGTAGTGAAACTCCTTTGATTTCCGGTGCTTTTTCAAAGGTAATCTCTGATTTGCTAAAAACTCCTGGTATTGTAAATTCTTTTTCTGGTGAAAAAACTATTACCGGCAGTTTAACTGATGATGAAAACGAGTGCAGAAGAGGGGTTATTTCCTCAAGAACCTGTTGCGGTTTCTCCTGTAAATCATCAATATCCGGCCAGAAATTGCATATCTTGCCGATTCTTTCCTCATCGGTTCTGGCTAATATGGATCCTTCAGCAGATATTTTCCAAAGAAGAAAAGGTTTCTTTACCTTTTCATAATAAATTTCTGTCAGTTTCCATAGTGGCGGGCAAAGAGTGCAGACTGCCAGGTTTTTTGGCAGTTTTTGAAGAAAGTTATTCCGTGTTGCAGCGGAAGTCTCTATCTGATAAACAGTAGAGCCTCTTACAACGTACTCTCTTATTAAATCCTGATTCTCTGGTTGTTTCCTTGATGAGCCCGATTCCTGCCGCTCGATCCAGCTATCAGGATCTTCCTGCCCGATATGCTCTGAATTTATGATAACCGGTGTTTGTGAAAGATCTGTATGGGTAAACAGTGGTGTAAAGGGGGAGAGCCATTTCGGGGCTCCGTCGCCACTGGATACCAGTTTATAATCTCCGCTTTTACACTTGTAAGCCAGGGCATATCGGATTTCACCGGAACTCAGTGAGATCCCAAGAGAGAGATTTTCTGGAAATATGAATGCTTTTAAAAACATAAAAAATCACTAAACAAGACAGTAGCGTATAGTAAAAAAGTGAATAGGAAAATTCGAAATTCGAAATTCGAAATTCGAAATAAGAATAGGAAACTGGAATAAATTGGTACTACAGCCTTCATGGGATCTTGACTTCCACACTGTTGCTTCCAACAATGTAACCTATATCTTTTGTTGCGTAGACCCGGTACCAGTAAGTCTTGTTTTTGACCAGCCCATTCACTACCAGAGTGGTGTCATGGTATACGGTGTCGATAGCAGAATCTGCATTTGTCACATCCCATGTGGTATCCATAAAAATCTTGTATGCATCAAATGTGAAATGGATCTTCGACCATCTCAATATTATTGATGAGTCTGAAATAACCGTTGGTGCATAGAGTTTCAGGATTTGAGAAGTATCTGCGGAGGTATCTCTCAGAGTAGCAGTATCCACTTCATTACTGGCAGAAAAAAGGCCCCTTCCGGTGTTTACTATAACCCGGAAATAATAACGGGTACCAGGAACAAGATTACGCACCGTTTTAGTGGTATCTATTCTGAAAGAAAGCGAATCCACCAGAGAATCATTCTGGTCAACGGTTTCGCTTCTGGAATAATAGACCTTGTAATTGGAGAAATCTTCATCATTGCTTTTAGACCAGACAAGGGTGACTGTAGTGTCTGTGACCGACTTAATAGAAAGATTAACGCTATCGGGTTCGTCCAGATTTAACAGGTCATAATCCGCACAGGTGCAGAGAATGAGGATTATTGGAAGTATTGTTTTCAGTTTTTTATTTGACATGGTAATTCCTGGTTATTTGTTAAACAGCAATGGTTTTGTTCAGAGTCTCCTGAATCTTTCGATGGGGGACTGAAGAGCCCCGCCCTGACGGTTGGGGATCGGAATTGAGAACCCCGCCCTGACGGTTGGGGATCGGAATTGGGAACCCCCGCCCTGACGGTTGGGGATCGGAATTGGGATCCCCGCCCTGACGGTTGGGGATCGGAATTGGGAACCCCCGCCCTGACGGTTGGGGATCGGAATTGGGAACCCCGCCCTGACGGTTGGGGATCGGAATTGGGATCCCCCGCCCTGACGGTTGGGGATCGGAATTGGGATCCCCCGCCCTGACGGTTGGGGATCGGAATTGGGATCCCCCGCCCTGACGGTTGGGGATCGGAATTGGGATCCCCGCCCTGACGGTTGGGGCTCTTTTTCCGGAACCACCTGAATTTTCGTTCTTTCTTATCCTGGTCAACTGAAACCACTGCAGATGAATCCACCTCGACTCTTGCATCCGTGCTTTCTTTTGCTATATCCTTTTTTACAGGAATAACTATTGATGATGTGTCAACTAATGACATTTCAGTTGTTTTTTCCATTTCCTTATCATCTTTTTTGGTTCTTTCCGCAGCTTTTCTCTCTCGTCTTTTTTCTCTTTTCTTCGGTTTTTCCTCTTTTGTACTATCTTTATTGTCTATATCATATTTATCCAGTATTTTATTGAGTTCCTTGCCGAAATAATCATCAGGGGAGACTGCATTGTCATCTCCGTAATAGACATGTGGAGTGAGAAAAATCATCATCTGGGTTTCGTTTTTTGAGATGGTTTTGCTTGAGAAGAGCCATCCCAGAACGGGGATGCTACTTAGCAGGGGCACACCTCTACTACTTACCACGTTTTCAGTCTGGCGCTGTCCCCCAAGAATAATTGTTTGACCATCTCTTAAGCGCACCATCGATTCGATTACCCTGGTATCCACATTTGGCGGGGTTGATCCATCACCGCCGGTTCTGGGGATATTGAATTCCGGGCGAATCTTTACCATTACATAACCGTCGTCCATAACCCATGGAGTAACCTGAAGCTGTGTGTTGAACTTTATCACTTCAAACCGTTCATCTTTACCGATAACTGTGGCTCTGTTATCAATAGGTGCGGTTGTCTCCTTTGATAGCTTGTAATACCTTGTTTCGCCAATGGTAATTACAGCCTGGTTCCCATTTAAGGTAGCGATCTGTGGAGTAGAATGAACCTTGACCACATCTGCAGTTTCCAGTGCCTGTATTGCAGACCTGAAATTATCAGGTAATTTCACTATATGGTTCGATCCGATGCTTTTAAGAATAGAGTTGAGGATTTTCTCTGTTTTTTTCTTACCTGGCTTAAGATCTAGTGTGGGAAGAAATTGTTCACTGAGCCAGTTGCCTGAAGAGTCTTTTGGGCCCTGAGTGAAAAGTGAAACTCCGTAATCACGGATCTTGTTAACATTAAAATCCACCACAAGCGCTTCTATGAGTACCTGGGGGATCGGTTTATCTACCTTTTCGATAAACTCCTGTGCCTGAGCAACAACATCGAAAGAACCGATTATAATAATCGCATTATGTTCACTGTTATATTTCACTACTGCATTGGAACTGATTGTTGGTGGAAGAATTTTGTTAATCGTAGCCTCATCAGCCATAATATGGCGCAAAGGGATGATAATGGTGCTTTTCTGCTGATTCATCTCCCGTGAACCTAAAAAATAGATCTCACGTTCTTTCCAGAAGGTGAATTTAGTATTCTGAAGCAGAAAGCGGATAGCATCATCGATACCTACTTCCTGGAGCTTTGCACTGATTTCACCAGTCAATTTGTCATATATTACAATATTGATTCCGCTCTGAATAGCTATGGTGCGAACCACCTGATCCAGAGATGCATTATCTACTTCAAGAGTAACTTTTTTCTCTTTAACGGTGATGGAAAGGCGTTTTAATTGTGAAGAGGCTCCTGATCCACTTTTGTCATCACCCCAGTTCTGGTTTGCTACATAATAGATCCCTTCGCTGGTTGTTACAGCCATGCCATTACTCTCAAAAAGTGCCTTAATTGCTTTTGCAGGGTTCATCTTTACCAGACGGGCTGTAATCGGTTTATCTACAGAACCATCTACAATAACATTTATTCCGGCTGAATCGATAAACATCCTGGCCAGGTCTTTTACATTAACCGATTTAACATCGATGTCCAGTAAATTGTTCTCAAAATGAAATACAACTGAAGGTTTGGGAGGAGGAGGAGGTGGGGGAGCAGTGTATTTATAAACCTTTATAATGCCGTTTTCTACCGAATATGCGAAATTATTCCTCTTGACAATGAAATCGATGGCGTTTTTAACACTTACATCGGTGAGATATAATGAAACATTACCGGTAACTTCGGGCTCAAGGAAAATATTTACATTGTATTGCATTCCCAGCCCACGCAACACATCCCGGATATCGGTGTTTTTAAAATCCAGTACCGGAATCCTGACAGAATCAGGAACTGGAATCTTTTCGATAGGGTAGAGTTCTGGTGTACTGACAACCAGCTGATTCGTCTGCTGGTCAACAGTCTGCGAAAATGCAGAGATCGAAAACACCAATATAAAAATACTAAAGCTTAATTTCATCACCAGCTCCCAAAGTACCATATCTCTTCTTTTTATACCTGATTAACTACTTATTCGCTATGAGTTTACTACAGTATCTACAATATAAATTATAATGTCGAATAACGAATAAAGAATATCTGTGTTAGGGAATCAGGAAATATCGAATATCGAATGTTGAATGTTGAATGTCGAAGTTAGGGAATCAGGAAAAATCGAATATCGAATGTTGAATGTTGAATGTCGAAGATAGGGAATCAGGAAATATCGAATATCGAATATCGAATGTAGAATGTCGAAGATAGTGAATCAGGAAATATCGAATATCGAATATTGAATGTTGAATGTCGAAGTTAAGGAATCAGAAAATATCGAATATCGAATGTTGAATGTCGAATGTCGAAGTTAGGGAATCAGGAAATATCGAATATTGAATGTTGAATGTTGAATGTCGAAGATAGGGAATCAGGAAATATCGAATATCGAATGTCGAATGTCGAAGTTAAGAAACCAGAAAATATCATTTATTGTTTAATTTGTTTTTATTTGCTGTTTTTATACTTGTCACAAAAATTGAAACTAACTCGACATTCTCCTTAAGTAATAAATCGATATCATTTTCTGGTTTTAACATAGACCTGGATATCATAATCAGCCATACTCTTGTTTCCCGTAGTTCCTTCAGGCAAACTTTCATCTTATGAATGAAATCCTGATTTGATTCCGCGCTTTGAGCTTCGCCATAATTCGGAGCAGGAGAAGTTCCGCTTCGAAGTATTTGACCCGATATATGATTACCTGCCCGCGTTTTTGGTAAAGATTCCGCAAGCTTGATAATATTCACAGCAAAGTTAATCAGCCGATTTTCTAAATCGTATACTCTACTGTCACTCATTTGTTCATCTCATTTTCTTCATTATCCCATTTCATTTATCCGTTATCCGACATTCTGCATTCTACATTCTACATTCTGCATTCTGCATTCGGACCCTGTCAATAAAAATGAGACATTTTTCATTTTTTCTTAGCTAGGACCTTTTCAGGATTTTCCTGCTCCGGTTTGTTTATATAAACTTTATCCGGTACTTGTTTTACATCCGAAATTCCCCT
>JAEYNR010000060.1 GCA_023412475.1 Fibrobacterota bacterium | reverse complement strand
TCTTCATCTTATCACCTTTTGAGTGTTGATTTAATTCCAGCTATTATAAGTTATGTCACCTATAATTTACTGTATTAAACGCCTCAAAGGGTGTTTTTTTATGTCAATATATCGTCCAATTTAGGTTAAATTAAGTGATTTTTTCTGTGAGAAATAATTTATTTGATTTACTTTAAATATGATATATAAAAAAAAACCATTTTTCTATTTATTTCAAGCAGCATTCTACTTTTTTTGGCTGCAAGTATCTATGCCTACAGAAATCTGGCATTGTGGCTTTTTCTTGCAGATCCGTTACCTGAAAACCTGAATTATATCTGCACCCTCGCTGGCTCCTCTGATCGGGAACCATATTCAATTGAACTGCTTGAAACATTTGAAGATGCTACCTGGATTGTTAATACAAATAACTCCAGGTTAAAAAAATGGGCATCAGTAAGAGGAATAGATTCTTCCCGGATAATTATTACTCCTATATGCAATACCACCATTGAAGAGATTTCCAGTTTCAGAGAAATTATCACAAAAAAAGAACTGAAATCCGGTCGCACCAATAAACCGCTTATCGGGTTTGTAAGCAGTCCTTACCATATGCGCAGAATTTCGGTGCTTTTTGCGCTCTCCAGAAACAGACACTTTAAAGATGGCCTTTTTCTGCCGGTTCCTATAGAAAGGACATCCTTTTCGGATGACAAATTACGTTGGTGGTGGAAAGATAAGCACACCCGAAACATTGTTGAACTGGAGTTGGCAAAATTGATCGGAAGTGTTACTTTTAAGCTTCCAATTATTGGTGATCCATTAAGATTGCGGTTTAAAGATAAGATTGAGCAGTGGAAGTTATCCAATTAACCTAATCTGAGTAGCATTAACATGCACTGCAGCAGAGCCTAGTCCATCGACCTCTAAAATCAGGGAGACCTGGCTTTTTATTGAAGACACCACCCCTTGAATTCCCTTGAGAACTCCAGATACTACCTCCACCTTAGATTGAACCTCTACTGGCTGAGTAACAGGTTCAACAGTTAAACCACATTCAAATGCCATATAAACAGCAGAGATCTCTTTTATGAAGCGAATCTGATTTTTTATTTCAATCAGATTAACCACCCGGCCAGTTCTGAAGATGTCTTCAGGTACATTTTGAGCGAAACTGATGTACCCGGGAAATAGTGGTACCGAAAAGTAGCGTTTTTTGTTTGTACCTGGACGAATGGCCAATTTTGGGTATAAGGGCAGATAGTATTCAACCCCGTTTTCTAAGAAATCGAAAGCGAGCTGCTTTTCCTGCCGTGGTTTAACTTTGGCTATCCACCAGCGTTCTTTAGCCTGTTCGATTGGTTCATTTGGGAAACGGGATGGGGGTATTTTTTCCAAGAAATCACCTGATTCTATCAAACATAGGTTTTATTTAATTTGGTAAAAATACCATCGTAAAAGTAGACAAAGCAATAGTTAGAGATGAATATAGGCTGTATGTCTTCGATAACTGTTTTGCTTTGAAGTGATTGCAGATTTGATATCAATGCTACTTAATAGTGCAAAAGGTTTTTTAATGGAAGTGAATCGCCTCAGGTTTATAGAACTGTAAATTCTGTTATCGATAATTATCAAGGCACTAAGGATAGATACCCGGTGGGGCTCCGTTCATCTGGCAATAAGTGCTGGTGTTGAGTTTCCCTTCCTTATTTACCTGTGCGCAACTGAAGGCTCGGAATCAGCACAAAAGTTCATTTTGTAAACGATCACCATCAGGAGACCGTAATTCAATCGTATTTCAAGGGGTGTGAAGCTAACAGTTTTTTTCGTCCGGACTGTCGGAGAAAAATTACGTACTTTATGCCAGAATACTTTAAGGTTATAATTCCTTGCATCTATACCTCAATACTACAAGTTAAAAGGCCAAAATTTATAGCTCTGAAACAAAAACATTGAAAAATAAAGAATTTGATTAAGCCATCACCAGGTTAAAGCATACAGTGAAACAGAAGCTTGCAGAAAGCATGTAAATTCACCCTACCCTGCCAATTAATGAAGCTTCCCTCCACCCCTCTTTAATCCTGTCTCTTCTGATATTCTTTATTATATTTGTACTTATTAGATCGGACATAAATGCTTAGGCGCTTAATCCCTCTTTTCAGCTCTGAAAGTGGGGTATATGGGAATAAATCATGCAGTTACCAACTCTGTTTTTATATAGATCAGTAATTAAATTACTGCGTATTAACTACGTTTTTTTTCTTCTACCGCTCGCATCCCCAGCTCTGAGCGTTGCACCAACCGAACATCTACAGTCCCAGATTCAATATACAGATCAAAAAATCCTCTCTACAAAATATAGCATCTCTGCGCAAAAAAACGCTCTCAACAAATTAACCCAAGACAGCATCGTAGCCGTCTCTGCCTACCAATCTCATGCACTTCAGAACAAAACTCCATCAGCCAATATTGAAAATGAGATCGCCACCCTATCCCAAAAAATGAACCTGCTCAACAAACAGCTTTACGAAGCAAAACAGGACAGCACTCAAGCAGTTCATAAACTGGACTCTCAGAAGGTCTTCTACACAAAAGAATCTGCCAGACTCCAACAACTCATCTCCGCCACTTCCAGCAGTCTAAAAACGATGAAAAAACAGCGCAATCAGCATATATTAACCGCTTCTCTCACAAGTAACGATGCTCTGACAACACTCAATGCAGAAAATGCCCGACTTGACCTTCTTTTATCTAATTATCACAATGAGCTTGCTAATCTTAAAATCAGAGTGGAGAAACTTAAACAGGACTCCATCAATATTACTGTGCAATTGCAGAAATCTCAGTCTCTTGCATCACAAGACCTTAAAAAATATGACAGTCTTACATCTATCACTAACCGTCAGGTTCAGATCGCATCCAACCAGCTCTCAGCGGCCAAAACAAAAAGAAATGACTTTTTAACCTCCAACAACCAGATTCTTCAAAATTACACCTCACAGCGAGCAAAAAACATATCATCGGCCGGCTTAATCTCCGCTAATCTAAGCAAAACTCAAAGCGAACACAACCGTATCCGCACCAGCCTTGGTGCGATTATTTCCAAATATGAAAGTGGCAAAGCGCCTCTTGTGAAAAAGATGAGGGAGATCGATTCTATTCTTCATATTAGAGAAGGACAGAAGACATTATGGGAATTGATGGATGAGAAATGGTCACTAGACAGCGCAATATCAGCCACAAGAAACGAGCTGGACGAGCTGATTCAACAGGCAGCCATGAAAAGAAAAAATGCCATTAAATTAACCGAAAAGAAGGAAGGCGAACTTAATGCTCTTCTTGGCAAGCTGGATCAATACCAGGAAAAACCAGGAGTAAAGCAGGCATCCTCTCAGCTCGCCAGCCTGACTGCCACACAAAGGAAGGCTCGTATTAAGGAGGTTCGCTCAAATATCGCCAAAGATATCATCAGTCAGACTTCACTGAAACAACAAGCCTCCAGAGATTTAGCGACTTACGAAAAAAGTAACCCCGCCACCAATAACCCTTCAATTCAGAAGCTTCAGCAGTTAGAACAGAGCATCACTACTCTTATGAATCAAGGCCGTACCCTTACTAATCAAAAAGATTCACTGGACGCTCTTATCGCAACACACACTCAAAACAAGAACAAATCAGATGCCGAATTTCAGAAGAATATTCGTACGCTGGACAGCACACTTTCTATACACTCTAAAAGCAGCCTTTCTCTCTCTTCAGAAAAGTCGAAAGCACTCCAGAGCCACTCTCTCAAACAAAAGAAAGATCAGGATTCTCTCAACAAGATAATAATAGAATTAAAAAATATAGACAACCGGTTAATTACTATTAATCGTGAAGTATCTGTCTCCAACAATCGCAAGGAACAATTGAAATTAGAGGTGGCTAACTTAACACAATTATTTGAACAGCAGAAAATGCAAGCCAGTGAAGCAGCTCAGAATCTTATTGGACATATTTCTAGTAAAGAGCAGGAGGATGCTTTACACTCCAACCAATTGCAGCAGTTGACCACCAACCACAACAGTAAAGTCCAGCAATATCTGTCTTCTCTTAACACATTACAAAACGCCATTAAACCCCTGAAAAGTCAACTTCTTGCAATTTCCGCTCAGCAGCAAAAACTAAAAACACAACAAAGTAACCTGAGTTCCCGATTACACGCTTCAGAGAAAGAACTGTCCCAAAAAGTATCTGAAATAAATGCAACAAAAATAAGATCGCAACAGCAACTGCAGGTTCTTCAAACAGAGTTGCAAAAACTATATACCCAAAAGGCACAACTGACTCAGGCTCTCAATGCAGAAGAAGAACGTTTAAAAAAAGCGGCAGCAGTCACATCCTACGCTCCTCAAAGTTTCCCAGTTGCTGATCAACAACCCAAAACTCCTGTGAAAACTGCTACTGAGAATCTTAAACCCGTACTGGTGCAAAAACCTCAGACATCTGTTCCCGATCCTGCCAAATCGATACAACAGTATGACAGTCTGATAAGGGTAAGAGAGCAGGAGCTTTTAAGATTACGCGCCCAACGTGATAAAACATTACAGGCTAATATGATACCACAACAAAAGCCAAACACTTCCCCCCAGACACCATCACCAATCACTGCAAAAGTAGCACAGAAACCAAAAGGAGTAAATGAACACCAGATAATGTCTCAAAAGATCATCGAACAGATCTATACTCTTTTGAGCGAGGAGAAAAAATCAGAAGCCTACCGGTTATTTACTTCAAACAAAAAGTTTCTGGAAGCAACAGCTCCTGTGGAAGCAATAAGAATTCTTGAAGCCTCCTTTAATGGTATGCAGTCTGGTTCAGCCAACTCAAATGGCTGGTAGTTTATTCAATAGGCAACTTCGTTGTAATACCGGGTAGAATATTTGGATCATGACCTTTTCGCGCAGCTAGAATGCGAAGCTCCTCAATTAATAAGGTATTATTCTGTTGAGCCCGCTTCTTTAAACAAGGCAGAGATTCTTTTATGCTATCAAGTATTTTATGCCTCTGATCCCATGCTTTATCGATAAAGGTAATAATTCTCCCGGAAGTAATGTTTTCAAAAGGAGGCATATCTAATCCCATCTCCTCAAGGAAACCGATAATTTTTCCGGAATAAGGAAGCGGGACAAATGGCACGTTCTGTAAGGCCGCGAATATAAGAAAATGAAGCCTCATGCCTACAACGAAATGTAGCTCTTTCATTATTCTCATGATCTGATCAGGGGTATATTCAGCATCAAGAACACTCACAAATTGAGGCCAAACCATTTTTGCGATTACCGCATAAGAATGGTGCAGGTCAAACAATGTCTTTCTTTCCATAGGAATAAACACAATTTGAGCATTATAACGTTCGATAAGATAGTCTGCTGCATCAGCAATAAATTGATGGTAATGCTCAACCTTCAAATCCGGAGCGGCTCTGCCCGGCTCACGTACCGACATTCCAATAAGGTTTCTTCCTTTACCTATTCCAGCTTTTGCAAGCCTGTCAGATGGAGAAGGATCGGGTTCCAGATTAAACGCAGGGTCTGCAGTCACCACAATTTCCCTATGTACTCCAATATCCTCAAGCAACCTGGATGATGGTTTATCTCTGACCGAAACAATAGAAGCATAATTGAGAACCTCCCTTACCAGCTTCTGTGACTCAGGGTCATTTAATGGCCCTGCTCCAACTGCATAGATCATAATAGGAACACTTTTTTCATAAGCTATCTGAGCCTCTCTTAAGTATATTTTTGCATCAAAATCATAAAGGATGCCCCCTCCCCCAACAATAAGCACATCCAGTTCTTTAACAACAAGCTCGGACTCTCTTCGGCTTAATGTCCTGACCGGCACACAATTTTCGACATTATGTCTTTTATATGTATCCTCGGGATCACGGCTGAATACGATAATCTCAGCTTTAATTGAGCTTCTAATCTGTGCAAGGATAGACTGAAGTATCGCCTCATCCCCCATATTCATCCCACCATATGAGCCTGTTATACCGATTTTGACTGGTTTATTGATTTCCATCATAACTATTACTCCCCATTACCTTTTAGCAGAGCCGATGCTTAAAAATAAACGACCACTAACAAAGCTTGTTTCCTAATAAAAAAAGTATTAACCATCAATATTTATACCAGTGGCACAATTATTTGGCATAAAACAAGGTGAAAGGATCATGGGATAAATTCGAAACTGAAAAAGGAGTGGCTTTGACATCCTCAATTATTGCGCCCAGATCATTTTGTCATCCCGAAGTTATTGACTTTACCTTCTGCCTACTTTCTCAAGTAAAGGACGATCCAGTTGTACAAAGTCAGCCAGTGACACTGATGCAGATTTATGCATATCAGGAGTGATTCTCTTTACCTCTTTTTCCAGAGCAGTTCTTAACAGATAATGGCAAGCCGATACAGCACCAATACCATCTTTTTGATTAGAAAGATAAGGAATCACGACAGCATCTGATCTGATCTTTACAATTTCAGGAATATAAGCGTTTAAATTTTTGTTTAATATTATCAAAACAGGATTACTAGGCAATTCCATAGTAATCAGCCGGATATGTTCATATTTAAAGTCAAATACTACCACAATCTCAGCAAAGGTAGATCCATATGCCGCATAATCAAAACCGCCCTTTCTGCATGAAACCATCAAAGATGGGTTTGCACCAAGTAGAAACAATTGCTGCAATACTGCTTTTTTCAATTCATTGCAGCCAAGGCACAGGAATCGCATTTCATCTAACGGCTTTTTAATGAGTTTAGAAACATTAATGATTGCTGCGCCTGTCGCAACCGCAACTCCGGTAAGCTCCATAATGACTGGAATTGTCAACTCTTTTGTCACCATACTCAGAAGCTGATAACAACCCGGAGCTTTAACTCCGGCAATTACCACCGCATTATAGTCCTGCTGAAGGGAAACGATGTTATTTTTTATTTCCTGAAGATTTCTAGTATCCAGTTTTATATTAAAGAAATCCAAATCTGTTTTTGACTTAAACAGATCAGTCACAGGTTCAGTATAATTTTTTAAAGACTGCTCTAAGCCGGTAGTGGCTGTCCCGTTTGTAACTACGGCAATTTTTCTCTTACTTTCAAATCGATGTTCAATTTCTGATTTATTCATAATAGCCTCACACTGCAAAGCTTTTTTTCGCCGAGGTTAGATTATTTTGGTGCTGGATATCTCAGAGATAGTTCCTTCAAAGTGAATGAATCTTCATTGCTTTCCCTATCTGCAATTGTCATTTTTTTTATATCAACTGCATCATGATTATTTTTATCCAAATCGATTGATTTTAGGAGACCCTTCGATGTACCATTCTCCTTCACGACCGCCACATTTCCAATTTCCTGCAAGAACAATCGTTTGAGAATGCTTCCAGAGTTCAAAATCAACTCTGCTGTCATCGTCTGTTCCCATAGTACCTGAATACTGTACCCCGTCTGAGGAATTAAGGTAATACTTTTCCTCATCCCCATCACTATATCTCACTCTCATTTTTGCTTCCTGATTACCCAGATATAATTCCGGAATACTGCAATAAAAGCGTCTTCCATTAAAAGTGGTATAGAATGATTTGTTAACTTCTATCCATCCATAACATTGATCTGTTGCAGCCACATTCTACTCCTTTAAAAACAACGGATACTTTAATCAGCAATCTTCTTTTATCTGAGGTTCTCGATTATTCTTTGCCTTCGGTGAAAATTTCTTAGGGGATCTATCTTTGCCAAGAAGTAGAAATGCCATGAAGTTTTCTTCAAAGGTTCTGATAGGGCCCCTCATTCCAGCATGACGTCTTGACAATGCTTGTTTTCTCCGATGGTTAAAAAAACGATACAGTTCGAGTGGATCACCAGAGGATTCGAAAAAGAAAAGCTTTTCATTTCCAATAATCTTCTTCACTTCATTTCTATCGATGGAGCTCTTTCCAGAACTGGCCATAGCTTTTTTAATTTCACACAGTTCTTCGTATTTTAGTCCAAAAAGAAATTCCTCCAATGCTGAAGCCTCATCGGGTACATCTGATGAATGAATGATATACTTCAGACAAACATCATCCGCCTGTTTACATAAAGATATGTATTCATGGGTACCCATAAGAGTGCCAAATATTGGAACCGAAGATTGTCTTATCAGCCACATCTTTCTGAGTTCTGGATTAAACGATATTGATTCGGCTAAAATGCGTCCTTCCCATATCTCTGCGAGTGCTTTTGCAGCGATAGGTTTTGCAGCTTTAAATACGGTATCACTGAGCAGATCCAGCAGGACATCTTCTGTCATGATAGAGAGCATTCTGTTCATGACAAAAACCAATGGGTCTTCTCCGCAAAGAATATCAAGGTTTTCTGGTAACAGCCCTGAGATTCGCTTCAACATGTAAAAGATGTTTATTTTTCCTATTTCGTAGCTTCTGCCTAAAATTGCTTTGGTAGGTAATACAAAAACATCCTCTTCCCTATACCTGTCACTTAATGCAGAAACCAAAGACTCAAGATTTCTTTCTGTACCTCCCAAACGGTTTGAATCTAGTATTGAAGGATACAGTGAAAGAGCGATTGCCTGGTACTCGAGTGCAGCAAGGTTTTCATTTAGCTTTTTTTGTAAATCGACCATTCCTGATTGAGCAAGTTTTTCACATGCTGCATTCAGAAAAGATATCTCCTCTGGAGTCCACATCTCTTTTTTTATCACTTAAATTACCTCTCTTTAATTTTTTTTAAGCTGCTGGCGGCAGGTCTGGAAAATCCGGTTTATAATCTGATATCAATATTTTCGATGTCGCATGAATGCATAATTCACCTTCATGAACACCTTTTTTCCAATTACCATATAATAGGACACTTAAGTCATTTAAGAAGCACTTGAGATGAAACGAATATGGAGTAACACTGAGATTGTCATTGCTGTAATAATTAAATCCTTCATTGGATAATAATTTACATTTAATTTCAGGACAATTAACAGACTTAATATTAAGTTCGAATGATTTTTTTGTAAATTGTGTAACAACAGCACCAATGTACTGCCGCAGTCCATCACAGGTCAACCACAAAGCTTTTGTCGTCTGAAGTGAGTACATCCTATTCAGTCCTTGCTTTATTAAAGGGTATATTTTTTCAGGACAGATTATGCAATTCTCATGCCACAAACAACACGTGGCGTTTTTGAGCAATAATTTGCTCAAAGCAAAACAAGTTAAACCTTAAGGCATAAACAAATGTTAAAGGAAGCAGTGATTCTGTTAAACTATGTTGATGTGGGTATTGATGCAATGATTCAATCGATTGTTTTTTTCGACTGATGCTTCAGGCGCCTGCTGAGCGCTTGTGGTGAAATGCCCAGTAGTTTAGAAGCAGCATTCTGATTACCATTGGATCTATTTAGTGCTTCACGAATCAAAGCACGTACAGTTTCCTGGATTGTAGGTAAATCAGTACCAAAATGTAGTTTTTTATTGTTTAACTCGGAGATGCTTTCCTGGTGAACAAAAGCATCATTATCAATCCCAAGCCTCTCTTTGATCAGTTGTGCAGAAAACTGCCTGGTTTCCAGCATACTTACAACATCAAAAACTATTGCTCTGAGCTCCCGGACATTTCCAGGAAAGCTATAGCTTCTAAATAGCGAAAGAACTTCTCCTGGTATCGTCATCCTTTCTTTACCCAGTATCTTTGAAGCCTCATCAAGGAAATGCTCCACCAGGAGCGAAATATCACCCATCCGTTCCCTAAGTGAGGGCAAAGCGATATGATGAGTTTTTAATCTGTGAAATAAGTCGCTGCGGAATTCTGATGATGTTTTCAACTGATCAACAGTCTTATTTGTAGCTACTATCAATCGCACATCAGCAAGTTTTGCAACATCTGATCCAAGAGGCAAATAATCCCTGTTTTGAAGAACTCTGAGGAGTTTTATTTGTGATTCTTTGCGTATCTCACCAATTTCGTCAAGAAACAGCGTTCCTCCCGCAGCACGTTCAATAAGCCCTGGCCGTGAAGAATCAGCACCGGTAAAAGCACCCCTAACATGTCCGAATAATGTATCTGAAAAGGCATTGTCATCAATTCCCCCGACATTAACCGGAACAAATGAACCTTTCCTGCCGCTAAGCTCATGAATGGCATGGGCAAACAGCTCTTTGCCAACACCAGTTTCACCGGTGACCAGAACTGGAAAAGGAGTTGATGATATCGCCTCGGTGTATAAAAATAACGAACGCATCCGACTGTCTTCTGTCACGATTTTACCGAACGCTTCTGGTCTTTTAAGTTCATTTCCCAGCAAGTACTCTTTAAGAGTCTCATTCTCACCCCGCAGTTCTCTGTTAGAAATTGCATTTCTAAGGATGGCAATCATTTTATCGTTATCAAAAGGCTTTACCAGGTAATCCATTGCACCTTTTTTCATACAGTCAACCGCGATCTCAGCTTTATCGACGGCTGTGACCATGACTACCGGTGTTTCAGGACACAACTCCATAATTTCATCCAGTAATTGAGGACCTTGTATATCCGGAAGGTTAACATCCAATACAATCACAGAAAAGTGTGTGGTTGAAATGTATTCTCTGGCTTTCCTTCCAGTCATACAGGTCAAAACATTAGTGATCCCGTTTGATCTCAGAGATAGACTGATAGAATAGAGAAACAGCTCTTCATCATCGATTATCAAAACTGGTCTGGAAGGGAATTCATTTCGCATTATTCAGTACAATCCTTTGCATTCTCGCATTGAAGAATAAACTCTGCTCTGGTGCCTTTATTTAAAACTGAATGTATTAAAATTTTACCCCCATGTTTGATGGCGATATCGTTTGAAATCGATAACCCTAATCCGGTATTACATTTTTCCTTTTTGGTAGTAAAGAATGGATCCATCAGGTGAGGAATATCACGCGAATGAATTCCTGTTCCCTCATCCTCAACGATTATTTTAACCGTATGTTTATTCTGGTCCAGTAAAGTGGTTATTCTTACCATTTCTTTATTGGAGGTTAAAGCCTGACAGGCATTGGTGATGAGATTAATAACAACCTGCTGTATCTGACTCGAATCCCCTTTTATAAACGGATCCATCGGTGACAATAAAACGCTGAAGTTTTCTGTACTGGAATCAATAAAGTTTCTGGAGAAAGCGATAGCTTTCATTACAGCATCATTGATCCTGAAGATATCATCTGATGCTGATCGTCCTTTAGCAACAAAACTTCGCAGATTTGAGCTAATTTTGTGTATCCGCTCACTTCCCTCCGCAATTCCATCCAGAAGTTTGACAACTTCCTGCCTGGCTTCAGTGAAGTGCAGTCCAGCCACAGAGAAATCACCATTTTCCCTATAATACATATCAAGAACCGGTAACACATCCTTCCAGAATCCTGCAAGGATTTTTGTATTGAGGGCTATAAAATTGTTTGGATTTCCGATTTCATGCATTATTTCAGAACTCAGAACACCGATTGATAACAATTTGTCAGCATGCAGCAGGCGTTCACGATTGCGATGAAGCTCAGCTTCATCATGTTTTTGCTCAATCAGGCGCTCAATTTCCTTTGAGGCAACCTTTAGAAGCTCTTGCTCTTCACACAACAAGGCCATCTCCTCCGAAATGGTATCGGTATGATAATAGCCCACTTCCAACAAGCCAGTTTCCTGACCTATCTTAAGCTCTGTTGAAAACAAGCTTGAAGATTTGGTAAAATTTGGAGTATAAACATCAAACTCTCCGATTACAATTCTGGCATAGGAATACTCAGGCCATCGCAGCGAAGAAGTCAGAGCATTAACTATATGCTGCAAAACTCCTTCTAAGGTCATTTCTTTATTATGGGGGAAACTAAGGATTTTATATAGGCAATTCAATTCCTTAACACGCTCCTGAAGAGTATGCAAAAGACGCTGTTGTTCGTTCTGGGCACTGACCCGCTCTGAGATATCAACAAAAGATAACATTTGCAGAAGTGGCATCGAATCTGCATCAACTAACATAGTAGTAGACACCTGAGTCGAAAATACCCTGCCATCTTTACGGTATGCTAAAAGCTCACCTATCCAGCCACCCTTATCGTAAATTTTACGCCTGACCTGTCCACTCATGCGCTTTGTCTGCCAGAATGTGGAGGCTCTCTTCCCGATAACTTCATCGGTGCCGGTATATCCCCAGATGCTTAAGAATGCGCTATTGGCATAGATCAGCCGTTCCATTTCACAATCAACAAAAGCTATCGGAGAAATTGAAGAGGATAATGCCGCGCTTGCTATGGATGAAGTCTCAAAGAAAGAAGCAGGTGTCGGTGGCAACTGTCTATTTCCTTTTTGAGATCGAATCTTTTTCATTTCCTATATTTCACATCCGCTTCAGCTTACTTGACGAGTGAATGCAAATAATTCGATAGTATAGCTTTTTATCTGTATTCTCATGGTTATCTGAGGCTCTGCCTTACGTGCCGAATACACGATTTCATCTGCAACCATTTCATTCAATACATCAATCCGGAAAGAGGATAATATGCTCGATGAAGCAGCTTTGCGATTATAGTAATCAACCAACTCTGCAGAGTAACCTGGCTGTTTCAACTGGAGCCTTTCCCCGGATTGATCCTTTGTTGACACAATAAGGTATCCTTCAATAGCACCAGATACTTTGAATGTCAGACTTAAGGGGCTGTAAATATGCGCTCCATCTGAATTCTTACCATGAGTGCTTATGAAAGATTCAAATATTCCTAGAAAATTTGCGATAAAATTGCTGATCTCTTTTACTATATGTCTGTCAATCATCAGAAATCAATACCCTTAAATACTATTTGCTTTAATCAAGTTGCTGTTTTTTATGCATAAAATAATATTCGACTTCTATACTAAAATATTGTAAATGTATCGAACCCATCAACATTTGGCCTATCATACCATCAACATTTGTTTATTAAGAAGTGCCTTCTGAAATTGTCTCAGTTGGTTGAGTCACCGCATCAATCCTCAAGCTTCTTGTACCCCCGGGAACCTTCCATATTATTTCATCGCCTTTCCTGTAGCCGATTATGGCAGTTCCAATAGGTGCCAAAATGGATATTTTACAACTGTCCGCATCTGCCTCCCAGGGATACACCAGTACATATCTGGAAGCTTCATTGTCTTCAATATCATATATTTCGACCTCAGAATGCATGATTACAACATCTTTAGGAAGTTTCAGGCAATCTACAATCTCAGCTTTGCCAATCTCCTCAATCAGTGTTTTGCAGTACTGGGAGGTTCCATGGGTTTTGCATAGCTGCTTTAATCGTGCCACATCAGCATCAAGAAGCACTAATTTCTTCTCTATTGTCTTTTTTTCCATCATATTCCTCCAATTCCAAAAAAACAAAAACGCAGATAGCCGCAATTAATGTGCCAGTCGATAATACGCTATTATGTGATGAGTTACCGCAATCCAGCTTCAATCAATCAATATTTGTTTATTTGAAGCCGTATTTGATGAGTATTAAGCGAATAGATGGCCCCATAATTGAAACACATTTTTCTTAAATCTCTATGAATAGAGCCCGGCTGATAAGAAGCCGAGTTTCATGCTTCTTCATTTTAAAATCTTGAACAGGGAAAAAGAGTGTTTCAAGGTAGTTGAAGTATTTAAATTTGGACTTATTTGCCTTATTAGTGCCTTTATATAGAAATTGCTAATTAATAGTTGGGATTTGTTCAGAATTTAGGGTTTGAGTTTTCGCAAATGTCTGGAAAAACTGATTAGCAGTTACAATCGGAGAATGGGAAATATTTACCGGCTTAATAATTTGTTAGGACAATGTTAGGATCATGTAAAAAAACGGTAACAAAATCTGCCTTCCCGATATCCAAAAAGCCTTTAAAATTGATTAATCATTAAGATTTTGTTATTAATGATTTCTTTTTCCATTGTGATTTCTGCTGTTATTATTTTTGCACTTTGTTAGTTCCCAAAAGATTCAATCCGGTTCTTATCAGGGAGGAAACTGACCCGATATGCTGATCTATAGACAGGAATCACTCCAGCGGGATATCGATCGAATAAAAGAGCATATCCTTAAAATGTCCCAGCAGGCCCAGAAAGCACTCCAGGATTGCATAAAAGCATACCTTGAAAACGACAGGCAACTAGCCTATGTGATAATCCTTCGTGATCATCATATAGATGAAAAAGAGAAAGAGATTGACAGACTATGTCTGGAATTTCTTGTAAGACAACAACCTGTTGCAGGACCGCTGCGCTTTGTGTACAGCACTATCCGGATAAACCTGGAAATAGAGCGAATAGGTGATTATGCCGAAAGTATTGCTCGTCAAATTTTAAAACTGCATAAATCACCTGACTACCAGCTTAATGATCAAATTACCAATCTTGCGAACCTTTCTATAGAAATGTTTCAAGATTCAATCAAGGCATTTGTCATGCAGGATGTTGAGCAGGCCCGCAAAGCCATAGAAGTCGAAAACACAGTAGATGCTCTCAGAGCAGATCTTAATAATCAACTCATAAAAATGTTAAAAGAAAATGATTGCTCCTTTGATTCAGCCTCACCATTGATGACCATAATTAGAAAATTCGAAAGAGTCTCTGATCAGGCCAGAAACATCTGCAATGAAACTCTTTATATGTGCACCGGGGAAATGACTAAACATCCCGGAGCCGAAGCTTTCAGAATATTATTTATCGATGATAACAACTCCTGCCAGAGTCAGATTGCCGAAGCGATTGCCCTCTCTTTCAAAGAAAAAAAGTTCATCTTCAGCAGTGCAGGCATAGACCCAAAGCCTATAGACCGGGCAACAATCGAATTTATGAAAACCAAGGGTATCGATCTATCCCGCATTGCCCCAAAGGGAATCCACCAGATACCTAACCTTGATTATTATCAGGTCATAATCGCATTAACCACTAACGCTTACCATATGATACCCAGTCCCCCGGGAAAGGTAATATTTCTGGAATGGCCAGTAGAACCAGTCAGCGATGACATCCAGGCCAATGAGGCTACCTACGATTTTTTAAAGTCACAAATCAGTGACCTGATAAATGCAATTATCTTAGATACCGATTCCACATCGGAAAGGCACCCACAATGATTGGCCCTAAAAAGGTCTTTGGGGTCAGGATCAGTTATCTTGTGATAATTTTGACACTTTCTCTTATGCTCAATTGCACAAAAAAAGGAAATAAGCAGAAAGGTGAAGTCACCACTATACAGGTGAAAGGTTCCGATACCATGGTCAATGTTGCTCAAGCCTGGGCTGAAGAGTATAAAAATGTGGAACCTTCTGTGGAAATCGAAGTCTCCGGTGGTGGCTCGGGGGTGGGTATATCTGCTCTGACCAGGGGAGCCATCGACATCGCTAATGCAAGCCGCAATATGAAACCACAGGAAGCTCAACTGATAAGAGAAAACACCGGAAAAGAACCGGTTGAATTTGCGTTAGGTTTCGATGCGCTGGCAGTCTTTGTTCACAAGGATAACCCGATAAATCAGATCTCTTTTGAACTGCTAACCAGAATCTATGCTGAAGATGGCAATATCACCAGATGGTCGGAACTGGGCATATTTATCCCGGGGGTGAAAAATGACAAGATTGTGAGGATCAGTCGTCAATCAAGCTCCGGTACTTATGAGTTTTTCAGAGAAACTGTTATGCATAATCAGGATTTTAAGCTTGGCTCCCTGGACATGAATGGATCCAAAGAAGTAGTCGAGCTGGTAGGGCGTACAAAAACTGCTATCGGCTATAGCGGAATGGGTTATGCCACAAATGAGGTAAAAATGATAAGCATTTCTACCGAAAAAAGTCAAACACCAGTATCTCCAACCATTGAAAATGCTCAAAACGCAAGCTATCCACTGGCCCGCTCCCTTCTGGTTTACACTCCTGGTCAACCCGAAGGTGCTGTAAAAAAATATATCGATTGGATGATGTCTGTTGCAGGACAGCAAATTTTAACAACCAACGGTTATGTTCCTCTACTGACAGCAGCCACAACTTTACAACATTAAATTCCGGAGCTTATGCAAACAAACATTGAATTGGAAGCAACTGCCAAAGCCGCAAGCCCATTAAAATCGGGACTGAGGCCCAGGCGTAAAAATTGGGCAATCCTTTTAGAAAAAATCTTCGAATTTCTCATTTACCTTTGTGGTATCAGCGCAATAATATTCGTATTGGCGATTTTCTTTTTTGTATTCAGGGAAGCTGTTCCGGTGCTTTTCAGTGATAATTTCAATATCACTGAATTCCTTGGAAGTACCAAATGGTATCCGACTTCTGCTGTAAATATCCGCTACGGTACCTTTGCCCTTATTGCGGGAAGCTTCTCGGTTACTCTTCTGGCTATGGCCATAGCAGTGCCGTTTGGGTTGGGGGCAGCAATCTACATCTCTGAATTCTGCAATCCAAAGCTTAAGGAAACTCTGAAAATCGTTATAGAACTGCTGGCTGCAATTCCCAGTGTTGTATGGGGGTTTATTGGCCTTACAGTAATGAGCAAGATTATAGTTACTTATACAGGTGCACCTGTTGGGGTCAACCTTCTTAACGGAGGAATAATACTGGCACTCATGAGTGTACCAATCATTGTTTCAATCAGTGAAGATGCTCTGAAGGCTGTACCGGATTCTTATCGGGAAGCTGCCCTTTCGATGGGAGCCACTAAATGGCAGATTATTTACCGCGTACTGCTTCCTGCCGCCAGAAACGGTTTGCTTGCTGCGGTTTTACTGGGAATAGGGCGTGCGGTTGGTGAAACTATGGCCGTACTGATGGCTACAGGTCACGCGGTACAAACACCACACGGGTTACTGGATTCAATCAGAACTCTTACGGCCAATATTGCTGCAGAGCTTGGTGAAGCTCCATCCGGATCAGAACATTACAGAGTGCTTTTCTTTACAGGTATACTTCTGTTCTGCATAACATTCATTGTCAATTTGACGGCGGATTTGATTATCCGTGGTGTCCGCAGGAAATAATATGATTAAAGCTACACCGGCTGCCGTAAAATTCTCTAAAAATTCTTATACACATCGTAAAGAGGTGACCCAGACTGTTGCAAAATGGATATTTTTCAGCATGGCTATAGCCATGGTTATTCCTCTGATAGCGACCATTGTACATTTGCTTGTCAAGGCTGCACCATCACTGAGCTGGGAATTTCTGCTGGAAGTACCCAAAAACGGAATGCGTGAAGGAGGTATATGGCCGGCTTTCGTGGGTACCCTCTACCTGGTAATTATATCTCTGACCATTTCCACCCCAATTGGTGTTCTTGCTGCCATTTACCTCAATGAATATGCAAAAGACAACTGGTTCAACAGAATTATCAACCTTGCAGTAATCAATCTGGCAGGAGTTCCAAGTATTGTTCATGCCCTCTTTGGACTGGGAGCTTTTGTTTATGCTGCACGTATGGGATATTCTGTCCTGGCCGCTTCTCTTACCCTGGCGATAATGACTTTACCAGTAATTATCGCATCGACTCGTGAAGCCTTGTCATCGGTACCGATGACTTTTCGGGAAGCATGCTGGAATGTAGGTGCAACAAGGTGGCAAACCATAAAAACTGTGGTCCTTCCAAATTCAATAAGTGGAATATTGACCGGTATCATTCTTCAGGTGAGCCGTGCCGCTGGTGAAACAGCTCCGGTAATGTTTACGGGTGCCGTTTTTTACAAGGCAGTACAGAGAGGAGACCTCTTTCCTTATAATCTGGGCGAACAGTGCATGGCTCTTTCGATGCACCTTTACACAGTAACCACTCAGGTTCCTAATGCAAAAGAATCCATTCCATACGCAACAGCAGTGGTGCTTCTAGGCTCTGTTCTTCTGGTTAACGCAAGTGCCATCGGGCTTAGGGTGTGGCTGAGAAACAGGAAAAAATGGTGATTACATGGACACAAAATTAAAGACTATCGAAGTTGAGGAACTGAGACTTAGCTATAATAACCGCGAGGTTTTGCACGGAATCTCTTTTGATGTTTATAAAAACGATATCCTTGCTGTTATCGGGCCCGCCCAATCGGGTAAATCATCTCTTCTAAGGTGTCTTAACCGCACCATTGATTTTGTTCGCGGAGCACCATTTCAAGGGAAAATCAAGGTTGATGGAGAAGATATCCGCAAAATCAAAGATATATTCTCTCTGCGCCGCAAAATTGGCATGGTGGCACCTCTTCCTGTTGGTCTTCCACTGAGCATTTATGATAACGTAGCATTCGCACCGCGCTGTGCAGGGTTAACCCGTAAAGATGACCTTGATGAGATCGTTGAGAAATGCCTGAAACAGGCCTCACTTTGGGATGAAGTTAAAGACCGGCTTAACAGCCTGGGAACGGCTCTTTCCGGTGGTCAGCAGCAACGGCTCACTATAGCAAGAGCTCTCTCCCATCAACCCGAAATACTGTGCCTTGATGAGTTTTCAATTGCTATCGATCCAGTCACCACGATGCGTATTGAAGAGGTTCTTAAGGAACTGCAAAAGGAGATTACCATAATTCTGGTTACAAATCTTACCCACCAGGCCAGGCGGCTGGCAAACCGCACGATGTTTCTGTGGAAAGGCGAAATTGTTGAAATTGACGACTCTGATGTTATCTTCTCCGATAATCCAGCCAAAAGAGAGACCTATGAATATATAAATGGAATTTTTGGATAACAGAGAGAATAAGAGAAACTACATGAACCAATATACTCAAAATGCAATATTGACAAGGAATCTCAATCTCTGGTATGGAAATTTCCATGCCCTGAAAAATATCAATATTCAAATCCAAAAGGGGTTGATTAACTCGCTTATCGGTCCCAGCGGTTGTGGAAAAACGACTCTTCTGAGATGTTTCAACAGAATCAATGAACGCTTCAGTTATGTGCGTACTGAAGGAGAAATTACGATCCTGGGAAAGAACATATATGATAGTGATGTATCGCTGATTGAGCTACGAAAATCTGTCGGTATGGTTTTCCAGCGGCCTAATCCTCTTCCAATTTCTGTCTATGAGAATATTGTGTTTGGACTCAGAACTCATTTTCCCTCTTCCAGGTTAAAAAGAGAGCAACTGGATGCGACAGTGGAAAAAGCCCTGATCGAAGTAGGTTTGTGGAAAGATCTCAAAGACCGATTAAAAACCAAAGCCACATCTCTTCAACTCGAACAGCAGCAAAAGCTCTGCATAGCCAGAGTTTTACCGTTAAAGCCGGAAATCATTCTTATGGACGAACCATGTTCTGCTCTGGACGTTGAAGGGACCAGGGCGATTGAAGAACTGATGTTTGATTTGCGGGGAAAGTATTCTATTGTCATTGTTACTCACAGCATGGCTCAAGCACGTCGGGCCAGTGATGAATGTGTTTTCATGCTTTTAGGAGAAGTGTTGGAGCATAGCCGAACTGAAGAGCTGTTTCTTAACCCCAAAAATCCTAAAACAGCGGAATATATTGAAGGACGGTATGGCTGAGAAGTCTATTTCTGAGGGTAGTTTACGGAGTTCTGAAACACATGATATATAAAGAATAAGCACGAAATACGAAATACGAAATACGAAATTCGAAATTCGAAACAGGAACAGGAACAGAAAAAGGAAATGAAAAACAGAGACAAGAGTTGGAATCGTACCCTCCCTGTTTTGCGTTACCATTGACAATTGATTCTGGAAAAACATCCACAATTTTAATGGAGCCTGCGCCCCACCACTATCAAATAAGCTTCTCTCCTTGAATCTGAATGTTGATTAAGCGAATAAAAATTAACGACTAATTAGACATAAGTAACGGTTTGAGAAGGAGATGAGCCTGGTCCGACCCTCTCTCTCATCGCTGCGAAAAACCTGTTAATTAGTGCTACCCAGCGGATAGGATTGCCAGAGCTAAAAAATGGCCAGTCCTTTTTTCATTATCGTAGCTTATGATAATAAAAAGGGAAAAATGTTATGATGGGGAAAGTTCTCCAATGAACAGGTTTTGTGTGGGAAAATATGATGGCAGGCTGGGAATGTTACCTGTTCG
>JAEYNR010000039.1 GCA_023412475.1 Fibrobacterota bacterium | reverse complement strand
GATAGCCGTTAAGTCCATGTCTTTTATTGTAGTATCTGGCATAAGAGGAGTGAAACCCCCGAAAGAGAGCTTTTAGTGGAAGAGCATTAATGCGCAGGACCATCTGGTAATGGTTCAGGTAGAAATTAATTCCCAGAAGCTCGAATCCGGTGCTGCTAAAAAAGTCGTTTAGATATTGAAGGAATTTTTCTTTATCGTTTTGATCGCGGAGAAGGATTCGGGTATTAATAATTTCGGTAGTGACAAAGTGAACTGTATTGGGAATGCAGAGCCTGGGTTTTCTGGCCATTTTTTTTAACCTCGAATGTTTGGAGGTGAAGAAAAGTAATGGGCTTTAAGGAAAAGGGGATCAAATATTAGGCCAGATTTTGCCCTTAGGGACGGTGGAAAGAAAGCAATTTGGTCGACAACGTTCCTCCGTCCCCAATTACCGGAGCAAAAATGGGCATCTGCGAACCTCAAAGTCGAAAGGTTTGTCCTCTCAACCAATAATTCCCACCTCACCTGAGAAAATTTCTTACAACGGAATAGCTCTTGCATGTTTTATCCAGTATAAATAACCAATAAGTAATTATTATTTTTTGCAAAAGAAGGCTCATACATGAACATCGCTATCTTGGATACCAGATCTCTGCTGTTTCAATGCCATTCTCCTCTGATGAGCAATCGGCACAAAAAAATTGCTATGCAATTAATTAATGATGCCCTGGTTTAATCCAGTAATCTTAGGGCCCCTTGCAATGTCAAAACATCTGGATCCTGAAGGAATAAATTTTTTTGCAAAGCTCTAAATTAGCCACAGACTAAGGAGATGATTATATATCAGAAAAACCGTTTAAAAACTAGTATTGAAGGAGTATAAGTTTATGGAAGAGCAAACCAAAAAATACCGGGAGAATGCATCTCATCTGGTAAATCTTAACAATGCTGATATGGAAAAATTATCACGGGTCCAGGGAATCGGAAAAGAGATGGCTCAGGCACTGATCAATTATCGGGAGAAACATCATGGTTTCAGGAGTCTGGATGAAATTGAAAAAGTAGATGGGTTCAATCATCTGATTGCAGAAAAATTGAAAAAGAACGTGTATCTTGGAAAACTGCCCTTAAAAATCAAATAAACAGTTCCCTTTAGAAAGGATGGTCTCCAATGGCCACCATTGCAGTTTTAATTGCAGATTTATTTGAGGATATCGAATATAGCAAGCCTGCTGAATCCTTTAAAAATAAAGGACATAAACTGGTGCATATCGGTCTGGAAAAAAAATCTATTATAAAGGGAAAGGATAACACACCGGTTGTAATCGATAATGTTGCGGATTCTTCGAATATTCCCTCCTACGATGCTCTTTTTATCCCAGGAGGTTATTCACCCGACAAATTACGTGCCAACACAGCTACGGTAAAACTGGTCCGCGATTTCATGGAATCAAATAAACCGGTCTTCATTATTTGTCATGCACCCCAGCTTCTTATCACCGCTGAAGTTCTGAAAGGAAGAAAAGTGACTGGCTACAAGTCAATTATTCAGGATATTAAAAATGCAGGTGCAGAATTTCTCGATCAACAAGTGGTCATAGATGGAAATCTTGTCTCCAGCCGTAATCCTTCCGATATTCCTGCATTTATTGAGGCCTGCCTTAAAAAACTGGGATAAATGTTTGCTTTGAAAGAATTAATTTTAAAGTGCCCACACCACCTCTCTGGGCACTCATCATAAGATCTCATGAATATCAGGTAAAAGTTTGACATATGTAATTTTTACTAAGTTTCATCCCTGACAGATTTGAATTCTTCCATCCACCGGGTGCTTTACCATTGAATTCCATACCAATAGGTCTATAATTATAGGCTTCAAATTATTTCGGTACCTCATAAATAGTAGAACTTAATACAAATCAGAGATCAAAACGAGCTCTGTTAAGTATTTATCCTTTTCATGATCATTCGTGTTTCACTTACCTGCATCGAAATACTAAACAGGAGTAAAAAAATCAGCGGTTTCTACTATTTGAAATTACGCATTTAGGTTTGTTCTTTATATTTATTTCGGATTTCGTGCTACGATTTTCCAATTTTCCTAAGCTACCGTTGTAACCTTTATTTTTATGATTTTTTTCAAATTTACTAGCCCTTAAGCTATTTTTCCATATTATGAAAATATTAAGTTAGTATCTGGATTATCTTTTGAAACTGGAACCGGAAATTATGCGTACCATTTTGCCCAAACAACCATTAAGTTTAGCTGAAGTAAACCAGAGCGTTTCTCTGCTACGAAAAAAAGGACAGACTCTGGTTACCACCAATGGTTGTTTCGATCTACTACATGCCGGACATATAAGATACCTGGCAGATGCTGCTGCACTGGGCGATATGCTTGTAGTAGGAATAAATAGTGATGCATCGGTTGCCAGATTAAAAGGATCAGATCGCCCGATTCAGAATGAGATTGATAGAGCTTTATTAATCTGGTCTTTAAAAATGGTGGATTATACCTTCATTTTCCCTGAGAATGACCCGGTGGAATTTCTGGAAGTACTCAAACCAGATATTCATGTTAAAGGTGGAGACTATATGCCCGAACAACTGCCAGAAAAAGGCATTGTTGAAAAGCATGGTGGCAAAATTGTGATAGTTCCTTTCACTACAGGCCTTTCGACAACGTCTATTGTTGAAAAAATCATCACCTCACAATCTTAACTGTTTTAATCGGAAATAGGTTTCTCATATGATAATTGGTAAATCTTTGAAAAATATGGAATGTTATATGCATCTTATTCAAATTAAACACGAAACTTGATCTTTCTTGTTTGAAGTGATAAGCTCATTATTTTCTGGAGCTCTATCAGAAAAGTTGCTGTACTGGTTTTTTTATCCTTGCAAACAATTATGGAAGATCCAATTACCAGCAGGCAGCAAAGTACAAATACTTTTCAGATATAGCACTGCCGATAAATCGGTTTTTCCTATATAGCATCTCCTGGTCTGCCGTTTTTTGATTACTCATGGAGGTATTAATGACTACCCGCCTGGCGGATAAAGATACTGAATTACTGGAAAAGAGATTTCGTAAGTCTCCTGAATCCCGCCTGTTTTCCCGGCTTGCCGATAATTATAGAAAAGAAGGCAATTTCAACCGGGCAATCAAACTATGTCTTGAAGGCATCCAAAAACATCCCGATTATGTTACCGGGCACATTATCCTGGGCCGATGCTATTTTGAGCAGCAAAACTTTAATGATGCCTTCGATGAGTTTAAAAAAGTCTGCATTATTGATCGTCACAATCAGGTTGCCTTAAAGATGCTGGCAGAAATTTTCGTGCTGCAGAATATGAATCAGAAAGCCGGAAGTATTTACGAAGTTCTGTTTAACATGGATCCTTACAATAAATCCATAGCTAAACTCGCTTCCCAGTATCCCTCAGATGGAATTACCGGACTTTACGATGCCCTTGGTATTGAAATCCCCACAGAACCGTTTCTTTGTGAACACCCCTCTTCTGCAGAGCAGCAAATTTTTGATGAACAGATAGCTTTTGGCAGTGAAGTGGAGTCAGACAACTTTTTTGACGAGGCTTCTCCAACACATCAATCCAATGATGAAAGCCAATCGTTTCTTCCAGATATTCCTTTTGATAATGAAAAAACTGTTGCCGTTGATGGTGATCTGATAAACCAGCAGCTAAATATGTTATATGAAGAAAACGACTCGGATCAGGAAAATTCAAGCGGTGAAGAACTCCAGGATATTGAATCCTCAATTACTTCCGAAGCCGTTTTAGATGAAGATGCCGATATTACAGGTCAGGATATATCTTCGCGCATAGATGAGCTTTTCAGTGAAAAAACCGACTCTTTCAATAATTCCACTTTTAACGCCATGCCTCAGATAATATCAGAAGAGGACTCCTCGCTAGATAATCAGTTAATTTCAGATAAAACGATTGCTTTGGATCCTTCTATTGTTCCCTCCGACTTCGATGAGCAATCATCCCCTGAGCCAGAGCTGCCTCTGGAACATCAGCCGGACTTAATCATTGAACAGCCACAACCGTTCGAAAATATCGACCCCTTTACCGGAAGAAATATTTTATCTGAATTCGAAGAAACTATGCAGTTTGAACGTTCTTTTCTGGATAACGTGATCGATACAAACGAAACAATAGGAACCAGCAATATTTCTGAAAATTCAGACCCGTTAATTAACCAGGACCTTATTGCTGAAGTACACAGTGAACCGGAAACCCCTTCAGGCCCCTCTGAAGACCCTTTTGATCCATCTCAAGTCCTCATTGATGCAAACAATAACAATGAAGTCTCCCTATTGGATCAAAATATTGAAAATTCAACCGACCACATCAGCTTAACTCACACCGAAGAGCAAAAATCGCCCAATCCTTCCCTTTCTCAAACTCAAGACGCGGAACAGGATTTAATAATAGACGCTGATGAAGTCATCCTGGAAAACAATGCTGTGTCCAGTTTGAATTTGCCGGAAATTGAATTTATTAACGATGATGATTCCCCATCAATTGAACCAGCCTTTAGTTCAGCTACAGAGCCAATCAGTAAAACCGATTTGTGTCAGGAAATAGATAAGGCATTGAGTTTTGATAAAGGCAAAAATGAGAACTTACTTTTATCTGAGGAATTAGCAGATCAGACTCAAAACGCTTCTGACTGTTCTTTCATAGAAAAATCTGATGATTCTTTGCTCCCGGATTCACAAGAGGATATTCTTGATCAGGTTTTACCGGAAACCGGTTCTGAATTATCAGTAGAAAACAATGAACCGCAGCAAAGCCCAGAGCAGGTTGAAAAAACTGATAATTCTTTTCAAAGGACACCGGATCGAAACAATATCTCTAAATCTAAAATAACCGATTTCGATTCTTCCGGTGTTCTCAAGAATGTTGACATTACCCCTGATCTGCCGATTCTGGAAAATGAGCTGAATTCTGTACCCGAGGAATTCTTGTCTCTGCAAGATGATAATGAAAGAGCGATTCGGATCGACAGTACACAAACCGATCCTCTTGAGGATTCCGGTAAAGAAATATCTGCTGATGATAGCTCTGGATTATCTTCAAACATCATCGGAGAATTTGGAGCGCAACAATATGAAAAATACGCTGCGACTTCTGCTCCATTAAAAGAGAGTACCGGATCAGATGATATGGTTTCAGATGAATCCGATGACATCAACAATGATCTGGCCATTATCGACTCCGATTCTGAAATTGAGCAGCTCAGTGTTGAACAGGGTGATGATGTTCTCACTGATATGGATGTGCTGGTATCAGACGAGATGCTCGAATCGGTTTCCGGTGATGATATCGTGGAAAAAATGGATGTTCTTTTTTCAGATGAAAAGAATTCTTCAGAAGTAACTTCTCTTGAAAATTTCCCGGCCACCCAAAATACCGTTTCACCTTCTCTGATCTCTTCAATTGATGATACTCCTGGTAATCTGGACCAGGATCTTTCAGCCACCAGTGATCCCGAACCCTTTACGCAAGTCGAAAATTTTTCATCACCGCAACAGACTTTTTCAACTGATGATGTTTCAATAGATATCATAAGCAATGGCCTTGAACCTGAACCTGCCAGCGATCTCGGTGACAATGAACAGGAGGTCACCTCCATAATTAATGGCCAGGATGTTATGGACCGGCTTGAGCAATTCTTCCCCGGCAAGGATCTTATCAATACTGATTCTGAACTTTTACCTGCCGATGACAATGAAAGTGAAGACGTACTGGCAGATTTCTATAACATATTTGGAGATAATGCGGCAAACACTAAAAGTGTTGAAGGACTCGACAAACTGGATCAGCTCGAAATGAGCATCCCTGAACAGTCAGATAGACCACTCTCTTTTTACGATGAATGGAATGATGTCTGCAGTTTACAAGACCAGAACACTAATCATACCTTCAAGGAAAAAGTTCAGGAAGGTGTGGAAAAAATCTTTAATGAAAACATCTCTTTAGATCAGGAACCTGTACAGGAAGCAGATGAAGGGTGCAGGCCTTACAGCATCCCTGATCATGTACTGACACCCACTCTTGCTGATATCTATTTCCAGCAGGGACAATATGATCTGGCTATTCAGATCTACCGAAGACTTCTTTCGCGTGATCCGGATAACGAAACCCTTCAACAAAAACTAAATCAGCTATTGGAATCGCCTGCCGATATTTCCAACAACAATCTCTCCTCGGATAATCAAACCGCCAAAAAGACTGCATCCGCAAGCTCCCCGAAAAAAAAGAGAAAAACAGTAGTTGACAATCGGCCTCTGGCAGGTGTGCGTATTAAAAAGCGAAAAAGCGGCAACGCAAACCGTACAAAATCAAAGTGAGGGTCTGTGCAAAACTCAAGATTAGAATCGGTGAAGAAGCTTCTTAAAGATAAAGCTCTTACTCATCTCCTGATAACCGATCTGATAGATGTAGAGTATCTGAGTGGATTTCGCTCTTCCAATGCTCTGATACTGATCTCCCAGCATAAAAATCTGCTCTTCTCTGATTTCAGATATAATGAAGCAGCTCAATCATTTTGCAGCAAAAATCCTCTCTGGGAATTTCAGATGGTCAAAGAAAACCTTTTTAATTCCATTTGCTCTTTTCTACCTCAGGAAAGCATATGCGGGTTTCAGGCCAACGATCTTACCGTCGAAAAATTCGATGAGTTAACTGCATCCGGAAAAAGTGTCAGGTTTATAAAACTGTCTTCTGAGATTTCGGAGCTTTTTTTGCAAAAGACCCCCTCTGAGGTAGCTTCTATCGGAAAAGCCGCCAAAATTGGAGATATCGCATTCGAAAAATTAATCCAAAAAATATCAGAAAAAACAACTGAAGCTGCTTTAGCTAAAGAGCTGGAATGTCTCTGCAGAGAACTTGGTTCTGAAAAACCCTCTTTTGAAACTATCGTCCTTTTTGGCTCCCGTGCGGCGCTTCCGCACGGAAGACCTGGAAGCAGACGCTTAGAAAAAGGTGATTTTATTTTAATTGACTTTGGCTGCACTGTGAATGGATTCTGTTCAGACATGACCCGTACATTCGTGTTTGGCAAAGCCAGCTCCAAACAGCGTCAGATTTATGACGTTGTCCTGAATGCACAAAAAGGTGCCTGTAGTAGCGCAAGAGCTGGCATCTCATCAAAAGAGCTGGATAATGTTGCCCGTTCCTCCATTTCGGCTGCAGGTTTTGGTGAGGCTTTCGGTCATGCTTTGGGCCATGGGGTTGGTCTAAGAATTCATGAAAAACCCAGAATCAGCTATCTTAGCGATTCTTTGCTTAAACAAAACATGGTTATCACAATTGAACCTGGAATTTATATAGCTAACTTCGGTGGTGTACGAATCGAAGATATGGTTTTAATTAAAGAAAGGAAGGCTGATATTTTAACCTCTGCACCCAAGGAACTTATTGAGTTATGATCCCGATCCAGAATCTTTTTAAAATGATGTTCGACAATAACGCTTCCGACCTGCATCTTCGTGTGGGGGTTCAGCCTGTATTCCGTATCTATGGAAAACTGGTACGGTTTCAGATGGACACTATAAGAGCCAGCGAAATGGAACAGATGGTTCAGACCCTGATGACTGCCGATCAATATGCTGCCTACACCACGAAAAATGAACTGGATTTTGCCATAGGAGTAAAAGGTATTGGCAGGTTCAGAATCAATGCTTATCGTCAGCGGGGAACTGCTTCCATGGCCATTCGATCAATTCAGACACAGATCCCTAATTTTTCCGATCTTTTGCTTCCTCAGATAATTCTGGACATTGCCATGGCTCGCAGAGGTTTGATACTGGTAACTGGTACAACCGGAAGCGGAAAATCCACTCTTCTGGCATCCATGGTAGATCATATCAATGAAAATAGCTCATCCAATATCATAACCATTGAAGATCCGATAGAGTTTTTGTATAAAGATAAAAAAAGCATTATAGCTCAACGGGAACTGGGAAGCGATACCAGCTCATTTGCCAACGCCCTCAGAGCTTCATTCCGACAAGACCCTGATATCATTCTCATTGGCGAAATCAGAGATCGTGAAACCATAGAAACAGCATTGAGTGCTGCAGATACCGGACATCTGGTAATGAGCACTCTTCACACCATGAATACTGTGGAAACCATTTCCAGAATAATCTCTTTTTTTCCCCCGCATCAGCACGATCAAATCCGTCTTCTGCTGTCCAATGTCCTGGTGGCTGTAATCTCTTTGCGTCTGCTTCCACGCAGGGATGGTTCCGGACAGGTCCCTGCTACAGAAATCCTGATTAATAACGGAAACATTGCAGAGCTGATATTGAACCCGGAAAAAAACAATCTGATTAACCAGGCTATCTCCGAAGGTTACAATCAGTATGGGTCTCAAACGTTTGATCAGTCACTGCTCAGTTTGTATCAGGATGAGCTGATAACTTTGCAGACAGCTAAAATTTACGCCAGTAATCCCGATGATTTTGAACTGCAGGTTAGGGGGGTACAGGGTACTTCGGACCGGCGCTGGATGATAACCAGTTGATTCTCTTATCGCATCAGATTTATTAACAGCAGGTCAAGTTATCTCAGTCTCGGGTCCTGACTGAAACATTTGACCTGAACTAAATACAAGATAAGGTGGTAAAAAAGAGTGAAGCTGAATACCTCAGCTCTCTCTCAATCATTCAAGTCACCTCGAGAAATTCATCCAAAGTTCTGCTGGTGTAAAAAGCAATCTGTAAATTGGTGCAGTCGTCATGAGTGATGTTGGATTCTCTTGGTGGCCGACCAGCCAGAAACGGTATGTGCATCTCGACCCTTTGATGCACTGCTGTTTTTTCCTTACTGACCTTCTCAGGCGTACCATTCTTTCTCATTGCTTTCTCCTTTTCAGGGGGGAAAGTTGTTGCTTTGTCCTGTTTTATAAAACTCCAAGTATCATGCCAAATGATAATACCAATGCACAGAAAACCTCAAAGAAAGCTCTCTTATAATGCTCAAGCTTAGTATTTTTGCAAAACTAACTTTAAGCCAGATGTTATTTTCTATTTTTAACTAAAAATCCGGAGTACTAAGATGCGATTTTCAATTCTTCACATATTATCAGTATTTATTTTCATCCATTGTTCCTCAACCAGTAAAAAAATAGATGTCTCCGAAAAAACCAACTCTTCTATTCCATCAAAAGGAAATGTATCCATTTCATGGAACCCAAATGTACTAAAAGAAGATTTCATAGTCGAATCTCTTTCTGTATTCAAAAATGTGGACATAGGGATTAAACCTTTAAGCGACTCCAGATTAAACAAAGAAACTATAGGCACCATTATTTACAATGGCCAGCCCATTGCAGCTATCCCCAAAACCGATATAGCTGACTGGTGTTCAAAAAACCTACTCAAAGGATGCCAGTTTCTGGGACTAAAACCTGTGGCCAGAAATGGAGCATATTCTTTTGAAGGAGAGCTGACCAGTTTTTCGATCCAACAGAGTATTACTATGACTGGAGAAATCAGCATGAGCTTATCCTGTAACAGAGATGATTTGACCGTGTGGGAAGGAAGAATTCAGGGACATTCAGAGCTCTATATCATCCCTCCTGGATCCAATGGCGTCTCAGAATGTATGAGTAATTCCCTGATTAATGCACTCTATAATCTGCTAAACGATAAAAGTTTTGTGGATGCGATAAGTAAGAGCAGCCACTGATCGACACTAACTGCTGAATTTTTAAACGTTTATAGACTGTTTTTTAGCTGCTACCTATTGATTTTTCCAGCTTTAAAGATCTAAATCATTTTAAAATCTTATAATCAAGAGCATCGTAAAATGACTGATCTACCAATTAAACATGTTTTGCTTCTACCCAGGTTTTAGCCAGTAACTGATCGTCAATACTGTAATGACGATATTTAAACCCTGGGATAATGCTTAACAACCGTAATATCAAGGCGATAATGGGATTGTCTGAAACAACTGCATAGCGTTCAATATCGAACAAATGTTCTCTGACAAAAGAGAATCGGACACCAAGAGCTCGTGGATCGGGCCATGCAATCTTTGGCAAAAGAACAAATAATCGTACCTTTCCATATTGCCTTATTGCGTCTCTAAGTTCGGAATAGATTTGAACATTCTCCTCTTTACTTATTTTCCCACAGGCTTCATAAGCAAATATTTTTCCCTTACTCCAATCAAGTTTCTGAATCATAATCAGCCCACCTGTCTGTTAGGTTGTCCCAGTTGCTTTAAAAATCCTGACACTTTTATTCTTCTCTTAAAAATTCGGTAACTTGCCTACCCGCCAATAACTGATCTGTTTAAATGATTCAATTAACTGTATTTTAAGTTTTAATTTTTATATACTACAAATTAAAGGCCAAATAGAGAGGTTCTGTCGAAAAAGAAGTACGGGCGTGAAGCCGCCCTTGTAGGTACCAGTTTTAATTAATCTTCATTTCTGAGTTGGAAACTTTTCATCATTCGAATCCTCAGATGGAATGCTGGCAAGAATCTCTGAGACCGAAGGTTTTCCTCTTTGGGCATAAACTACTTTTCCCTGAGGATTTATCACATACACGGTGCGTTGATTCATGAGTATACCTCTAGTTTTGTATTTTTTTGCAACATCACCCTTTTTATCGATCAGAAGCTTAAACTGGAAGTTATTTTTCTGGGCAAACTTCTGGTGCGATTTTTCTGAGCCCGGATTGATTCCAAAAACAACTGCGCCCTTATTTGAAAAAGAAGAGTAATCATCCCTGATCTCACAGAGCTGCTGTGTACAGACCGGAGTCTCATCACCAGGATAGAAAATCAGGACGACACTGTTTTTTTCTCTGAAATCGCTTAGTCGCACCGTCGAGCCATCCTGAGCCAAAAGTGAAAATTCAGGTGCATCACTATTAATATTGAGCATCGACTCACCTCCCAGAGTAATGGTGGAAATTACTGCTACCCACAAAGCGGCTTTAAGCTCAGTTTTCATATTCTGACCGATCCCTTTCTTCAGACAGTAACCTATTTTCCAGTTCCGATGATTTTAACTGTTTCACACAAACCATTACGTTTTTTCAACCTCAGAAAGTGCAGGCCTCTTCCCAGCGGCATCTCAACCATTCCACTTTTTACAGTTCTACTATAAAGAACTCTTCCGGATGCAGACAGCATCGTAACCCCAATAAGTTCTTTGGAAACATAAAAAGAGAGAACTCCATTATTTATACGAAATTCCGGTAAACCATTGTTTAAATGGGACTTATGATTTTTGATAGAAATCGGTTCCTGTACCTGCTTGAAATCAATCCAGTTTAGGTTAATCAGGCTCGAAGCAGTTCCGCTCCATTCAATCCGTAATTTCGCCTCTCCTTTGGGAAGGAAAATTTTCTGACAACTATCGGAAGTGACCCAGCTCTGCCATCCACCTGTGCTGCCGATATCCCAGGATGCGACCCTGGCGTCGTTGAATTTTAAACTGATAGTTCCGCCAAAGCTTTCATCTGCAGCTACTCTCAATCTTGCGGTATATTCACCTGCAATCCTCACATTAACTGTATATTCAGCCCAGGACCCATTGGTGGTGTAGGAAAGATTCTCTCCTGCGCCCACATCTGAGGTTTGTTCCAGCTTCAACTCTTCACTTTTCGCGGTTAATGATTCTGCTTCTATTATTCCAGGAAGCGATTTGCCATCCACCGGGATAATATCAGTATACTCATAAGCCGGTCTGGCACACAGGCGGTTTCTGATCCATTTTCCTGATTCACTAATAACTTCTTCAGCCCAATCTCCTTCTGTAGAAGCACCTGGAATCAGAGCTGCAGACGACTCCCCCTTATCAACAATACTCCAGTTAACCCAACTGATTTTGTTGGAATCAGCCCAGTCCAACCAGGTTTTCGTTTCAATCGAATCGATTAATCCATCACTTCCACCATCGGCAATGGACATTCCGAATTCAGTAATAAAAAGAGGGGCGCCAAGATCGAGTGCACCTTGAGCGATTTCACGAAGGCTGTCTTTATGAGTACCAGCGTAAAAATGGAGAGCATAAGCTACATTGGAATCCTTGATGGGGTTAAGTGCCGCTGAATCAACTGCCTGAGACCAGCTAGGCGTTCCCACTACGATTAAATTATCACTGTGCTGACGAATAACCGGGATGACTTCAGATGCATAATTTCTGATATCACCCCAGCTATCCATGCCATCGGGCCCGGTACCATTTTCCATATCCGGTTCATTCCAGATTTCCCAGATTACATTGGGATAGCTTCCATATTCCTGAGCCATTTCTGAAAAGAATGTTTTGGCTTTACTGATATTGGTGTTGGCATTATGAGCATGATAATCCACAATTACATAGATACCATTAGCGATAGCAGCATCTACGATAGTTTTCACCCGGTTCACGTGAGCACTGGAGGTATTAACATCTTCAGAATCGTATCCTCCAAGAACCCCAACTCCCATTGCCGCCCGAATCACTGTGATATTCCAGTCCTGTACTAACCAGTTGACAATTTTTTTATTGTAAAACTTTTCCCCTTCCCAAAGAGACCAGAATAGACTCATCCCGGCTAATTGAACCGACTCATTATCTTTAGCGCCGATAATTTTTTCCTGAGATGCTTTCAGAGTGCCATGAGTGGCCACCGGACTAAGGGCAAAAAGAGGAAAAACACTGATTAAAAGAACAGAAAAAACTTTAGCTATAGAAGAGAGCATCCATTACTCCATAAGTGATAATCATTATTAAACGATTGAAAATATTAACAGGATAATAGCCTGTCCCTAAGAGATTCAAGGCTTATACAAAACCAACAAAAATTTTGAACTTTTGAACTATTAATATAAGAGATTAATTATTATGTGGCACCAATATTTTGTTATAGTCCCTTGTTTTCAAGTCAATATTTTGCAATAGTCAGAATTTGGCTGCATAAGTTTAAACTAGTTGCATAACCGCTGTTTGATCCCTTCTACCGGTAGGTAATAGCAGTATTTATAGCATGGCTATTAACCAATTCAGGATAATTTCTACTCTGGAAAGACCCCCTGGAGGGAAAAATTGCTGTCCCGAAGCCCGGGGAACTGATAAACGAGGGCGGGCAACTAATAAACGAGCCGGGGCAACAGATAAACGAGGCCGGGGATTTCATTGCATATCCGGGCAAAGCTAATCGAGCCCGGGCAGCTGAAAAACGAGGCCGGGCAACAGCTAAACGACATTCAGGGATAAAAATATGCTCCGTCGGGAACCAAAAAAGAACCCAGAGAACCGGTAATCTGCCTTTTGGATCACAATAATCTCAAGTTGTCTTTTATGCTTTGGGTGATGAATCATCCCCTGTAGATTCGGGTTAATTTCATGTAAATCAAGCTCTTCCGGAGAGATTCTTGCTGTTTCTTTATCATAGCTCTCTCCTGGAGAATAAGATTATGAAAAAAAGACAGGAAATACCTCTTTGTGTGCTTCTTTTCTGCATGATCGGGTTCTCTTCAGCAGATATAGAGATTTCCCTGAATCTCAGTTCTAATTTCCCGAATAGCAGAATATCAATTTTCGAAAATCTGGAAAATGATTTTTCCCCAGACAAATCTTTTGACTGCCATATAGATTCTTTCGGGATACTCTCCTCTTACAAATCCTTTCTTAAATCGCCAATTTACAAGACCCACCAGACCCTTTTTTCGGTATCACAACGGGACCTGGAGGGATTTTTCCGCAGACAACCTGCTATTCTGTATCTAAGCGACGTTCAGTGGTGCCTTTATCTTTACTTGAATAAAAACATGAGCAAGAGCGATTCTTTAAATAAATACCTTGCCATGCACCAGGTTGTAAGCAAGATACTGAGCATAACCAGGACAATAAACAAAATTCATTTCTATGGTAACGACAGAATAAAATATTCCTCCGATGGATTAGTTACTCAAATCGACACGATTTCGATTACTTATGAATTTGATCGTGTAATTCGGATCGGAAATGCCATAATCGAATACTGCGCTGACAAGGTGGTTAAAATTGACGGTCTGAAAATCAGCTATGATTCGGAGAAAATTATTTCAATAGGCCACATTAGAGATTTAGAAAAACCTCTTCTTAACCGAAATTATAGAAACCTCACCTATTATGAACGTAAAGAGTATCTGCAAAGGCAGAAAACACTTCCTGGTTTTATTTCTCTCCATAATATTTTGAGACTTTACATTGAAAATAGAATTATGTCAGAAAAAAACATTCCTGTACGATATCTGCAGCTTTATTCAATAATAAACTGTGCAATTGCTGCATCGATTGGATACAGATGCCAGCCGGTGATCGGAGGAAAAATTGTCACCTGTTTTTTCGGTCGTATCGATTCCATCGACACATACCGCTTCAATTATTTCTTCGATAACATTCAAAGCATAAATGACTTTAAAATTGAGTATGTTTTCGGTAAAATTTCCAGAGCCGGTGACTTATTGGTGAAGCGACAAAGTGGCCAAATAACCAGAATCGGTGATCAGAGAATCCTTATTCAGTAATGATCTGTAATGATTTATCTCTGCCAGTCAAATTACTGCCACCAAGAAGTGGCTAATTCTTGTTTTTGTGCATATTCCGTTTTTATCCGGCAGGTTTTCAAGTCAAAACCGGAATCGATTGGCGGAGGCTACTGAATCCATTAATTCCTACCAGAGATAAGTGACGCATAGACCCTTAAACCGATTCATTTTCCTTTTTAACGGTAAAACTCAAAATTGAAAGGAAAATGAACATGCCCAGGAGAAACACTATGTGCCGTCGCAAACCCCTTGAAGAGTTGCCTGTAAGGTCCTCAACTCGTCAGTAAGTAATGATTCTTCCTTGATTAAACTCAAAGCAATCTGTAGATTAGATGTTGTTGTTTTTTACCAAAGAATTTTTTACCGACAATATTAAAGGGGTAATTATGAGTAATCGCTTTGTAAAAGCTTCATTTTTAATGCTCACTGCTTTTTTAGTAACAATCTTTGGTTTTGATGCCAAAACTGGTGATATCTGGGTTAACGGGGAATTCAGTTTTCTTTCCACTGGCCGCGTATACAAATACGAAAACAAAAAACTGAACCGTTATTTAAATAATAACAGTGAACGGGCTAATCAGATTAATCTTTCTTCTGCGGTGCGTTTTTTCCTTTTTGAACATTTATGCCTGGGACCAAGGATCAGTTGGGAAGGATTCAATTACACGATTACCGATGAGTTTTTTAATTTTTTCGAATTGAATGGAGAATTGGGGCTTGTCGGGGTTTCAAATGCCATTTATCCATATCTGTTGGTATCTCCCGGTTTTCAGTTTTCTGAAAACATTTCTAGGTTCGTGTTTCCATTTTCAGCCGGTTTAATGTTGCCAATTAATGAACATCTGGGGTTACAATTCGAATTCGGCGTGAAATTAGCCTTTGAGGAATACCATACTGATAACACTATTTCTATTGGTATAGGTATTTGCGGCTTTGGCAAAAAATCTGCCATCTCCATACTTAATCAGTTTAAACCGAATTGAGAAAAATCTTATGCCAATATGGTAAAAGGTATTTGTGGATTGTTTTAAATTATTCATAATTTTTGTAACAGTTAAATGTGACTATATTTCGAACAACCTGGGAATTAAGCAGCACAGATGGAATTACAATCACAATTTTTAAATCCTCAATAAATTACCAAATCTTAAACAAGGAACAAGAGTGTTTCAAAGTAGATAAACTCTATCAGTGAGTTATTTTTCCCATTTCTCCTTCTCGTTTCGGGTTTCATGCTTTATCTTATTTGCCATTTGATATTTAGTTATTGGGATTTGTCTATACATCAAAAACTTCAGCGCACCAATACCGCATATAACGATAATCCATGATCTATACCCGCATTCACAGTACAATAAAAGAACTTACCTTAAAAAATCAATTGACACTACTCTTTATGTAAAATATCATTAATACACTAAACAGGGACAGCTTTTACCAGTTTAGCTGATATTTAGGATTTTCTTAGTTTTAACCATATTTAAAGAAAACTTACTTTCAGGGAAATATCGTGCATTAAAATATTTATTCAAAAAAAGAAATATAGTGTTTCAATTTTATAATTTGGATTCACAACAACCAGAGGAAGGTGATCATGAACTGTTTAACAAAATTTAAATCACAAGTTTTTGCTTTACTTTTCCTATCTTTATTCTTTTTACCTCATTTAACTTATTCAGAAGAAACCACCGCTGACCCAGGCACAAGCAGCACAGATCTTTTCGATATGGACCTGGAAGACATTTTGGATATAACTGTCACTACTGCTTCAAAATCAAAAGAAAAACTCTCGGATGCTCCTGGTGTATTATCTGTAGTAACCAGAGATGACCTTGAACGGTTTGGCGGTTCTACTCTAAAAGATGTTCTCTTGAGAGTACCAAGTATCATGATCGGTGCCAACTATATGACCGACCGCTCAATGATTTCCTTAAGAGGAGATCATGTGCTGGCTAAATCCGGACATATTCTTTTTCTGATAAATGGCCGACCAATACGAGAAGTTCTTGAAGGTGGCCTTAGTTCTGAGGTGCTTGAATCTTTCCCTATTAATTCTATCGACCGTATCGAAGTAATCAGAGGGCCTGGTTCTGTATTGTATGGTACCAACGCTTTCTCTGGAGTCATAAATATCATTACCATTGAAAACAGTGATAATGTTGGATCGGGAATAAATGTAAATGGCGGATCAGATGCTTTTTCTGCCTCTGGTCATGTCGGAGTCAAGGATGGTGACTTAAGTATTCTTGCTTCTGTAAGATATGCCGAAAAACGTCCCTGGCATCTTCAATGGAAGGGCTTGGCACTGGATGGAAATATCTATCCTCATAATGTAATCATTCCGGATAAAGGCCCGGGAACTTATGTAGGAATTAATTATAAAAATTTGAGTTTAATGTATTCATTTACCAAATGGGAAACATTTTATGGCGTTTCAGATTGGAGCCATCTGTTTCCATCTTATGGAAATGTTGAGGGGAGTAGGCATTTTGCCAATGCGGGATGGAGACAACCAATTGGTGATAAATGGGAAATGGATTTTAATTTCACATATACCGGAACGGAACTACATATATCTTCATGGCCGGGACCTATCAGAAGAACAGATGAGTTTTTGTGGGAATTATCTAATTCTATTTCACCTTTGAAAAATCTTAATGTAACATTTGGTGCAGCCGGAAGCTACTCAGGAGGATCTGAATTCAATATATTGGAGACTGGAGAAAAAGATTATGTAGTCGACACCAACCGATACAATGTAGGGTTTTACGCTCAGGCAGACTGGCGTTTTATCGAAAAAATGAAACTTATTGCCGGACTTCAGGCGAATAAAGTAGAGTTTGTTGATCTTGATGTGGTTCCCAGAATCGGTCTCATTGCCGATCCTATAGAAATACTTAACTTTAAATTCCTCTATAGCCAGGCTTTTCGTGCTCCCTTTCTTCATGAAATGTTTGCCGCACATTACTCGATGTTGGGAAGTAAAGATTTGGTTCCAGAGAAAGTCAATACGGTTGATCTTGGAGCAAATTTGAAACTTAAACAAATACAGGCTGGAATAAATGGCTTTTTCAGTAAGCTCAATAATATCATAATTCAGGATCGAAGCGATCCGACAGCAATACCTACCTATAGAAATTTTGGAGAAACTACTTTCATGGGGCTGGAAATGGATGCACGTTACTATATCAACTCCGAGATCTATCTGACTGCATCTATGCTTTACCAAACTAATAAAAATCAGGATGATGTAGAAAATGTTGTTCCTTCAGCTAATTTCAGTGCCAAGGGTGGCTTGAGTTATAAAGCAGATAATGGAATCAACATAAGCTTGTTCAATGTATATCAGGGCGACCTGGATGATAAATATCACTCAACAATCACTAAGTCTCCAGGTTCATTTCACATGCTCAATTTTTACGCTTCTTACAATATAAACACCTTACTAAAATCGGTTAAGTTAAAGAATTTTGATCTATATCTGAGTGTCAAAAATCTTCTGGATAAGGAGATCTGGCTTACTGACTGGAATCTTCTCCCTGGAAAATCTCTTCCAGCAGAAAGAGGCAGGATCATATCCGGTGGTGTAAATGTTCAGTTTTAATTGTAAGTATTTGTATTAATCATAGTAAAGAAATTTTACGGAGTATAATATGAATAGCTTTGTAATCAAATATAAGTTTGTTCTACCGCTTAGCATTTTTATCTTTGTCAGTTTGGGGCAAGCAGAAGATATTTCAGTTGCTCCGGTTGACATTCAGGCTGCTTTAGCTCTAAAATTACTGGCATTCAATGAAAAACTGGCCTCTTCAGAAAATGTTAACGTTTATTGTATGAACAGTACTGAATTTGCTAAAAATCTGAAAAACGGCATCGGAAAACAAGTTGGTTCATCAAAACTCTCTTCTGTTGTAGAAGGAGATGGTGTACCAGCAGAAAAACCGTCTGTAATTTATATTGGTAACAGTTCAAAACTTGATGATATTCTTTCTTATAGTCGAGCCAATGGCGTACTTACTATAACCGGAGACCCGGCATTGATTGCTAAAGGAGTATCTTTAGGTATCGGAATTATAAATGACAAACCTAAAGTGTTACTCAATCTTAGCTCATCAAAACTTGAGTCTATTACCTGGAATCCTGCTATTTTAAAGATTGCAATAACAAATTATTGATTAACAAAAAAGAGACTCTCATGCTGAAAATTTCTTCTATTAAGTTTAGACTTGTCGTTCTGGCTGCTGGTGTTAGTGGTATTTTGCTTTTACTGCTTGGCATTATCATACCTGTTCAGACAAAAAATCTCTCTGCTGATATTATGAAAGAGAATGCCATGTTTATTGCAAACCTTCTTTCAGAAAATCTGGCACTGGGAATGCAGACATTGATTCTTGATGATGGAGCGTCAGTAAAAAACACACTGAATTTGCTCAAATCAAACAAACAGGAGTCTTTGATTTCCGACATTGCAGTTTTTGATAATAATAACAAATTTATCGACGGCTTGACAAGTGAAGCCAAAAACATAGTATGTAATGATGTTAAAGAGCTCATTGTCAATGATCAGAAAGAAACTATTTTAGCGTATACACCCATGTCCAACCAGAACGGAAATGATCTTGGAAATCTTACCATAGTTTTTTCAAAAAAGAGTTTTCTTAATAAAATCAGCAAATTTTCTATGCAACTATGGATTACCAGCCTAATACTTCTTAGTATTACTGTTTTTGCCATTATGTTTATTTCATCTTCAATTGTTCAATCACTCAATAAAACTACCACTATTCTTCAGGACATCGCTTCTGGTGAAGGAGATCTTACAAAACGAATCACTATATTGTCCAAAGATGAAATTGGAGTTTTATCCAAATGGTTCAATATGTTTGCAGACAAACTTCAGAACATGATTAAAAATGTCAAAGAAAACATTTTGGACCTCAATAATATTTCAAAAGAGTTGCCCCTGGTGGTTACAGAAACCAGTAATGCCGCTGGAAAGCTCAAAGAGAATGCAGAAAATGCGAAAATGTCTATTGATAAAATGAATGTTTCTCTTGAGGGCATGGATTCATCTACCAAAAATATGTCAATTTCAGTTGAAAATGTTGCTACTGCTATCGAACAATTGAATGCAAGTATCAATGATGTGGCTAAAAATTGTCAAAAAGAGTATAGCATATCTGAAGATGCAAACAAACAATCTAAGAATGCACTGGAAACTATCGACTCACTGGGCCTGGCAGCTAAAGATATTGACCGCATTACTGTTGTAATAGAAGATATTGCTGCCCAGATTGATCTTCTTGCGCTTAATGCCACGATCGAGGCCGCACGTGCAGGAGAGGCTGGCAATGGATTTTCAGTTGTGGCAAGTGAAATCAAGGAGCTTGCAAAACAAACCGCTATTGCAGCTAAAGAGATAAAGAATAAAATCAATACTATGCAAATTTCAACCGAATCCTCTATCTGTGCAATCCGTTCGATTGCTTCCGTGGTAGAGGAGGTTAGCAGCATATCAAAAACAATTGTTAGCTCTGTCGAGGAACAGTCTTTTACTACAAAAGAAATATCTATTCAGATTTCGCATACAAAAGAGGCGGCAGCCACAATTGCCAAAGGTATTAGCAGCAGTGTAGAAGGTATTTCTGCTGTAGCTTCAAATATGCACCATGTGGATCAGGTGGCAAATAAAAATGAAGAAAGTGTTAAAAAAACTGAATCCGTGGTGACTCAGTTAAGCACACTTTCCGTTAAGCTGCAGGGAATAGTGGATCAGTTTAAGATTTAATTAAGGGACCGATTCGGTCGATCAATTAACAAGAGATACACAGCGATGTTTGCTTTTTGTCTGATCATTCAGAAATTTGCTGATTTTTGGCTGATTTTTGCTCGTACAGCATTTTTATTATTAGTGGATCCAAGGCTTTCAGTGGGGACTAATTTGTTCGCTTTCCCTGCTATTTTCAATGTTTTTTTTAATCCCATATTGGCATAACCATTCATGATGACAATTTTATCCACACACTAGATGGGATGAAAAACCACATAGGATCATTTAATTTAGATTATTAAAATATTAAAACAGCATTTCTGATCTTTTTATTGAGAAATCAGAATCTATGAGGAGCAATACTATTCCAGTCTTATATTTTCAATAGGTATGCTTTTGGAAAGCTGTTCGATGATATTTTGAGTAACAATAAAAGCTTTTGCTGTTGAACTTGCATCAGATAAAAAACAATAGCTTACACAAAAAAATGCCAGTTGCCACTATCGCACCGGACATCAACAAAAAAAATAAATCCTCTGTTTTAGCAGAGGATTTATTTTCTTGTTGTTTAATATGTTAGCCTAAGTTTCTGAATCGTCTGACGAAGAATCTTCTGGTTTCTCATCTGTTGAATCTTGCAGCTCTTCATCAGGAACCTCAAAACTATGTTTTGCTTCATCGGATTCTATTCCCTCGGGAATCGCCTCCGGGATAGTTCCCTCATTTTCATCATCAGCACAGGTGGTGTCTCTCTCACAAAGAGCGATATCGATTACCCTGTCACTGGAATCAAGACTAATAAGCTTGACCCCCTGTGTGTTTCTGCCAATTGTGGATATCTTGTTAACATCTACCCTGATAATTATCCCAAATCGGGTAATCAACATTAAATCGTAATCTCCATAAACTCCCTTTAAGGAGACTACCCGACCGGTCTTTTCTGTTACCTTTATATTGATAATTCCAGAGCCACTTCGATTTGTTTTCCGATAATCCGATACCGGTGTTCTTTTGCCGTATCCATTTTCTGTTACAGTCAAAATATCGTACTTTTCATCCACAATTATCATGGATACTACTTTATCGTTGTTTTTCAGTGAAATTCCTTTTACCCCTCTGGTGTTTCTTCCAATTTCTCTGACAGCACTCTCAGAAAAACGGATCGCCTGACCAGAGCTGGTACCAAGAACAATGTCGCTGTCTCCGCTGGTTAGCTTACATTCAATAACACTGTTATTCTCATCAAGGTTTATCGCGTTTATTCCATCACGTCTTACATTTGAGTAAGAAGAGAGCGGTTGTTTGTTGATAACTCCGTTGGAGGTTGCTATTACAATAAAATGATCATCATTGAATTCTCTGACCGGCACGAAAGCGGCAATTTTCTCTTCCGGTCTCAGATCGACCAGATTAACTATGGCTTTCCCCCTTGAGTGCCTTCCAGTTTCCGGAATTTTATAAACTTTTAGCCAATAGCATCTTCCTGTATTGGTGAAAAACATAATATAAGCATGTGTCGATGCTACAAATAGGGTGGTAATAAAATCATTTTCTTTAGAGTCCATCCCCTTAACACCTTTACCACCTCTGCCTTGTGTTCTGTAGCTATTTACTGATGTTCTTTTTATATAACCCTCGTGCGACATTGTGATAACCATGTCTTCTTCAGCAATAAGGTCTTCGATATCGACATCACTTGTAGCATCAGTAATTTCTGTTCGGCGTGGATCACCAAAACGATTTTTAATCATTATAAGCTCATCTTTAATGATTTGCATTCGCTTGGCTTTGTCTTCAAGGATTTCAGTCAGCTCTTTTATCAGTTTCATTAGTTCCTGATATTCTGCCTCGATTTTTTCTCTTTCCAGACCAGTAAGACGCTGCAATCTCATATCAAGAATTGCTTTTGCCTGAATTTCAGTAAATTGAAACCTTGCTTGCAGTTTTCCTTGAGCATCTTCCGGAGAGACTGAGCTCTTAATCATAGAAATAATTTCATCTATGTTTTCCAGAGCTATTTTAAGTCCTTCAAGAATATGAGCTCTTTCCTGTGCTTTTCTTAAGTCGTAAGATGTTCTTCTAACAACCACTTCATGACGATGGTCTACAAAATGGGTAATAATGTCCTTGAGATTTAGCAATCTGGGCTGCAGATTCACCAAAGCAAGGTTATTAATACCAAAGGTTGTCTGCATCATAGTGAATTTATACAACTGATTCAGAATAACATCACCAAAACCATCTTTCTTTATTCCTATTACAATGCGCATTCCGCTTCGGTCTGATTCGTCCCTGATAAATGAGATACCCTCAATAGTTTTCTGACGAACCAGATCTGCAATCTTTTCAAGAAGAGAAGATTTATTGACCATGTAAGGAATTTCGGTGATTACTATCTCTTCTCTGTCATTTGCGAGTTTAACAACTTCCGCTTTTGCTCTGACGATGACTTTACCTTTACCGGTTCTGTATGCCTCAAGAATACCGCTTCTACCGTAAATCACACCGCCAGTAGGGAAATCCGGACCTGGAATAAAATGGAAAAGTTCATCAACTGTTATTTCATCATTATCTATAACAGCAACAATTGCATTGACCACTTCAGAGAGATTATGAGGTGCCATGTTTGTAGCCATTCCTACAGCTATACCGGTAGCACCATTTACCAAAAGAAATGGAAGTTTTGATGGCATAACAGATGGTTCTTTTAAAGAATCATCATAATTGGGTACAAAATCTACAGTATCTTTGTCTAGGTCTTCCATCATCGCTTCAGCAAGAGCAGTCATTCTACATTCTGTATAACGCATAGCTGCTGGCGGATCACCGTCTATAGACCCAAAATTTCCCTGACCATTAACCATTGTGTAACGCATGGAAAAATCCTGAGCCATACGTACAAGTGAATCATAAACTGCAGAATCGCCATGAGGATGATATTTTCCTATAACATCGCCCACCACACGGGCGCACTTTTTCGGAGCTTTATTATGTTGAAGCCCTAACTCCTCCATGCCAAAAAGTACCCTGCGATGCACTGGTTTAAGTCCATCTCTTACATCAGGCAATGCACGTGAGGTGATCATACTCATGGAATAATCCAGGTATGATTTCTGCATCTCATCTTCTAACAAGACGCTGTTGATTTTTTCGGTTTCGTTCATTTAAAAATCACCTTTTCGTGTAATTTTCTTCAAGCCAGCGAAGACTGGCTATAGCATTATGTGCTGTTGCATCAAAAAATAGTGGTGTAATTGTTATGTAATCATTCATAAGAGCACGGGAATCAAATCCGTTTGAAGTTTCAATATCTTTTTTTTCCCCGTAAATCATAAAACCCTCTCCGGTCTTATGAGTTTGTACCTCGATTTTTTCATAGCGATCATCAAAGTATGCGAGACTTTGACAAGTAATTCTTGTTCCCTGTATTTCCTCTACCCTACAGCAAGGAAAGTTAATGTTGTAGTATATTCTACTATCATCAGAGCATATACTCATTTTTGTGGACAGAATATTTTCAATCAAGTTCGGTACTAAATTAACATAATCTGTTGCATATGTCATTGCTTCTGCACATATAGAAAAAGCAAAGCTGGGTATATTCCAGAATGCGCCTTCCCTTGCAGCAGCCACAGTTCCTGAATAGAAGGCAGACAAGCCGGAGTTTTCACCTATATTTAAACCGGAAACAATAATATCAGGTTTATTTTTCATCAGATAGCTTATTGCAAATTTTACACAATCTGATGGTGTACCACTGACAAAGAAACCTTTCATTCCGAATTTTTCAGGAATTTCTTCGAAATGTAACGGTTGATTGAACGTAAATGCATGTCCGACACCGCTCTGTTCGCATTGCGGTGCTACAACTATTACCTCATAATATTGAGACAGAATATCATATAGATACCTGATACCTTCAGAGCTGTATCCATCATCATTTGTCAGGAGTGCAGTAAGTTTGGAGTTCATTGTATTTATATATCCAGATTTTTAACTTTTTTAGCGTTTTCCTCAATAAAACGGCGACGAGGTTCTACCTCTTCTCCCATAAGCATAGTGAAAATCCGGTCTGCTTCAATAGTATCTTCCAATTTTACCTGCAATAATGTTCTGGTGGCAGGATTCATTGTAGTATCAGCTAACTGGTCTGGATTCATTTCTCCAAGCCCTTTATACCGCTGAATTGTTATGTTCTTTTTATCTTTCCACTCTTGCATAAACATGTCTTTTTCCTGATCATTAAATGCATAACGCTCTTCCTTTCCAGCTTTAAGTTTGTAAAGAGGTGGCTGAGCAATATATACATTTCCGTTTTCAACCAGTCCTGGCATATGCCGGAATAAAAAAGTCAATAGCAGTGTTCTTATATGTGATCCATCAACATCAGCATCTGTCATTATGATGATTTTATTGTAGCGGAGTTTAGAAATATTAAATCCGTCGTCTTCTTCACTTTTACCAAATCCAGTGCCAAAAGCCTGAACTATAATCTGAATTTCTTCATGAGAAATGACTTTGTCGATTCTGGCTTTTTCTACATTCAGTATTTTTCCTTTCAATGGAAGAATAGCCTGGAAAGTTCGATCTCTACCCATTTTGGCACTTCCACCGGCACTGTCACCCTCAACCAGGAATATCTCACATTTAGAAGGATCCCGTTCTTGACAATCTGCCAACTTACCCGGAAGACCACCGCCATCCATTATACTTTTGCGCCTGGCAAGCTGTCTGGCTTTTCTTGCCGCTTCACGGGCAATAGCTGAATTTATACACTTATCTACTATTTTTTTTGCTATTGCCGGGTTTTCTCCAAGGAAAATTCCCAATGAATCCACAAGAGCTGATTCCACAACCCCCATTATGTCAGAATTTCCCAGTTTAGCCTTAGTCTGACCTTCAAACTGTGGGTTAGATAATTTAACACTAACAACAGCGGTCAACCCTTCACGGAAATCATCACCCTTTAATTCTATTTTGTTGCTGTTTTTAAGAAGATTGTTTTCTGTTATATAATTATTTATTCCGCGTGTTAATCCCTTTTTAAAGCCTGAAAGATGTGTTCCTCCATCAACAGTGTTTATATTGTTGGCAAAAGAAAAAAGGTTTTCTACATATGAATCATTATACTGCATGGCTATTTCTACTTCTGTTCCATCTTTTGACTGGTCAAAATAAAAAGGCTGAGGATGCAGTGGTACTTTATTTTCATCAAGATATGAGACGAAAGATACTAATCCACCAGGATAGCAGAAATCATGATTTCTTCCTTCTCCCCGTTCATCAGTTATGGTTATTCTTAAACCCTTATTTAAAAAAGCAAGTTCCCTGAGTCTTTTTGATAAAATATCAAAACTAAATTCTGATATTTCAAATATATCCGGATCAGGAAGAAAAGTTACCTTTGTACCTTTTTTTTCCGTTTTACCTAATACTTTTATGTCCCCCAGAGCAATACCTCTGCTAAATTCCATAAAATAAATATCATTGTCACGATATACTTCTACTTTGAGTGATGACGATAAAGCATTAACGCAGGAAACACCGACTCCATGCAATCCACCTGACACCTTGTAAGATGAATTATCAAATTTTCCACCTGCATGAAGCGTTGTGAGAACCAACTGTAGAGCTGACATTTTTTCTTCAGAATGGTAATCTACAGGTATTCCTCTTCCATTATCAAGTACAGTTATGGAATTATCTGCATGTATATAGACATCCACTCTATCACAGTACCCGGCAAGAGCTTCATCTATGGAATTATCTACTACTTCATAAACTAGATGATGTAAACCGGCAGAGCCTGTGCTGCCTATATACATTGCCGGCCGCTTCCGAACTGCTTCAAGACCCTTTAGGGTTTTAATACTCTCTGCAGTATAATTATTATTACTCATGTTGCTCTCCAAAGTGCAATGTTAATTATTATATGTCTAATAAAAAACAATATCTCTTATACTTATACAATTTGTATTTTCTTTTATCTGCTGCAATATTTTTACTTTAAAGTAAACTAATTCCTGGCGCCACGCAGATGTGCTGACCTGAACATACAAAACCCCGTTTTCAACTCTGTTGCAAACAGTAACACCAGAAATTTTTTCTCCTACAATGTTATTCCATTGAGATATAACATCGTATTCTTTACAAATATTTAAATATCCACGATTTGAAAGTATATCGCCTAATATGGAATCTATTTTTTTAGGTTGAGTGCGTCTTTTCATTCAATTGTAACCGTACCATCTTTAACTCTACATCTAAGCAGTGGCTTATTAATTGGGCTGTTAAGTACCGGTGTGGCTATAAAAACCTGTCCTTTATCTTCTATTAAAGGTAAAACTCTTGAGGTCCGGTCCTGATCCAGTTCTGATAATGCATCATCTATCAAAAAAATCATTTTTTCCTGTCGAAAATACTCTAAACATGATACTGAACTTAATTTTAACGATAATACAATCGATCGACATTGGCCCTGTGAACCGTATATTTTAGATGGTTTCTGGTTTAGAAGGAAGCGAATGTCATCCCGATGAGGTCCGACTGTGGAAAAGCCAGTCTCTAAATCCTTATTCCTTCGCTCTTTGAGCACCTCAAAAAATACATTTTTCCACTCTTTCTTACTACTACATTCACAAGAAACTGATGGTTCATATAATAATCCGGCACTCTCGCGGTTTCCACTGATCGCTTTATAATAATCTTCCAGAAAAGGACCTAAAAAAGATAATATTTCTTTTCTTTTTAAAAATATTTCTGCTCCGCTTTGAGACATCTGCTCCTCATATATCTCACACTGAATTTTATCAAAATTTGTATTCAAAATTTGATTGCGACATGATAAAAAATGCTTGTAAGTTATTAAAGATGTTAAATATGCCGGGTCTGTCTGACTACATAATATATCTATAAAACGCCTTCTTAATTCTGGTGTTCCGTTAACTAGCTGCAAATCATCTATTCCAAATGAAATCACCGGTCTTTTACCAAACCAATCCGTAAATTTTTTAACAACCACTCCATCAAATTTCAGTACTACTTTCTTGTCACGACTAAAACCCATTGAAGCTACAGACGATCTGTCTCCTTCTTTAAACTCCCCTTCAATGTACGTGTTTTCCGATCCAAATTTAATCATCTCCGATTTTTTTGATCCACGTTGTGATCGACCTGTGCACAAAATATAGATAGCTTCCAATATATTAGTTTTCCCAGAACCATTGATTCCCTCAAAAATTGCACCTTCATCAGGAAAAATTAATTCAAGATTATGGTAATTTCTGAAAGTAGTAAGTTGAAGACAGTGAAGATTCATTGAAATAATATTACGAAGATTGAGATGATTTAGTTTTAATTTAAATCCAGTATCTATCTATTTTGTGCTGAAATGCACGGTTTTTAATAAAGTAAAATTAATACAGCTATAGACGTTTCTTTTTTGTGGGCGAGCAGAGCCCTCAGCAAAATTTATATAACTTTATACTTTCTAATTAGCCGTCTCACTCCACTGGTATTTTCTTGAAGTAAACCAAGAGTTTGATTATAAATACTCGACTCGTCGGTAAGTAATAACATTATTTTCCTTCCTTTATAAATTGCCTGTTTATTGTACTGGTTTAACTGCAAAAAAATCACTTCTTTGGATCAAAAGTTATCCAGGGTGTTACAGCAAGGTTGTTACTATTATCAGTAATAATACCTCTAATATAAATAACTTCCTGATCATAATATTTTCCCGATACATCTTTGAAATTCCAATATATTGAAGATGGAGGTAAATTGCCTCCAGAAAAACTCTTTATAATTTCTCCATCACTGGAAGGCAATTTAGAAATAACTAATACCCATTTTTTTACTGTAGCACTTTTGAATAAATCTATATAATCGAAGGAAACATATACCCCAGAGTTTTTTTCATATGATTTTTTAATATTTAAATTAATTTGCAATTTATGATTGTGTTGAAAAGTAGTTGGGTTAAAATTCACTTGCAGATGCATTTTATAATCAGAACTATTTATATCGTATCTTACCCCGTAAGATAAGCCGGCTGATATTTCATTTATTCTCAACTGAAGACCAAGTTTGCCATATATAAAGTGGTTTATTATACTTTTTTTTTCTCTATTCAAATCATAACCGGTTGAATAATAGATCATCGGAGACTTTAAAAAAGTACCTGCTATATTTAATTTTGCACCATGATTAATTCTTCCTTTGCTTAAATCATTGAAGTTGCTATAATAGCTTATATCAAACCCTAAAACATCCTCTATCCCAGGAAAACCTCCAAAAAACGACAGTCTTCCATTAGGAGGCATAGATCTTCGAATTTTTTCAGTACCTATAATATTTTTTAGAACAAGAGAAATATATCTGGATCGAGGTAGCTGTATTGTAGAAGCCACATCCAGAAGCAGATTAGGATCCTTGGTAGAATCTATTAGAAAAGAAAATGAAGGTCCAAAGAAGAAAAACTCTTTTTTAAATGAATATCCGCTTATAATTCGATTATTATAAATTTCATTTCTCTCATAGCCTACAGCAAAAGCGTTTTTTTCCAGAATAAAACTTACAGCAGCCGCTGCCTCATTTTTTTCTTCACCAGAAGGAAAAAAAACAGCAGAAAAAGGAATCCCGTGTTGAGTAGAAATAATCGATGGATTTGAAAACAAATGTAACGAATGGGAGTGAAAGGTAAAATTACTCTGCTCAAAATCAGCGTATAAGGTTACTTTTGAAATAATGGCATAACAAAAGCATACTCTTAGTATTCTTTTCACTTCTCATTCTTTTAAAAAAATTTTACATTTGTTTTCACCATATAGATTTTATAATGTTTATCTTCTTTTTTCAAATTTCTTCCATGATCTTCAGCGGCATTATCAAAAAAAGATCTTCACTTTTTCTATCAGTATCATTTTCATACACAGGAAAGATTAAACACGCGCTTATCTGTGTATTCATTTCAATCATTACCTTTTGAGTCTTAATGATGTCTAATATTTCTGATAGATACATTCCGTTAAATCCAATATTATGACTATCATTATCATAATCAATGGAAATAATTTCTCTTGCCTCTCCTCCAATATCTCTGTTCAGCGCTACAATTTCTAAATTTCCTTTGGAAAAAGAAAACTTTACCAGATGAGTTTTTTGGTTAGATAGAACTGAAACTCTGCGAACTGCATTCTGGAGAATAGATTTTTCTATAATTGCTTTCTTTGGATTATTTCTAGGAATTACCTTGGTATAGTCTGGGTAAGGACCTTCTATCAGTTTTGAGCACATCATAAGATTCGGTGTTGAAAAGCTGATGTATTTATCCCCAATATTCACTTTTACCATTTCATCTGCTGCTTTTGAGTCTAGTATCCTGACTAAATTAAGCACACTCTTTGGAGATACAACACCGCTTACCTTTGATTCTAAAGCAAGATTTTTATTTATAAAGGAACTACCTAACCTGTGACCATCAGTTGCAACCATACCGGTTTTATCGGAATTTATTTCCCAGAAAATGCCACATAAGCAAGCTCTGGTTTCATCTTTAGCAACAGCAAAGCTGCTTTTAAGTATTAAATCCTTCAGATCAGATGATGAAATTTCAAACTCATTATCCGATGAAATATCAGGAAAACCTGGAAAATCTCTGGAGTCAGAACCTGCTATTTTACATGAGAAGCCGCTATCGCTTTGAATTATAAGAACATTTTCATCTAAACTTAGTGTAACATTTCCCTCCGGAAGTTCTCGTACTATTTCAAATGCTTTTCTCCCATTTACTGTAACGTCAAAAGGACCTGTCCCGCTTGCACTAGAAACGGCTCTCATGGAATGATCTAAATCCGTTGCTGATACTTCAAGATTAAAACCAGAATAGGTAAACTTAAAGTTTGTAAGTATTTGAAGTGAGCTCTTAGCAGGAATTATTGGAAAAGATTTCTGCAATAAATCAAGTAGATCTTTTTTTTGAATTGAAATAGACATGTTTGCTCCAATAAGAAAGGTACGTTATGAACATATTAAAACTATTAAATCTTTCTAATATATTAAATAAGTATTAGATAATAGTCCTGTGGATAAGTACTGAAAAACATTTAAACGATTGATTTTCAATTAATTTATAATGTTGATAACTTTTTTAAATGAATGCATTAATTGAGAACACTATATTGATAACCTTATTTTAACAAATTATCCACAAATTAATAACAGAATATATGTTAGTTATTCAAGACTATTAATTAAAAAATCTATATCTCTGGATAATGAAAGATCGCTCTTCAAAAGAGTGTCTATCTGTTGTATTGCGTGAATTACAGTACTATGGTCTCTTCCTCCAAAGTTTAAACCTATAGTTTTTAAAGAATAATTCGTAATCATCTTAGAAATGTACATTGCAACTTGCCGGCAATGTGCTACCTCTTTCCTTCTATTTTTTTCACGGATATTATTAACAGGAACTTTATAAAAATTGGCAACTTTTTCTATAATTTTATCTATGGAAATACGTGATTTATCAGTTTTAATAGAATCTTTAAGAATATTTTTAACAAGGTCTTTTGTTATATCAGTTTTAGTAATTGAAGCATATGCAAGAAGACGAATAACGACACCTTCAAGTTCGCGAATATTAGATGAAACATTTTCTGCAATAAAATAGAGAACATCTTGAGGGATGCTTAGGTTATCTTCTTCTGCTTTCTTTTTCAAAATAGCAACTCTTGTTTCAAGATCAGGAGGTTGAATATCGACAGATAAACCCCACTGGAAACGGGACACTAAACGATCTTGTAAACCTTTTAAAGAATTTGGAGGAAGATCAGAGGTCAAGACAATCTGTTTTCCATTCTGGTAAAGAGTGTTAAAAATATAGAAAAACTCCTCTTGAGTGCTTTCTTTTCCAGCTAAAAATTGAATATCATCGACTAATAAAAGATCTGATGAACGAAAACGCGATGTGAAAGTTTTAGTGTTATTGTTTTTTATTGCATCTATAAAATTAAGATAAAATTCTTCAGAGGTGATGTATGTAACGACATATCCGGGGGAAAAGGATAATATATAATTACCGATGGATTGAAGGAGGTGTGTTTTTCCTAAACCTACTCCGCCATAGATAAGAAGAGGATTAAATTTTGTTTTCCCTGGAGATTCAGCGACAGCCAATGCAGCACTTCTGGCAAACTGATTGCCAGAACCAACAACAAAAGTATTAAGAGTAAAACGTTTATTAAGTTGAGGAAAAGAACTGGGTGGATCTGGTTTTGTTGCAGGGATTGATCCTTTAATTTTTTCATCACTAAGATGAGAAGGTAATGATCCTACTGTAAATACTACATTTGTTATATTTTCAGAAAAATTCTGAGCTGTAGAAAGAATTAAATGTTTGTAATTTTGATCAAGAAAATCAGAAATAAACTGGTTAGGGGACGCTAAGGATAGAGTGTTAACATCAGAACTGCAATTTAGAACAAGAGGTCGAAACCACGTCTCAAAACGATGTTCATCGATAGAACTGGAAATTGATGAAAGAATATTTTGCCAAAGCGATGAATGCATGGTATTAAATTAAAAGATTGTGAAAAAAAAAAGAACTATATAAATATATAAAAAAGCATTTGACTTGAACATGATTCGTAAAACATTTTTAAAAGATTATTTTTAAAGGAGATAAAAAATGAAAAGAACATTTCAGCCATCTAAAAGAAAAAGAGTAAACAAACACGGTTTCAGATCAAGAATGGAAACTGCAAACGGAAGAAAAGTGATTAAAAGCAGAAGAGCTAAAGGGAGAAAAAGGCTCACTGTATCCGACTCAATGTAAGAAGAATGCACCTCGAAAAGAAGAGGTGCTTTTTTCGAGATGAAAAAAACTATAAAGAATAAAAAAGACATCTCTGAAATATTAAAGAATGGTCAGAGATATAAGTGTAATGGATATAAGATAATATATATAGAGAACGAAGAGAAAAACGATAGACTGGCAATACTTGTTTCCAGAAAAACGGGAAACGCTGTAAAAAGAAATAGAGTTAAAAGGTTCTTCCGTGAAATATTCAGGAAAAACAAAATAGAGTTCCCACCTTACTTAGATATCCTCATCCAGCCCCAAACTGGGATTGATTTAAATAAAGAAATGGTGCAGTGTTACAAACAATGGCAGGAAAATGCAAAGAAACTATTATTGTAATAATAAAAATAGGAAAAAGATTATTTAAGACAATTTTCTTTATTCCGGAAGGAACTTGTAAGTTTGAGCCTGTTTGCTCAGTATACGCCGAAGAAGCCATAAGGAACTATCCAATACTAAAAGCATTTATTGTAATAATTATGAGAATAATCAGGTGTAATCCATTATCAAAAGGTGGATACGATCCTATAAAATAGAAAGGTATTAAAGTGAACAAGAACACTATATTCGCATTTATCCTAATATTAGGAGCTGTAACTTTTTTCAGTAGTCCAGCGTACCAAAAATTTTGGGTAGAAAAAATACAAGGAAAAAAATATGTAGCTATTAATCAAAATTACCCAACATCAAATAAAGAAATAGAAAATAAAAAAGAAGAAAAAAGAGAAAATAATGAAATAAAAGAGATTGGAAAAAATGAGGCTTTAAATGAAACAATAATAAAAGAAAATATTAATGAAGAAAAACAAGAAAACGAAAAAATAAATATTGATACTATATGGGTTGAAAACCAAAAGATGAAAATTGGTATTAGTGAAAAGGGAGCAAATATAGTATCAATAAAAATGAAAGATTATAAGTATTCAGAAAGTGACAGCTTTAGGAAAAAAGGAGACTTTATAGATATCATTCCTGCTAATGCTGAAGAGGCTGCTCAGTTAGCTATATCTGGAGAATCATTTGATAATAAAGCATTTAACTTAAAAAATGAAAATAAAAACATTAAAATAAAAGAAAATGAGAATAGAGAAATAGTTTTTGAATATAAAAATGATAATGAAATATTAACCAAAACATTTATTATTGGATATGATACTTATAAAATAGGAATAAAAATAGGCCAAAATAGTCTTAGTGGAAAAAGAGTAAAAGTATCATGGAATAGTGGAATTGAGGAAAGTGAAAAAGCGAATAATGCAAATAGTACAGAAAAAAGAGTAGTTCATTATTATAATGGAGAAAATGTAAATCATATAAACATGAAAAAAGCAGGTAAAGGAGGGACAACAGGTCAGTGCAAATGGATCGGTGTAACTTCCAAGTATTTTTTTGTAGCAATAGTTTCTGATTCGATAGGGGATGCAGATATAAACTATCAGGGATTTGAAGTTGAACAAAAAGATAAAAAATTCAAGGAATTAAACTATAGTATTAACTACGAAAAAACAGCAGAGAAAAATGAAGTAGGATTTTGGTTTTATTCAGGACCAAACAAATATGAAAACTTAAAAAGCGAAAAAATAAAATTCGAAAAGATTTTATTTCCTGTAACTGGTTGGACAAAAGCAATTTTTGCTGACAGTTGGTTTCCTCCGATAGCCGAGTTTGTGTTATGGATTCTTCTAAGCCTCACCAATATAGTAAAAGATTACGGATTGGCAATTTTGCTTTTAACGCTGATTTCAAAAGTAGTTACATTTCCAATGATGCATAGCAGCACAAAAAAGATGAATAAAATGAAAGAGCTGCAACCCAAAATGAGCACATTAAGGGAAAAATATAAAAATAATCCAAAAAAAATGAATGAAGAATTGATGGAAATGTATAGAAAAGAGGGAGTAAACCCATTAGATGTTGGTTGTTTACCTATGATACTGCAGATGCCGATTTTTATAGCTCTTTTTGTAGTGTTAAAAAAGGCAATTGAACTTAGAGGGGCAAGTACATTTTTGCTTCCATGGGTAAGTGATCTATCAATGCCGGAATCATTGTTTTCAATAACCGGAATATTTAAAAATGGAATACCAATGTATGGAACAAGTGTAGCATTAATGCCTATTCTAATGGCTGTAATTCAATATTATCAAAACAAAATGACCATAAAAGATCCTAACCAAAAAGCTATGATATATTTCATGCCAATCTTTATGCTTGTTTTGTTCAATAATTTTCCGGCTGGAGTTGTACTGTATTGGACATTTCAAAGTGGTTTAGCCTTAATTCAGCAGATTATTACAGAAAAAACAAAAAAAAAAGAACCTAAAATAATGTTGAAAAATTCAGGTAAGAATGGAAAAAGATAGAACAATAGCAGCCATATCAACTCCTGGAGGAACTGGTGCACTTGGAATAATTAGAATAACAGGAGAAAAAAGTTTCGAACTAGTTTCTAAATGCTTAAAACACAAAGACAGGTTTTTAAAAGAAGAAAAAAGAAAAATATATCTACACTGCATTATTGATCAAAAAAACGGAGATTTTATAGATGAGGTTACCATAATTAAATATGGTAACCCATTTTCTTTTACTGGGGAAGATATGGTGGAAATTTTCTGTCATGGAGGCAATAGAAACAAAAAAAGAATAATGACAGAACTTCTTAATGCAGGAATAAAAAATGCAGAGAGGGGAGAGTTCAGTAGAAGAGCTTTTATTAATGGTAAGATTGATTTAATGAAAGCAGAAGCCATTAATGAAATGATTATATCAGAAAGTGAATTACAAAGAAAAACAGTATTGAAGCTTTATCAGGGAAGATACAGAAAAGAAATAGATGACTTATATTATGAAATATTTGAGGTGCTGACTGAAATAGAAGCGATAATAGAATTCGCAGAAGAAGATGATATAAAAGAAATAGATAATAAGAAAGAAAAAATTATTAAAATCAGAGACCGATTAGAAAAAGAGATAAGAAAAAGAGAAATAATAGAAGAAGTAGAGAATGGAATTAAAATAGTAATTGCTGGACCAGCAAATGCAGGTAAAAGCACCCTGTTTAACAAAATATTGGGATATGATAGATCAATTACATACAATGAACCAGGAACAACAAGGGATATAATTACAGAAAAAATTATTATAAATGGTAATGAAGTATCACTAACTGATTCTGCAGGAATAAGAGAAACAAGAAATAAAATAGAAGAAATTGGGATAAAAAGAAGTAAAGAGGAAATTAGAAAAGCAAAAATATTGATTTGGATTTCAGGTTTGGATCAGGAAATAGAAGAAAAAGAAAAACTATTTATAAAAGAAATCTGCAATAGTAGTAATATAGTAATATTAAATAAAAGCGATATTGTAATAAACGAAGAAAAAGAAAAATATTTTATAAATGAAAATATAAAATACATAAAAATAAGTTTGTTTAATAATGAAGATATAGATAGGGTAATAAAAGAGATAGAAGGAAAAATAGCAGAGAAGGAAGAAGAAATAGAGATCCCTGATTTTATAATAAATAGCAGACATAAAGAGATAGTAAAAAGGATGAAAAAAGAGATAGACTATTCAATTGAGCTTTGGAATAGAAATGAAATTGCTGCTCACTACCTCCATACCGCATTGGATTGTTTAGAAGAATTTAATGGAAAAAGAGATAGGGAAGAGATATATAATAATATTTTTAGTAAGTTTTGTATTGGGAAATAATGTTTCACGTGAAACAATAAAATAATTATGAAAACAGATATTATTGTAATAGGTGCAGGTCATGCTGGAATTGAAGCAGCTAATATAGCTTCTAAAAAAGGTCTTAAGGTAGTTCTTATTACAAATCATATTGATCTTATTGGGCAAATGTCATGTAATCCCTCAATCGGAGGAATAGCAAAAGGGAATATTGTAAGAGAGATTGATGCTCTCGGTGGATTAATGGCAAAAATAATTGATATAGCAGGAATTCATTTTAAAATGCTTAATCAAAGCAAAGGAACTGCAGTATGGGGTAATAGGGCTCAGGCAGATAAAGTTTTATATAGAAAATTAGCCAGGCATTTTTTAGAAAACAATAATCAGATAACAATAATGCAAGCAATGGTATTAGAAATCTGTGTTAAAAGCGAAAGATGTATAGGAGTAAAATTAGATTCAGGCGAAAAAGTAGAAAGTAAAGCAGTGATAATTGCGGTGGGAACATTTCTGAATGGACTTGCATATATAGGAATGAATTCTATTCCAAGTGGTAGAATAGGAGAACCGCCATCATTAAATTTCACGGAAAATTTAAATTCCTTTGGAATAAAAAATGGAAGACTGAAAACAGGAACATCGCCAAGAATAGATAAAAGAACAGTTGATTTTAATAAACTGACTCCTCAACATGGAGACGAAAATCCATGGCCATTTTCTTATAGTACAAAAGAAAAATTAAAAAATAAAGAGATGTGCTGGATCTCCAGAACTAATAAAACAACCCATAATCTTATTTTTGATAACCTGGACAGATCACCTTTATACACGGGGGTAATTAAAAGTAGTGGACCCAGATATTGTCCATCTATTGAAACAAAAGTAGTAACCTTTGGAGAAAGAGATGGGCATACATTATTTTTAGAGCCTGAAAGTATCGACAATAATGAAATGTATTTAAACGGCCTTTCGACTTCTTTGCCAATTGATGTTCAGAAAAAAATGGTAAATAGTTTAGATGGGTTTGAAAATGCAGTAATAATGAGACCTGGTTACGGAATAGAGTATGATTTCTTTTTTCCACTTCAATTAAAACCCACGTTGGAATCAAAAAATGTAAAAAATTTATATTTTGCAGGCCAAATAAATGGAACATCTGGATATGAGGAGGCTGCAGGACAAGGTATTGTAGCTGGAATTAATGCCTGTCAAAAAGTACTTGGTGAAGAATCTATCGTATTGGGAAGAGATGTTTCGTATATAGGAGTGTTAATTGATGATCTGGTAACCAGGGGTACAGAAGAACCATATAGAATGTTTACTGCAAGAGCTGAGTATAGGTTATTATTGAGGCAGGATAATTCAGATGAAAGGTTAATGCCAATAGCTTATACAAATGGTTTTATCGATCAAGAAACCTTTATAAATAGAGAAAAAATCTGGAATAAAAAAGAAAAATTAATTAACCATTTAAGAGAGACAAAAATAGATGCAGAAAAATGGAATAAACAAAACGATTACAAAATCTATGGTTCCATAAAAGCAGATGAATTAATTAAGAGACCTGAAGTTTCAATTATGGAAGTATTAAGAAATGAACATTTTGTCGAGGATGGGGACAGAGAGTTTTGGTTAAACTTGGAATCAGATATTAAATATATGGGTTTTGTTGAAAAACAGAAAAATGAAATCGAAAAGATGAAAAGGTTCGAGAAAACAATAATTCCTATAAACATAGATTATGAAAAAATAACTGGTTTGTTAAACGAATCAAAAAACAAGTTAATAAAAATAAAACCAGAAACGTTAGGACAAGCTTCTAGGGTTCCCGGAGTAACGCCAGCAGATATTTCAATAATTGCGATTTATATAACTAAGACTGAAAGTAAGGTTTCACGTGAAACAATGGGAAGTGGTGCATGAATAATTCACTTAAATCATTTCTTGATAGGGCAAAAAGTTGTTATGAGCTTAAAGAGTTGGAACGGCTGGGGCTTACACCTGATATGTCGCAACGGGAGTTGATCCTTACCTTTACCTGTTTAATATTTAAGTGGAATAAAGATTCACTACTAATATCTAAGGCAGATGAAAGTATTCTTTTTTTACGTCATTTCTGTGATTCACTTCAACCCCTCTTGTTATTTGGTTTTAAAAAAAATGCGACCATTTTAGATATCGGTTCTGGGGGTGGATTTCCTTCAATTCCTATCAGAATATTTAGACCGGATTTGAAATTTTTGCTTGTAGAATCGAATAAAAAGAAATCTCTTTTTCTTAATGAAGTAAAAGACGAGCTCAAGTTTAATAATATATCTATTATTAATAGTAAGGTCGAAAATATATCTTCTCCTGAAAAACCTTTTGATTATGTGATAAGCAGAGGCTTTGGTTCTCTTCAGAAATTTTCACAATTGGCAAAACCTCTATTGTGCAAAGAAGGTCACATGTATACTTTTAAAACAAAACAATTCACGTCAGAACTTGATTTTATAACATCAAACAAAGAAAAAGATGGAATTAAGATCAGTGAAATAGCAGAATATGATCTTGGAAATCAGATTCTGGGTCTCAATCTTGTTTCTCTTGAATTAACAAAAGACTAATCCGGTTCTTATGATATACTCTATTGGCAGTTTAATGATATCTTAAAATGCAAGTAAGGGGTTCCTAGTGGCTAAGGTAATAGCTGTTTGTAATCAAAAAGGTGGGGTTGGAAAAACAACAACTTCCATAAATCTAGCTGCATGTCTTTCTGCTGCAGAGCGAAGGACTCTTATTGTAGATATGGATCCGCAATCTAATACCACTACTGGTTTAGGGTTAGACAAAAATGAAATCGATTATTCTGTGTATGATGTTATAACCAGCAGCCCAGATCACCCAGATCACTTAAAAGCAGTTAGTGCAATTGTGCACGTAGAATCAATTAAATATTTGGATATTCTTCCTTCTACACCAGAATTGGCTGGCGCAGAAATAGAACTGGTAAATGTAATTGCAAGAGAAAAAAGACTCGATTCTGCACTCACTTCCCTTGGAAATGATTATGATTACATTATTATCGATTCCCCACCTTCATTGGGTCTTTTGACTGTGAATGTCCTAACCGCAGCAGATTCGGTACTCATTCCAATTCAATGTGAATATTATGCTCTTGAAGGGCTTGCTGAACTTCTAAATACTATACGTTTAGTGCAAAAAAGCCTTAATTCAAATCTGGTTATTGAAGGGGCTCTTCTCACTATGTATGATAATCGTTTAAACCTTTCCAGACAAGTTGCAGAAGATGTTCGATCTTGCTTTTCAGGTAGGGTTTTCGATGTGGTAATTACTAGAAATGTCAAACTAAGTGAAGCTCCTTCTTTTGGTAAGCCTATCATTTTTTATGATATTATGTCCTCGGGAGCAGAAAATTATCTCAACTTAGCTAAGGAAATCATGCAAAATGAAAAAACAACCTGCTCGTAGAGCTCTTGGCAGGGGATTATCAAATCTTATTCCTGACCATAGTGACGGAGATAATTCGAGCTCTAATGAAGAAATAAGTTTATTAGATATTTCCTCTATCAAAACTAATCCATTTCAACCTAGAATAGATTTTAATGAAGAAGAAATAAAAAATCTCGCTCAAAGTATTGAGAGTCAAGGATTATTGCAGCCTGCAGTAGTCAGAAAAAAGGATTCTCATTATGAAATAATTTCTGGTGAAAGAAGATTTCGTGCTTTTAGCTATTTAAAAAGAGATAAGCTTCCCTGTATTATTAAAACAAAAATAACTGATAGGGAAATGCTTGAATTAGCTCTGGTTGAGAATATTCAGAGAGAAGAACTTAATGAAATTGAAAAAGCAATTGCTTATCAAAAATTGTTATTAGAATTCAGTTATACACATGAAGAGCTTTCCAAGCAGGTAGGGAAAAGTAGAACTGTAATTACTAATTCTATAAGACTTCTTAATCTCCCAGAAGAAATTCAGCAGATGGTAAGACAAGAGAAGATATCTATGGGTCACGCAAGGGCTCTTCTTGCTCTGGAAAATGAAAAAGATCAATTAGAACTTGCTCATCGTATTGTAACCGAGCATCTTTCGGTGCGTGATATTGAGAAAGAAAGCCAAGCTAATAAAGAGAAAAAGTCGCAAAAGACTTCTTATAAGAAAAAAGAAGAAATTCTTGATCCAGATATCGCTAATATTCTGGAACGTCTTCAATATAAGTTCGGTACAGCAGTAAAAATCAAACCGTCATCAGAAAATATCGGCAAACTGGAAATTGATTATTATAATCAAGCAGACCTGATAAGAATAGTGGACCTACTATTAGCATGAACAAGTCAAAATATTACACCTTAATGTTTATTCCTGAGGATAATGGAAAATCATTTTCCTTGCGAATTCACAAATACATTCTTTATACTTTATTTCTTTTTCTATTTATCTTTTCTGTTGGTATGGTTCTTCTGTTGTCTAAATCAGGAGAAATTGCAGCAAAACTCCAGTTATTACATAGTGTAAAGAGTGAGAATGAACGTCTTTCTTCAGATATAAAAAACCTAAGGTTAATATCAGAAAAATTGGATAAAATAGAAATTATATCCAAGTATTTAGAAAATCTGGCTTTATCTACCACAATATCTGATTCTAATTATCTCAAAAACTCTGAAAAAAAACCCAATTTTAATTTTTTCTGGAAAAAACAAGATTCTTTACAATTATCTTCCAGAAATGTATTATCATCAAATGCATCCACATCTTTTGATCGCCTGGTGTCTGTGCCTAACATATTGCCTGTTGAAGGTTGGATAACACGTCATTTTTCACTGGATTCAACCACTTCTTTTCACCAGGGTGTGGATTTTGCTGCTGCTTCGGGAACACCTATCAGAGCAACAGCTATGGGAATTGTTGAGGATGTGATAAACGATAAATACTTTGGATTAATGGTGATCATCAGGCATGATCATAGTTTTGTAACCAGATATGGTCATTGTTCACAAGTACTTGTTTCACGAAATGATAATGTAAATAGAGGTCAGACAATTGCATTAGTTGGTAACACTGGACGATCTACAGCACCCCATTTACATTACGAAGTCATCAAAGATGGTAAACAAATTAACCCATCTGATTATTTATTAGTACCAAAAGATTAGGGATTAAAGGAGTTTTATATGGAAAAAACAAACAAGGGTTCGATTACTTTAATTGGTGAAGGAACTTATTTTGAAGGAACTATAAATGTTCCTCATTGTGTCAGAATAGATGGATCTTTTAAGGGGAAAATTGAAACCACTGAAATTTTAACTATTGGAAACACAGGGGTAGTTGAAGCTGACATAGTTGCAAAAAGTGCTATAATTGGAGGAAAAGTAGTAGGAAATCTTGTAGTTGAAGATAGGGTAGAGTTGGATGAAAATTCATCATTAGTTGGAGATTTGAAGACAAAAGACCTGATTATTAAAGAAGGAGCAATTTTTCATGGAACATGTGCTATGGAAAATTGCAATGCAGATATGATTTAAGCTATTGATTTCTATTAAATTAGGGATGTTTGTATACGATTTCAAAAAACTGTGGCAGAAGGTTTATGGATATAAATAAATAAACAAAAAGAATGGTAGTAATTACTAGCCGTTAGCTACAAACATTAAAAAACATTCTTTGAGCATCTTTCCCATTTGAGTAAAATTTCTTTATAGCTCTATCTTTTTTGAATCCTATTTTTTCATAGAGTGTTAATGCTTTTAAATTATTAGTATCCACCTCAAGCGTTAAAATTCTGACACCACAATTTATAGCTTCCTTAATGAGACATTTTAAAAAACTGAGACCATTACCTTTATTTTGATATGGTTCATCAATACAGAAATTGTTTATATGAAGATTCTCTAAGCTGAGAGAACAAAAACAATATCCGGCAATTCTGCCGTTTATATTGAACTTATAATGAAAGGCAAATGGTAGTTTTAATTCATTTTCCAATGATTGGTATTTCCATGGATTAGAGTAACACCTTTTTTCTATTTCATAGATCTCTATTACGTCAGAAATAGTGATTTTTTCAATATTCAAATTAATTAACCCCAGGGAATTTTTCTTTATTTAAATTAAGTTTTTAGAAAATAATTTCTTATAGTAGGAAATTAATTCTTTTTTTAGTTGTAACTTTTTCCTTAGCATCAAACTAATATCGATTTAAATAAGCTAAAAACAAACAATGTAATGATTTTTGATTTGGTATGCCTCTTGCTGGGAAGGAGAATACAAGGGGTAGTTAATGAATGAACTAAAATTAAAAATGATTGCTGAAGCCACGAAAAAATACAAAAGTATATATCCCTGTGGAAATAGGTCAGACTTGGTTGAATGTTTTACTAAAATGGGCGATCTATTAGCCTTTTGGTTCAATACTGAAGACCATAGTACTCATCTTCTGACATTACCTTTAGAAGAAACTGAAATTTAAAGAAATGTTCAATAGAAACATCTCAATCTTCTAAGCAAAAAACTAATCTTCAGTTTCAAATTTCGTTCATTCAGAAAAAATACAATTTGACAAAGTATTTGAATATGAATAAAATTAGATAATTGAAATAATTAATTTCTTCTAAGTTATTTTATTTTAATCAGTTGAAGCATTCAGTATTTGTTGATATAACTTTATATTTCATATATTTTTTAGTTTTTCGTAATAAAATTGTAAAAACATTCTTATTCACTTCAGCACAGGACTAATATTAATGAGTAGTGAAACAACAGAAAAAATTATTGGGAAACCAATAAGCCGGGATAATAGCTCTATATGGCATATTCAACAAAAAGGAATGAGTGCTGATGATATTCGTCAGGGATTTCTGGATAATCTTGAATACAAAATAGCAAAAGATAAATACTCAATAACCTCTCACGATCAATATTTAAGCCTTTCTTACACTGTAAGGGAACGTCTTATCGAACGCTGGATTGCCAGTAGACAAAACTATCATAATAATAATGTAAAACGAGTGTATTATCTTTCGATGGAATTTTTGTTGGGACGCCTGCTAGCAGATAATATTATGAATCTTAAAATTACAGAACCATGCGAAGAGGCTACCAGAGAGCTTAATTTAAAGTTAGAGGAGATTATTGATCAGGAGCATGATGCAGGTTTGGGAAATGGTGGCTTGGGAAGACTTGCAGCATGCTATTTAGATTCTATGGCAACGTTAAAACTACCTGCAGTAGGTTATGGAATTCGCTATGAATTTGGAATTTTTAATCAAAAAATTCTAAACGGCTATCAGCACGAACTACCTGAGCTATGGCTTCAGTATCGAAACCCCTGGGAATTTGAACGGCCAGAGTATAAGGTAAATATCAAATTCAATGGGAAAACCATGTTTTATACTGATGAGGCAGGTCACACCAGGGTAAGCTGGGTAGATACAGATGATGTTATTGCTATCCCGTATGATATACCAATTCCTGGTTACGGAGCCAATAACGTAAATACACTCAGATTGTGGTCGGCTAAAGCAGCCGAAGAGTTTAATCTCCAATATTTTAATAATGGAGATTATATAGGTGCATGTCAGGATAAAATAAGCAGTGAAAACATATCAAAAGTACTTTATCCAAATGATAATAATACTTCTGGCAGAGAATTGAGATTAAAACAGCAGTACTTTTTCTCATCCGCATCTCTACAGGATATTATTCGACGATTTCTTCAGTCGAATAATGAATTTAATGACTTTTCCAACAAGGTTGCAATTCAGCTTAATGACACTCATCCCGCAATTTCTATTGTAGAGCTTATGCGATTGCTAATTGATGAGCATAAATTAAGTTGGAATGAGGCCTGGCAAATAGTTACAGAAACCTTTGCCTATACAAATCACACACTGATGCCCGAAGCGTTGGAAAAATGGCCGGTCAGTTTGATGAAACGTTTGCTGCCACGTCACATGGAAATTATCTATGAAATAAATGCCCGTTTTCTGAGGCAAGTATCTTTCAAGTATCCTGGCGATATTGATCGATTACGACGGATGTCACTTATTGAAGAGGGTTCGGAGCCTCAGGTCAGAATGGCATATCTGGCCATAGTAGCTAGCCATTCAATAAATGGGGTTTCACAACTTCACACACAGCTTCTTTCTAATGGATTAGTGCGGGATTTTTATGAAATGTGGCCTGAGAAATTTAATAATAAAACTAACGGCGTTACCCAACGTCGCTGGCTTTACAAATCTAACCCGGCCTTGAGAGATTTAATATCAAGCAAAATTGGTTCTGGATGGATTACAAATCTCTCTGAGCTGAAAAGATTGGAAGCTTTTTCTTCTGATAATGATTTCCAATTACAATGGCAGCAGGCAAAACAGAAATGCAAAAACGAATTCGTTAAAAAAATTGCTAAATGGGATGGCCTACGGATAAATCCCAACATGCTATTTGATGTGCATGTTAAAAGAATACATGAATATAAACGCCAATTATTGAAAATCCTTCATTGTATTGCTTTGTATAACAGAATAAAAGAAGGAAATACTACTGATTTTGTTCCAAGATGCGTTATGTTTGCTGGAAAGTCTGCTCCAGGGTACTATATGGCTAAACTAATCATTAAGTTTATTAACAATGTGGCAAATGTTATAAACACTGATCCATCTTCTAAAGGTCTTCTGGAAGTATATTTTCTGCCAAACTACAGAGTTTCACTTGCTGAATATGTCATACCTGCGGCCGACCTGTCTGAACAGATATCTACTGCTGGTACAGAGGCATCCGGCACTGGTAATATGAAGTTTGCCCTTAATGGAGCGCTTACTGTAGGTACAATGGATGGAGCAAATATTGAAATACGGGAACAGGTTGGGGAAGAAAACATCTTTATTTTCGGACTTGTAGCTGATGAAGTTGAGGAGGTCCGAAACCGCGGTTATAATCCCAGAGAGTATTATCAAAAATCTGTAGAGCTGAAACGGGTTATGGATCTTGTTTCATCTGGATTTTTCAGTCCGGAAGAACCCCACCTTTTTAATCCTATTTTTGATTCTCTTCTTAATCATGGTGATCGATACATGGTAATGGCTGATTTTGATGATTATTTAGAATGCCAATCAAAAATAGAAAAATTATATGTTAATGACAGATTTACCTGGACTCAGAAATCGATCCTTAATGTAGCAAATATGGGCAAATTTTCCTCTGACAGAGCCATTCAGGAATATGCTGATGACATTTGGAAAGTTAAATCATCCGAGGTAGTTTTAAAGGAGAGAAAAGCCTGATTAAATGTAGTTTTATCTTGGTGAGTCCATATTTCTGGGCTCATCAGGATTTTAATAAAAGCATGAGATTAGAGTAAATCATGATTATTTCTTATTTGAGCACCAGGGAATAAGATGGAAGCAAAAAATGTAGCAATTTTAGGAGCTAGTGATAAAATTGATCGTTACTCTTTTAAGGCTTTAAGGATGTTAATTGAGAAAGGACACACGGTTTTTCCGGTGAATCCAATAGTTGAGTCAATTGATGGAATCGCAGTGTATAAAAGTATTTTGGACATTGATCAGTTTATCCACACAGTTACCATTTATATGCGACCACAGAGATGGAGTCAGCATCTACAGGAGATAATAAGGGTGAAACCTGAGAGGGTTATTTGTAACCCTGGAACAGAATCAGCGGAGCTTGAGAAAGAATTAAAAGAGAATGGAATCGATTGTATAAACGCTTGTACACTTGTGCTGTTACGTACCAATCAGTTTTAATTTTGCATAAAAGTATACAGGTGCCCGAATTGAGCACCTGTATACTTTGATTTGTTTCTTTAGAATAATAAAGCAAGTCTACCTGTAAAAGTCATGGGTATACCATTCTCATCAGAAAATTCACGGAAAAGAAAGTTTGCATTTCCTTCGAGTTTTACATTTATTGGAGCACTGCGGAAAATTAGAAATCCAATAGTGCTACTCAGGTCGAATCCTAAAGCATCACTGGTTCCACGCCCGTTCGCATAACCAATACCCCCGGCAGCTCCTATATAAGGGGCAAACTCACTTTGTCTTACAGGGTAAAAATTTGATCCAATTAGAGCCGAAGCTAAAATGGCGTTATCAAAGTCTGTAGTGACTTCTGCAAGAGCTTTTATACCAAACAAAGCACCTGCATTCCAGATTTTTCCAGCAATCATTTGATAAGAAAGATCATTTGCTCCCAAATTATCCAGAGTTCCAGTTCCAAATCCGGCAAAGAAAGCATCTGGAGCCTGGGTGGCAGCACCATCCTGAGCTCTGCTTCCATTGTACCCTCTTGTGGTAGTGTCCATCTGTGCATTTGCGCTCAGAACTGCAAGACAAATTAGAATTCCTAAGATGAAATACCTCATAAACATACCTCCTAATACAAGTGATTAAATGCTTTGCAGAGAATCGCGACACTCTGAGATTTCTTGTTAGCAGGTATTGCAAATGACATACCTTTGTTTTGCATCAATCGTATTTAAGTTATTGAATGCTAATAATGGATATGGTTTCTGGATCAATACATTGAATAGTTGTAGTTAAATGGGGATAAAAATTAGTTTTATAGTCCTAGTTTAGAAAATGGAAGGATAAGACTTGGATATTATTCAGGAAAGCTTTAAGTATAAAGAATTATCTTCAAAAAAATCATAAAACTAAATATGTATTGGTTACATCCTTAATATTGTCACAGTAATGGAAAAAATGATAGATCAACATCATCTCCAGACAGTTAAATCAAATCAAACGGAATCTGATTCCAGTTCAGCTTTTCTACCAGCTATGACAGACCCAGATGAGTTTAACATACTGGAATATATCTATGTGCTGGTGAAAAACAAGTGGTGGATAATAGGTTTTGCTTTATTGGGGCTGGTTTCAGGTTATTTGGTTGCAATTCTTAAGGGCCCCTCCTTTAGGGCAGAGACGGTCATTGCAGCTAAGGAAAATGAGAATAAATCCGCACCTAATTTCTCTGGGTTGGGAGCATTTGGTGGACTGGTTGCCAGCCAGTTGAATATTGGAGGAAATCCCGGTTTAGACAAGATAGATCTTATCTTGGGAAGTAGGAAGTTTAATGCCGAGTTGGTTGAAAAGTACGACTTGCTTCCGCAGGTGATTAAAAATCTTTATCCAAAGGTGTACAAAACCTCGTACGATACGATTAAAAATGAATGGAAAGAGGGTTTTGTAAAACCCAATATATTGGCAATTGGCGTGGCTGTGAGCGGTGGCATTTTGAAAAGAGAGTTAAACAGTAATAGTACCATGACTATTACTGTGAATAGTAAAGATAGTACCTTTGCAGATACTCTTCTTTCCAAGTGCCTTCAATACCTGAATATATACATAAAAGATATGGTGCTGCGGGAAGCCAGAGAAAACGTTAGTTATCTGGATAAACAGCTTGAGATTGTTGCAGATCCTCTGTTGCGGGAGAAACTTCAGGGATTGATAGCAAACGAGATGGAAAAAGAGATGCTAGTGAGTAAGGAGGCTTTTAAGGTGGTGGATCCTATCTTAAGAGTGTATGATTTTAAAATAAAAAAAGTGTATCCAGTGGTACTGAGTATATGTTTTTCGTTTTTAGTGATTTTAACCATTGTTGTTTTGCATGCCATATGTAGTGCACCTAAATCACAACAAGATCTTGAACTTATTGAGAAAATTAAAAAGAGAATCTGGATATGATTTATTCTAATTTATTTTTTAGTTATCCTGTAGCTCCTCACATACAAGCATCTAATTAGTAATGAAAAAAAATATTCGCACTGAGGTATTTATTTAAAAGAAAGATAAAGCCTTGTTAATACAATAAACAATGTTATTATAATTGGTTAATATGAAAAATGTTTTAATGATACCTTCATGGTATCCCACAAAAACAAACCCAATAAATGGAAGTTTTTTCCAGGAACAGGCCTTAGCTTTAGGCTCTGAATTTAATATGTATGTAGGATTTGTAGATTTCAGAAGAGAAAACTTTATTAAATTTATTATCCGCGTTTGTACTTTTCAATTAAAATCACATATTGGTAATTTGGACTTATTACAACCGCCAAAGGCAATCAGTTTCATTGGATATGGTTTAAATTTAAATAAGATAGAGAAGCTTGTTCCTGCATTTTTATCAGATAACTTTTTAAAATGGATTAATGAAAAACTTGAGTTAAAAACATATATCAGGATGCATCATTATTTTGTAAAAAAATTAAATTTCAAGCCAGATTTAATTTATGCTATGACTTCAATTATTAATGGGGTACCCGCTTATAAATTAGGAGCACATTGCAAAATACCTGTAATTTTGGCAGAACATGTACCATTTAGTATCGAAGCAATACCCTTTCACAGTAAAAAATCCTTAAAAAAGTCTCTGGAAAATGCAGATTCGTTATTAGTGGTTAGTTATGACAAAGCTCGCCAAATTCTTATGGGAAACATAGATTGTTCACCAATTGTAGTGGGAAACATGGTTGATGAAAATATTTTTTCATTAAAACCAGAAAAGCAAAGCGGATATATTCCTGAAATTTTAATAGTGGCTGCATGTAATTTTTACAAAGATTATACAACGTTTTTCAGAGCAATGAGTCACCTAAGAACAATTACTACTAAAAACTTTAAAATTAAGATAATTGGTATTGCTCCAAACACTTCAAAAAGTATGTGGGCTGAAGGTGAGGAGAAATTTTATAACCAATTTAAAAGATATAATCTTTCAGATATTACTGAAATCAGAAATTTTGTATCCAGAGATAAGATGATCCATTACTACCATCAATCCGACTTGTTCGTGCTGACCAGTATTCAAGAAGGATTACCTGTTTCATTGCTCGAAGCAATGGCTTGTGGTTTACCAGTGTTTTCTACCAGATGTGGAGGGGTGGAAGATTTTTTAACTGATGAATGTGGTCGTTTGTATCATTTGAGAGATTTCAAATCGATAGCTGAGGAAATAAAAGAGTGGCTGGAAGGAAGAATAACTTTTGATAAGAATGAAATAAGGCAAATGGTAATTAAACATTTTGGGGTAGAAGCATTTAAAAAAAGAATGAAAAAAGTGTTTGACCATTGTATTACCAATTTTGATCATTTAGAATTAAAAAATTAAGGAATGTCAAATAATGAGAGTTTAAATGATTACACGAAAAATTATTTCTAAAATTTTAAAACCCAATAATATCAATAATTTAATTAAAAAAGGCATTGTAAAAACAGGGTCTGGTAGTATAACTAATGAACTGCAAATTATCTTTAGGAATATAGACAAAAACAAGCGTACCTATTTAGATGTTGGTAGCAATACGTTTTTAAGTGGAACATTCGTTTTTGAGACTTTGAGTGGGAAAATTAAAATTGGCAATAATTCCTTTATTGGAGGAAGTAAGCTTATTTGTATAAACGAAATCATAATTGGGAATGATGTTATGACTTCTTGGGGAGTCACTATTGTGGATAATAATGCACATTCTTTAATTTCAACAGAGCGGACTAATGATGTGAAGGATGCTTTGAAAGCAATGCAGATTGGTAAAATCGGCATATATAAAGATTGGTCTGTTGTAAAAAGAGCTCCAGTTATAATCAAGGATAAAGCTTGGATAGGGTTTAATAGCATAATTTTAAAGGGAGTTACGATAGGGGAAGGTGCCATAATTGGAGCTGGAAGTGTAGTAACCAAGGATGTTCCGGATTATGCTGTTGTAGCAGGGAATCCGGCTAAAATTGTGAAATATACCACTTAAGTAAATTGAAAATGCTTAAAGAATTTCTGTTTTCTATAATTAGAAATATCGATGGTTCTGCAGGAAACTTGTTGCGAACCATGATGTATAAAAGTCAACTTAATCATTTAGGTAAAAATGTGATTATAGATACTGGTGTATTTATGTATGGATTACCCTATATTTCAATAGGTGACTGCGCTCATATAGATAAATCCAGTATTCTGGTAGCAAGTAGTACAGATCTGGATCTTTCCTACAGAGCACTGAAAATAAAAGACAACCCTAAAGCAAATGTTAAAAGAGGCGAATTGTTTATAGGGAAAAACTGTCACATTGCGCAATACTGTATGTTATTTGCATATGGGGGAATAAAGCTGGGTGATTGCTGTGTGATGAGTACAGGAAGTAAAATATATTCATTGTCAAGTTTGCATTATAATCCTATAGATAATAGATCAAGAACACCTGTTGTTCCATATAATGGATTATCACCTTCGGTTATTGGTAATATTGAATTTGAGGAAAATGTGTGGATAGGAATAAATGTGTGTGTGTTTCCAGGAGTGAAAATTGAAAAAGATTCTTTTGTTCGCTCTAATTCCGTAGTATTGGATTCATTTCCGGAAAATTCCTTTATTGCTGGTGACCCGGCAAAATATGTTAAACCTAGATATGGTGAGTGATTATGATTGAAGAAATAAAAGTAAACGAAAGAATCCTGGGAATAATAATTTATAGCAATTACCAAAAGAATGGCATAGCTTTCTTTACACCAGATAGCTTTTCGCAACAGCTTGGATATATGAACAGACCCGCTGGATATGTCATACCACCGCATGTACATAATTTAGTAGAGCGGAAAGTAGAGTTGACACAGGAAGTACTCATAATTAGATCTGGAAAAGTAAGAGTCGATTTTTATGATGATGAGCAGAATTATCTGGAAAGCCGGGTTGTCGCAGAAGGGGACGTGGTTATGCTTGCTCATGGAGGGCACGGATTTGAAATGTTAGAACAATCGGAAATTATAGAAGTTAAGCAGGGGCCTTATTGTGGTGAACAAGATAAGATAAGATTTAAACCAATAGAGAGTGAAAATGCGAGGATTGTCACACATGGATGAATTTATTCCGGTATGTGAACCATTTCTTAACGGAAATGAATTAAAATATGTAATGGATGCTATTTCTACAGGTTGGATTTCTTCTGCTGGGAAATATGTGACTGAATTTGAAAATAAATTTGCAGGATACTGTGGATGCAAATACGGAGTTGCTGTCTGTAATGGAACAGTCTCACTGCATTTGGCAATGGCTAGTCTGGGAATAGGCAAAGGAGATGAGGTAATTATTCCATCATTCACCATGATTGCTTCAGCATTTGCTGTTTGCTATACTGGCGCTACACCGGTTTTTGTGGATGCAGACAAAAAATCATGGAATATTGATATAAGCAAAATTGAAGAAAAAATAACTTCTCGAACAAAAGCTATTATGCCGGTACATATTTTTGGTCTTATGTGCCAGATGGATAAGATAAAGGTAATAGCAGAAAAGTACAATTTGTATATAGTTGAAGATGCGGCAGAAGCGCATGGGGCAGAGTATAAGGGAATAAAAGCTGGAAAGTATTCTGATATTGCTTCGTTCAGTTTTTTTGCAAACAAGAACATTACTACCGGAGAAGGAGGGATGGTTGTAACAGATGATGAAAGCTTCTATAATAATGCCAGATATTTTAAGAATATGTGTTTCCCATTATCAGGAAATCGAAATTATACTCATGACAAAATAGGTTTTAATTATAGAATGTCCAATGTAATTGCGGCAATAGGGTTAGCTCAGGTAGAAAAGGCTGATCAATATAAGCAAATGCGTATCAGGAATAATCGGATCTATCGCGAATTACTGGCAGAAATTCCAGGAGTTGTGTTTCAGGAAGAAAATAAAGATGCGCTTAATGTATGCTGGATGAATGCTATAGTAATAGAGCCTGAAAAATTTGGCAAAAGTAGAGACAAACTGATCTCTTATTTAAAGGAAAATGGAATTGATACCAGGTTGCTTTTTAACGGAATGCATAATCAAAAGTCACTGTTGAATTATGGTTGTAACTGTTCAGGAAAATTCAATGTGAGTGATTGGTTGACTAACAATGGTTTATACTTGCCCTCAGCTAGTAATCTTTCAGAAGAAATAATAGTAAAAATTTGCAATAAAATAAAGGATTTCCATAAAAAATGAAAATTGGAGTATGGTTATCAATAAATTATACTCCAACTATAGGTGGAGGTTCTTCTTATTATGATTTTATGATTGAAAATATTGATCATAAAGATTTTAAAGATGTGAAAATTGCATTTATATCAAATAATGGCCCAGTACACGGACTTAATAAAAAAGTAATTCTAATTCCATTTTATCGAAAATTGCTATTTAAAATATTTGAAATAGCTTCATTTCTAATTCCAACTCAATTCAAGTACAGATATAATTGTTTTTATGAAAATATAATTGGTAAGTATCTTCAAAGAAATGGAGTTAAAGTAATTTTCTACCCGACACAAGGGTATGCTTATATTACGAATTTTCCTTTTATTTCTAACAATTGGGATATCGGGCATAAGGCGACCTTTGCTTTTCCGGAATTTTTCATTAATAATCAATATAACATAAGGAATAAATGGTACGATTACCATTTGAAAAAAGCTTTGATGGTTTTTTGTGAATCTGAAGCTGGGAAACAGGAGTTAATAAAATATACAGGGATAGCTGAAGAAAAAATAAAGGTATTACCAATTTTTGCAGGAAGATCTATTCTTCAAAATATAAGTGAAGAAAATCAGTTAACTACTTTAGAAAAATATAATTTAGAAAAGAATAAATATTTCTTTTATCCTGCACAATTCTGGGCTCATAAAAATCATTATGGATTATTGCAAGCATTTGCAAAATTTTCTAAGAGAAATAAAAATTTCAAATTAATGTTAACAGGTTCGGACCAGGGTAATCTTGATTATATAATAAATCAGGTAAGTGCACTTAAATTGGAAAAAGATGTAGTGTTTGGTGGATTCGTTGAAACAGAGGAAATTTATACTTTTTACCGAAACGCGACAGCTCTTGTAATGACAACCTTTTTCGGGCCAACCAATATGCCTTTGTTGGAAGCATTAGCATTAGAGTGCCCAGTATTATGTTCGGATCTGATTGGCCATAGAGAAATATTGTTAGAGGCTGCATTATATTTTAAACCAGAAAATTATGATGAGATTGCTGATTGTATGGAGAAAATAATAGATAAAAATGTTAGAGAGAAAATGATTGGAAAAGCTTCCAAGGTGAGAAATGAAAACACATTTATCATCCAAAATACAATTGCGAAGTTGGAACAATATTTTAATGAAATTAAAAATATTAGAAACTGTTGGGAATAGAATCATGATTTGTGGAATTTTTATAATTTCATAAGTGATAATGAGTAACTAAACCATTGGGTTAAACAATTAAAAAAAACACAAGTAAACATTAATCAACAACGGTTTATTCTTCTAAAATCGAACTCAATGAGCTATAAGTGATAGAATAATAATTAACTTTTATTTATACAATGAATAATATTAAAAATAATATTTATGAGAAATCCGGTGGAGCTCGAAAGAACTGGCAATCCCAGAGATCTTTTGATCTTCCTGTAATAACTATTATTACCTCTACCTACAATACAGAGAAATCTCTTCCTTGGACAATAAATTCGATTCGCAAACAGTCCTATCCAAATATTCAATGGATTATAGCGGATGGTGATTCAAAGGACGGAACAGTTGAAATCTTAAAACAAAATGAAGATTGCATAGATTTTTGGTTCAGTGAAAAAGATACAGGAATTTATGATGCCTGGAATAAGGCAAGCAAATACATTCAGGGTGATTGGATAATCTTTATTGGCTCAGGAGATGAGTTGGCTTCAGATACTGCTTTAGAGCAAGTTGCCCCTTTTCTTTCAAAGGCTTTTCCTGAACATGAGCTTGTTTTTGGAAATGCTATATATATCAGCCCGGAAAACAGAACTGTTATTGAAAAGAAAGAACGTTCCTGGTCTGAGATGAAAGGGAAATGGGTTTTTTTCAGGCCTGAACTCCCAGACCATGCAACGATATTTCAACATAAATCATTATTTATCGATCCCCAACCTTTCAACACTAGTTATTTGATTGCTGGTGATACGGAATTCTTATTGAAAAGTTTGAAAAATAAAGATCCTTATTATTGCGCGGTTGATGTGAGTTCCGTTTTGTATGGTGGATTATCCTCTTCATTGAATAATTACATTAATATGTATAAGGAAATATGCAGAATAAATAAAGACTTAGGATTAAACCCACCTTTTAAGCACTGGTTAGTTACCATCTTAAAACTTGTACTGAAATTGATGTTTTTAAAAATTCTTCCAAAGAATTCTGTTTATAAAGTTTTAGATATGTGCAGAGTGGCTCAGGGTTTGCAAAAAAGATGGTCGGTAAAATAGTGTGATACACAATGTTTCAAAACAAGAAGCTGTTAAAAGTAAGTCTTTATTTGCTATATCCAAAGAGTGGTTTTATGTTGTTCCATTCTTACTGATACCTTTTTGTGCTTTTCCTAATGTTTTTCTTAATAAAATCCAATTCCAGGATCTTGCCAGAATATATTTCTTTGCTTTAGGTACTGTCTGTATATGCACTCTGCGTAAAGATGCTGTAAAGAAATTTAAAGTAACTTTATTTATAGCATTAATCTTTATTACTTGTAATTGGGTTAGTGTCGCATTAGCATCTTTAAAGTTTGAAATAAACGGGATATTATCTTCAATAAAACTGGCAGTAGAATTTTTTGCGTTCATACTGATTCCACTCTGTGGCATTCAATATACAGTGAATAGGATAAGCCAGAAAAGGCTTTTTCTTTTTATTATGATTCCTGTTGTGATTGTTATTATAGTTTCTATAATACAAATATTACTTATATTAGGTATCAAAAATGTCATTTCAGAATATTATTCTTCATTTTTATACAAATATATAGAGGGAAGTTGGACTGGAATTGCTCAATTAAAGTCAAATGCTTTAATGGAATTCAGAGTTAAAGGTACGTTTCATGAGCCTGCTGTTTTATCTACTTTTTTTTTGTTGTATGTATTTCCATTTGTCTTATGCCGTTATCTCAATGGATATTATTCATTCGGAAAAATATTTGATCTTCTTATGATAGTGCTTTCGTTCGGATGTCTAATATTTTCATTTTCCACAACTTCTTACATAATTGCCTCAATAAATGTGCTATTCATATTTTCCTTTTCTTTTAGAAAAAGGTTAACGCTAAAAAGGCTTCTTTTTGTGCTGATAATTTGTGTAGGATTTATTTATATTTTTGTAACTTATTACGAAACATATTATCGAATTGTTAATCGAGTGTTTTTGTTCAAGAGTAATAAAGATATATCATCATCTACAAGAATTGGGTCCATTGCAGGAGCATTAAATCTGTTTAAGGATAATCCCTTAGGAGTAGGTTTTTCGAATGAAAAGTATATAGTTTATGATTATCTTCCAAAGTGGGGAATGACATCAGAGACATCAAGAGAAAGATCCAATATTCAATCCCATTTTTTCCGATATTTAGCAGATTTTGGAATAACGTGGATCATTTTTAGTTTCGCAGGATTGTTAATTATTTATTTAAAATATCGATATAAAAAGAGGCATCTTCTTAAATGGCAAAGAGAAGCGATATTTTTATGGATGACTAATTTTTTATTATGTTTTTCTTTTGGATTTGTTGAATATCTTAATCAGTGGTTTTTGTTGTCAGCAACAATTATCATTGGTCCGATTTTTAAAAATAACAATAATAAAGACCAAGTTGTGATAGATAAATATCAAGAAAAGAAGGTGTTTTGATCTGTATTCATCTTCTAGACCGATTTCGATATGGCGGTGCAGAACGGGTTGCCTTAACCTACCAGGATACATTGAATGAAATGAAGGGTGTTTATTCATTTGTTTATGCTATTAAGGATCCTGAAAGAGAAAATGAAAAGAATGTTATTTTGTTTAAAAACTACGTAATAATGTTTTTCAATCTTCTAAAAAAGATAATAAAAAAAGAATGTTTATTCTTTTGTCATACAACAAAAACAATAATGATATGTTGCTTACTAAAGATATTCTTTTTCAATAGGGTAAAAATCATATACGTGAGACATTTTCAATATACTTCGTTAACCAAAACAATTTTTATGGTTTTGCGTGTATTTATAAGAAAAGCGGTACTGATTACTCCTGCTGAAAGGGATACCGCAGAGAAGATCTTCCCTGGAAAATTATTCTATATAAGCAATTATATAGATCATGAAATGATGCAAGATAATGTATTAAATGAAAAAATAAGAAATTGGTCTGGAAAAAGAAAAATAATTGCCTTTGCTGGGGGAATGAAAAAAGGTAAAAATTCAGTACACCTATTAGAGCTCGCTAAAGTGCTTGGTACAAAAGATTATTGTTATTTATACATTGGTGATGGTCCAGAAAGAGAAGAAGTACAACGATTTCATGAAAGAAATAAAACACTTTTGGAAGGGGCTGTTTATTATTGTGGTTTTCAAAATGATGTAATATCGATTTTAAATGGTGTGCAATTTTTCTTTTTTCCCTCATGGAATAATTATGAGATGATGCCAATGGTATTACTAGAAGCTATGGAAGCAAATTGTCTTTGTATTGCTTATAATATGAATGTAAATAAATTTATTCTTCCTCAGGAAAACCTTTTTGAATTTAAAGATTATGGAAAAATTGCGGAAGCTGTGCGTAACAGGAAAATTAAAAGGATTCAAAACCCTTTTGATGCACAGTATGGAAAAGATCAACTGATAAAATTAATTCAATCTTCCAGTTAATCTCCTTGTAACATTGCTCTTTTGATTAACAAAGAAACGGGCAACGTTAAATATTATAGAGCGCATTAAAAAAATAAACTCCAATAAAAATATAGGAGAAATTTTAAATGCGACAATAACCAATTGCTTGATTAAGCTGTTATCAAAAAAATCACTCTTCAAAAATGAAATGAAGCTTTTTTTCCAGTAAACTTTAAGATTACGATTTTTAATCTTTTGAAAACGTTCTATTGAGTTTGTTTTGGCTCTAGTCTTCCAGTAATTTCCAGCGATTTGCCAAAGTCCATAATCCTGTAAAATAGTTTTACCATGTTTAAAAAAAGAGAAATTGGAATTAATTTTTGATTCTGTAAGATCATGAGTAGCAGAAGATGGATTCTGATAGTAGAAATATCCAATGTAGGGAACATAATGAAGTATTGGTTTTTTTGAATAAATTTCGAGCATGAAAAGGCTGTCTTCACCTATAGAAAGAGCTGGAAATTTTGTAGAACCAAGTAAATTACTTTTGAAAACTTTGGCACAGGAAGAGCCTGCACTAAGCCTTAGACCGAGTATAAAGTCGGATTCAGATGAAAAATCAAACCGGTTTTTTGGAAAGGCTCGATTGCCTCTCTTTTTACCATCATAGGTAATATCACAGATGGAAAAATCTGCTTGGTTATTAATCAAAGGCTCAATCATAAGTTTTATAAAATCAGGGTAAATAAAATCATCGCCATCTACAAAGCAAACATATTCACCCTTCGCATTTTCCAAGCCGAAATTTCTGGCGGCAGAAACTCCAACAATGTTAGTCAGTTGAAACGGTCTTATTCGATTATCATTTTTTGATAAGGAGAGAAGAATTTCCCATGTTGAATCAGTGGAGCCGTTTTCTACTGCAATAATTTCATAATTGGAGTAGTTTTGATTCAGAATTGATTGAATGCACCTATCAAGGAGATATTCAAGATTACGAACAGGAATAATGAAAGAAACAAGAGGCGATACCATAGATGGCTTATAAAATGAATCAGTTTCTGTCATGGTGAATCTACAGTTAAGGCTCCTTTTTATTTATAATTTTATCAAATAATTGCGCATGTTCGATTATGACCCTATCGACTGAAAATTTGGTTTTAACAGTGTTTATTGCATTTTGAACAAGCTTGTCTGACAACTTTTTGTCGCTAATTATTGATAGAATCTTAGATACGAAATCATTGACATCTCCAGGTGCAGCCAGCAAACCATCAAATCTATCGGTAATCACATTTGGAATCCCATCAATGTTCGAAGCAACAATTGGTTTACCTGCAGCCATATATTCAGCCAATACCAGTCCAAAACCTTCCCACCTGGATGTCAGTACAGCAATATCAAAAGCTTTAATATAGGATTCCGGGTTTTTTACCCATCCAGTTAAAACCAGATTATCTGATACACCTAATTCTTTTGCTAAATTTAAAGTTTTTTCACGCAGGTTTCCATCACCAACCAGGATAAACTTTGCATTTTTAATTACTTTCAAAATTTCCGCTGAAATTCTAATAAATTTAAGCGGATCCTTCTGTTCAGTAAGCCTGCCCACCATACCGATTACTACGTTTTTATCATTTGAATCTAAAACTGACTTGCGGTCTACAGCCAATGCATTAGAAAATTTATTGATATCAATGCCGTTGTAAATGGTATTAAATTTGTTTTCAGGAGCAATATTATAAAGCTTGGCAATTGACATTTCAGCATCAGAAATCAAAATAATTCTGCTGCAGAGAAGAGATAATAATTTTTCAATGAAGATATATAATAATTTAGTTTTATAACCTGTTTTCATTGCAAAAGACCAGCCGTGTGGATTATATATACATTTAGTTCTGGTAAAAAAACAGGCGAGTCTACCTAGTGCTCCGGCTTTTGAGCTATGAAGATAGCATATATCAGGTTTATATGATTTTAAAACCTTGTAGATGTTAATTAAAGAAATCGAATCATCTTTCAGAGATATCTCTCTACTCATATCAATTGTAAAAGTTTTAATGCAGAGTTTGTTCAGTTCTTCACTAATTTCACTGTGGCAGATAACTTTGTTTTCAAAGCCATGATTTTCAAGCCTTGGAATCAAAAGTTTTAAATATTCAAGAGTTCCACCAACACCACCTTGAATAATATGTATAATCTTCATAAGTTACCTTAGAAACATCTGATCTAAAAAGATGCTGTAGTGTCAAATTACTTCTATCCCAATTCAGAATACCGCCATTTTAATATCTTTTAACAGTGTTCAATGGCTATTACAGCATACTGATTTTTAGTGTTTTGCATTTGTAATCTTAATTTCCATCACAAAGACTTCAAAGCAATAATCAGAGTAATAACAGTAGTAAGGGCCCCAAGGGTTTCAAAAACTGTTTTGATAGATTCGCCAAATCCTTTAGAATATTTAATTCTTTGTGGAACTACAACAGCATCTCCAGGTTCCAGATTACTGGAAAGAATTTTAATACTTTTATTTGTCACAATCTTACCATTAGCTTTTATAATGTAGATTCGCCTCTTATCAGCATTTTTCTTCATTCCACCTGCTGTTTCGATGACATCTGAGACTTTACTGTTATGCACTTCGAATTTAAAAGTGGAAGGGTTAAATACTTCACCTACAACAGAAACGATGTTGCTGTTTCTGGGAACATGCAATTCATCACCATCTTCCAAGAAGAAGTCACCATAGTTGTTTTCATTATTTAGATCAATAATAACTCTTCCACTCACAATTTTCTCGTCACTTTTTTTCGTTAAGGATAATTGTTGATTGGTTATCTGCTTGACCAACTCAGGATCAAGTTTTCCGGCAGCATCTGAGGATAAATTAAGGATCTCCATTTCTGTCTGTTTAGAGTACTCCTGGGCATAATTTTTCTGCAGTTCACCGATAGAATGTCTGCTAAAAACTGCAGCAGCAAGATATGCATCATCTTTATAACCGCCAGCTCTTTTTATTAAATCACCGAGAGTTTCTTTTTCGAAGAGGACATAAGTTCCAGGGTAAACAAACTGCCCTGACAAGGTTACTTTTCGCTCATCCTCCCATCCCTTTTTACTTCTGATGAAAACACGATCTGATTTTTGTAAAACTAGATTGTGCTGAGGATCATCTGTCATAGCCTTATCAATAGAAAAATCCAATTTTTCTATTGATATAGACTCATTGTTAATAGAGACCCTTCTATACAATTCACCTCGATTATTACTTGCTTCATCACTTAGTCCACCGGCCTGAAGAATCAGATCACGTATTTTCATATTGTTTAGTAGCTTATATTTTCCTTCTTTTGTTACCGCACCTTCAATGGAAATGGAGCGATCAGGCTCAAAAAAATCTCTGTCATAGATTACGATCTGGTCTCTTTCCTGTAAAAGAATGTTATGGTGAGAATCTGGGTTTTCGAGTATCTGTTTAAGATCAAATGCTATGATTCGGTTTAAAAATGAAGGAGGTTCCTGCCGTAATATGATAGCATACTCGAAATAAGTTTCCGGAAGCAGACTGTGGTAATTGGGGATAATATCAGTAATCTTCATTCCTTCACGGAACTCATATTTGCCCGGCCTCAAAATGTTTCCACTGAGATAAACAGCATTTTTATCTTTTTCCAGGACCGGGTATATTTTAACTATATCACCATCAATGATTTCGAAGTTCGCAAATTTCTGACTCATAGAATCGATATCCAGAACAATTTTTTTGCTGTTGTTGAAGTAGCGTTCAATCTGGATTCTGTTTACCCAGGCAGCAGGAGTTATACCGCCAGCCAGTCCGATAATACTTTGCAAATCTTCTTTCCCTTTTAATTCATACAAAGCACTTCTTCTAACGTTACCCACAACAGCGGCCATTTCTTTAATCAGAGGAACCATGATAACATCACCTGATTGCAGTCTAAGGTTGCTGCGGTCGTTTCCTGATAAAAGAAAATCATAAAAATCAATTGTGGTAATAACTTTGCCATTGCGTTTTAACTGAACATTTCTCAGGGAGCCATTGTGAGTGGGCCCGCCTGCGTAAAAGAGTGCATTTGTAACATTTGAAAGAGCACTAACAGTATAAAAACCAGGTGTTTTTACTTCACCTACAATATATACACCGATCGTTCTTAATTTTCCCATGGAAATGGTGGAATTAACGCCTTCGATTTTTTCAATTCTATCGGTTATATTCTTTTTCATGCTTGTAAAAGTCTGGTTGGCAACAGAAACCGGTCCAATCCTGGGAATGTTAATGGTGCCGTCTCTGGAGACCTCTAAATTGTATTCTTCATTTATTCTTCCCCATAGCAGAAGATTAATCTCATCACCAGCATTGATCGGGTAATCTGCCGGAACCGAAGCTGCCTCTGTTGGAGTAAAAGTAGAGGGCTGCTGTTTATTAAAAAGATCGTAGCCAAAGATATTAATATCTGTAAGCATACTGTCAGGATTAATGTTTTCACCTTTGATGAGTTTCTGGTACACCGAAAGCTTAACAGTATCTTTAGAAACAGTTGAATCGATTGAAAGACTGTCAGTAGAGTCTGTTACGGCTGTATCATTTTTTGTAGTGTAACTATTCAATAAACGATTGACATCATCTGAATATTCAATCTTGTCTTTTGGCAGACTGCTCCCAAGCTTTTTAAGCAGAAGCAGATCTGCATTTGATTTAGTTTGCCCGTAATTAAGAGAAACTACAGAAAAAAAGAAAAGAAAAAAGAACCAATTCGAATTCATCCTATAAGACCTCTTTAATATCATAAAATAAGCCGTCAGATGATAGTAACTTCTGAAAACCATCTTTACTCATATTGATAAATTGACTGTGCTTTACCGCTAAAAGAATAGAATCAAATGTCTTATTATGAACATTTTCAATAAGGTCTATTCCATATTCCTTTTTTACCTCTTCGGGGTTTGCCACAGGATCCCACACATGAACATTAATTCCAAAATCCTCAAGTTCCTTAATGATATCAATAACTCTGGAGTTTCTGATATCAGGAACGTTCTCTTTAAAGGTAATACCCAAAATAAGCACATCAGCACTCATTATAGTGATTCTTTTGTGAATCATTTTCTTGATCAGTTCCCGTCCAAAATATCTGCCCATTGCATCATTAATACGCCTTCCGGCCATGATTATCTGTGGATGATGCCCGATTTCTTCAGCTTTATAAGCCAGATAATAAGGATCGACACCGATACAATGACCCCCAACCAGACCAGGTTCAAAAGGGAGAAAGTTCCATTTGGTACCAGCAGCCTGCAACACCTCTTTGGTAGAAACGTTCATTTTATCAAAAATTATTTTCAGCTCATTCATTAATGCTATATTGATGTCTCTTTGGGTATTTTCAATCACTTTGGCTGCTTCTGCTACTTTGATACAAGAGGCTTTGTAAACACCGGCCGTAACAGCGGTACCGTACACATGTGCAACTTTTTCCAGGGTTTCTGCACAATCACCTGAAACAATTTTGGTAATTTTAGAAACTGTATGCACTTTATCACCGGGATTGATTCTCTCGGGTGAATATCCCACAAAAAAATCCTTTTTCCATTTCATTCCCGAAAATCGCTCCAGCACTGGAACACACTCTTCTTCTGTTACTCCCGGATATACGGTAGACTCATAAACTACTATTGCGCCTTTCTTAAGGTTTTTACCAACCGTTTCTGATGAACGGTAAAGAGGGGTCAAATCCGGAGACTTATGCTCATCGATGGGTGTAGGAACAGCAACTATTATAAAGTCGGCTTCTTTAAGCAATGATGGATCAGAAGCATAACTTAATGTAGAAGATTTGAGTGTTTGGCTATCTGTTTCGCCGGTAGGGTCAAAGCCTGAAACCAGGTTGTTAATTCTGGATTCATTAATATCAAAACCCGTAACATTAAAATACTTAGCTAACTCTACGGCCAGGGGTAAACCTACATATCCCAATCCAACAACACAAATCTTCGGATTGTACATACAACTCCTTTGAATGAATTAAAATTTAGGCAGAAGGTAAATATACTCTCAGGTTTTCGCCGTAAGTTGAGATACAGTACTATCAAACCCGGTAATAATCGCGGTACCAGTTTATAAATTGTTTAATACCCTTATCGATGTTGGTTTTAGGTTGATATCCCAGAGACTGGATCTTTTTTATATCGGCTACAGTAGCAGGGACATCTCCCATTTGCATCGGTTGATAATTCCGAATAGATTTTTTGCCTATGCAGTTTTCTATCTCGGAGATGAAATCGAGAAGGTTCTCAGCTCTATCATTGCCAATATTATATACCTCGCAAGGTTTGGGATTGTTAAGTACCCTTGCAATACCGTCTACAATATCATCTACATAAGTAAAATTCCTCAACATTTTTCCATTGTTGAAAATTTCTATTGGCCGGTTTTCAATGATGGCCTTTGTGAAAATAAATAAAGCCATATCAGGTCTTCCCCAGGGGCCGTAAACAGTGAAAAATCTCAGGCCCGATGTGTTAAGATTATAAAGATGGCTGTAACAGAATGCGGTCAATTCATTTGATCTTTTGGTAGCAGCATAAAGAGAGATCGGTTGATCGACAGGATCATCCTCTGAGAAAGGGAGTTTGCAGTTTTTTCCATACACAGAAGAAGATGACGCATACACGAAGTTTTTAACTTTGTATCTTCTTGAAAGCTCTAAAATGTTTAAAAAGCCCTCATTGTTAGACTTTTGATAGGCAAAAGGATGAGTAATAGAATACCTTACGCCAGCTTGAGCTGCTAAATGGCAGACCATATCCGCATTAGAGCTATCAAAAAGCTTCTCCATAGATTGGAAGTCGCAAATATCGGCTTTATGGAAAGAGAAATCAGGCGAAGGTAAGAGCTGTGCAAGTCGGGCTTTTTTTAGTTCCGGGGCATAATATTCATTAACACTGTCTATACCAATTATTTTGTGTTTTTGGTCAAGAAGATATCTGCAGAGGTGATATCCGATAAATCCAGCACATCCTGTAACAATAATCATCATAGGAAACTCCCCGAGAATTTAGGTTTAACGGATGCATCCCCTCCACTAATAAGTGAGCCACTGGAGAGAACTAGACGTCTGTAATGATAAGGCTCAATTAGATGTAAATCATGTGTTGACATGATAATTGTGGTACCCCAACTGTTTATGGTTTGCAGTAAAGAAAATATATCTTTGGAAACAGCTAGATCCAGATTACCAGTAGGTTCGTCAGCCAGAAGAACCCAGGGATCGTTGACTATAGCCCTGGAGATACAGACCCTTTGTTGTTCACCGCCAGAAAGTTGATTGGGGAAATGAAAACACTTATGGATCAAACCGGTTAAAGAGAGGACTTCAAAGACTTTTTTTTTGATGTCTCTTTCTTTCTTTCCAATTACTCTTAATGAGAAAGCAACATTTTCAAAAATGTTTCTGTCATTCAATAGCCGAAAATCCTGAAATACAACACCCAGTTTTCTTCTTAGATAAGGTATCTGGGATTGCTTTATGTATTTGGAATCATAGTCACAAACAAAGACTTCACCGGTACTGGGAAACTCCTCCATATATATGTGTTTGAGTAAAGTAGTTTTACCGGCTCCACTGGCCCCGGTCAGAAATACAAATTCCCCTTTATCGATAAAAAAAGAGATATCTTTCAAAGCATCGTAACTGCCGTCAAATCTTTTACTCACATGAGAAAACTGAATCATAATTATCCTGTTTTTTTAATTAAAAAATGGATACGTTCAGATTTCGCAGAACTTTTCCTGAATGAAATGTCATCCCATATACCAATTATTTTGAATTTGGTGGAAGGAATCTGCTCCTCAATTGACTTTGCAGGGAAAACCTTCTGCATATGGAGTTCGTTGAATTTCTCGAAAAAATCAGTGTCTTTGTATTTCTTAAAAATAGTGAAATCATTAAACTGAAAACAACATTCAGGATCATAGTAACTGTGGCGCATGTAGAAAGAATCACCAAAATCCTCGAAGTCAACATAATCATGGAAATGTCTCAGGGAATTGGTTTCTGTAGTAATATCGAACAGAAATAAACCGTTATCTTGGAGGCAGTAATAAATTTCATTAAAAAGCAGCGCATAGTCCTGCAGCGTCTGAAGATAGTTAATCCCGTCATAAAGAAAAATAATAAGATCAAATTTTTTCTTTACTGCAATATGACGACAATCACAGCAGAAGAAGGGAAAGGATTTTTTGTGAGCCTGCTGACACATTGAGAAGCTGGAATCTGACCCAAAATAGGAGACATTAAGTTTTTCCAGATATTGAGCCAGCAGTGCAGTACCACCCCCAAGCTCCAGAACAGAAGGTTTAATGGCAGAGCAATATTTTTTCAGGATTTTGGTTATTAGCAAAGCCCATTCATCATATTCCACATGATTCATCATCCGGTCATATATTGGTGCCAACGCCTGATATTCCACGTCTCAAAAATCCTTTTCCTAAAGCCTGATATCAATAAAAAGACCCTGTTTCCATTGTGATACCAGGTCGATAAGTTTTTTCTGAGCCATGATATCTCTAGCCTTTTCGGAAAGAATCCCGTAATCATTTTCCAGATTCAAGGTACGTTGTTTGACCCGGTCATCGATACGGTAAATGGAATACATGTTTTCTTCATTTACAATTCTGGTTACAGACCCGGGTGTAAGTGTGTCAACTGCTATTCTTACAGCCGCCGGGAGTTCCAGCATGGAAATCCACCCTATGGAACCATTTCGGTTTTTGCTTTCTAAATCAGTACTGAACTTTTTAACGGCTTTTGAAAAATCGTCTTTGGTCTTGCAATTAGCCCTTAGGGAATCAAGAGTAGAATTAACATGCTTAATTTGCTGCTCGTCAGGTTCAATATTCACAAAGATCTGACGAATGTGAACTTTCTGATCGTGCTTATCTACAACATTTATAATGTGAAAACCCAGACGGGTTTCAAAAGGCTCACTGATCTGACCCCGAGCCAGGTTGAAGGCTTTTTCCTCAAATGCAAGCTCATTGAGGGAGCCTTTGGCCACAAATCCCAGATCACCACCTTGTGCGGCTTCAGGACTTTCAGAATACTTTTTAGCCAATTCTGCGAAATCCTCACCCTTGTCCAGTTTCTGTTTTACGCTTTGTATTTTATCGTAGGCTGCTTGCCGCTTCGAACTGGAGGAAGCGACTTTCATTGAAATCCTGGATAAAAGAATACTCTCACCTGCCTTTGGAAGGCTATCGACATATTGTTTATAAAAAGACTCTACGTCTTTGCGATTAACTTTTATGAAGGAGAGGTAGGATTGCTGAATTTTCTGTTTATAAAGCTGCTCTTTGATGGCTTTACGGGCTTGAGTCTTAAATTTGCTCAGAGGAAGTCCCTGCTGCTTCTGAAGTTCAGAATCCAGTTGTTCCAAAGTGAGATTGTTTTGCTTTAAAAGCATGGAGATATGGTTGTTAAGCATCTGATCGACTTCGGGCTCTGTGACAATTATAGTGGTGTCTTTTTTGGCATAAGCAAGCAAGACTTTGCCATCAATAAGCTCATCAAGAAAACGTTTTCTGTGCTGGGCGATATCGGGGCTATCCTTGTTTATGCCTATTCCCTCCATTCTCAGCAAACTGTAAGCATCAAGTTCAGATTGCAAGACAATCTCATTTCCGATGACAGCAACAACACCGTCAAGCCGCTCTTGGGTAAAGGCGGTTGAGCTAAAAAAGAAAAACATCAAAGCTGATAAAAAGATAATTGGCATTATCGGGGTTACTCCTCATTAATTATTGGCTACGCTATCAGAATTGTTTCCGGTAATAAGATTCATGTTGTATTCCATTTCATTTTTAAGACGTAAAGAGGAAATCATCTTCTCAATATTTTCTTTCTGCTTTTTTGCAGATAGAATAGTCAAGATCTCCTCCCTAACCTCTTCTTCCCTGCAAATGCTATCTTTGGGAAGTTTCTCTATGATCAATAACAGATGATAACCAAGTCCACTTTTTATCGGATTGGAAATGTTACCGGACATGGTGGCTTGAATGGCATTTTTCAGATCAGCAGGAACATCATCAACCGGAACAGGTGTAACATTGAGAGTATCAGAAAAAGGAATCCTGGAATATTTTTCGGCATATTCGGAAAAATTATGGAGGTTGGCATTTTGTTTTACCAAATAAGCAGTCTTGAGATCTTCCACTACAATCTCCAGATATATAACCATATCCTTATCTCTAATAAATTTATTCTGATTCTGGTTATAATAATCGGTGATACTGCTCTGATCTATAGAATTGCTGAAAAGCTTGGAGGATCTGTTAATGACTTCTGCTGCAAGAAGATCTTTCTTCATTTTCTCAAGCCTTTCCTGAATATAAGCCTCTTTGTCATATTTCAAACGCAACGCTTCACGATATAGCAGCTCGGTTTGGATCCACTGTTTGACATAATTAACATTTTGTTCGGGAGATATTCTATCTGCATATTCAGGTGGAATACTCTTATAAAGATCTTCAATTGTAAGAGTAGAATTACCTATTCTAACAATTACCGGACTGGAGTTTTTTTCCTGGCAACCGGGAAAAAAAATAAAGAGTACAAATACGGTCGGACTAATCAAATATTTATTCTTTATTTTCAACATAGATACCTTTCAATACTCAAAGCCGATGATTTATTCAGGCAGATAAGTCTTGTATAGAAGAAGAAACATATTCCAGAAAAAGATACATGATGGTCTTTTTAAAAGCCATTTTCGATTGCTTTCTTCTCTTAAATTTCTCCCTGTTTCATGCTCCCTCTCTCCGTCGGTTCTTTTCGCAGGTCGGTCTTAGTAACCTCTATCTTGTCCAAAATACCGATTACCTCCAGAGCCATCTCTTTTCTACCAGTAGCAGCAAGTTTAGTGCGAAGAGAAATAGGTTCCTCATATTGAACCTGAAAATCCCGCCCGGAAGATTGAAACAACATTTGAATATTATCTTTTATCTGTTGCTGATCTCCCTGAAAAGACAATACCAGTTCATCGTTTTTATTAATAGCAACTCTGCTGCTGCCTGCTCTGCGAGCCAATATTTTTATTTTCATCAGAAGTATAAGCGAATTTACACTCTCGGGAAGAGGGCCAAACCGGTCATGCATTCCACTTTGAATCTCATCAACGTTTTCTGAAGTCGATACTGCAGAAAGCTCCTGATAAAGAGAAATACGAGCCGGTCCATCCGATACATACTCTGTTGGTATATACGCTTCCAACGGAATCTCCAGCTTAACATCGGCAGTTCGCTCTTCGGTCTTCTCCCCCTTTATCTCGGCAACAGCATCCTGAAGAAGTCTGCAATAAAGCTCAAAACCCACCGCAGCAATGAACCCATGCTGTCTTGTTCCCAATATATTACCAGCTCCCCTTATCTCCATATCACGCATGGCTATCTGAAAACCTGATCCCAGATCCGTGTACTGTTCCAAAGCCCGGAGTCTTTTTAGCGATATTTCGTTGACCTGATTAAATGGGGGTGTGAGGAAATAGGCATAAGCCTGCTCGGAGGAACGACCGACTCTTCCCCGCAACTGGTAGAGCTGAGATAGACCCAGTGTGTCTGATCGGTTTACGATGATGGTGTTGACGTTAGGTATGTCCAGACCGTTCTCTATTATTACAGTTGAAAGAAGAATATCATAACGACCAGCCACAAATTCTTTCATTATCAGTTCAAGCTGTTTTTCATCCATTTGCCCATGTGCCGAAATGATGCGCGCTTTGGGTGCGATCTGTTCGAGCTTGTCCTGAATTGCATCCAGATTCTTTATGCGATTATTCACAAAGTAGATCTGTCCACCCCTCTGAAGTTCATATTCGATCGCTTTTTTTACCAATTCATCATGATATTGCTCAACTTTTGTCTCAATCGGCAGACGGTTTCTGGGTGGGGTATTGATGATAGAGAGGTCACGCGCACCGATCAAAGACATATGTAATGTTCTGGGAATAGGCGTTGCACTCAGGGATAAGGTATCCACCTTGTAGCGCATCTGGCGCAGTTTTTCCTTGTGATTAACTCCAAAACGCTGCTCTTCATCGACTATTATAAGCCCAAGATTCTTAAAACCAATGTCTTCGGAGAGAATCCTATGAGTCCCGATCAGTATATCGATTTTACCTTCTTTCACCTTTTCTATAACCGGTTTTTGTTCAGAAGGTCTGAGGAATCTGCTCAGAGAAGCTATCTTCACTGGAAAATCGGACATTCTTTCTTTGAAAGTGCTATAGTGTTGCGCAGCAAGGATCGTAGTTGGTGCAAGAACTGCGACCTGATACCCAGACATGACCGCCTTGAAAGCTGCTCGCATAGCTACTTCGGTTTTCCCAAAACCTACATCACCACAGATAAGCCGGTCCATAGGTTTAGCTGATTCCATATCCACCTTAATTTCCTCAATGGCCTTAAGCTGGTCAACCGTTTCTTCATATATAAAGGAATCCTCAAACTCTTTTTGCCACATATTATCCTTCTGAAATGAAATACCTTCCAGAAACTGTCTTTTGGCATAGAGTTCTATCAGCTCCTGAGCCATCTCCTTTAGAGACTCACGAGTCCGGGTTTTTAACCGCTCCCACGCAGAAGTGCCTATTTTTGAGAGCGACGGTTCTACAGTGTCTTTACCCACATATTTCTGCACTTTATGGAAATCTTCAACCGGAACATAGACCTTGGCATGGTCTGCGTAGATAAGAACCATACAGTCATTCTGGGTGTCCCCTGTCTCAACCCTCTCGATTCCTACGAATCTGGCAATTCCATGATCTTCATGTACAACGAAATCACCCGGAGTAAGTGAATCATATCCGGTGATAGGAATGCCGCTTTTTTGCTTTTTTACTTTTAGAGGACGAATTACCCGGTTTATAATCTGTGATTCAGTATAAAGAAGGATATTTCCATCTTTGTAAATAAAACCATGAAGCAGAAAGCCGGTGATAATCTCAAGAAAAGGACAGCTCTCACCTAATAATTCCTGCATTCTTTCGGCATGTCCAAGGTTAGGACATATAAGGACACATCTGAAGCCCTCATTATTATGACTTTTGAGGTTTTCGGTGAGTAGACCCAGCTCGTGTGGAAGTTGTGGTTGCTCAGAAAAAGAAACCCGGTAACTTGCAGTATCCCTGGGAGTCTCCAGAGTCTCAATAAAAAGTAGATCAAAGGTGCTTAAATCCAGTTCGATTGAGTCATCATAGTGAAGCAGTTTCTCGGGATAAGACACAACCCCTTGAAAAATATCGGGAACCCGTTCCAGATGCCTTTGGTAATTCTGGCGCGACTGATCAAGCCTCCTCTTAACACCTACAATATCATCCCAGACTATAACAGCATCGGAAGGAAGATAATCAAGAATCGATGAATAAGGTTGATCGAACCAATGAATAAACCATTCTACCCCTTCCAGATCGCCTACACTTTTCCACTGATGCTCCAGTTTATGAACCGCCATCTGGTCAAACTGCTTCTCTTTGCAGTAATCTTCGATGTTTTGTAGGGCGACTTCAATCTGAGAATCACTGAAGGTAAACTCTTTAACCGGAAATATCTCTGCTTTATTGCAGGAACTCAAAGATTTTTGAGTAAAAACGTCGAATTCCCTTATGGAATCAACAAAATCACCCCAGAATTCGATTCTTAGAGGATTTTCACCTAAAAATGGATATATGTCAACTATACCACCCCTGATACTGTAAGTTCCAATATCTGAAACATGGGTTTCCCGGTGAAATCCAATATCATTAAGCCATAAGGCAAGATTAGCAATGGATAACTCATCACCAACCTGAAGGCGAATAACTTTGCTAAACAGTGCTTTTCTGGGCAAAATTTTTTGATGAAGGGCAGGGTAGGGAGCCACTATTACTTTTTGGTTGCCATCCAGAAGATTGGAAAGCACCCGGAAACGGGATTCCACAGTGGGCCCAAAGCCCGATTTCATATTATAAGGAATAGCATCTCTGGAGGGAAAGAAGATTACCCGCTCCTCACCCAGAAAAGAGCGGCATTCATCAACCAGGGTTTCAGCTTTTTTGCTGTTTTCTGTGAAAACCATGATGGTTTTTTGGGATTTAGAAAACAGATCACTGATCAGAAATGCATCACTCGAACCTGCCATACCTGAAAAAAGAGCACAATTAGGTTTATCGGTCAGGTATTTATCTATTTGAGAAAAGGAAAATGAAGACCAGATATCAGACAATTGGTTAATACTCATAATAAATTTCTCTAAAGGTGAAATTGGGGGGCAGGAGAAAAAATCGGGGATGAGCTAGGAAGGATTCGAACCTTCGACTCTCGCCTTAAAAGGGCGATACTCTACCACTGAGTTACTAGCCCGGATTTTATCCCGTAACTGGGAAAAAATAGTGTACTAATATAATACTGTTAAACTAAAAACACAAACAAATATTTTACCATACCCCTGTACTTTCCTTTGAATTCGATTGATGGAGGCCGGTATTGTATTATCCCCGGAGGTAATTTTTTGAAAGGGCAAAAAGGTAACTCTGGGGCATGAGGCTGAATCTGCCGAAATAGAAGGCACCTTCAAAAAAACTTTTGTGCGCCATCGAAAAGACTTTGTGTGTCCTCGAAAAAACTTTTGTGCGCCATCGAAAAGACTTTGTGTGTCCTCGAAAAGACTTTGTGCGCCATCGAAAAAACTTTGTGCGCCATCGAAAAGACTTTGTGTGTCCTCGAAAAGACTTTGTGTGACCTCGAAAAGACTTTGTGTGTCCTCGAAAAGACTTTGTGTGTCCTCGAAAAGACTTTGTGTGTCCTCAAAAAGACTTTGTGTGTCCTCAAAAAGACTTTGTGTGTCCTCAAAAAGACTTTGGATACCCTCAAAAACACTTTTGGTATCATCAAAAACACAGAATACACCTTCGAAAATGCAGAATGCATCTTTTTAAATATATCCAATTTAACAACAGGCGAGAGAATAATTATGGTCGATAGTCCAGCCGCTCTTCGATTTGCCAAAAAAAATACTGTTAAATGGACAATTTGGGATAAAGAACGCATGCCTTACAAGATTCATCACATTCGTTCGAAATTGCATCTAATAGAAAAATTCAGGATTATATCACCTGGCCAGCAACAAAACATGGGCATCGGCAAATTTTCCGCTAACCAACCGGTAGATATATGGTCCGGAAGCCAGTACACCTCCATTATCACCTTTGCCATCCCATGTGACCTGATAGATTCCACTGCCAAGGACCTTATCCGGCTTAATCAGCCTTTTAACCAGTTTCCCCTGAAGATTGTAGATGTTAAGAGAAATCCTACTGTCCTGGGGCAGGGCAAATCGGATATGAGTATATGTTTTTAATGGATTAGGGAAATTTTTAAACAAGGCAAATTTTGCAGGCAAGAATCTTTTGGGTATTGCCTGCACCGGTCCATAGATTTTTTCTTTATTTGAATAATCCACAGATATAAGCTTATATTCGTAGAGAATATCGTTTTGAACATTGTAGTCGATATACCTGTAATCGCGTGGTCCCAAAGATGCTCCAGCTTTGGCTCCGGGTATAATCTTTTCATTTATTCGTACCCATTCTGTATCATTATAGGTGACCATTTTGTTTTTGAGAAGCAGCAGGGTATCACTAGCATCAGCACCATTCTTTTTGCTCTCCGCTTTCATTAAACTGTCCAAAAAAACAGGGCATACTCTCCGCAATAAATAAAATCCTAGATTTTCCTGTTCACTCTCGGTTCTCCAGATTAAAGTATCACATCTGTCCCCTCCACTCGCACTGAATTGAGAAAGATTGACTGCCAGAGTCCTGTCGCTTGAAATAAAAACGCTGACCGTATCACAGAAAACGCTGTCAATTTGTATGATAAGTTCTTTGCTTGTACGGTTGAGATAAGCATTATAATAATGACCCTCAGCCAGTGTCATTGTGTCAGCTCCCCGGTAGATAATCACATATTGAGGTTTTGATGTTGAAACGTAGCTGGTTATTCTGACCGCAGGTTGAAATCTACATGTGTCTTTGTGTGCAGGAAGTCTGAAGTGAACTTCATTGTTGCTTGCTTTAATAACATAAGCGCCTTCACGCTCATTAAAACCATCACCGTTAAGATCGCCTTTTGTTGCATTGGCCCCATTAAGAAGAGAACCGGTAATCATGACAGGTGTTAACGGATACTGTACAGAGTTGGCTGCCGAATCAATAAAAGCGGAATTCATTTTTGAGTGTTGCATATCCATATACACTACAGTTTGAATGTTGTCTGAATTCCAGATACCAGGAAGACTCAAGTCGGCAAAATCCAGACCGACTCTGGCGGACTCATTCCAGGCTAATATTGTATCGCTATCAAAAGGTTGTTCCTGGTATCCACTGCTGTTTTTCATTGAAAGCCATACATAAGCAAAATCCTGAAACTTTTCGGAATAAATAATTCCAGCTCTTTTTTGGGCTTTATTCATATAAAAAGATGAATAGCTGGCTTTATCCATAGAGGCACCGGCATAAACACGTGTAGGTGCTTCACTAAAACCATAAATGCTGTCCCATTTAAAAAACTGGCCTGTTGGATAGATGGTCCAACGAGTAACAATTTTGAAAAAATCGTTGTAAGCTTTTATATATCTTTCATTTACCCTTAACACCACGCGCACGCTGGAGCTTTCCTCTACTGCATAGGTAAAAGGTTCTGAAACGTCTTTTGCTGTTTTTGGGGAATTATCGCCAACTCTAAAACAGTAAGTTCCCCATGAATCATTATACCCGTCGTAACCGGGTATATGATTAGTTAAGGTAGAAGTGTCGATCTGATGATAAGGATCGGTCACCGAAGCAGCCATGAACCACGGATCACCATCTTTTGCGTCATTTTCGCTCATTTTCCAGTTGACATACCATTGCTCTGAGGAACCTGAGCTGAAGGCGTCTTCAGAAAAATTCTTCACCCAGAAATAATCAACCGACCCATTACTCTGCTTTCCGCTTACCATTTTGGGGGTCTCTCTCTGAAAAGCTCCCTGCGAGCTTGCATCATCAATGAAAAGCCTGACTGAACTGGAAAGAATTACTTTGTTAAGACCTATATACAGAAGATTCCACTCGTCGAAAAGATCAGCGTAATAATCAACACCCTCAGTCAAAACGTTTCCATTAAGTCTCACACATCCGGGAGCAGGTTTCGATGTTGCCCAGTAATTTGCAATTCGAAAGACCGGAAACCTGCGGGGGATATCGTCACCATCTATAAGCGCCAGCAAGGTGTTCTCGTTGCTGGCACGGTTGTCATATATGCCCTCTGCGCTGCGGTAACCAAATCTGTAGATGCTCTTTATTGTATTTTCAGTTACCGTATCCCCGTAACATCTTACATCATCGATTACCCCTTTGAACCCTGTTCCAATGTGTATAAATGCATCGGCACCACTTACCTCGCTTGCTGAAAGAATCTTGTCTACAAATCCATCTACGTAAAAAGTTACTGTACCTGAAGTATTCCAGCTAACAGCTACATGATGCCAACTGCCTATACCGATGCTATTTGAGTTTCCGGAAAATGTTGTTCCATTGAGAGTCAGACCTACTCTTCCAGATTCACTTCCGGAAAATTTCCACCCTTCAGCTCCTATGTGCTTTCCGATAAATACTGAATTGGAAGAAATGGTTTCAGATGGTTTTATCCATGCCATGACAGTGAATCTTTCATTGCCGTTAAACATATCATTTCCTGTTGCAGTTGCTTCCTGGGACCCATTTAGTTGCAGTCCTCCATCAAGCCTGCCATCACTCCAGCCTGCATCAGGGACTGACGCGTGCCATCCGTTGCCTGAAGCATCTCTGGCGATAACCGATAGTCCCTTTTCATCGAATTTCCAATGACCATAAAGATGCTGCTCCCAATCCATTTCCATAGCCGATGTTCCGATAAGGTATACTAAACTGTCGGGTTTCCGGTAATCATCAACATAAATTCCAATGCCATCTGTATCGTTCCAGATATGATGAGTAAAATCGATCATGAACTCCCAGGATTGTCTTTGTCCAGAACTTAGGCTGAAATTGTTGCATTCGTATCCTGCATATCCGTTTGTTGTACTGTTGTAAAACCCGGTGGCACTGTTTGGAATACCGGCCGAAGATGTCCATAGATCCATTATGCATAATAAGATGTCATTATGCAGCGAAGCATTTGAGCTTAAAAGTACATACGGTGATTGGCTGGCTGTGGCATTTCCTGTAACAGTTGACGTAGTGGCAACCGGACTTCGTTCACAGCCCAATCGAAGAGTCTTTCCAGATACAGTGCTTCCGGAGTTATTTATTGTAGATTTTATGAAAATCCTGCCAGAGCCATGAACCGTATAATCATTGGAATAGGAAATTCCGGCACCCAAGGTTCCACTCTGGCTTATTGTGGTCCAAAATGAACCGATCTGCTTAACAGACCATGATCCATTCTGCTTTGAACTTGCTCCGCTGTGCTCCATAAAGAAAAGATTCTGTGAAGCTCCAATCTGATTTCCCTGACCATGAGAAAGTCCATGGATGCTATCTGTAAGCACATTTATTCCTCCGCCATTATTGTTATCAAACACCAGAGTCCATTTTTTTGTGTAAACTGAACAAACCGAAGCGTCTTCTACTACCGTTAAAGGAAGAAATTCTTCTTTTGAAGTAACTTGCAAGATTACTTTTTCTTCAGTAATTTCGATAATGTAGATAAATGAGCTTAGTGGAACTGTACCTATGTTGAGTGTTTCATCTGTAATCGATCCAGTATAGGTAAATAAAGTATAATCTCCCACAATGAATCCACCAGAATTGTCAATGTTCAAGATTCCATTCAGCGTCAAATCCCCGTTTACGATTATCTGATCGGAACTTGTTCCCAGGTCGAAATTCAGCACAGAGGAATTGTTGAGAATCAAACTTCCGGTCGATAGTGTCCCAACCGAGTTGTCACCAGGGCTGATTGTTCCTCCATTAGCGATAGTTACAGGGCCGGCTATGGTTCCACTGCCACTGATTTCTGCACCTGACTCAACGGTAAACTCACTTGCAGTGGAAGTCGATCCGCTAATCATCAATTCTCCTTCAGAAATGGTTGTTGCACCGCTATAGGTATTGTTACCAGTAAGAGCAATCCTTCCTGAACCAGTTTTTGTTAATCCCAGAGTGCCAGCACTGTTCTTGATTGAACCGCTAAAAGAGGTACTGGCATTATTTGCACCAATGGTAAGAACAGGAGCTCCGGAAGCGCTGTTGTCAACGATACCGTTCCCACTCAGTCCGTTGATTGTCTCGCTGTAGGAGTTAAGATCAAGAGTTCCATATAAATCAACATTGTTTTTTAATGAGCCATCTGGGATTACATTAGAAGCTCCAAGCTGCAAAACGCCTGAGTTTATTGATGTAGTTCCGTTATATGTGTTTTCTCCGGAAAGAGTCAGCGTACCATCTCCTGACTTTATCAGATGGCCATTGCCGGAGATGATCTTATTGAATGAAAAAGAATTAGATCTGTTAAATTTAAGTGTTCCATTATTTATGACAGGACCATTTATACTTCCTGAAGTTCCGCCGTTTCCAATCTGAAGCGTTCCATCAGCTATGTTCACTGTACCGGTTGCAGTGTTATTTCCATTTAATATCCATAATCCTGAACCGGATTTGGTTATGGATGTGGCACCACCGTTATCACTTACAACCATTGCAAGAGAATTTCCGATACTGCTACCTGTCAGAGTGATCATACGTACACCGCTTCCACTAACCCCCATGGTGCCAGTGTTATTAAAGATCAATTGTCCTGTGCCTGATCCGTCTATTGCACCGCCATAAGTGCTCAGTGTAAACAGCCGATCGGTAGCCTGCATCTCCCCGGTATACTTCAATGTTCCTCCTTTAAACACCAGATTTGATGCTGTATTTGAGGAGGAACCGATGTTGCTGTTGCTCCCACCATTATCGAGATGGCTTGTAAAAACCACTCCGGCATTAATGACTACCGGACCGGAGAAAGTGTTTGATCCACCTAAAACTAAAGTACCTGTGCCATATTTTGAGAGTCCCGGTGTACCAGCAATCACAGTATTGATGGTTGCGGTTTTTTCTGCATCGACAAAAACTCCCGACTTTGTGCTGAAATTCAGAGATGTACCTTCACTTATCGTATATCCATCATTAAGGAATGCAATGCTGTCCACAAATTGAGTTTCGTTTACATTAATTGTCCAGGTACTATCGGTTCCGGCAAATATAGCTGAATATCCTGCACCAGGCCAGGGGACTAAGGTTGTTCCATCGAAACTCCAGAAGCTATTTGTACCCCAGGTTCCGTTTCCTGCCTGGTATCCTGCGGCTGTGCTCACATCCCAATAAAAATGTGAATTGAACACCCAGCAACCGGCATCGATTTTACCGCTTCTCACCCCTCCCCCCAAATCAACTGCCGGAGCACCACTGGAGGTTCCGATATCATCAGCCGGAGTTCCAATTAAAAGTTTCCAGTCTGATGGGTTGTTTCTGGAAGAACTGACATATTGGGGATTACCATTTGACACACATCCGGTTCCATAATAATTGGTATTTTCAGAAGTCAGTGAATAAGAGGTCTTTGCACGCAGGTTATTTCCGATGAATGTGGTTTGATTACCGCTAAATATGCAGTTTTTAATCGAGAAATTTGTATTATGACTTTCGTCTTTATTCCAGATACTTTTATTATTGTCAAAAGTGCAGTTAATAATGGTAAATACTGGTGCTCCATCCCAGTAGTCAAATTCAAAAATGTTAGCACATTTATTCCCTTCGAATAAACAGTTTTCAAAGATTACTGTTCCCCCAGAGTTGCCTCCGATCTTGATAGCGAAAGAGGTTGAATCAAAATCACGTATCACGCATTGCCTGAATGAAAAGAAACGGGCCTTTTGGGCCAGATTATATCCTACTTTACCAGTCAGAATCAATCTTTGATAATGAACATCATTAGCATTAAAAAAGTCGAACAATTCATGCTCGGTGTGACTGATAATAGGAAATTTGTCCGGATCGGTTTCTTCTCCTTTAAAAACGAGATAGCCAAGGCTACTTCCTAAAGAAACGCTCCACGTGTATGTATGTTGATTTGATCCGATAAACAATATCGTATCAGGATCTATTGCTCCCGATTTAATATCAGCCAATGCTGCATCTAGTGAATCGTAATCGGCATTACCGTCTGCATCAATAGTAACCACATTTTCCGGATAAACGATTCCTCCTGATACTATGAAGTTTACATTCCCCCCAGATATACTGATTGAACAATCATATCCGTAAGGAACTGATCCTATTGATATTGTGTCATTGGTGATCAACCCGCTACAGGTAATTATTGTATATGTGCCAACACCAAAACCAGATACACCAGTTACATTCAGAGTTCCATCCAGAACAAGATCACCTGATACTGCGATCTTGTCCGAGCTGCTTCCCAATTGGAAATTTAGAATAGAAGAACTGTTTAGTGTCAGGTTACCAGTTGATAGAGTTGCTGTATTTCCATCTCCGGGTTCTAGCGTTCCTTCACCGGCAACAGTAACATTTCCTGAAACTGTACCGTTTCCGGAGAGTGTGGCGCCAGATGCAACAGTAACCGCACTTGCAGAAGCTATTGAACCGTTGACACAAAGATTTCCTCCGGAGATGGTTGTATTGCCAGTATAGTCGTTTGCACCTGCCAGAGTAAATTTGGAAGAACCACTCTTTGTTAGATTTATTGCACCGGTGATAAGATAGCTATACGCATACACATCAGTATTATTGACTGTCAAAGTGGCTGATGAACCGCTGTTAATAATCTTTTTGGTTCCCCCGGTAGTACCTCCATCAGCGATTCCCCCTACGGTCTGGCTGTATCCATTCATTTCATAGGTCGCATCATTTGCATCTTCAGTGCCTATGACTAAAATAGTCGATGTTGGCAGGCAATTGGAGGCATCGTTTTTCAATATTCCTTTGTTGATCACGGTGTTTCCGCTATATGTGTTAGAGCCGGAAAGAATGAGTATTCCATCACCATACTTTGAAAGTCCTGGTGATCCGGAGATTACAGTACTTATTGTAGCCGATTTTTCACTTTCCACAAAAACTCCGGACTTGCTTGAAAAATTCAGGGTTCCTCCATTGAAAGTGTATCCATTTTTCAGAAAGGCCATGCTGTCCACATTCTGGGTGTTATTAATATCGATCGTCCAGTTGCCATCGCTTCCGGTGAAGGTAGCTGAATGTCCTGCTCCAGGCCAGGAGACCAGATTTGTTCCATCAGAAGTCCAGTAATTATTTGTACCCCAGGTGCCATTACCTGCCTGGTAGCCTCCGTCGGTAGAGATGTCCCAGTAAAGGTTAGTGCCCGAGCCAGAGCCACCACTTCCATATTCAAATGCTCCGATATCATAAGTACCTGAACGGCTGGTACCGGTGATATCTACAGAAGGTGCGTCAGTGTTGTTTGCCGTATCTTTAGCTGCAGAGCTATACAAAAGAGCAAAATCGGAGGCCTTTTGTGGAGAACCATTGACAAATCCTGGATCATCGGTGTAAATGCTGCCGGTTCCCCATCCGGATTGTCCCCCAGGTAACAGATTGTAGGTATAGGCAGGTTTTATATCAGTATCGGCAACGATGTTCGGGCAGTTTTTAAAGATGCTGTTCTTGATAACTACTATTTTCTTATTGGTTACAGCATCAAATGAAGAAATATTATCTTCAGCATTGATTGTCCCTGTATTATTATAAAAGGTACAGTTGGTTACAGTCGCATAAGGGCCATTTTGGTTATAAGTGCTCGGTTTTGCAAAAATGTTGGAGCTGTTGTTCCAGAAAATCGAATTGGTGATAGAAATACGGTTGAACATAGCGACATCGCCAGAAAATTGGAAAACTGTGGAATTATGATCTCTGATGATACATTTATCTATTCCGCAGTGCCTTTGAGAGTTATTTGTTAAATCGATTATACTCCAGTTTTTTATAACTATCCGCTCCAACCTGGTTGTACCAATGCCGGTTTGCCAGTAGTTGTTCCAGGCTGTAAATGTGATAATCGGGAAACTGTCCGGGTTGGAAGATGCACCCATAATTGTCAGATTTGCGTCGCGGTTACTTGGCCAGGACTCACTATAGGTGTCAATATCATTACCCTGAATGTATATGGTATCACCGGAAAAGGAAGCATTAAGAGCTTGACTGAGGGATGTATATGTACTTCCGCCATCAGCATCAACGGTTAATTTTCGTGCAAAAGTATCACTGGGCAAAAGAAATATTGCGACAAAAAAAAGAGGAAAAAAAAGGCAGGGTTTTTTCGGCAAACTATAACTCCGGATCTTTTGCTAAACTGAGACCATAATTTCTTTTTCAATCCGATATTTTACCTAATCCCTAAGTATGTAAAGGTACTTGATGTAACACTAGAATCTGTGATATGTAGATGTGTGCCGTCTATTCTATTATATCCTGAATAACTATGGATGTCCATTTTTTAAAAATGACTGGTAGTCGGGATAATTGTAGGCAGTGAGATGCTTTTTTCTGTCTTATTTCGAAATCGTTGTCGACCACCTCGTCGATTGATACTCATACCAATCGTAGTCGTTATCGTTGATGTTGGTGTAAGGAAATAAATAAATACAAAACGACATAAAGCACGAAATTCTAAAACGAAATCCGAAACAAGGACAGGAAGATGAAAAAGAAGAAGAACAGTAAAAGGGGAAAAGAAAACTCAATGATCCTAAAAACCGCTGTAGGTGGCGATGTAGAACCGTAAGATGTTGATGCAGAAAGGGTTGAAGCTCTTGTTATGTTTTATCTACAGGTGATAAGACCGAAAGAGCTGACCATGCAAAGAGCTATAATCCAGGTACAGTACGAAGTACTGAAATACCTTGCATAGCAGAACGAAGTGATAATCCCTTTATGCGTCCACCCTCCGCAGTTAGCTAACAGCTACGGAGGACGGGCAACAGATTACGTGTTATCCGCGCCAAGCTACTGCGGTTTTTAGGATGATAGCTTTTAGCGGTAGTTGCAACACTTCTTTTTACTGTTTAGAATTTTAGAACTGTGAGTTTGGATTTTCTTTTCAAGGCCTGTAGGGCCTTCACTATTGTAACATTCCTCAACCTCGTGAAGATCAACCCATTACCGGCTCATCAGTTGCTGTGCACTCCTGAGAAGTGACCAGCAAGCCCTGTCTAACTCTCCTTTTAAATATTTGTTTCTTATCTCTATTGATGTTATCTCTTTAATTATTTGATCTATGTTTTCCACCGTCATCGGCTCTCTTAACTGTTCGAGTAATGATAAATATCTTTTGGATTCTTTTCCCATATGAGGTGCAAATTTCAACATCTTACGGTAATTTTTGCCCCTTAGGCGTATAGTATTTCCAAACCGTGGCTTTTCAAATACTATGTTCTCCCCTGATATATTTGAGTCAAACCCGGTTTTCAGTTTTATAAGCATTTTTGACCAGCCGGAGAGATCCGATTGATCCAGAAAATCAGCAAATTTTGTTTGATCTGAGGTTTCCTCTTTAATTTGCCACTCATAAGCCTGAAAGAAGCCGCTGGAACAGGGCTGCGCTCCGAATCGCTTAAGAAGTGATGTTGAAACATAGCTGTGCAAAGTTTTACCATCACGTGTGCCAGTATGCTGCTTGTTACATTCTCCAATACAGGCCAGGGTCACATCTACTGTCTCCTGCTCTGGAATTTGCCCATTCAGCAGGGTAGTTTTTAGGTCCTTTAATAAAGAGTCACTCTTTATTGCTTCCATCAAATCTACTTTTTTGAGATTTAATCGAAGTACTGCATTCCATAATCCATAATTAGTTCTAAAATTATCGGAGTTTGTGGCATAATATGGTTTGATTACATCATCTGTCGTTCCGCTTTTTGCGAAGTTGCTTACATGCTCATTCAGTTTTTCAGAATTACAGATATCAAGATTATACATGGCGGGGAAAGTGGCGTTAACAAGTCGCTTATGCAGACCCAGATGGACCGGGTGTAATTTTTCCATATCATCAAATATTGTACGCAAAGGCAATGAATCTTCAAAATTGACTTCATTGCCAGCCAGCTCAACATTTTTGACAAAGAGCTCAGTATGTTCGGATGGATCAATAACCAGTTTGCCATCATATAGGGAATTAAAAAGATGCAGTTGTTCATAAAGTGATAGCTCAAGAGTTCCAAGCGCAATGGAGTATCTGTTACTGCAAAGTTTTTTAACTGAATCAGTAATGGCAGATCCTGTGCAGAGTGCTGCTAACGCGGTGTAAAGTGAGGGGCCGGTAATCTGTTTTCCTCTGTAAAAGACATCCATACCCGCACGAGAAATGAACGATTTGATCTTTTCAGATTTCGGATCATCACTGGTCATCTCGGTGTTGAGACGGTACATGGTTTCAACTGCCATGATATTGTTGGAGTTTGAGAGATGATTAAACAGGTAATCATAACCATCAAATTTTTTATGATGATTGTGAACTGTATAGCCGCTTTTTTCTGCAGCCAGATGATAAGTTATGCCGGTTGGTTTTTCTTCCGGGCCATAAAAATGACGGGCCCAGGCACAACTGTCACCGTATTCAATGTCATCAGAGGCCATATCGGTTGGAGAATAGACCCCTAAATCATAAGCCATTGCATAGATGAGTGGTTTTGATGTACTGGAGCCGTTAGGGTTTCTGTTTACATGAAGGCTTTGCAGTCTGCTTCCAAGACGATCCCGTGAATAATATGCCAGTAACTCCCGGGTTTGGGAGTTCATGATTGCATAAGCAAAGTACTGTCCGCTTACAGTTATTGTATCTCTATAATAGGTAAAGCATGATCTGCGGATATGGTTTTTATCCTTTTTGTACCGGATGTTCTCAACCAGAGTATCATTCTGATGCAAGCTTACAGAATTACCGGATATCTTTACTACAGAATCCCCTTTTAGAATAATAATTTTTCGCAAAGTGTCCGCAGGGACAGTTTCGGCTAGAGGGAGGTTGACTCCTTCTGATCCGATCCGTATATCGGAGCGGATAGTGGTATCAGGGCCAAACCCTCTGGAATCCACCAGCTTCTCAAGTGTCGATTGCAGCCGATAATCGATAGTTAATTTGATAGTCAGATTTCCATATCGACGGATCATGCTTTCAGGGTCAGCAATATCCATTTCGGAGAGTTCGGAGTCACTTATCCCGTTTCCTTTACATATTTTTTTCCAGTATTCATTTGCGAGATCAATTAAATGACTTCTGGTGGGGATAATATTCTTAGCGGTTCTGAAACTGAGCGTATCGAGGCTGCGAATAATTGTGTCCTGTTGTTTATCGGTCCATTTAAAGTGTCTGGCAAGTGAAGGCATGCTGGAGTTGATTTGTCCAATGATTTTCGATGGAACATGCCGGTTCCATTTTACCAGACGCGAAAGATAGAGGCTCTGGGCCAGGCTGAGTTCTTTGGGATGAACACCGAAAAGTTTCATGCTGGTATCATGATATCCACGCATCCCCCTGCCGGCGCTGACACAATGGTTGATATAGGTAGTAAGGATTTCCTGGTTGCTGTAGCTTAATTTCAGTGCAGTAGCCAGCTTTAATTCCTGGAGTTTCCTGGATAGATTCTGTTCGCTGTAGGCATAGCCTCTGCTGTTATATTTCATCAGCAGAAATCGTGCTACCTGCATATGAATTGTGCTGCTTCCTCTGGGACGCTGCAGTCTGAAGGTTTTTACAGATTTCCACACAGAACTGAAAACAGCTCTTAACAGTGCATTATAATCGTAAGCAGATTTTCTCTGATAGAAATTTTTATCTTCGGTAGTCAGCAGCGAACTGATCAAAATCTCATTGATATCGGTAAGAAAAACACAGGTATGGGTTGTCTGTAGCTTTGCAAGCGCAATGCCGTGACGGTCGGTTATGGTTATGGTTTTATGAAGATTTTTGATTTCGTTGAGTTCGCTTATTGCTGCCAGAGAAGGAAAATCTTTGATTTTTTCTCCAGAAATACGGTTGGGTTGATGGGAGGAACTGTCTCCGCTTATAATTCCGGAAAACTTACTCATCTCTTTGCTTGAATTTATCTCCTGCCATATATAGCCATAATCCCTTGATAATAAACCTTTTTTATCCAATCTAATAAGCTGTTTTGCTTCGGAATTGGTATAAATAAAAAGCAGAACTTCTGCTCCAAAGTAGATAAAGAGTGGTAGGAAAAATAGAATGGTTACAACTGTTACTGTCTTTTTATTCACCTTTATTCTTTTATCTACCTTTCATACAGAACACATTTGCTAAACCCCGTGTAGAGACATCCGGCTGGGCATCTCTGCACAGGGCGCGTTTTCCAGCGGGGATTTTGTTACCGACGTCTAGTGGACAATTTTTGATAAATATAGCTCCTGTTCGGATCTTTTTAGAAAATGATGGCCGTGTAAGGTCAAAAATTTCCTTTAGACGTTGGGTGGAAAAGTCCACCTGATGCGAGTGGTACTATTAAGCAGAGCAAGTCGTCCCAGCCTGATGTTAGTAGTACCATTTTGGACAAAGTTTCTTCATCTGATGGCTCAGATCTTGCAGTTTAACAGAGAGCTATCACCTTAGGGAAGGCTTAGTTTCTGTTTTTTACCACATTCTGGCAGGGTAGTTACTATGGAGAGCACCATTCGTATTCTCATGCTGGAAGATTCTGAAAATAATGCAAAGTTATATACCAGAATAATACAAAAATCGGGCCTGATAGTTGAGTCAAGACGGCTTGATACAACCGATGGCTTCTGGGTATCCTTAAAAGAGCTAAAACCTCACGTTGTTCTTTGTAACCTTACTCTTCAAAAAATTCCAATTTCCGAAATTATGATTTTTATTAATGAACTCAAAAAATCTGTTCCTTTTATTGTACTTGCTGAATATCACAATAGTGATTTCAAAGCTCAATTAATAAATGCAGGAGCCAGTGCATATCTTACAAAAGAACATTATAATGATCTTGGGAATATGTTAAAAAAAATGCTAAATAAAGACTCTTCTTTAAATACTCTCGAAAAAAACAATAACTATGATTTTGGAGACAGCAGCTTCAAATCAATTATCGACAATCTGCCAGATATAATAATCCGCTTTTCTACGGAATTAAAACCGCTTTACGTTAATCCCTCCTGGGAGAAGATAAGCGGGATTCCATCTGCAGATCTATTTAATGATTATCCAACAATCAGTCTTCCTGAACGGCTAAAAGCCCACTTGAAGAATCGACTGATGCAGGCACGCTCAGTAGGTAAAGAAATTCAAACAGAATTTGATTTTCCTGAGCTGCCAACCAGAAGCTTTGAAATTAGAATAGTTCCTGAAAAAGATGAAAGCTCAACCATCAAAAGTATTCTTCTAATCGGAAGAGAGATCACCGAAAGAAAGCAGATCGAAAAACAGCTTAGACACCTGGCAGAATTCGAAAAGCTGATTAGTACCCTGGCCACCACCCTGATAAATTCAGATTATAGGAAAATTGACACTTTGATCATGAATGCTTTAAGATTGCTTGGAAAATTTCTGGCTAATGACAGAGTTTCACTGGTGCTTTTTAACTCCGAAAAACAGAGCTTTGAATATGTTTTTCAATGGCGAAATTCGGGAGCAAAAAAGAATATCAAGTTGGCCCAATGGAAAAATCCCCATGATCTTCCCTGGTTTTTTTCTCAGATAAACAGTTTTTCCATTATTGAAACCACCTCTATTGATTCTTTACCACCTGAGGCGATAAATGAAAGAGCCTGGTTAAACCGATCTGGATTTAACTCTATTTTGTATGTCCCACTCGTGTCCCAGGGTAAGACGGTTGGTTTTCTTGGTTTTGAATGTTTAAAGGAGGCAAAGGAGAGATTATCTGAGCAGTTGAGGAAAATATTGAGGATTGCCGCAGTGATCTTTGTAAATGCAATGAACAGAAAAAGAACCGAGCAGGCGCTCACTCAATCTCAAAGAAAATATCGCACAATATTTGAGAATACAGGAACTGCAATGGTTATAGTAGAAAACGATTCGCTTATTAGTATTGCAAATTGCCGTTTCTGTCAGTTTACCGGCTATCAAAAATCGGAAATCGAAGGTAATATGCATCTTGAAGAGTTTATTTTTCCCGATGATTTAGCATTAATAGCTGATACTGCGCAAATTTGCTCTTCCGAAGCTAATGAATTGCGTATTCTGGATAAGCAAAAACAGATAAGAAGCGTTATAGTTCATACAGCTTTGATTCCAGAGGCTTCTCAGAGAATACTTTCTTTTATAGACATAACAGAGCGGGTGAAGGCAGAGCAGCGTTTAAGAGATCTTAATTCCTCAAAAAGTGAATTTGTATCAATGGCTTCCCATGAAATGAGAACTCCTCTTACCGGAATCATCGGTTTGACTCAGACACTTTTATCAAAAGATATCGATTTATCAGAACAGGAAAAGATCCGCTTTCTACAGATTATCGAATCGGAGGGTAATCGCCTTTCTGTGCTGCTTAGCGAGCTTTTAGATCTGACCAAAATTGAGACTGGCACAACCGAGTTCAATCCGGTTCAGATGGATATAATTCAGATGATCAATGAAACCACCAGTGTACTTCCTTTGCCATCCACCATTGAACTGAAAATCGATGCTCCAAAGGATCATGAAGTCTCTGTAAAAGCAGATCATGATAGAATAAAGCAGGTACTAATGAATTTATTGGAAAATGCAGTCAGATACTGTAAGGAATCAGGGACAGTCACTGTTTCGGTACGTGAACAGGATCATACTGTTTCAATTGCTGTCAGCGATACCGGACCAGGAATTAGAAAAGAAGATATTCCACGTGTTTTTGATAAATTTTTCCGTTCCAAAATCGCCCGCAAGATTACCAGCAAAGGAACTGGCCTGGGCCTTACAATAGCCAAAAATATCGTTGAAGCACATGGAGGAAAAATCTGGGCTCAATCCCGGGAGGGACAGGGAAGTACTTTCATTTTTACCTTGCCTCAGGATATTGGGCAGATACCCTCAGGTTGAATAACCTTTAACATTTTTTTATTTTCTACTCCACAACGAGCTAACCTATGTTTTCTTATAACGACCTCTCAAAGCGGAAAAATCCTTAATTTCATGACAGGCTTTAAAAATAAACGGGCTGTACTATTTGTTACCACTGTTGGAGCCTTTCTCATTCCTTATGGCGCTTCTTCGATAAATATCGCTTTGCCTGCCATGGGAAACGATCTGAAGATGAATGCTGTGCTTCTAAGCTGGGTTGGAACTTTATACCTTCTTTCTGCAGCTATATTTCTGGTTCCCTTTGGAAGGCTGGCAGATATATATGGAAGGGAAAAGGTTTTTTTCTGGGGCATAATTGTTTTTACTGCAGCATCAATACTAAAAGTGTTTTCTAACTCCATTGCCTTTCTTTTTATAATGCAGTTTATTAATGGGATTGGTGCTGCAATGGTGTTTGCAACTGCTGTGGCAATAGTCACTACTATCTATCCGCCATCTCAACGCGGAAAGGTTTTAGGAATCAATGTAGCTTCCACGTATCTGGGATTATCTATAGGACCAGTGATAGGGGGCTTTTTAACTCAATTCTGGGGATGGCGAGCCGTTTTTGTAAGCAATGTCCCATTTGGAATTTTCATTATATATCTGATGCTTTTTAAGGTAAAAATCGACTGGACTGAAACCAAAAGTGAGAGTTTTGATGTTGCCGGCTCACTTATCTACGGTTCTGGACTGGCGGTAATGATGTATGGTATATCAAGATTGCCTTCGATAAGCGGCATTCTGTTCAGTATCACCGGTGTTGGGATTGTTGTGGTTTTTTTGATCTATGAGACCCGTATTGATTCTCCGGTACTTCACATTGGATTATATAAAAAAAATACAGTATTTACCTTTTCAAGTATTGCGGCATTGATTAATTATAGTGCCACCCATGCAGTAGTCTTTCTGCTCAGTTTATATCTGCAGTCTGTAAGAGGACTCGCTCCACAGAAAGCCGGATTGATTCTTTTTGTCCAACCTCTGATTATGGCAATTTTTTCTCCAATTGCAGGAAGATTATCCGATCGGTTTGAACCCCGGATCGTTGCTTCGATAGGTATGGCTATAAATGTTTTGGGCCTGGTGATGCTGGCGTTTTTAGGTGCAGATACAGCCATGAGAAGTATAGTTATTATTCTAATGGTTCTGGGGACTGGTTTTGCTCTTTTTTCCTCACCAAACACCAGTGCCGCAATGGGTTCAGTACAGAGACGCTACTACGGGATTGCATCTGCAACCATCGGAACGATGCGTATTCTGGGCCAGATGTTCAGCATGGCAATTTCTACTCTTATTTTTACTGTTCAGATAGGAGAGATGCAGTTAAATTCTGACCAATCCCAACCTTTTCTTATCGGTTTACGCAGTGCATTCTTTATTTTTGCAGGTGTGTGTGCTTTTGGTGTGATAGCTTCTTATGCCAGAGGTAAAGTGTTACAGTCTGACTCTTAGACTAAAAAAACATTTTTAACTTATTCCCTCTGATAACTGATTGCATTAATGGAAAAATATGCAGGAGACCGGAACAATATGGCTTCCCCTGAAAAACTCAAAATTATGAGGGTTACCAGCGCTGAAGGGTGATTTCTGGGACGATAGGTTTTTTTTGCGGGGTGCAGGGTTTGGCCTGTGAGAGTGTGCCTCGCTCAGTCGTTTCTTTTTACGAACCGGGTTGGAACATGTAATGATGTCCTCCAGGTTTGCGGTAAAAATCTGAAGAGTGAATCAAGTATCGTGCCATTATTGACAAGGCCGAAATAGTAGAGTTGATCATATATGAAGGCTTAAAACTCACAAAATTGTGCAAAGGCACCTTTTAGAACCATACTTGAACAGTGCTTGAAGCTCTGTAAGAGTCGCATTTTCCGCATTTGGAGAATTGCATAATCTACCCATATATAGAACAAAATAATTACAAAAGAAAAAAACAAGTTTTTCGGAAAAAATATTTTGTAAAGCTCTATGGTCGATTCGTAGACGAGCTTAAATTAACAAAGAAATCGGCATGAATAATTAAAATTGATATAGCTTCAGTGTAAAGACTTCTGTATCAGACGCAAAAAAGTACATTCAGATGTTGTATAATGCTCTAAAAATTAGAACGGAAATTGATGCCCCGCTATAGCAACTTCTGATAAAACATACTTATATTGATTAAAAAAGTTTACAATCCTTACTTATTGAGTTTATCTGAATGAGATACCATAAAACGGGGGAGTAATGAGACTTCTTAATTACAAAAAGATAGAAAATTTTGTTCCTTATGGGTTCATTCTGATAGGATTAATCTTATCAGTTTTCACCCTGACAATCCAGCCATTGTGGTTTGATGAGCATCTGACGATGAACGAAGCACAATCTGGATCATTAAAAGATATGATGACGCTGGTTATGCGTCATGAGAGCATACCCCCGTTATTCTATTTATTAGAATATTGTATGGTAAAGTTGTTTTCTCTGTCTGATTTTTCGTTGCGCATTATTCCTGCACTGGCAGGAATTCTGGGTTGTTTTTTTTACTGGAGAATATTTTTTAAAGTGACAGACCGGTCAACCGCTGTTATGTCCCTGGTTCTTTGTGTTTCATCCTCTTTTTTAATTGTATTTTCGCAGGAAGCACGTCCGTATTCAATGCTTTTTTGTGAGTCGATGATACTGTTGTTTTTTTCTATCCGGTGGCTTGAGAAGCATGACATTATCAATGCTGCCGGAATCGCAGTGTCAATGTTTATTGCGGTGAATACACATTATTATGCCCTTTTTCTGATCGCTGCTGTTATTGTGTCGATGTTTATTGTCGAAAAAAAACGAAATTTAAGTAAAAAAGGTTTTATTGTTTTTATCACATCCGCGCTTATTTCTGTGATTTCCGTTTCACCCTGGCTTCTAAAGCAGTTAGCCTTGCAGGTTAATGGGCAGAAAACATCTTTGATTTCCAAAGCCGGCATTGCTATTCCTTATATTCCAATTTCCACTCTAAGCGGGGCTGCACTGGAGAAAATAACTGTACTGAAAGATTTTACAGGATCGAATTCTATAGTTCTATTACTTTTATTACTGGTGTTCATTTTTACCACAACAGAGCTTTTAAAGTTTTTCAAACAAGCTGATATCAGGCAAAGATTAAATACGATTCCATTTTTTCTGATTCTGTTTTTTGCAATAGCCTATGGACAGCATATTTTGACCGGTTTTCGCATTCCGTCACTTCATCCCCGCTATACTATTTATTTCATGATGTTTCTTTTCGGAGGGATTCTCAGTTTTACTGCTTCCAGAAAAATTGTACGCAATATTGTTTTTGTTATACTTCTGATAATTAATGTGTATGGACATTTCAAGTACTGGGGTACAGTTGAGACATACTACAGGGTTCCCTGGAAAAAGATAGTTGCAGACATCGATGCGCAATCACCATCTGTGAGCGTTGTTGCATCCACAGATCATATGCATATTTTTGTGCTACCGTTTTATATGAAATCAAATAAAAGAATCATGCTTTTTGACAGTGGTGTTTTCGGGAGTTCAAAGGCTCCGTTATTAAAAAGAGATCCATACCGTTTTTATAACAGGGATGTGGAAATTTACCAGCGGACTTTTGAGTATTACAATAGCGATCAAAATAAACCTGATACTTCAGAACTTACATTTATGGATTTTGTTGCGTCAAATCCTCAGGGTTTATACATATATCAGGAGGATGGAAGGCCTTACAATGAAGATTTTTTGAAAAATGATATTTCTGATTTGAAAATGATAATAATCAGTCATTATAATACTAATCAGGGTATTGTATATATCATTAAATGGGAGTACGTCGTATGACACTCAACTCTGAGTGTAATTATGCTATTGTTGTGCCTTGTTACAATGAAGGAATGACCATCATTAAATTCCTTACAGAACTGGAGGGGGTTTTAGATGGGATCAGTAAGAGTTTCAGAATAGTTGTTGTCGATGATTACTCTATTGATAATACACGCGATCTTCTTAATAATTTTTGTCATAAAGAACATAACCTGCAAGTATCTGTTCTTGCCCTCCCTTATAATTCAGGACATCAGAAGTCAATTCAACAGGGGCTGTTGTACTGTTATGACCACATTCATACTGAATATGTCATTGTTATGGATGGTGATGGTGAAGATGATCCTGCGGCAATAAAAGAATTGATAAATTATGAAGGATATGATTATGTACCAGTAATCAGAGGAAAACGCAATGAGAACTGGGTATTCAAATCTCTGTATAAAATTTACAAAATATTGTTTGCATTGCTTATCGGGAAGGAAATGAATTTCGGCAATTATTGTGTCATTTGCAAGAATATGTTACAGAATATTTGTGACAGCAATTTTGTGCATTTAGCTGGATTTCTCTCAAAACAGAAATGTAAAAAGAAGTCAATTGTCTGGGACAGACGAAAGAGAATCGATGGAAAGTCAAAGATGAATTTGACTAATCTGCTATGGTATGGCTTCCATTCATTCGTGGAATATGCAGAAGAGTTTCTTTTGTTCTTTTTACGGGTTTTCGGAACGATACTAATTTTCTTTTTTGCTTTAATTACCAATGTTCTGTATAAAAAACTGATTTCGCATGAAGCAATACCTGGATGGGCAAGTACACTGACTGTTTCCTTGATGATGGGTGCCTTGCTTTGTTTCGGTTTTCTGGCGATTGGTGTAATTTTGATAAGTTTATCGGCCAAAAATACTCAATCCGGTATTAAGCCGATTTACAAGGTGATGAAATGAATTCAGAATTTCTACATCAAATAAGTCTCAGTGTGTTGCAGTAATATATACTTAAAAAATAATTGCAGTGCATCCGTTGTTGAGGTTTTAAAATCATAAGCAAAGAGAAATGCGCAGGTTAAGACACGAGTATGAGATACTTCCACCTGATTTCTCGAAGAATCCGTAGTCGAGTTTCGGCTCATTCGAGTTTAGGCACAACTTCGTGAGGTAGTGGTCTGTGGTATCGGGTCTGTAGCTACCGATCCGTAGCAGCGGGTCCGTAGGCTGCGCGGTAGCTTGTGTCGCCCCTCTGGGGGCTTGTTTCCTGAGTAGGTGGTATGATGAACTAATGAGCCAGATCCGACCCTCACATTCATCCTCTTGAGAAACTCATTAATTAGTGCTACCCCATGGACAGGACCGACCAGAGCTAAAAAAAAGGCCTGAACACCATCGAGTAACAGAAATTATACGATGTGGTCATGGTTTCCATTCGTTTTATTAATTCAGAAACCCTATAGTATCGTCGGGCACATCATAATTGCCGTCGGGCATGTCAGAATTGGTCTATTTCAGTGAAAAAGATGATCTGTGATGGTAAAAAGATGGACAGTATGTGGATTTTTCTGTATTTGGTATTTTATCTTAATTCAGAAAGGTTATTATTTGATGACTCGATATGCAGGACGTCTATCTGAATGGATACAATCAAATCTTATGTGACCAAAAACAAAAAGGCAAATCTTTCGACTCTTGTCATTTATGAGAAACATCGGATTACCAATGCACTTGGTGAAAGTATCAATAAAAAAGCCGGAAGCGGCTTCCTTCAATGTTTAAATTCTAAAAAAATACCCCGGAGTTGAAACCTCAATGGGTAAACCAGTTAACTCCGGGGCTTTTAAATGGGCCCACTTGGTTTATGGGAGCTTTGGTTTTCTCACTCTTTTGGCTGATTTGAACGGATCATTATTAAAACCATCTTGAATCGTTCTTCTGCACGCAAAGAATGCGGCTTGTTGGCAGGCATTATAATCTGCTCACCCTTACTCAGATGAAAATCAGTGCCGTCAATATTGATTAGAGCCTTTCCATCGACAATTTCCACGAGTGCATCAAAAGGTGCCGAATGGGTACTGAGCCCCTGATTTAGATCAAAAGCGAAAACTGTAACTGTGCCTTCTTCTTTATCAATTAGTGTTCTGCTTACCACTGATCCATCCTGATACTGCACCAGGTCTGAATAGGTGAATGGATTTGCCAGTAATCTGGAATCAGTTGGTTTTCTCTCTTTCATAGTTTCTCCTTATAATAATTTATTAGTTACTATTGTATTTTTCTGTTTAGATATTATTTCTGATCCTATCCTATTCTGCCCGATTGTTTTATATCCGATTATCTCTGATTTCTTACTATAGTTTTCTTTCAAGAGATTATTACATCCACTCTTCATTGATGATTTCACCTTGCAAACTGATCACCACACATTTTAAAGGAATCTTGCGGGAGGCTGCTTCTATTGCTTTACGTGACAAGTTCAGAAGCCCGCTGCAACATGGTACCTGCATTATAACAACTGTAAGAGTGTTGATTTTAGCAATATCTATCAGAGCTGCAAGTTTCTCCAGATAAACCTCCTGGTTCTCATCAAGCTTGGGACATGCGATGGCAAGAGTTTTCCCCTTGAGAAATTTACTGTGAAAGTCTCCCATGGAAAAGGCCACACAATCTGCAGCCAGAACCATATCGGAACCTTTATAATGAGGCGATTGGGGGGAGATGAGGTGCATCTGTATAGGCCAGTGATTCAACTCTGAGCTTATTGGCCCTGCTGTTTCCATCTGTTTCACCTTCTGAAAAGACATGGCTTTAGATCCTGGACACCCTGAAAAGGGCCTGGCTGAAGATTGGTTGTCTATTTCAGGTATTTCAATGTTATTTTCCTGAAGAAAATTGATCGCCTCTTTCAGATACTCCATCTGGCCGTGTTCTTTTAAATGAATTAGATGAGCCTTAATTGTGCCAGGGCCTGCTTTTACAATATTAACCATGACTTTCCGTTCATCATAGCTTTCTGCTTCCCGCTCAACTACTGTAATTGCTCCCTGGGGGCAATGACCCAGACAAGCTCCAAGACCATCACACATTATATCACTCACCAGCCGAGCTTTTTCATCGATTATCTGAATAGCACCTTCGGGACAGTTGGGGATACAAAGACCGCAGCCATTACATTTTTGCTCGTCGATACTAATGATTTTTCTTTTCATGTTATTTCTCCCTGGTTGTTTTTCAGTTTTTGCTCTTTTTATAAATATGCGATATATAAAGGGAAAACTTCTTGATTGGAATCAAGAAACAACTTAAATCTTGGGGAAAAATCTGAAATAGCGCCAAAACAACAAAAAGCACGAAAGTCGAAATCCGAAAAAGAGGAGGAAATGGAAAAAGAACGAAATGATAGACTTTAGCCCCGTTGAAACATTCTTATTTTCTGTTAGGATTTAAGTATTTTGGAATTTGCTTAGGATTTAAGAATTGTGATTTGGAATTTTAGAATGTTCTTACTCACAATTTATATCAAAAGTTGTTTATGCCCAATTACAGGACTTAGTGATTATGCAGAATATGCTCAGGATGTTAGATTTTACAGAGATGTTTGGTGGTCTTTCAGAGAAAAGCAAAACAGTCCTTTCTGAGATAGCTATCTCAAAGACTCTTCAAAAAGGTGAAATACTTTTTCATGAAGAAGATAAGGGTTTTGCTCTTTATATTCTGGGTAGTGGTGCTATTCAGCTTTCGAAAGCCGGACCAGAAGATAAAGAAGTGGTGGTTAAAATAGTTCAACCGGGTGAAGTTTTTGGAGAAGTAATACTCTTTGAAAAAGACCGTTATCCGGTTTCCGCTATGGCCTTAAAGATGAGTAATATTTTTATCCTGCCAAAAAAGCAGTTTATAAGGTTGTTGGATAATCCAGATTTTAGAAATGATTTTATCACCCTTCTTATGTATAAGCAGCGATATTTGACAGAGCGTCTTATGCAGGTGCAATCACATGAAGTTGACCATAGGTTTTTCCTATTTCTAAAAAATCATTTTGGAATGAAAACCAGAATCGTTCCGGGGATTTCAAAAAAGGATATGGCTGCAGCCATAGGTACCACACCTGAGACTCTGTCCAGGCTTCTTTTCCGCTTAAAACAGCAGGATTTGCTTAAATGGGATGGCTCAGAGATTAGTGTAAGTAAAAATTACTGGGATCATTTCTGAACTGCCGGTCAATTATACACTTTCGCTTATTACTTACTTACGAGTCGAGTATCTATAAACAACCTTACCAAAATTTCCAACAACAAACCACTGACACTGGCAGTGGCAGTAAAGACCACTAAAAGAATACACAAAGTTCTTGAAGTTTTCTGCCGCTGGCTCTGATCCGCACCACAGCGTTACAATAAAAACAAGGCGCTACTCGCTTTAAAAACAATAACGCAGCAGGAGCAGGATCGACAAAAAAAAAGATTTACCACCTCTGGCAGTACTAATTTGACTATCTGTACATATTTGCATACATGAATCTGATGTCAATTCATGAAGTTTTGTAACTTAAATGTAACTTCTATTGTCATTTCTGGTTTTTTATTTTTTCAACATACTTATGCATCTATGAGAGAATGATGGTTCTTATTGCATAAATGGTTCAAATGTTTCAGGGGTTGCAGTTCGGTCTGCCCTTTTTATTCTGCTCAGCATGCAAAAAAAGGGGTTTTATGATTGAATGGAATCTCTGCCTGTCGCGCTTCACTTCACCCCACAAATCCGGTGGCTTTCCATTGAAGAAAGCCGCCGGACCTCTATTTACTCTGCTTTAATTTTGATACTGTTTTGCAGATATATGTACGTTCTGTCTTACAAGTTGTAAAGAGTAAAACTGCTGCTTTATACAAAAGAAAAACACAAACCCAACAGTCTGAGAAGCATTGCAATTGACTTAAAAAGCCGCCTTGCCCGTTCCACCTCCTTTTCTCTTCTGCATTGCAGAAGAATAAGAATGGTTTTTTCAGCTTTTCTTGTGGTAAAGAGGCGTGTCTGTCGGTATAACGATGATCTTTGTGGTTATGTTACAGAAGACCTGAAAAATCGTCTGATAATCAACTTTTCAAGTTCGACTGTTAGAAAAAGGCCGATAACAAAAACTGCAATTCTCAACCACTCGGCATAACCGATTGGTACTGTTTCGAAAAGATTCTGAAATAATGGTATGTAGATAAAGAGTCCCTGAAAAAGAATCAAAAGTCCGGATGCTATAAGTACTGCCTTACTGCCGGTGAGTCCTTTTAAATTCCATGATGGTTTTATTTTGTACCTGCTGTTAAAAAGATAAACCAGTTCACCTGCTACCAGAGTATTTAGTGCTGCAGAACGGCAAAAGACCAGAGATTCACCCTGGTTGTAAAGCAAAACAAAATGCCCCATTGTACCTGCAACCAGGATAGCTGAAACAAAAAGAACCCTCCAGATTAGAAAACTGCTAAGTATGGGCTTATTTGGTTTTCTGGGTGGCCTGCCCATAATTCCTGGTTCTGAAGATTCAAAAGCCAATGCCAGAGCAAGTGTTACTGCGGTAATCATGTTAACCCACAGTATCTGAACAGGAGTAAGTGGAAGGGCTAAACCCATAAAAACTGCAAAAACAATAGAAAAAGCCTGACCTCCATTTGATGGAAGTATAAAAAGAATTGCTTTGAGCAGATTATCATAGATAGTTCTTCCTTCTTCGATGGCGTGGACTATTGAAGCAAAATTGTCATCAATTAGAACCATTTTAGATGCCTCTTTGGCTGCCTCACTGCCCTTTTTGCCCATGGCAATGCCAATATCGGCCTTTTTTAAAGCCGGGGAATCATTTACTCCATCTCCGGTCATGGCAACCACCTGCCCATCAGCCTGCAATGCTTCTACCAGCCGCAATTTGTGCTCTGGTGAGGTTCTGGCAAAAACATCTGTTCTGGATACAATCTCTTTAAGTTCCTTTTCATCAGCTTCCTCTAGCTCCTGGCCACTAATCTCAGAGCCGCTCTCGCCTATTCCCATCGATCTGGCTACTGCCCAGGCGGTTGTCTTGTGATCTCCTGTGATCATCTTCACCCTTATTCCTGCAGTTTGACAACTTCCTACAGCCCGGATTGCTTCCTCTCTGGGCGGGTCAATCATTCCCATTACTCCAAGGATTATTAACTCCGCATTCAGCTCATCGTAATGTAATTCCCTGTGATCTTTTGAAGAATCTTTATAGGCCAGAGCCATTACTCTTTGTCCCTTTGCAGCAAGCGATTCCATTGCCTCTTTCCAGTACTCAAGATCAAGGGCGAGGATTTTTGAGCCACTTTTCTGTAGGCTGCAACGAGCAAGAATAGCTTCCGGGGCTCCTTTAATGTAGATAAACCTGTTACCCTGATGGTCATGATGAAGAGTGGCCATGAATTTGTTTTTGGATTCAAAAGGAATCTCATCGGTTCTGGGAAACATCTCTTTAATTTCTTTTGGATCAATTCCGCTTTTCATTGCAACAGTAACAAGTGCCCCTTCGGTAGGTCCTCCATCCAGTACCCACTCATTGTCTTTTTGGTATACAAATGAATTATTGCAGAGCACCGCAGCTCTGAGAAGCTCTGACAGGGTTGAGGAGTTTTCTTCTACTTCAATTTCTGTATTATCAATAAAGAAATCGCCCCTGGGTTCATATCCACTTCCACTTACACTGATTAGCGCATCTGCAGTTAATATTGACTTGACAGTCATTTCGTTTTTGGTAAGTGTTCCTGTCTTATCCGAACAGATTACCGTTACTGCTCCGAGAGTCTCTACTGCAGGAAGCTTGCGGATAATTGCATTTCGGGTGGCCATCCTCTGCACTCCGATTGCCAGAGTGATTGTCATTATGGCAGGAAGACCCTCAGGGATTGCGGCCACTACCAGACTGATTGCAGCCATGAACATGCTTACAATCCCATAATTACGCAAAAAATAACCAATAACAAATGTTACAGCGGCAATACCCACTATCGAAAGACTCAGCAATTTACTGAACTGTGAAATCTGACGCAGCAAAGGTGTTGACAACTGCTCTACCTGTTCTAAAAGAGTGCTCACCTTTCCTATCTGAGTATCAATGCCGGTTTCTACCACAACGGCGCTGCATCTTCCAAAAATCACCAGAGTCCCTGAAAAGGCCATAGAACTTTGTTCTGCCAGTTCTGAGGAAATCTCAACCGATTCAACACTTTTTTCTACCGGCACAGATTCTCCAGTCAATATCGATTCGTCTATCTTCAGATTACGGCTGTGAAATATCCGGCAATCTGCAGGTACCCTGTCTCCTGCCTGAAGATTAACAACATCACCAGGAACTATCTCCTTAGTGTCAATGGACACCTGGTGAGCATTCCTGATAACAGTTGCCTGGGGCGAAAGCATGGATCTGATACTTTCAAGTGCTTTCTCAGCTTTCCCTTCCTGAATAAATCCAACTATGGCATTTATAAGAACTACACCAAATATCACTCCGGCATCAACCCAGTGCGCAAGCAGAAATGAGATGACACCTGAGGTTAACAGGATATAAATCAACACATTATTAAACTGGAGAAAGAACCGTTTCAAAGAAGATTCGCCTTTGGAAGAGGGAATCTGGTTTAAGCCAAATACCTCTAAACGGCTCTGTGCTTCTTTACTGTTTAATCCTTCTTTATCAGACTGCAGTTTTTTAAACACTTCTTCGGCCGATAGACTGTGCCAATCGACTTGAGTGGAGTTTTGGGGCAGAGAATTTGCAACTTTGACCATTGGCTTTATCTCCAAATAAGTTTCTCATTAATATTAGCAATTTCTGCTGGTTTGTTACGAAGCACGAAATTCGAAATATGAAACAAAAAGTGGAATAAGCACGAAATTCGAAACAAGAACAGGAAATGGGAAGTGGAATAAGAATGAAATCCGAAAACCGAAATACGAAACAAGAACAGAAACGGAAAAACAAGAGCTGGACAGAAAATGGGAAAAAGGACAGTTTTTCTTTGGTGTTTAGGATTTAAGAATTCTGATTTTTATTACCAGGCTGAAGTAGTTAGAGTTTTTCTTTGGTTAAAGCAAAAACAGGACCTCTAAGCAATTACTATTTGGAACATTATTTGCAGTTAGTTGAAAAAAGAGTGTTTGTAAGGCTTTAACTGGAGTTCTTTCATGAAAAAAGTAGTGTTAAGCTTATTTCTGGTTTTTCTATTCAGTGTAGCAGCTCAATCACAGAGCCCTCAACCTCAGGGAACCGACTCCAGCACAATGGGGCGTTGCCACATGATGGGGATGGGAATGATGATGCCCAGAGTAGTTGCAAATCTTGCTGATGGTTCCGTACTGGTTCAAAGTGGTCAGAAATTAATTAAGTATGATCAGAATCTAAATCTGGTAAAAGAGGTTACTGTACCTGCCGATACCGCTTTAATGAGGCAATGTCAGAAGATGTGCCCAAGAACCCCTCCTTCACAAGGCAAACAACCTAAAAACAAGGGCACTCCTGCTCCAAAAAAACAACCTTAACCTGTATCTGATTCTATTCTTAGCTGAGAACCGGGTTTGTTGCCTGGAGTTTCCATAGCGGGGTGAAGAGATCTGCTGATGTCCCGTCAGATGGCGGGAGGATTCTTAAGATCCGCCCCCCCCTCCTGATACATCTTTCTATCAGTTTTTCCCAGTTTGTTTTCTCTTTATGCTTTTTCAATGGTGTAAAACAGCACCTTTTTGTGGGCTTCGGCCAAGCTATGAACAACTTGCGCTTTTTTTTACATTGATTGCTTCAATGATTCAATCTTGTGGAAAAATTTATCTTATCACGGCTTTAGTACATCATCAATGGCTCCATCAGGGCAGGGTCTGAGTGAACAATGCCACCGGTGAACTTATTTAGTTTCTGTTCAAAATACAAAAACTTGAAAAAAACTTGACAAAAAGGGGTGCCACAAACTAGGTTAGTAAATAGTTACAAAAAATAAACTTAGAAAGGACACCCCTGATGAGATTGCGATA